>JAGNLA010000007.1 GCA_017999835.1 Caldisericia bacterium
ATTATGTCTGGAAGTACAATCACAGAAAAGAACCTACATCGTATCAAGTGAGATTGTTGTTGAAAATGTTGATTAACAGGAGTAATATGGTCTAAGTTGGTGGCTGAGGGTGAGAATTACCCAATAATTATCCAATCTCAGTTTGCGAATCAATTATTGAATTATGTTGTTACTCAATTTTATCATTCTTTTGTTTATTTGAATGGCTTGTGCAAGAAATTGGTCAAGATTATTTGTCATTATTAAAACAACAAGGAATTGTGAATAATGACAATATTAATGAATATCTTTTCTTATTAGGCAAAAGACCTAAATTTAATAAACAGAGTTTTTTAAAAAAAAATTATAAACAAAATAAATAGATCTAAAGTAAATCAAGAATTACAATCTGCGACCATTCTGAACTTAAAAGATACAACAAAATTAATAATAAAGCATATTTCAAATAAAAATTTTTCATCTACAAGATTAACAAAGAATGAAGCGTTAAATGAATATTATGACGCATTTAATAGATTTGATCATTTGTCAACCGTAAGAAATTTTATCACACATGGTTCACCTTTTAGGTTAAGCCAACAAGTATTGGATAGAAGAGGTGAAATTGATGATGTAAAACTAAATAATTACCTAGAAAACTTTATAGGGCAGACTTATGTGCATGTTGACGAACCAGGTATCCATCTAAATGGACATATGGTATCCGAAGACGCTTGTTTAAGTTTAGCGTATGAAGTATCAAAATCTACTATAGATGTAATGAAGAAAATATTCCAAGTTTGTTACGGTGATAAACCTTATGGAGATGGTTGGAAATTGCATTGTCTTGATTATGTTGATTTATTAAGAAATTCTGGGCTAAGAGTAGGTTATTCTTTGAATTCATTATTAAAAAGAGATTTCCCTGAGAAATTTACACAATCCTCTCCTCCATCATCATCCCAATGAGTTTTCTCGTCTTTTCCTTGGTTCCGGCTTCGGTTTCTCCTGCAGGGCCGATGCATGCAGGGCAGCCGTCTGCGCAGCCACAACGGTCAAGCGTTTCCAGCGCCATGGCAAGCGCCTGGCTGCCAAGGTCGAAGATATGCTGCGAGAGTCCGACTCCGCCAGCGTTTGTCTCGTAGATGAAAATCGTCGGCCTGCCAAAGTGAGGTGACTTCACCTGCACGTGGAGGCTCAGGTCGCGCGGGTCGCACATCAGCGGCAACGGCAGGATGCCGATTAGCAGGTTCCCAAGCCCCTTGAGCGCGTTGGCAAGGTCGTTCGGGCTGGACTCGTTTACAATGCGCTGGGAGACCACAAGCCACCATGACGTTGTGTCCATCGGTCTTTCTGGCAGGCGCACCTCGCCAAAGCCCAGGTTTTCGTGCGTGTTCATCTTAATTTTTTTGAAAAGTGTTGTGATGGCAGTGACCGACACCTCACCAAAACCGGAAGAGTAGGCTGGGATGTCGTTTCTGCCAAGCTCATCAAGCACCGACAGGTTGACTTCAAGGTTGGCATCGGTGTAATAATCAACATTAACGCGTCTGACAAACGCTTTTCTGGCTTCAAAATCCAGCTTGTCGACATGGTAGCTCACACCTTCGTGGATGTAGACTGCCTGGTCATGAACCAGCATTGGCGCGCCGAAAAGGTCGACCTCGCCAATCGTCCTGATGTTTGGCGCATCGGTGGTGTCCATGATTACGACATTTTCCTTGGCTGCGTTGCGAAGCGACACTTCATCAGCCGGATAAACCTCTGTCATCCAGAACCATTTGCCATTTGCGTGGTTTACCACGCCGTGGCTTTCGAGGTGTTCAAGGACAGGCGTAATCTCGGCTCTGCCAAACATCTCGCCGTCAACAAATGGCAGCTCGAAAGCCGCGCACTTGATGTGGCTGACCATGATGTAGAGATTGTCAGGGTTTATAAGGCCTGACTCAGGTGGCGATGTCAGCAGGAACTTTGGGTTCTGGGCTATATATTGATCGAGAGGACTGCCTGAAAGAATAAGAATTCCAAGGCTGGACTGCTGTTTCCTGCCTGCTCTGCCCATCTGCTGCCGCAAGGATGCGATGGTTCCAGGGTATCCGGCGACAATGGCAGCTTCGAGCCTGCCGATGTCGATGCCAAGCTCGAGGGCGTTGGTTGAAACCACACCCAGAATCCTGCCATCACGAAGACCCTTTTCGATCTCCCTGCGTTCAAGTGGCAGGTAACCACCGCGATAACCCCTGATGCTTTCAGGGCTGATGCCGTTTGACCTTGCGTCGTCCTTGAGAAGGCGAAGAATATTTTCAACGGTTGTTCTGGCTCTGGCAAAAACGATTGTCTGGATGCCGTTTTTTATGAGTTCTGTGGCAAACTTCCTTGCTTCAAACATCACAGACCTTCGAAGCCGAAGCTGTGGCTCAACAATTGGTGGATTGTAGACCACAAGATATTTGTCGCCTCTTGGGGAGCCGTCCTCACTGATGACCGTTACGTCGTCTTCAATCAGGTTTGATGCCAGTTCACCAGGATTTTTGATTGTGGCGCTTGACATGATAAAAACTGGGTGGGAGCCGTAAAAAGTGCAAATTCGCCTGAGTCTTCGAACGAGGTTTGCCATATGCGATCCAAAAACTCCTCGGTATTGATGGAGTTCGTCGATTACTACATATTTCAGGTTTTCAAACAGGTTTATCCATTTTGTATGCTGCGGGAGAATGGCAGAATGGAGCATGTCCGGGTTTGTAAGTATTATAGAGCCTTCGTTTCTTAATACCTGTCTGGCTGAAACTGGGGTGTCACCGTCGTAGGTGTGCATCTTGACTGGCAAGCCTGAGGCATCGATGAGTTCCTGCAATCCAGCAGATTGGTCAGCCGAAAGTGCTTTCGTGGGGTAGAGGTACAGCGCCCGTGCAGATGGATTTTCGGCAATCTCAGAAAGCACTGGAATGTTGAAGCAGAGAGTCTTGCCTGAGGCTGTAGGGGTCGCAATGACCGTATTTTTCTTTGACAAGGCTGCCTCAATGGCTTGTGCCTGGTGTATATATAATTCATTAATGCTCAGCTTCTCTAAAGCTGAGCGAAGATTGTGTGAAATATGATCAGGTATGGGCAGGAATGACCCGTTTTTCCCAGAAAAATGTATAATGGTTGCGTCATCTTTTGCTGATCGGTTGAAAATTTTGCTCACCAATTCTTCAATTGTCATGAGAATTATTCTAGCAATTACAGTTGTTTAGTCAATTTTTACGATTTTAACTAAATCTTTCTATTCACAAACCACACTAATTATCTAAAATAACAAAATAGTGTTCAAAGATGAACACGTAAAAGAATGTCGAGGTAAGGAAAACCAATGTGGGAAATGGATCAGACAAATTTTGAAAACGGCACGCACGCTCAGCCGGGGCAGATGTCAGCAAGCGAACAGAGCGATCACGCTCAGATGAAATCAGCACTTGATTTCGATCTCAAGGCACTTGACCGCAATCAGCTCATCGAAGCTTTTGTAGTCAAAGTGATGGATGACGGTCTTTTGGTCGATATCGGCCAGAAGTCAGAAGGCTTCATCCCAAGAGCAGAGATTGAAACGCACGGAGAGCCACTCTCCAAGCTCTACAAAACAGGCGACAAGGTCTCCTGCAAAGTAGTCAAGACTTCCGATGACGAGGGTAACATTATCCTCTCAAAGAAGAGAGCGGATTTCGAACTCATCTGGGACAAGCTGGCAGAGCTCAAGGACAAGGGCGAGATCATCGAAACACAGGGAAGAAAAGCCGTCAAGGGCGGAATCCTTGTCGATGTTGGCGTAACCGCTTTCGTACCAAGGTCCATGATTGACCTCAATCGCAATACAGATCCGGCAAAATGGGTTGGAAAACTCATGAAAGTCAGGGTTATCGAAGTAGAAAAACCAACTCGCCGTGTTGTCTGCTCACAGAAGGAAATTCTAGAGAGCGAACGTGACAGAAGGCGCAAAGAGTTCATTGACCAGCTCCAAGTCGGCGAAATATACGAAGGCACCGTTGTTGGCCTCGTCGAATTCGGCGCATTTGTAGAACTGGGTGAAGGCGTTGAAGGTCTGATCCACCTTTCAGAGCTCACATGGGGTTCAAGAAAGACTCCACAGGAAGTACTCAAAAAGAAGCAGAAAGTTAACGTAAAGGTTATCAAGAAGTCTGACGATGAAGGCAGAATCAGCCTTTCACTCCGCCAGGCTCAGCCACATCCGTGGGATCTCGTTCCTTACAAGTACTCTGTCGGCGACGTTGTCGAAGGCACAGTGACAAGGCTGCTCAAGTTCGGTGCAGTCATCGAACTCGAAGAAGGCGTCTCAGGACTCCTCCACATCTCCCAGGTTGCACACCACAGGGTCGAGCGCATTGACACCGAAATTCACGAAGGTCAGAAGGTTCAGTGTAAAATTATCGACATCCGTGTACCAGAAAGAAAAATCCGTCTCTCAATCAAGGCCACCCTTCCGGCACCGGAACGCCAGCCAAGATTTAGAAGACAGGAACAGACCGAGTCCGAGGAAGACCAGTATCTGCGCGAGTTTGCCAGAGAAGGTTCAGACAGGTCAGTCCGAGTCATGTCCGAGTCAGACCTTGAGCGTGAGAACATCAACGTTTTGAAGGCTGATTACGACGATCTCGAAAAAGAGCTCGAAGAAAATAATTGATTTTAGTAACAAAATTGAAAGGAACTAAAATGAAAAAGTACATATCAATGTTTGTTGCACTTCTCCTTGTTGTTGGCATGGTAACCATTTTTGCTGCTTGCGGTGAAAAGAAGGAAGAAACTCCAGCAACCGAAACCACAACCTCAACAGAAACCACCACAACCGAAACAAAGACAGAAGAACCAAAGACCGAAGAAACCAAAGAAGAGCCAAAGGCAGAAGAAAAGGCCGAAGAAACACCGGCAACAGGCGATTTCCTTGCCACAGTGGTTTTTGAAACAAACTATGGAAACTACGAAATTGGCCTTTACAAGGACACACCGGTTGCCTCGAACAACATGATCGAAAAGGCAAAAGCCGGTTTCTACAACAACCTTACTTTCCACCGCGTCATTTCAGATTTCATGATTCAGGGTGGAGATCCTAAAGGCGATGGCACAGGTGGCGGAAACATGCAGATGGATCCAAAGCCAGCCGGAAACACCAACAAAAAAGGCGCAATTTCAATGGCATCATCAAGCCAGACGAACCCGCTCGAGCACCAGTCAGACTGCCAATTCTTCATCAACACAGGCGACAACCTTCGCCTCGACAGCGACTACGGCTTTGTTGCATTTGGCGAAGTGACCTCTGGTTGGGAAACAATAGAAAAAATTGCCTCAGTACCAGTAGGACCAGGCATGGAAACAACCCCGTCAGTTCCACTTGAAAAAGTCATCATCACAAAAGCCTACGTAAAATAAATTGAGAAAAAGACAAAAACCGCAATGACTGCTATAATGGCTGGCGTTGCGGTTTTTGCATTTTAGGAGGAACAAGAAAATGGCAGAAGAAAAAGTTGTGGTTTTTGAAACCAATCATGGAACCTACGAAGTTGCACTCAACTCTGACACACCGGTTGCCACAGGCAACATGCTAAAAAAGGTTGAAGCAGGATTTTACAACAACCTCACCTTCCATCGCGTGGTCAATGGTTTTGTCATCCAGGGTGGTGACCCGCAAGGCACAGGCATGGGTGGCGGAGAGATGAAGATGGATCCAATCGGCAAGAACTCAAACCTCAAGGGAACAATTGCCATGGCATCCGGTTCCAGAAATAAACCGATCACCGACCAGTCTGATGCTCAGTTTTTCATCAACACAGCCGACAACGTCAGACTCGACGATTACGGTTTTGTTGCGTTCGGAAAGGTGACCAAGGGTTACGAAGTCATCGAAAAAATTGAAAATGTGAAATGCGTCAGGGGCAATGATGGAGCAATGTCTTCTCCGGTTGAAAAGGTCATAATCACAAAAGCCTGGGTCAAGTAGGATTACCTTTTACTGCTTGAATTTGCAATCGTTTTGGATAATTTATCCGTAGCACATGGAGGTTTTGATATGAAGAAAACATTGGCATTCGTGTTGATGGCAACAATGATAATGGGTTTTGTTTCCTGCGGTTCGTCTGAACCAACCACGCTTGTGGGCGAATCAGCCGACAAGGTCAACAAAGTCGGCCCGGCTTTCTCTGACATCACCATCGAAAAGCAGGATGACACCGCAAACAAACCAACCGATACAACAAACCAGGAAAAACCAAAAAAAGACGATTCACTGGCAAGAACCATAGTTTTTGAAACAAACATGGGCACCTTCGAAGTTTCGCTGTTTGCTGAAACTCCAATCGCATCAGGGAACATGATCGACAAGGTCAAGTCTGGTTTCTACAACAACCTTATTTTCCATAGGGTCATTGATGGCTTTATGATTCAAGGTGGAGATCCAGACGGCACAGGAGCTGGTGGCGGTTCCATGGCATTGGATGAAATGCAAATAACTACGATGAACAAAAAAGGAACCATCTCGATGGCTTCATCCCAGGCTGGTGTTAACCAGTCCGACTGCCAATTCTTCATCAATACGGCTGACAACACGGCTGGACTTGATCCTCAAGGATTTGTAGCTTTTGGTCAGGTAACAAAAGGCTATGACGTTGTCGATAAAATTCAAAAAGTTCCTGTTGGCCCAAATCCGGGTAATCCACAAGAAATCTCATCTCCAAAAGAAAAAGTTTACATCATCAAAGCCGATGTCAAATAATAAACCCCTTTTTTGCATTTTGGCTTCAGTTGTTTTGCTTGCCTCGTGCAATCTGACGTCGGAATTGCAAAATGAGAAACCGGACGAGTCGCCAAAGATTGTGTTTAACACAACCGAAGGATCGTTTACGATCCAGCTATACACAAGAAACGCGCCAAAAACATGTGCCCAATTTGTTGAGTGGTGCAAAGGCGTAAAGCAGAACGACAATAACGTCATGCCAATTTACCAGGGTTTGAACTTCTACAACATCGAACCGGATTTTTTCATCCAGACCGGCGACCCTTTCAACACTGGAATGGGCGAGCAGAAATACATCATACCGTATGAAAAAACCTACAAAACCTCAAACCGTGGCTGTGTTTTTCTTCCAAACGGTGGAGTGGCGGTGAATTCCTCAATTTTCTGCGTTCTTTTAAAATCCAACCCAAAACTTGGCGAAAAATACACCGTTTTTGGAGAGGTCACCCAGGGACTTGAGATTTGCGATCTAATCAGCAGAGTCCCATATAATCAGAAAGAAACGCCGAATATCAAATCTCCAATAAATCCTGTTAAGATCATTTCTGTGGACGTAAAAGAATAGAAATAATCTGAACCCTTGATATGGCCAGGTTGAATAAACTCAACTCTGGCCATTTTTATTTTGAAAGGTTGCGCAAAGAAATGAAGGCAAATGTATATTTCTTCTCAGGTTCCGGAAACACCAAACATCTGACAAATCAGCTTAGAGAACAGCTAAAGAAACTCTCTGTCGACTGTAATGTTTTTGATTTCAAAACTTCTCCTCCAACGCCAGATGACTGCGATTTTTTTGGCATCTGTTTTCCTGTGTATTGCTGGTCACCGCAGTGGTTGATTGTGCAATGGATTCGTAGTTTGCCCGATCTTGCAGGCAAAAAGTGTTTCATTTTTGAAAACTACGCAGGCCAGCCAGCAAACGCAACCAGAAGGCTCTGGCTGGAGCTTAAAAAGAAAAATGCAGATGTTGTCGCCATCGGCTCAACAATGGCTCCGGAAACCTGGACCTTTGCCCGTTCAGAAAAGCATATGCCGCTGCTGGACAAGAAGTACTTGGAAACCACAGATAAAATTGACATTCCCAGGTTTGCTCAACACATAATCAACGCGGTAGCTGGCAAAGACGCGCCAGACAAGGTGAAACCATACAAATGGTCATGGTTTGACATGATCGTTCCGTTTTATACAAAGCCAATGATGGGCATTTCGTATGGCATCAAAATTGACAGGTCAAAGTGCATAAAATGTGGCTTATGCGTTGGCAACTGCCCATCTGGGGCATTGACAATGATTGATTATCCCGAGTACAAAAAACCGTGTGCCGCCTGTTATGGCTGCATCAACATCTGTCCGACAGATGCCATAAATTCCTTTGGAACCAAAGGAAAAGTAAGGTATCGGAAAGTGATTGTCTGATTCCAATTAAAAAAAGGCTGGGGTTTACCCAGCCTTTTTTATTAGGTGCTTGAATTCATTTCACAACTCGAAGCATGTTCTCGTGCAAACCTTGCACCAGAGCTCCGCTGTCGTTTACCTGTCTGATGAAATCTACAATGTTTTGGGTAACCATCTCGCCATGAATGAGTACCGGAATGCCTGGAGGATACGGTGCAACAACGTCGGCGCTGACACGACCGACAGCCTCTTCAAGTGACACCATACAGGCGTCTGCAGCGGCTGCTTTTGTTGGTAGTATCTCAAGTGGCGGAATCTCTGGCAATGGAAAGCGTTTTATCGGTCTTGAGCTGTATTTCTTCGAAGCCATCTGCTGGAGTTTTGGCACGAGTGCTTTCACGTTTTCCCATTTTGTGCCAACCGTAATAAACAGCAGGATGTTGTCCGAGTCAGAAAGCTCGATTTCAACGTTATATTCGTCGTTGAGTATTCGCTCGGCTTCCCAACCGGTCAGCCCAAGCTCGGAAACTCGGATTGTGATTTTTGTCCTGTCAAATCCAATAACACCTGATTTACCTACAACTTCCTTGCCAGGGCAGTGGAGTCCAGGGATCTTGTTGATTTCATCGCGAAGCCAGTCAGCCATCTCCAAAGCCTGCCCCAGCCTTTCAGTTCCCTGTTCAACCATGAATCTTCGACAGGCGTCAAGGGCTGACATGAACACATAAGATGGCGATGAAGACTGAAGAACCGTCAGGTACATCATCAACCTGTCGGACGCTGCTCTTTCGGTGACAACATGGAGCCAGGATGTCTGAGTCAGGGTTGGAAGTGTTTTATGGGCAGAGTGTGTGACAAGGTCGACATCACACTCGACAGCTGAAACCGGCATGTCAGGATGGAACGGGAAATGAGCGCCGTGCGCCTCATCGACCAAAACCCTGAATCCCTTGATGGTAGCCATTGATGAAAGCGTCTGGATGTCGGAGGCAAGACCAAAGTAGTTTGGCGTTGTCAAAAGCACGGCTTTTGCTGATGGGTGGCTTCTGATGGCGCGGCCAAGAGTATCGGTTGAAACCGAGGTGTATTCGCCAAAATCGCTGTTGTATTCCGGATGGATGTAGACCGGTTCAAGCGAACCCAATATTAAACCTCCAACTGTGCAGCGATGGGAGTTTCTTTGCAGAATTATCTTCTCACCAGGCAGAACTGACGAAAGCATCATGGCTTGAACGCCAACGGTTGTGCCGTTGATTAGGAACTTTGTTTCGCGAACGCCAAAGGCGTCGGCAGCAAGCTTCATTGCGTCGGCAATGACCCCTTCAGCATGATGAAGGTAGTCCATGTGCTGAACCTCGGTCAGGTCCCAAAGAAACAGCTTTTCTCCAAACCATTCCTTAAGCGGTTCTGGAATCGCTCCTCCACGCTCATGGCCTGGCATGTGGAAAGGAAGCCTGTTTTGACCGATATAATCTATGACAGCGTCAACCAGCGGCGTCTTGCTCTGATCGTATTTGAACCTTCTCTTCATCGATGTCCTGCCTTTCTGTCCCATCCATTATAGCTGAGACATTATCATTTGAAACATTTTCAGGCAAATCGTTTAGGTTTGTCGGTGATTGCGGCTTAACCTTGGAGCTTTCAACAATGAACGCCACAAGTCCGATCGTGTTGTTGAAAATGTGTACCATTATCGGAATCCACAGCGACCCAAACCACACAAAAAGAATGGCTAAGGCTATGCCATCGATGATTCCCGTTACAACAACTCCAGCAGAATCATAGTGGGCAAGACCAAAGACTATTGCAGTAGCTGCTATTCCAATCCAGGGGTTGAAAAATGTCAGAAACCATGCAAGCAGCAATCCCCGGAAATACAATTCCTCGCATAGTGGAGCAAGGATTCCTCCAAAAAGAACTGTAACCAAGCTTTTTTTTCGGGAACGTGACATGGCTGTAAAATATGATGACCGTTGGTAGGAAACCAGCTTTGCTTCATCAATTCTGAAAAGCGCCTGATAGCCAAGCGCCAATCCTGCATTGAGAAGTATCAAAACGATTGCCATTCCAAGCGATGCTGGCAACCACCACCAGACAAACCTGTCTAGACCAAGCGTCTCCAGGGATACGAGCTTGAGTGGAAAACCAAGATAAAAAATTGGAAGAGCCAACAACACCGAACCGATTGCATTAATCAATGTTTCTCTGGTCTGATTTCGGGCGGCTTTTGACTGTTTGCCAAATTTTGCAACAGCAAACATCAACCCGATGCCACAGGCAAGAATAAGTGGAAGCTGCAACCAGTCAAATATTGTCATGGACAGCATTATAATCAGTTTTTGTCAAAATAAAGATTAACTCCCATAATAATTATACCTACAGCAAAGATGCGAACAAGACTGTCATCAACGATTGACCAGATCCCCCCAGGCTTTAGACTCTCAACACATTCATTTTTTTGGAGGGACAGGTGGAATATCCATTCACAAAAAAGGTCGATGTTGTCGATGATTATCATGGCACAAAGGTTGCCGATCCGTATCGCTGGCTGGAGGATCCGAACTCGAAAGAGACAAAGGATTGGCTTTCAGAGCAGATTTCCTTGACCAATCAATATTTCTCAAAAATCCCAATGCTTTGGAAAATAAAAGAAATGGTGAGAAAGGCTTATGATTGCGACAGGTACGATGTTGGTGGTGTCCCAACAAAATATAAGGACATGATATTTTTTAAGAAAGCCACTGGTTTTGAACAATCACAAAAACTGTTTATCCATAATGTTACAACCGGGGAAGAGGAGTTGCTGTTTGATCCGGAAGACTACGCAAAATGCTTTGCATCAGCTTTTGTTTCCGATATTTCCGAGGATGGCAAGTATTGCATAATTGCAATCAATAAATCAGGTTCGGACTGGCATGAACTCAGGGTTATGGAAATTGCGACCAGAAAGCTGTTACCTGAAAGCATCAATTGGACAAAAGGCAATGCCAGATTTTATCAGGATGGATTCTATTATGTGGCACATGGCCAGCTGGAACAAGGCAGCCAGGTTCATGGAGAACAGGGAAACATTGTCTTGAAGTTCCATAAACTGTTTACTGACGTAGCAAACGATGAGGTAGTGCTTGGTGAACAAGACATCTTGCCTGACATTGAGGATAACAAGAGTGACACAAGCTTCATGACCGTTAGCCTTGCATGCAACAACAAATATCTTGTTGTCTCCGTCCTTCAGCTTGGTGATAGTGTTTATGTAAAAAGACTCGACAACCCAAAAGAAAAGTTTCAAAGACTGTTTTGGTTTGAACCTGGCACTGAAGCAGGATACGCAGGCTCTACACCCAACAAGCTTATATTCAACCACAAAGGGGAAATCATTATCGTAGATCCCGAAAGTCCTGATAAAGACAATTGGGTGATTATCAACCAAGACAAGAACTTGAACATTTATTTTGCAGCTGCGTCAAATGGAAAGATTTTCGCCCATGTAATCCAGGCTGGTGACCTGGTCATGCACCAGTTCAACGATAACGGGCAACTGGAACGAGTTTATCCAGCTCCAACAGGGAGCGTGTACAGCTGGTGGCCAAGCAAATTCAAAAATGACAATAAAATGCTGGTCTCAGAAGCGTTTTTTGATAAACCGACAAGGTATCATTTGCTTGACATTGAGACCGGTTCTATGGAGCTTATCAAAGAATCCAAACCTGGCGAAATTGTTTCAGATGTTCAGATCTCAAAGTCGATGTATAAAAGCAAGGATGGAACGATGGTGCCAATTACCGTTTTCCACAAGAAAGGATTGGATATAAGCGGCAAAACACCGACCATTCTCTATGGTTACGGTGGCTATGGCCATATTGTTATTCCACAGTTCAGTGTCATGATGCAAACATTTCTTGAACTGGGTGGAGTTTACGCGATTGCTGGCATTCGGGGCGGTGGCGAGTTTGGCTACCAATGGCATCTGGCTGGTTGCAGAGGAAACAAGCAGAATTCTTTTGATGATTTCATTGCAGCAGGGGAATGGCTGATAAATCAAAATTATACTGACAAAAAGCATTTGACCATTCTTGGTGCGTCTAATGGTGGTACGCTTGTTGGCGCCTGCATCAACCAGAGGCCCGACCTTTTTGCAGCAGCAATTGCGATGGTTGGGCTCTACGACAAACTGAGATACCACAAGTTCAGTGTTGGCAAGGCTTTTGTCCGTGAGGGAGGGTGTGCAGACAAACCGGAAGAGTTTAAATGGCTGTACGCCTACTCGCCGATTCACAACGTTAAACCTGGAACTGAATACCCAGCGACATTGATTGTGACCAACAGCGATGACAACAGATGTCCTCCTCTGCACTCTTTCAAGTTCACCAGTGTCCTTCAGGATGCCCAGGCAAGCGACAACCCAATCCTTCTGAGATATTTCACTCAGGGAGGTCATGGACTCAAACCATTGGACAAGATGATCGAAGAGACTGCTGAAGTCCTTACGTTTGTCTTTGCAAACACCGGCTTTGAACCCAAATTTGTGTAGTAATCATTGAGAAGTTGTAACAAAAAAGCATTAATTAGATAAAAGTACAGATATGTAACCGTGACGAGTTATAACGAATAATAATTACATTGTTGACATCTAGTGTCATATTACTATTATCTGTAGTTATGAAAAACAATAAAAAAATCTTCATGGTGATTGTTGTAATGCTTTTGCTGGTCTCGACTCTCGGAACAATGCTCACATTGTTGGTTCACGAGAACAAGTTCATCAGCCACCTTCATGGTGTATTCGGTGGGATAATGCTCGTTGCCGTCATAATCCATATCGTCCAGAACTGGAAATGGATTTGTGTGTGTATGTTTGACCAGAAGAAGGCCAATAGCAAAGAATGTGATATTGAACCGACAAAAGGTGAGGAACTATAGCTCCTCACCTTTTATGATTCTGTTCATCGTCCGAACCGCGCAAATATTGCCGCACATTGTGCAGGTATCTTGCTCTTCAGGTTTCGAATTTTCGCGGTATTTCCTGGGTTTGTCTGGTTCAAGCGCCAACTCAAACATCCTATCCCAATCGAGATTTTTTCTGGCTGTGCTCATTTCTCTATCCCAGTCACCAGCCCCTTTGATACCTTTGGCAAGGTCGGCTGCATGAGCAGCTATTCTTGAGGCAATGATGCCTTCTTCGAGATCTTCAAGTGTTGGAAGTCTCAGGTGTTCGGCCGGGGTTACATAGCAGAGAAAATCTGCTCCGCTTGCACCGGCAATTGCCCCGCCTATTGCGCTTGTGATGTGATCGTAGCCAGGAGCAACATCGGTGACCAGCGGTCCAAGCACATAGAATGGCGCTCCGTGGCAGAGTTTTTTCTCGAGCATAACATTGGCAGAAATTTCATTTATTTTCATATGCCCCGGACCTTCAATCATCACCTGGACTCTTTTGCTCCACGCTCTTTTTGCGAGCTCGCCAAGTGTCAAAAGCTCCTGAATTTGAAAGGCATCCGTGGCGTCGTCAATGCATCCTGGTCTCAACGCATCACCAAGACTGAGTGTGACGTCGTATTGTCGGCAGATATCCAGGACATCGTCGAACTGCTCGAAAAATGGGTTTTCTTTTCGGTTGAGTTCCATCCATACAAACAACAGCGACCCGCCTCGTGAAACTATATTTGTCAATCTCTGGTTTTTCTTGAATCTTTCAACTGCCTCCCTGTTGAGTCCTGCGTGGATGGTCATGAAATCCACACCGTCACGAGCATGTTTTTCGACAACCGAAATGAACTCTTCAGGTTTTATGTCTGCAAGTTTTTTATCGCAAAAACCGACAGCATCATACATTGGAACGGTTCCTACAGGTACGGTTGAAATGTTGATGAGTTTTTTCCTGAATTCCTCGGTTTTGCCAAACGCACTGAGATCCATTATTGCATCGGCTTTCAGCTCTATGGAGCGTCTGACTTTTGACATCTCGGATTCGACATCCTGGCAGTCTTTTGAAATACCAAGATTTACGTTTACTTTTGTTCTTGTCTCTCTCCCAATTGCACAGGGTTGTAGATATTTGTGATTCTTGCTGGCCGGGATGACAACCTGGCCGGTTGCTACAAGCTCCATCAGCTCACGATCTGTTATCGGTTCTTTTGAAGCGGCTGCAGACATCTGTGGTGTTATGACACCTTTGCGTGCCGCATCAATTTGTGTTGAATATTCCATCTATCCTTCTTCCATTTCTTTAAAACTGTAAATATATTTGTCGGCAGCAGCCTTGAGTTCTTCTATTTCATGCTCTGCAGAAAGGTCGTAAACTGCTATTGTTTTCATGCCGATGCCAGCTGCTGTCTTTATGGCGTGAAGACAGTCTTCAAACAACAGACATTCTGTTGGCAAAACACCCATTTTATCTGCGCAGGCAAGGAAGATGTCCGGTGAATCCTTGCCTTTGCCAATTTCCTTGACTGTTACAATGACATCGAACAGTTCGAGGATGCCATGCCTTGAAAGCACGGCTTTAACTAGTTTTATATCTGAAGCTGTGGCAATGGCGATTTTGAAACTACGTTTTTTTGTTTTTGTCAGGTATTGGAAAACGCCATCTTTCAGCGGGATGTCAGTTGCGTAATGTCTGTAGACCATTTCAATCCAGCAGGCGATTATCTCATCCTCGGTCATATCCTCCAGACCGAATTGTTGTTTGTAATAAACGGCAGATTCAGTCATAGTCATATTCTTGACCACCTTGCCAAGATCGTCCGGAACGGCGATGCCGCGACTTGAGAGGAATTCAATGCCAATTCTGTCCCAGACTTGCATCGAGTCGATCATTGTGCCGTCAAGATCAAAAATAATAGCTTTTATACCGTTTTCCACGCTGTCACTTCCTTTGCCAGTTGTTTCATCAGTTTTGTGTGATTGACAATATCTTCGTACCCAAATATGGCTGAAACAACAGCAATTCCATGAATTCTTGATTTCACAAGCTGCAAAGCGTTTCTTTCGTTAATGCCCCCAATGGCAACAACTGGTATGGTTATTATGTTTCTTATCTCTTCGAGGGTTTTGAAGTCGACTTTTTGCGCATCGATTTTTGTGCCTGTCGAAAATATTGTACCGACACCAACATAGTCTGCACCATCTTTTTCAGCATTCAGAGCTTGGGCAGGGGTTGAAACTGAAACGCCGATGATCTTGTCAGCGCCAAGAATTTCTCTTGCGATTTTCAGAGGCAAATCATCCTGGCCTATGTGGAGCCCGTCAGCCTTGCAAGCCAGAGCTATGTCAGCCCTGTCGTTAATAATCAGCGGCAGATTGAATTTTTGGCAGAGTTGGTGAACTTGGTTGGCAGTTTGAAGAAAATCTTTTGTGGACAAGTTTTTCTCTCGAAGCTGAATCATGGTCGAGCCGCCTGCGATAGCCTCCTCAACCGCTTCGAGAAACGGTTTTCTGCCAATAAGACATTTGTCGGTCACGGCATAGAGTGTCAAGTCAAATTGTTTTTTCAAATGTCACCTTCGAAAACCTGCACAGTTTTGACGAGTTCATGTTGGCAATTTCATCGATGATGTGATTGCGGTATGTCGAGTTACCCTGCTTTGGTTCAAGCAGCTTTTCGTAAGCAAGTTGTCCCGCAATGCCCATTGAAGCAATGGCCGTGATTGTTGCGCCAAAGTAATCGTTGGATGTACCGCACATGGAACCGATCAGCGAAGTACACATGCAGCCGGTGCCTGTGACTTTTGACATCAGAGGGTGTCCGTTTTCTATTAATGCCATGTTGGTGCCGTTTGTGATGATGTCAACAACACCAGTTATGGCCACGATTGCACCTGTGTTTCTTGAGAGATTGGTGGCCATCTTTTTAAGAACTTGGGAGTCATTGCCGTCATCAACGCTTGCGTCGACTCCTCTTGTGAACCCCTCACCCTGGCTGATTACCTTGATTTCTGAAGCATTGCCTCGAATGACCGAAACTTTGCACTCGTTGAGCAAGCGAAGCGCCGTGTCAGTTCTGAGTTTTGTTGCGCCTGCACCAACTGGGTCAAGAATCACGGGAATTTGTTTTCTGTTTGCCGTCTTTGCGGCCTTAAACATCGACTCAATGGTTCTTTTGTTCAGCGTTCCGATGTTGATGACCAATGATGACGATATCGAAACAATTTCTTCAATTTCGTCGATTTCGTCTGACATCACAGGCGAAGCGCCAATGGCAAGAGTGATGTTTGCACAATCGTTGACCGTTACGTAGTTTGTTATGTGATGGATGAGAGGATTGGCCAGTCTTGTTTTATCGACAATCTGACCTATTTGTTCAATGTTCATTCGGCCTCCAGCTGAAATGGTTTAATGTGCGCAATCCTTTTCCGATTTCCAATGAGCTCTTGATGGCTCGCGTGACATATTCTTTTGCTTTTGAAATTGATTCTTTCATGCCCAATCCCAAAGCAAGACTTGCCGCAATTGCTGACGAAAATGTGCAGCCGGCACCGTGAACTCTGACACCGTCAATCAAAGGCGATTCGAAAGTGTGAAAGTGTTTTCCATTGTAGAAAACATCCATGATTGAGTTATTCTCAATCCAACCTGTCGAGACAATCATCTTCGCGCCAAGATCATGGATTATTTTGATTGATCTCTTTAGGTCTTCTAGTGATTTGATTGATGTTCCGGACAAGATGGCGGTTTCACTGATGTTTGGAGTAACAAGGCTGGCAATTGGGAAAAGGAGGTCTACCATGGCTTTCGTGACAGCGTCACCACCAAAAGTATGACCGGATGTAGACACCAGAACGGTATCCAAAACAATGTTTTTGGCCTTGTGTATCAAAAGTGCTTTTGCGACTTCAGTTGCACAATCAACAGTTGGTATAACACCAATCTTGATAGCATGAGCTCCAATGTCGGTCATTATTGCATGAATTTGTGATGAAACCATCAATGGGTCGACATTCAAAGTTTCTGTTATCCCAAGCGTGTTTTGAGCCGTCAGAAGCGTTAATGCGGTGGTGGCGTATACACCAAAAGCAGAAAAGGTTTTTAAATCGGCTTGAACGCCAGCCCCAGCGCATGAGTCCGAGCCAGCAACGATCATCGCTTTGACAATCATTTCGACATCACTTCCTTTCTGCCTGATGGAAGTGTGCCTTATTTGCTTGGCAATGTTGGGCAGCTTCCCTACGGCGGTACTAACCGCATCAGGTTCGGAGGGTAGGAACTGGATCCTTCTCAGCCATTGAGGCACCCCTAGCTAGATGGTTGTGATTATAGTCTTCAAAATTGCTGCTGGATTAAGCCGGGATTATTAAGGGACAATGATGGGCGATTGATGTTAACAGCAAAACATTAAAATAACAAATCTGATATATTTTTGGCAAGTCCTCAAAACTAATGGTGTTGCTTTATTTCCAAAATGGAGTGAAACCGTTTGCCTCATGGTCTTCCTAAGCCTAAATGATTTCAATTACCCCAGTCTTTTATTGTGATTGATAGAGGGATTTATTTTTCGACCTCTTGGTTCCGAACCCCTAAATGATTTCCTACCAAATAATTGTTCTAGTTTTTTGTCGTGATTGATGGTCGGGACGGGCAGATGGGAAACTGCCGACCTTAAGGTCTCCGAACCCCTAAATGGTTTCCTACCAAATAATTGTTCTAGTTTTTTATCGTGATTGATGGTCGGGACGGGCAGATTCGAACTGCCGACCTCTTGGTCCCGAACCAAGCGCTCTACCAAACTGAGCCACATCCCGACGGGTGAAAAGTTTAACAGACTGCGTTGGTTTGTAAAGAGGGCATTTTAACTTGACAAGAATAGGCGGTTGCTTGCCGGGTAACCTTTTTTTGTGTTTATCGTTGAAATTCTAGTATCAATTGAAAATACATTGAGACAGACATGTCTTAATAAATGCAAACAAATTGCATTCTTGGTATGAAAGTGTTTTTAGCGATCCGAGTTTTGGTTATTGTAAAGTTAAGAAAAAAGAGTTCAGATTTTATCACTGTGTTTTGAATTTTCTCAATGATATCAGGTAGAAACAGTATTTCACTATGACGTTAGTGTTTGAGAAGATTTTGCTTGTCTGATCATTTATTTGTAACATATTTGCACACAATCGGTGACATAACACGACTCAGTTAAAAGTTTTATGAACTTTGCCATCCAAACGTGGATTTATCAAAGTTGTGCATCAAAGCAAACATCATATATGCAAATCCCTATAAATGATTTGAATCAAGGTTTTGCAACCAGTTTTAGACGGCAATACCCCGGCTAATTGTGAAAGGAGTGTTTCAAGCTTTGCTTGGAGTGGAATATCGGGACGGGCAGATTCGAACTGCCGACCTTCAGTCCCCCAGACTGACGCGCTAACCAAACTGCGCTACGTCCCGAAAATAAAAAAGCCAGATTATTCTACATAATCTGGCTTTTAAGTTCAAGAGTTACAGATCACTTTCCGTTTTTGACGGCTTCTTTGAGATCTTTTCCTGGCTTGAATGCTGGAACTTTCTTTGCTGGGATGTTGAGTGGCTTTCTTGTCTTTGGGTTGACGCCCTTGCGTGATGCGCGGTTCCTGACATAGAAGCTGCCGAATGAGACGAGGAGAACCTTTTCTCCGCTCTTCATTGCGTGCTTGATTGACTCAAGAGTTGCGTCAAGCATTGCTGAACAATCTTTCTTCGAAAACTTTGTCTGTGCTGCAATTTTGTCGATGAGTTCTGGCTTTGTCATTAAATTCCTCCTTTTAATTTTTACCTTTCTTTTTTTAAATCCCTGGTCATTAGTGATTTTATCGCTAATGCAGGTGTCAAATTGCCATACACGATTTTGCTTATGGATTCTGCTATTGGAAGTTCGGTGTTGTACCTATCTGCAATTTTAAGCAATCCGTTCAGGGAGTCAAGCCCCTCAATTGCTTCTCCGCCTGATGATATGAGCGCTTTTGCTTCCTGAACTGAAAAACCTTTTCCAATCCAATATCCGAAGCCTTTGTTGCGCGACAGAGGCGAAAAACTCGTGGCAACCATATCGCCAAGACAGGACAGCCCAAAAATCGTTGATTCATCGGCACCAAGAGCCAGAATTAATCTCCTGCTCTCTTCAATGCCACGAACAACCAGCGCAGCGATTGTGTTTGATCCGAAACCCAGACCTTCCACTATGCCTGCTCCGATGGCAACGACGTTTTTCAAGACAGAGCCGATTTCGACTCCTTTGACGTCTGTTGTTCGGTAAACCCTGAAAGAGTCTGTTGATAGGAGTTGCTGAAGCTCCATGGCTAGGCTTTCGGATTTAGAGGCGATCACTGATGCTGCGGGGTGTCCGCTGGCAACCTCCTTGGCAAAGTTTGGGCCAGACAAAACGGCAATCCTATCAGATTCCAGATTCCAGATTCTTGAAAGAATTTCCGATGAGGTCAAGCCTTCTTTGGCTTCAATGCCTTTGGTTGCAGACAGAACCTTCACTCGATTGTCAAGGTTGAACTCCCTTGCAGTATCTGCAAGATATTTTCCTGGTACAGCGACGATGAGTATATTTACTGACTTTGTTGCTGTCAAGGGGTCAAATTCAATTGCCACCGAATCCGGAATGGAAAATCCCGGAAAAAAGTCGGTGTTTTCACGATTTCTTGTGATATTGTCCCAGAGCGGTTTTGTGTTTGCCCATAAGACCGTTTCAACGTTTTTTGAGGCAAGAATGAGGGTTAGAGCGGTACCCCAGGCACCAGCTCCTACGACACAAACCCTCATCTACGCTCCTTTAGTCGGAATATTACTGGTGTTCCGGAGAGGTCGTTGGAAAGTCGCAGCTGGTTCTCGAGATACCTTAAATATGCAGGTGAAGCAGACTCTGGATCGTTAACAAAAAATTCATAAATCGGTGGTTTTGAGGCAACTTGCGTTCCGTAGTAGATTTTAAGCATTTTCCCCCTATGGGTCATCGGGGATTGCCTGTCTGTGGCTTCGGAGATGAATTTGTTGAATTTGCCAGTTGTGATGCGGGATGTATAGTGGTCTAGCACTGAAACGATCGTTGGGAAAAGTTTGTTTGTGTTCTTGCCTGTTAGTGCTGACATCGAGATGATTGGCGCATAGGATATGAACCTGAGTTGGTGTTCGAGATGTTCAAGCAGATCGGCACGGTTTTCGACAAGATCAATTTTATTGAGTGCGACAATGCAGGCTTTTCCTTCATCTGCGATGAACCTTGCCAGATGTTGGTCTTCGGTGGCCACGCCAAGTGAACCGTCAATGGTCATGATGCATAAATCTGATCGGTGTATAGCTTGTTCCGAGCGTTTTACCGTTACAAAATCCAGCTGTTCGTCGTATTTGTATTTTTTCTTGATGCCTGCCGTGTCGACCAGAACAAATTTTCTACCTTCATACTCAACCAGGGTGTCGACAGCGTCGCGCGTTGTCCCGGCTATCTCGGAAACAGTTGCTCGTTTTTCACCGAGAAGTTGGTTTAAAAGCGAGGATTTGCCAACGTTTGGTTTGCCAGCAATGGTGATTCTTGGTATCCATTCCTCTTGCGTTTCTTCACTCTCGGAAACTTGGATTTTTGTAATCTTGTTGACTATCATGTCGAGCAGATCGGCAAGATTTCTGCCGCTCATGGCTGAAAGGAAGTAGGGCTCGCCAAAACCCAGTACGTAGAAGTTGTGGTCGGAATAGTCGCGGTTGTCTGCCTTGTTGGCAACCAGAATCACTCGCTCCTTTGCGCTTTTGAGGAGTTTGGCAACATAGATGTCTTCTTTGGTTGGCCCGGTTATTGAATCTACAACAAAGACGATCAGGTCGGCCATGCCAAGGGCAAGTTCTGATTGAAGCGACACCTGGTTTTGGATGGTTCCTTCCTCAGGCGCAATGCCCCCGGTATCCATTAAGGTCAAAGGAACGCTGTTCCAGACGAAATCCTCCATGATTCTGTCTCTGGTGACACCGAATTTCTTATCGGTGATCACAAGATTTTTGCGCAGAATCCTGTTGAATATCGTTGACTTTCCGACAGAGGGTCTTCCAATGAAGGCCACAACTGGAAGGTCGGACTTGATTGTTCTGATTTGTTTGATTTCTTCACTCATAGTAAACACAAAATACGTTCAGGATTGAATTTTGTCAAGGATTCCTGTTCAAGCAGCGGAATTTTTAATATAATCTTGCCGAGGTGTGTATGGATTCAAAAGACATTGCACGGATTTCGAAATTGGCAAGGATTGATATTTCTGGAAGCGACAGGCTAATAGCCGACATTGAAAGGATGCTTGATGGATTCAAGCGCATCCAGGCTGAAGACCTTTCAGGATATGAACCGATGGTTCTCCCACCCCAGTGCAAACTGGCTCTCAGACAGGATTTGCCAATTGAAGGCATAGCAAAAGAAGATGCCATCAAGCAGGCACCGACTGTTCAAAACGGATTCTACCTTGTGCCAAAGATTGTTGGTGGCAAATGAAAATCTCCGAACTCCACGACCTTTATAAATCAAAAAAAACAACCCCAGCCCAAGCCATCCAGGATTGTAAAGATAAATTTGATATTTCTGAAAAAAACTTAAACGCCTTCATCACTCCAATGTTTGACCAGGCCATAAAAAAAGCTGGTTTGCTGGGTGAATTTGATCCTGGCAAACCTCTGTGGGGTGTGCCTGTCGCGGTTAAGGACAACATTGCCGTAAAAAATGTTCGTCTGACCTGTGGCTCAAAGATCTTAGGTGAATACAAAAGCCTGTTTTCTGCAACGGTTGTTGAAAAACTTGAACAAGCAGGCGCAATAATCGTTGGCAAAACCAATCTCGATGAGTTTGCAATGGGCAGCTCCGGTGAGTATTCAGCTTTTGGAGCAACAAAAAATCCATTGGATAACAAACTTGTGCCCGGTGGTTCGTCTTCGGGCTCGGCTGCATCGGTTGTCGACGGTTCGGCAATGGTTTCACTTGGCTCTGACACGGGTGGCTCAGTTCGCCAGCCTGCGGCTTTCTGCGGGCTTGTTGGTGTCAGACCCACTTACGGCACGGTTTCTCGTTATGGTTTGGTGGCATTCTGTTCGTCCCTTGACCAGATTGGGCCGATTGCAAAAACCGTCGAGGACGCAAAAATCCTTCTTTCTGTGATCTCTGGCAGGAACAGCTACGATTCAACCTCGGTTGAACCAGGGACTTTCAAGGCATCAGGCAAAGTTATTGGCATCCCCAAAGAACTCTCTGACCTTTCCATTGATGGAGAGATACTTGAAAACCTCGAAAAATCAAAAAAGATACTGGAATCGAAAGGTTTCACCTTCAAGGAGATTTCACTCCCAAGCATGAAGTTCTCGGTGGAAACCTACCAAATCATCACACCGGCCGAATGCAGTGCAAACCTTTCGAGGTTTGACGGTGTAAGATATGGTTTCGTTTCAAGGGATGAAAGCCTTGACAGGCAGTACTCGATGACACGGTCTCAGGGATTTGGTGACGAGGTCAGGCGAAGGATACTGATTGGCACCTACGCCCTTTCCGAGGGCTTTTACGACGCTTTCTACATCCAAGCCACTCGTATGAGGGCAAAGATATCAAAAGAGCTTTTTGACAGCTTCAATTCGGTCTCAGCCATTTTGATGCCAACTACGCCAACCACGGCCTTCGAGTTGGGTTCAATTCAGGATCCGGTTAAAATGCATGCTTGCGACCTGCTGACCATTCCATCAGCCCTTGCAGGTTTGCCGGCTGTGACTGTTCCATCCGGAAACGATTCAAAAAATAGGCCGATAGGCATGCAGTTTGTTGGCCAGGCTTTCTCCGAATCGATGCTTTTTGATCTTGCTTCAATCGTGCAGGAGAGTCGATGACAGATTTGAAAGAGTTTGAAGATATCGACAAACAGATATCAGAGGCTGGCAAAAGGATTTGGGGCTATAGAAAACAATATTACCTCAACTACCCGGCAAAAAAAATCTATTCGATTGTCATTGTGGCAATTGGTTACTTTGTTGTAATACTGGCTCCGGGTATGTGGACGCTGCTTGGAGCCATAATTGTTTTTATCGGCCTGATAATCGGTTTTTTTGCCTGGGCCGACAACCTGCCTGACGCGCTCATCTATGGAGACAAGATTGATATGGAAAAGGAACTCATTAAAGAACTTAAAGCCCAAAAACGCGAAATCCGCAGAGGTGCCAGAAATGTCTGACCTTGTCATCGGCATAGAAGTCCACATCCAGTTGCTTTCTGCTACAAAAATGTTTTGTGGCTGCAAGAACTCGTATGGACAAGAACCAAACACAAACATCTGTCCGGTCTGTCTTGGTCTGCCGGGGGCTCTGCCAACGGTCAACAAGAATGCCTATGAAATGGGTGTCATGACAGCGCTTGCCCTCAACTGCAAGCTAAACAAGATTGCACCGTTCTACCGAAAAAACTATTTCTATCCTGACCTTCCAAAGGGGTACCAGATAACGCAATATGCAACGCCGCTTGGTTACGGAGGAAACCTCAGGATCGCAGGTGGCAAGGAAGTTCTCATCAACAGAATCCACCTTGAGGAAGACGCTGGCAAAATGTTCCACAGTGGGGACATCACCACCTCATCAAGCTCGCTTGTGGACTACAACCGTTGTGGAGCGCCGCTTGCCGAGATTGTGACTGAACCGTGCATGTCCACTCCTGAGGAAGCCAGCAACTATCTAACCGCTTTGAGAAACCTCGTCAGACAGATAGGAGTTTGCACTGGTAACATGGAGGAAGGCGCTCTTCGCTGCGATGTTAATATATCGGTAAGAAATCCTGATGGGTCGTTTGGAACAAAGGTTGAGGTCAAGAACCTCAACTCTTTCAGGTCTGCACGGCGCGCGCTGGATTTTGAAGCCCAAAGGCAGAGGGATTTGCTAGCAAAAGGTGAAAAGGTTGAAGCCCAGACCAGACACTTCAACGAGCAAACTGGTGAGACCTCGCCTATGCGCTCCAAAGAGGAACTCAACGACTACCGGTATTTCCCCGAACCAGATTTGCCGGCACCGGTCATCGATGATGAACTAATAAACAGAATTGCCCAAAGCATGCCTGAAACACCGGTCAAGATGGCCGACCGTTTCAAGGAACAATACGAACTAAACGACTATGATGCAGGTGTGCTGACTTCTGACAGGTCGATAGCGGTTTTCTTTGAAAAGACAGTCAAGCATGGAGCTCCAGCCAAGAAAGCTTGCAACTGGATAACGGCTGACATTGCAGGAAAACTTGCACAGGACAACCTCTCAATCGATGACACAAAACTTACCCCCCAAAATCTGGCAAAGCTGATTATGCTGGTAGAATCTGGAACAATCACCAACCAATCAGCAAAATCAATCCTTCCAGATGTTATTGCAGGTGAGGAACCAGAAAATTTAGCGAAAACCAGAAACCTTATGGTCATTGCCGATGAAAGCGCAATTCTTGGGATTGTTCAGGCAGTTATTGCAAAGAATCCTTCTCAAGTAGAACAATATAAAGCTGGCAAAACCAATCTCCTTGCCTTCTTTACCGGACAGTGCATGAAAGAATCCGGTGGCAAGGCTTCTGCAGATCTGGTAAAAAAACTTCTCACAGAGGAGCTTTCCAAGTGACCGATATTCAAGCTCCACAGCTCATGAAACAGATTGCCGCAGGTGACGAACTGGCCTTCAAGGAACTGTATGACCTATTTGGCGGATACGTTTTCAAGATAGTCAATCTTTCGGTGAGAAACCCTGCAAAATCAGAAGAACTGACTCAGGAGATATTCCTTAAAATCTGGCGGTTTGCAGGCAAGTATGACTCTGAAAGACCTTTCAAGCCCTGGCTTTCAAGGCTTGTAAGCAATGAGGTCATCAGCTGGTTTAGGGTTAAAAAGGATGACTCTGAATCGCTTGAAGAGATGAGAGAAGTCGGCTTTGAACCTAGTGTTCGTGATGCTGACCCTGACGCTGGTTCGGATATCTCGTCTGCCATTGGCGAGTCTCTGGCATCTTTAACTGACAATCAGCGACAAGTCGTCGTATTAAAGTTTTACCAGGGACTCAAAATCCGAGAGGTTGCAGATGCTCTGGGAATTGGCGAAAGTGCGGTGAAGGCAAGGCTTTACACCGCTTTGGAAACCATAGCAAGACAGATGAAAGAAAAAGGTTTGACATGAACTGCGATAGATTTAGAGAGATGCTTTTGGACTACATCGAGGGAACCCTCACAGGCAGGGACAAGGCTGAGTTTGATGCTCACATTGTTTCCTGTTCAGAGTGCAGGGAGCTCGTCGGGTCGTTTGGAAAACTTTCGGAATCCATCACTGACCATCTAACCGCCAAAGCTTCGAAGATAGAACCACCCGCATACCTGTGGGGCAAGATTCTTTCAAAGGTTCAAAAACAGAAAAAAGCATCGAGATTCCCAATGTTGCTCAAAGTCGGTCTCACTTTTGCCTCAGTCATCGTTGTTGTTGCAGCAGGTGTTTTCACACCAGTGTTTGGCAAGGAAGGCAACCTGCTCAATTTCATCAGCTCGAAGGTCATTGAAGGCGCAGCAAACGATTATGAACAAATGTTTACCCCAGACCTTAAAGGTCAGGTGCTAAAAGCTTATGCCGCAGACAAAATTTCCTCAGAAAGCGACATCACCCAGGATGCAATCTGGAAGATGAAAGGCGAAGGTTTCTCGCCCAAAGAGATTGCCATTGCGACATTCATCTCGAAGAAATCAGGCAGAGACCTCGACACAGTAATTTCTGAAAGGCGTGAAGGTATCGGTTGGGGCAGAATTGCAAACAGGTCTGGCATCTCAGTGTTTTCTGTCAAAGAGATGGTAGCTCATCCAATCGAAATCGCCACTCAGGAAATTGCTGGTTCGGCGACAATAGTTCTGCCAGTGTCGGTTAGTTCGATCGAGGATGGTAAGCTTATGGTAGATTCACTCTCTGAACCCATTGAGTTTGCAGGTATACCTGTACTCGATAAAAACAACAAACCTGTCGACCTTTCCAAGATTGATACAGACGGTTTGATGATGTCATTCAACGTTGAAAATGGTGGCCTCAAGCTCTCAGGCGTCAAGCTTAATGACAGTGTTGTTGATGACCAGTCCAAATTTGCCTTTGATGGCAAGGTCGTTTCATTCGACGGTGAAAAACTGGTTTTGCAAACCGATCAGGGTAACAAGGAGATCTCGACTGTTGCTGGAGAAACGATCATGCACTCCATTACTCAAACCGGAAGTCAGGTTAGAATCTCCGGTTACATGGTTGGCAAGCGGTTCCTGGCCTGCTCGATTTCAAAACCGAGACTCAGAAAAATGCTTGGCAAGCAACAGCAGCAGGATAGCAAGGGAGAAAATCAATCCGTAAATGACCAGACTTCATCTGGACAAACGACAAAGCAGAATAACCAGGGCAATGGAAACGGAAAATGTCAAAACGGCTCTTCAAGCGGCAACAGTTCAAACAATACCAACCAGAACCAGCTCGATACCGGCAACAATCAAACAGATAACAGCAACACAAGCAACACAAAAAACACGCATAACAATTGGGTGGCATTAAATGGCAGCCCTCTGGACACTTATCTTGTCAATTTTGACGGCCAATCAACCCTTAGCACCAAGCACGGCGACAGCTATAAGACGACAACAAACACATCGGTCTTTATCGACTTTGGTGCAAGTGGCGTCAAGCCTGTCTCACTGTCTATTCTCAATCTCCTGGCTCCTGACACTGCTATCTCGCTTATTGGAAAAGATCAAGCAGTATCGTATATAAAAATCGATAAAAAAGTTTTTACAGAAATTGATGGATGGGTAGTAAACAGAGACGGCAATCAGTGCACAGTACTTACAAAAACAGATTCCGATTTTGCAAAGAAAGTCCTTGTTATTCCGGAATGGGTTCAATCCGATGATCTCAGGATCGCCAATCGCATGGAAAACGCTTTGATTTCCGGCAATGCAATCGTGTGGAAAGGCAACGTAACGGTAAACAAACTCAAAAAACAGGAAGGCAGAATCGATTCCATCACTCCACAGCAGATCCAGGTGAAAGGTTTGGTTATTCAGATAATTGATGGAATATCCAAGTTTAGAACCCCAAAGGGTTTGCTTGATTCGATGCCAAAAAATATCAAAATTGGCGTATCTGTTGCTGTCGATTATGTGACAATCGGCAACAAGCCAGTTGCTTTCTCAATAATGTTCCTGCAAACCGACAAAGCCGATGGAGGACCTCCTCCTGGTGGCAACAATCAGGGAGAACAACCGCCTGATGGTGGACAATCGCCGATAAAGGTCGATTCAGTTTCAACAAAAGGAGCAAATATAATTGAGCTCAAACTGGAGAATGGCGACACAATCTGTATAAATCCAAAGATGACAAAGGTGTTCGCCATTGATGAGAATGGACAGAAGCAATCTGCAAACATTGGTGACATCAAACAAGGTGTATCAATATCCTTTAAGCTGGGCAACAAAGGACAAATGGCAGTTGAAGTGACAATCCATTCGTAAAAAGCTTGGCATAAAATAAAACCCCCATGAGATCCTCATGGGGGTTTTATTTTATGGAGTTAATTAGTTTGTAAGAACCATCTTTACTGTGATTGTTTGCGTCAGCGGTTCCCAGTCGACTTTTGCCTTGAGTGATTCGGAGATGAATCTGATTGGTACAAAGGTTTTGCCATTCTTCAATTCTGGAGGGGATGTCAGATTGACCATGTTTCCGCTGACAATTGCATAATTTTTGCCGATCCAAAGGAAGATTGTTATATCATCTTTAACGATTGTGACCATTTTTTCAAACTGATCCCAGCTGACTTTTGCGTCCAGTGCTTCAGCAATGAATCTGAATGGAACCATAGTTTTGCCTGATGTTATATATGGTGGTGAAGTTAGAACCGTTTCTTTGCCATCAATGGTGGCTTTGGTGTTTCCAATCTGCATTTTTATGATGCGTTCCTTGGCTTTGGGTGTAACGGTGAAATCACAGAAGATAGTGTTATTGCCTAGGTTTATCTCGCCATCGGATGTTATGACCATGTAAATCCTGTGGTCTCCAGGTGTAACGATTGGAGGAACGTCGAAATTGAAGTTTAAAACTTTTGACGGCGCCAGGGAATCGATTGCGACCCGTTTGAGCTGTTTGTCGCGAGAGGGGCTGTCAATATGGAATGTGACCGAGAATGGTGATGATGGGATCTTTGAAACATTTTGGATGATCGCATATATTTTGAATTCTGTGCCTTCAGGTACTGTTGCTGGTAGAACGTTGCATGAAATAGCCTTTAAATCCAGCGCTTCGCTCAGATCAATGGCAAAGCCTTCTCCGCCAGTCGAACCGGCAAAATTGATAATAAGAATGCCATTCTCGTATACCGAGCTGAACCGGCAAGTGGAGGTTATGGCTTTTGGTTCTCCGGGCAAGGCGATTGCAATTATCGAAGGAGCGCCTTGAGGTGCTTGGGCAAGGATGCTGATTCTTGAATCATACTTATTAATCCATGGCACGGCACATGTTGATGCGATTATGTTTGGGAGTTTGTCATGATTGACCGGGACATATATTGGTGCGGGGAATCTTGGCATATCCTGAGTCTGGAGATGACGGAAAGTTATAAAACCAGCTTCGATGGATTCATTTGTGGGCTGGCAGTAAATGCATGGAGTTTTCGGTAGTGGTTCGATAATGTCGGTGAAAAACCTTGGAATAGAGCTTGTCGGCTCAACAGTTGTGAGCATGAGATTTCCGGCTCCAACTTTCATGACCTTTTCCTCTTCAATCTCCCTTATGCCTGCAAGTTTGGCAATCTCCTTGCCAAGCGTTGTCTTCGATCCCCACCATGCAAGGTCAGAAAATCTAGATTTGCCTTGGTAGACAAGCAGTGAACCACCCTGTTTAACCCAGTCAGAAAGCAACTGGGCTTCTTCATATGATGCATGAGTGGTTGACTCATCCAGGAACGCTGTTTTTGCTGAACCGAGTTTGTTTACGCTGCAGAGCCTGGCGTTGATTTCCTGCTCTGAAAGCTGAGAAATCCAATCGGCATGCGTATAAGTTTTATCAAGCACACTCACCCAGAGAGTGGAATTTGTCACAATTTGAACAAACGAGCTTTGCTCCGGATTAACCGTTGATGAAAGGTAAAGTGGTTGGAAACCGTCATAAGAAGTGCTGCCGTAAAATCCACTTGTAATGACCCCTGAAATGTAGCTGCGGAGATATTCGGGGTTGTATCCGTCGGTCAGATGTGTGTAGAACTGCTGACTAATGATCTGGCCGTCCTTGAGACCCTCAAGGAAACTATCTGTTGTCCCTGTTGCTGTTACAAGAACCCTTTCAATTCCATCAAACCGAGGCGCAGGAAGAAGCAATCCAGACGAATAAGAAGGGATTGATATTGCGAACGCCAGCCCTGTTTCTCTGGTTTTTGTCTTGGCCATGGTCACAAGCTCATTTATTTTTGCGATGGCAAACTGTCCGAGCTTGTATGCTGCATCGTCGTCTACGTTTGGATCAGCCCATATCCTTTTTGCCCACATCTGATAGATATCGATAAAGACGGGATCGGCATAATATTGAGGCTTAATGCAGCAGTCATCAAGCAAAATTCCATAAGCACCGTCGGCTTTTGCCAACCATGCTTCAAGTGTTGTCTCAGGGGTTCTGCTCAACAATATTTCTTTGAATGGAATTACAAGGGAAGCGTTTCCGAAAAGTCGGCAGGTTTTCAGAAGATTGGGATCGGTTACATCAAGAAACTTTGCTCCTGGCTGTATCGTGCCGGTTATTCTGGAGCAAACATCAACCCTTGTCGCACCAGTAAGCCCGAGTCCGTCTGCAAGCGCGTCGCTATTGGAGTCAAATGATGAGCCTCCAGCCCCGACAAATCCTTCGATGTCATCATCCAAGCCGTCATTGTCCTTATCGTTTGGGAAGAAATCCAATCCATCCTTGATGGTGTCCCTGTCTGTATCGGCAAAATCCGGGTCGGTGTCAATTGCAATTTCTGCTGAAGTCGGCAGGTTGTCGTTGTCCTGGTCGCTATCAAATGACCACGAGTAAACCAGTCCAGCGCCTTTTATGGCTGTCTCACCTGAATTGTCGGCCTGGAACCAGACTACCTGGCCTTTTCTGTTTGGTTTGGACTCACCGATCATTATTGATTCGGGGTTTGAGCACCTTAGCGAGATCATGTCGCCAAGATTGAGGGTTTTGATTGTAAAGCCATCTTCGAGTTTGGCTCCGTTGACATCGTAAGTTCCAGTTTGGAAAATTTTGCCAAACTCCGATGTGGGGTCTATATTTGTAAGACTATAGAAGAATGATATCCTGACAAGCCTGATGTTGTTGAGCGCTTTAATGGAAAGTTTGGATTTTTCTGGATTGATAAGAGTAAGCGGAAAGAGTTTGAGTTTTTCTTTTGTCCAGATAAGATCCAGCCTTACGCTGTCGAGTTCAACGTCACACTCGCCTTCGTTTTCGACAAGGCAAAAAACCTTGTCGGCCGGGGCGTCAGCCAGAGAATAGGAAATGCTTGTGCCAGCAGGAACCGATCTCCCCCCGCCACCTGGTAGAGATGATGAGCCTGGTTCAATCAGGTGGGACAGCTCTATGGCAGTGCCCGGGAAAAGTTCAAGTTGGCGAAGAATTGAAAACCTAAGCAGATAAAACGGATTCCCTGAACCAGTTGATCTGGAGAACCTGACTATGAAAGGATTGTTTGGTTTTTGTTCGATTCGTATCTGACGCCTGATGTGATCATTGATTGATCCTGCGTCAACACCGGAGTTGTAGATGGACTGCCAAAGATCGCCACCGATGGAAACCTCGATGTTGCAAGGTCCTGAGCTGTCAATATCGACAACAAAAGGTGCGGTTCCAAGCAAAGGGATTTTATACTCAAACGAACCGTTTGTAACCCTGACATTATCCTTGAGCCATGTCTCGCGTGTGTTGGACAGGACTTCTTTTTCCGATTGCGTGCCTGGAACGATTACAATGTTTGGCGATGTCTGGATGTCAATGCACTGAATTTGTTTTGGGAAAGAGAGTGGCGTAAGGCTAGATGTTATCCAAAATGCCAATGCCAGGCAGATCTTTGCCTTCGAGGAATTCAAGCGATGCACCTCCTCCGGTGGATACATGGGTGAAGAAATTCGTCAGGCAGAAACGGCTTGCTGCCGCTGCAGAGTCTCCACCGCCGACAACCGAGATTGGGACGTTGTGGGCGACAGCTTCCATTACTTCCTGTGTTCCATCTGCAAAAAGAGCATTTTCAAACACACCCAGTGGTCCATTCCAAAGTACCGTGTTGCACTGCTTGAGGTTTTGGGAGAACATTTCCCGAGTTTTTGGGCCGATGTCCACACCTTCAAAACCATCAGGGATCTCAGGGCTGTCTGTAACCATGACTTTTGTTGGGCAGTGGATGTTGTCCGCTATTACATAATCAATCGGTAGCAATATTTTCTTCCCGCGCTGGAGCTGTTCGTCCATGAACTTCTTGCATGATTCGACCATGTCGGTTGCAACCCTGGATTTTCCAACCGGAATACCTTGAGACTTCAGGAAAGTGTAGGCCATTGCGCCACCGATTACCACAAGGTCGGCCTTGTCAGTGAGGTTGTAGACCGCGATTATTTTGTCAGCCAGTTTTGCTCCACCAAACACAACAGCAAACGGACGTTTTGGGTCGCCTGTGCAGTCGCCAAGGTATTTTATCTCGTTTTGGAGAAGGAAACCTGCTACGGCTGGCTTAAGGATTGATGGTACACCATAGGTGCTGGCATGTTTTCTGTGGGAGGTGCCGAACGCGTCTGAGACGTAGATGTCGGCAAGACTGGCAAGTTGCTGGCTGAATTTATCGTCGTTGGCTTCTTCTTCGGCATGGAAGCGGAGATTTTCAAGAAGCAAAGCCTGACCTGGGCGAAGCTCGGAAACCATCTTCTCAGCGTCTGACCCAACGCAATCCGGTGCTAACTTCACTTCTTTGCCAAGAAGCAATGAGAGTCTGTGTGCAACTGGCAGAAGGGTATATTCCATATCCCTCTTGCCTTCAGGTCGACCAAGATGGGAACAGATGACCAGCTTGGCGTTGTGGTCAAGAAGATGCTTTATTGTTGGGATAGTCCTCTTGATGCGTGTGTCGTCCGTGATCTTGCCGTCCTGGAGCGGAAAGTTGAAATCTGCGCGCAGGAGCACTCGTTTGTTGTAAACGTTTACGAACTCCACTGACTTTTTCATCCTACCTCCTAGTTGCAACTATATCGATTACTTCTGATGTTCTTGAGGAATAACCCCATTCGTTGTCGTACCAGACGAGTACTTTTATCATGTTGCCACCAAGCATCATTGTCGAGAGCGCGTCAACAGTGCCAGAGTTTGGGCAACCTATGTAGTCGCCTGAAACAAGCGGTTCGGTCGAGAATCCAAGGATGCCTTTGAGTTCGTTGTGGCTTGCCTTGTGGAGAACAGCGTTGACTTCTTCAACTGAAGTCTGGTCTTCAACTGTGCAGACAAAGTCAGTTATTGAAACAGTTTGAGTTGGCACCCTCAGCGAGATGCCTGTCATTTTGCCTTTGAGTTCCGGGAAAATGACAGCGACTGCCTCGGCAGCGCCGGTTGTTGTTGGGATGATGTTTGTAGCAGCGTTTCTTGCTCGCCTCAAGTCTTTGTGAGGGCCGTCAAGGATTCTCTGGTCGTTTGTGTAGGAATGGACTGTGGTCATGAACCCTTTTGTTATCTTGAAGTTTTCATTGAGCACTTTGACCACAGGCGCAAGACTGTTGGTTGTGCATGATGCGTTTGAAATGATATGGTGTTTTGCAGGGTCGTAGGAGTTGCAGTTGATCCCTCTGACAACCATGATGTCAGGTTCCTTTATCGGCGCAGAAACAACTACTTTTCTCGCCCCTGCTTCAATGTGGTCTCTTGCCTCATCGGCTTTTTTAAGTTTGCCGGTTGACTCAAGGACGATGTCCACCCCAAGGTCTTTCCATGGGAGCTGTTTAAAATCCTTGACCGATAGCACTTTGGTGTGCTTGCCGCAGCAGGTGAAACCATCGCCTTTGACCTCAATATCATGACCGAAAGCGCCATAATTGCTGTCATGCCTTAAAAGGTGAACAAGCGTTTCTGTATCCGTAATGTCGTTGACCGCAACGATGTTGTGTGTTGGGAACCTGTTGCTCAGATCCTTGAACACCTGACGACCAATCCTGCCGAAACCATTAATCGCAATGTTTGCCATTTGGGCCTCCAAAAACTATTCTATTTGCTTAGTTCGTTTTGGCAAGTCCGGAAAAATCATGTTCATTGACATATGGTGTTAAGTTGTTGTTCAATTGCAACTGACAATCTCGATTGTTTGAGGAGTTACAATGTATCCTCCTGTTCTGCTTGCAGTTAACTGTTTGTAAACAACGTTTATGCAGCTACGGACTGTGTACCTTTCGCAACTTGTATTCATTCCGGTCAATATAACTGAATACTTCTTTTTTGCTGTATCTTCGCAGTTGAGAGTTGGGATTTCGCCAGAGCAACTTTTTGAAACTATTTTTAAATAGAGTATGTTTTGACACTTTTGGATTGTGGTAGACGTGGCCTTGATGTTCTTTGACGTTTGTGAAGATGTGTAGCCTGTTATTGAAACACATGCCCCAACGTTGATTTTTGAACAATCATAGGTTTTGTTCAGGTCAACTGTGTATAGCGAAGAGTAGCTGGTTCTGACATATATGATTGAGTTTTTGCAGTCAACACGTTCAACCTTGCCACTTATTTGAACCTGACGCTGGCATTCTGTTGTTTCGATCTTGTAGCATTCAATGTAGCTGCTGTTGATTACACCATAGAAAAGTATGCAGCTGCCGATTCTAGCATTTTTACAGTCGTAGGTGCTTGGGTAGAACAGTTTGAGTGTAGCGTCGTAATAATCAACCATAATAAAGCGTTGAGAGCAACCTTCTCCAATGATGGTGGCCTTATAAGGACCGCTCATCCTGCACTCTACAACAGTAATCTGCGTTACTTCAATGGAGTAAATCACTGCAACAGCAGAGTTTGATTCGCGCAGGTAACCTTTGAGGATTATGCAGGTATTGGGTTTGAGCGTCCTGCAGCTGTAATTTTTTGGAAGATATGCCGTGTAGAATTTGTCTCCACATCTTACAATCATGTATGGCTTCTCGGAACTGCAGTTAACGTCGAAAATATAAGCATTCCATGTTTGCTGGCATTCTACGATTGTGACTGATGTTGCAGTTACCAGTTTGTTTTCGTCAATTGTACCTTTTATGGTTACGCATGAACCTTGTTGGATGGAGCTGCAGTCAAAGCTATCCGGCAGTTTGACGCTGTAGCTTTTTCCGTCATCGGTTTTAACAGTTATCAGTCTGGTTCTGCAACTTACACCAACAACTGTTCCAGAAAATTCGATTGGTTCTTCAGTTGAACACTTGACTTCCTCGGCCCACTGGGCAACAAGCATGTTGTCTTCAAATGTTCCGCAAGCCTTGATGCACATGCCTGACCAGAGTTTGTTTGAGAAGTCTACCGGCAAAACGATCATTCTTTGTGCCTTGCTGTCGTTTTCGCAAACCACCCGTCTGCTGGCGCTGTCGAACTTGATAACCTTTCCCTCAAAGCATTCAAGCTGGCAATCGGAGCTTGACGAGGCAAAGTCGATTGAATAGGCGCTGTTGGAGTATTTTACGCAGAATCGGTAGCATTTGCCTACAACCAATTCTTTGCACAGGGACTGGGAGAGGTAAGCTTCTTTGGTTTTCCCACCAAGGTTCAGGTAGACCTTGCCATTTGTGCAGTCCAGTCTGAGGACTGTTGCATTCCAGGTTATCTTCCCATCGCATGGATCAGGAATGTCCGAGCATGAACTCTCCGGCAAGACTTCAACCTTGCCTACAATCTTTCCGGTGAGTTTTCCATTGACCGATTCCAGACAGAAGCTTATGCACTTAGCATTCTGATATGTTTTGCAATCGGATGGGGAGAGTGTGAGCGAGTATCTTTGATCTTTGGTCATGCACTTGATGAGTACTGAAGTTGATGAGCATGTTACCTCGTACACCGAGGCAGTAACTTTTTGACAGGTTTGCCCACAAGACGAAGCATCTTCTTCAACCCAAGCAGCTTCGTAGCTGCCGTCAGAGAGCTTGTCTGAAGTGGAAAGACAGATCTTGACGCACATTCCAACCTTTAGTCTCTGGCAAAGTCCGGAATTAATGGATATGACTTGTTTGTCTGCCTGGGTGTCGACGATTGTCATGGTGCCTTTTTTGCAGTCCAGGCTTTCAATTGTTCCCCCCAGGGTTTGACCTGAGCAGACATCTTTACACTCAGACATTGAAAGGATTTCGATGTCAACGATAATTGGTGGTAATGCTGTCGTTGCGGTTTGAGCTTTAATGCATACCTTTACGCACAGTGGAAAATGCGATGGGGCGTTCTTTTGCAGGTATTCAAGAGCTGAGTCCGAGAGTTTCACTTTCTGAAGCTGCCCACCGGCAATAAACCTTGCTGACCCTTCGTTTGTGAAATCCAACAGTTGTCCGGTCACAGTGTCTCCGTCACAGGACCAGTTGCAAACATCATGGTCGAGTTCAGTAAAGCCCAGCACAACGAAGGTGCCATCGGGTTTATAGTAGCCGACACATTTGTAGCAAGCGCCTTCTTTGAGCTTTTGACTCCAGTTGAAAACAAGTTTTATCAGTGTTCTGCCGGTTTCAAGCTGTGCAGTACCTTTGGCAGAATCCAGTTTTCTTAGAATTCCCCTGATTGTTTCGGTTTCTGATTCATTGCAGTCTTGGTCTCGTTTTACCCTTATGTAGTCTGCAACTATTGTTGACGGCATTGTCGTCGATGTTGCATATGTTCCGCATATCTCGACGCACTTGCCAACCATGTCGTTGCTGCAATTAAAGTCTGTCTTTGAGGTGTCGATGTTCCAGATGTTTTTGCCAATGGCAACCTTTAGCGAACCTTTTTGACAAGTCTGTCCAATTATTACACCTTCAAACTTTTGACCTTTACAGTATTTCATATTCTCACAGACCGAATCTGGGGCAAAGCTGATGTTTTCGAGTTCAAACCATTTGTTTGCCTGGTTCCACTGGAGGCAGACCTCAAAACACCCGCCGTTTGTCATCATTTCAATGAACGCCTTGTTTTCGGTATGGAACTTGATGGTTCCGTTTTCAGTCAGAATCTCGGTGAGTTGATCCGGTTGGTATTTTGAAATGGTGCCGAAAACTTTTCTGCCTGTGCAGCTACGACATGATTTTCGGTCAATTTGCCTGACCCATTGAGCCACAAACATGCGGTTTGTTGCGTCCCATTCTCCACAGAATGCCACATACTCGCCAACTCTGAGCCTGTAGCACAACGTGGCATCGTACTTGACCTTGAACTCAGAATCGCCTACGCGGATAGAAAGGTAACCAGTGCTGCAGTCAAGGGATTTTATGATGCCTTTGTGGATGTTGCCTGCGCATGATGCGCACTCTTCTTGCGGCAGGAATGAAATTGAATTTGCCAGCCATACTTTGTTTTTTGAATCATAAACCAGACAAGCCCTGATACAATCGTAAAGGTTGAGTGACACTGACTTGTCGGCAAGGAGGATCTTTATTTGGATCCCATCGGTGTCTTTGATGACTGCAACGCCTGATTCGTTGTCAATCTCGGTGACAGTTGCATTGACGAGTTTTCCGCTGCACGAGCAAGTCTGACACTTCTTTGAATCCAGAATGTCCAGAATTCTTGCAGAGAACACTCCGTTTGCATCCTGATTCAAACAGACCCTGACACACAATCCAGGCTTGAGCGTTGAGCACCTCTCGGTGTCAATGGTTGCGGTGATTATCTCGCCGTCAACGGCAAATTTTATCTTTCCGTTATCGCAATCCAGGCTTGTAATTGTTGTTTCAATAACTCTTCCATCGCAATCTGTGCTTGACTGGCAGCTGATTTCTTTGAACCAGTTGCCTTTCATGTTGCCGCTTTCATCGGTTGATACGCAAACAAGGTAGCAGTGCTGACGAGTCATTTTGCAGAAATCATCTTTGTCAAAGGTGATCTTAAGTTTTCGAGGTGTTCTGGCCTCAATGGTCAGGATTTCGGTGCCTTCTATATATTTGTTGTTGCACCAGACAGAAGTGACGTTCACTTTTATCATTTCGTCACATTCGCCGGGGCATTCCCCATCGTCGGTTTTTTCAAAACTTACCAGCGTGTAGGGTTCGGTTGTGACATCAAGGCAAGCCTTGATGCACATGCCAGCCTGGATCTGCTTGCAGATGTCAACTTCTTTTGCCTTGGCTCTAAACGATGCCTCTGTGGTCTTGAGTGAAACGATGTTGTTTTGGCAATCTGTTGCCATCACTTTGGCTATAACGGTTTTGCACTCAGGTTTTGCTTCGCATTCGCCAGGGTCAAGCGCTGTTAGTTTCACAAGGATTGGAATGGTACCGGCAACGTCATAGACGCATGCCTCAACGCAATCACCCACCTTAAAATCCTTGCATGGGTCAACAGTCTTGATTGAAATCTCTATCTTGACGCCATCAGACAGCAGCACGAGCTTGCCGTCGGTTGCGCAGTCCATATCTAAAATCTTGCCCTTGATTGTCTTGTTGCATTCAAGCTGCGGTTCCGGACAAGGGATTTCTTCCATCCAAATCAGTTTCGGACTGAACATATTGGAAGTGTCAGCACACACTTTGTAGCATCTGCCTGGAACCAGCTTGGCGCAAACGTTTTTCAGGTTGTCGCTGACTGGAAGTTCCATCGTCATGCCTGAGCCGTACGGGCTTTTGATGACATAAACTTTTATTTTGCCGTTTTTGCAGTCGGTCGAGACAACTTTTGCTGTAAAAATGTCACCTTTACATTCTTTTGGCTGTTCTGAAGGGCAGTTTGACCCATCTACGACCACAAAAGACACAAGAGTGATGTTCCCGGCAGAATCCTTTTCAATGCATGCCCTGACGCACGTCTTGATGGCAAGGTTGGCGCAAACATCCCTTGAAATCCTATAGGTTTTTTCACCTTCGTCTGTCAGCAGTTTTACAAACTGACCACCACAATCGATGGATGTGACAAGACCTGTGACTGTCTCTCCTTGGCAAACGCTTGGGCAGTCAATCTGCTTGAAGCTTTCAAGATGGATTTGCCCGTTTTCTCTGGTAGCGCAAATTTCGTAGCACTGACCAGATTCCATCTTGCAGAAACTCTCTGAGGTGAAAGTCCCTTCAATCAGTTCTCCACGACCAACGTTTTCAAAAACTATGCGCTTGCCTTCACAGTCAACCCTCAGCACCTTTGCCTTAAACAGCAATTGGCACTCCTGGCACTCTTCATCTGAAAGCGGTCTGACCCAGAGGGCGACGTATTTTCCGTCAACCTTTACAGCACAAACTTCAACACAGGATTGGTTTTCAAAAGATGAAGAGTCGAGACCTTCAATGCTGACTTCGACATATTTATCACCCTGGGAGACTTTCAGGATGCCAGTTTCTTTGTTTAAATCAATGATCTTGCCTTTTAAACCTTCGCCGGTGCAGACGTTGCTGTCGCAGTCAAAAGTGAAGAGGAGATTTAGGTTTGTGTCGTCAGTCACGCAAGCCCTGAAACACTGTCCACGTCTAATCTCCATGCAGGATGTTCCCTGAGGGATTTGAGATGTAAACGTGTCGCCTGACAAAGGCTTCAAGGTTACAGAGTTGTTTGTGCAATCAGGTTTTACTACGTATCCTGAAATCCATTTGCCGTTACAGCTGTATTCCTCTTGCGATTCAGAGCATTTGACGTGTTCGACGAATTGGGCTGCAAAGTTTGCCTCAGAAGTGAACTTGCCTGTTGCCCTGACGCATTCTCCGGCAACGAGTCTTCTTATCAAGTTGTTGAGCGAATCGAGGTTGTTGCCTGCAACAACAAGCACCTTGCCTTTTTTCGACTCCATTTCAAACGATGGTTTGTCTTTATCAACTGACAGAATTTTGCCTTCGATTGATGACAGCGATGATTCCGGGCAATCAATCAACTCGACCTTGGAAACCATCAACAACGTCGGGTCGTCGGTGCTGTCGTTTCTGCCCTCTACTCGCAGGCAGTCGCCTATCATTGGTACATAACTGCCTGATGGAGAAAGGAAAATCCTTTTTTTGTCGCCATTCCACGAAGTCAGGATGCCAATATTGGTTTCATCGGACCATTTTTCTAGCATTCCTTCAACTGTCTCTGTACACCTGTCTGGAAACATCAGCGTTATTTGCTTGGTATCGCCATGCCAGAAAACTGTTCCTTCGCCCAGCGAGGTGACGGGGAATCTCAAAGGAACATAGGTAAAACCTTTATAAATGAACGGTGAAATTCTTGGGTTGGTTGGGTCAATATCAACTTCTACGCCATCCACTTGGGCTTTTGATTTGCCAATCCAGAGTTTGATTGTTTTCGATTTGTAGGTTATGTCGACTCTTTTTTCAGTTGCATCCCAACCGATCTTTCCACCGATTTCTTCGATAACATGTCGGAAGAGGAGAAACGTTCTGTTTTCTTTTACAAGCACCGGACTCTTCATGGTTTTCTGAGTTCCATTGATATAGTAGAGCGGATTGTCGACCTGGAAGACAAGAGTTAGATTGCAGGCTTTTGCAAATGTCGGAAACTGATCTTTTGGAGTAACGCACTCTTGGTTACTTTTTGCAAACTCATCTCCCTGCAAGTTGAGTGCTGAAACGCTGTAGCATTGGATTGAGTCATTGGGGGCGTCTGTATCGATATAACTGGTGCCTACGACGGTTGAGATGTTTAGAAGATAGTATTCACCATCCTCACCTGTTTTTTTATATATAAGGTATCCCTGGGAATCCTGGACATCGTCCCAGGAGAGCCTAACCATGTTGTTGCCAGGCATGACGGATAAATGGAACGTGTCCGTCTGCGCGACGTTTGTGCCAAATGGTAATGCAAATGCTTGAACCATCAAACAGATCGTAAAGAGAGTCACCAATTTTTTCATTTTAACCTCCGATTCTTCTATGATAACGTTTGTGCAAAAAATGGGCAATAGCATGAAACCAGAACAATATTCGTTCTTTTCACGAGGTTATTGACAAATGAGATTGTTTTACAAACAAAAACCGAAAATTACAGGTAGATATTTTGCTACATCGTGTAGTAACAACATTTGAAACAATCTTGCGATTTTTCAATTAATCCTGTCTTTTGTTTACACGCATAAGCAGGAATGTAAAATGAAGCTTTGTTAGGAATTCTGGAGGTATTGAAACAACATGGGTAACGAGAGAAGAATTAAGATGCGCAGAAAAGAGAACTTTGAACTCAAGATCAAACGTGCAGACGGTCCAAAACCGATGGCGCTTGGATGGAAGATTACCATTTGGACACTTGTCGGCATTCTTGTAATTTTGACAGGTTTTGGCATTTGGGCGTATTCCGGCCGCTTGATTGAAGCGTCGGTTGGATCTCAATCAATCAAAACAAAGGATCTTGAGAACAGGGTTAATGTAAATATTAGCCAACAGTACACGCAGGATCAGATCAACCAGCTTACAAACGAGCAGAAGCAACAGCTCTACACATCTGCAAAGGAACAAACCCTTCAGCAGATGATTCAGGAAAAGCTGTTCTTCGAAGCCGCAAAGAGACAGAACGTCAAGATCACCGACGACGAAATCACCACCGAAGCCCAGAAGATTATTGACGAGCAGATCAAGGCATCGCTCAAGCAGCAGAACCAGGATTTCAAAGAATGGCTCAAGACCCAGGGTTATGAGGGCGACGACGCTGAAGTTAGATTCCGTGATTTTATCAAGACAAACCAGATCGACCAGATCGAACTGACAATCTACAAGAAAAAAATCCTTGATGATCCAATTCTCAACAAGATACAGATCACAGACGAGGAAGCAAAGGCGTACTATCTTGGAGTCGGTTCAAAGAAGATCAGCCATATTCTTATCAAGTACGATTCAAAAACAGACACACCCGAAGTTGGAAAACAGGCTCTCCAGACGATTACAGACATCAAGAAGCTCCTCGATGAAAAAAAGAAAACGTTTGCTGAACTTGCCAAGGAAAAATCACAGGACAAACAAACAGGTTCTGATGGCAAGGAAGCCGGTTCAGCTGTTAACGGTGGTGACCTTGGATGGTACACTGTTTCAGGCGATCAGCTTACAACCCAGTCATCAAGTGGCCAGACTGCAGGATTGGTCAAGGAATTCAACGATGAAGCAATGAAACTTGATAAGGGCCAAATTTCAAACCCAGTTCAAACCCAGTATGGCTATCATCTTATCACCATCACCGACATCAAACTCAGAAATGACAATTACAACATTTCTGCAGGCGCAAGAATCGCCATAATTAAGTTCGTAACAGTTGGTCAGGCAGATGAGCAAGGCAATCCACAGCCACTTCCAGCCGAAGAACTGAAAACAAAAGAAAAAACCGCAAACACAGTTCTTGCTGACATCAAGGCAGGCAGAGTTACATTCGAAGAAGCCGTAAAAATCAATTCAGAAGACCAGCTTACAAAAAACAACACAAACAACCCAGGCGAAATGCCGTTCGGCAACGACAGATTCGAAAAGGATCAGGCAAAGAACAAGTTCTGGGCAACAATTGAAGATGCCCAGACACAATCACAAATGGGTTACCCGTTTGAGCCGGAAATTGTAGAAGCGGCGCTCAAGGCAAAATCGGGACAGACTCTTCCATCAGTCATGAAAACGTCAAGCGCACTTTACATCGTCAAGGTCATTGATGTCAGAGCAGCAAGAAAAACTAGCTTCGACGAAGTCAAAGAACTTGTAAAGAGCGACATGGAAACAACAAAGCGTAACGACGAAGCCACAAAGTGGATTACCGAAAGACAGAATGAGTATGGCATAAGGACAGGTAATGCATGGAAGAGCTTCACGTTATGGTGGGATCGTTACATCGGTTCTCCGCTCTCCGACTTTGGACTATGGGTCAAGCAGTTCATGGGCAAGGGTGGATCCTCCTCTTCATCGGCTCCAACTACTACAGTTCAACCGGGTGGAGATACAACAACACCGACAACCACACCAACAGACAAATAAATAATCAAACAATGGAGGCCAAATGGCTGTACAGAAAGTGCTAACAAAGAAGAACAAAAAAACCGGAAGCTGGACAAGCTATCTTCTGCTCCCTGGAGTTATCGTTGCAGTGGCGCTTGCAGTCCTTGTTGGCATGTTTGTTTATGTCTACAGTAAGCGTAGCGTTGCCAGGATTATCGATAATATTCCAATCACAGAAAGACAAATAGGCATTGAAATCGATAACCTTAAAAAGGAAAACTCATCTTTCAAACCACCGACCAACGCCTCTCAGGCTGAAATAGACGAAGCTTACAAAACTGCGCGCTCTGCTGCTCTCACAAGGCGTACCAATATGGCACTCATCGAACTTGAAGCGCGTGAGAAAAAACTTGACGATGTAGCTTGGGATGAAATCCAGCAGAGAATGGACGAAGCCCTGAAATCTGCCGGCATGACCGAAGAACAGTATCTTGTAGAGTTAAACATCTCCAGACAGGATTTCATTGATCAAACCAGAGAAATCATCATCTATGAACGCGTGACCAAAGACATCTATGCCTCGGTTAGCGAACCAACCAAAGATAATCTGAAACAATACTTTGACAACATAAAAGACATGTATCAGATTGGCGAGACCGCAGATTTCTATATGTGCATGGTCAAAAACATGGATGATGGAAAGAAAGTTCTTGAGTCTATCGAACAGGATCAAAAAAAGGGTTTGAAACTTGAAGCTGCGATGGCGAATGCAGTAAAGAAATTCTCAACAGATGCAGACTCAAAGAAGACTGATGGGAAGATGATCGACATTCCCAAGGAATATTTCAACGAAACACCTGAAGTCGCAAACGCAATCTTTCCATCCGATAAAACCCCCCAAGAAGCGCAGCTTTCAGTTGGTATTGTCCAACCGATTATTACTCAAAAAAAGGGTGTTTACATCATTCTTCTTCTCAAGAAAAACCCACCTCAGAAACCAGATCTCGATGGTTCTTGGAAGCTCTACAATACCGAAACAAAAACGTATGACACAATCAAGATATTCGACATGGTAAAGCAAGCATGGATGTATGATCAGGGTCAGGCGAAGGTCACAAAGCATCTCAACGATCTCTCAAACAAACACGAAGACCTCATCTATGACAGGGTTAAAGGCAATCTTCCATGGAGCGGACTCGAGAAATTCTATCAGGGGATTCTTGGTACAACAGTGTTTAACCGCATAATGGGATGGGAAGAATAATGAATAAAACCGTCAAGATTATCGCGACTGTTCTCGGAATCGTTATCGGTATTGCTGCAGTATGGTTTTTCATCTATTCGGTTCCCGACATTGCCACAAAATCTGTCAGAACCTATTTCCAATCAATTATTGATGGTGATTATAAGCCGGCATGGAATGTGATATATCCAGGCTCCGACTTTATGAAACAATGGGGCGGTGTAGCTCTCAGTTACGACAAGTTTGAAGGCGAACTTGAAAATGCTAGAAGTCGCAACACAAGACCTACCGCCTATCATATAGTTGACTACAAAACCCAACTCGACCCAAACCTCGGCATAGAAGTCCCGGTGGTCACTGTCTGGACAGAAAACATTGTCTCGGGTAACCCAAAAGATAGCGAAATAAAGGACTATTATCTGAGAAAAGATAAGGATGGAATATGGAAAATTTACAAGGGATCAAGCCAGCAAAAATGAGTTCCCAAAAGACACTCTCTGGGCCCATTACGTGGATAATTCTAATCATGTTTGTTCTGGCTCTTTTTGGATTTGTCCAAACGTTGGCAAGCGATTCACCGGCAGTTGCTATGCGATCATTCTTTGACAAGTGTTTTGCCGGCAAGTATGAAGATGCTTGGGATATGGTCAAGAAAGGTTCCGACTACTCCCAGCAGTTCAACGACAAATATTCGGATTTTGAAACGATGTGGACAAGAACAAAAACCCATGGCACTACGTATCTCAAGGTCAGGATCGATGGCGTCGAATTTGGATCCAAGTCAACCTCAACTCAGCAAACTGCAATTGTGGCCTATTCAATCATGACAAGGGAACAAGTAAAAGACGACAAGACTGGTACCATATCAAACCAGATCAATGATGCCAACCTCGGTTATATCACGATGGAAAAATTGGCAGGTCAAGGTTGGAAATTGATCAGACCAAGCAGATGATATCAGTTTCGTCTGTGTTTGTTAGCTACTGAACAAAAAAAGATTGCCGGTTACGCTGGCAATCTTTTTCTTTATAAACGTAAGCGTATACTAGTCGTATTATGAGGCAGGTGGAACAGATGTCCGGTAAGAAAATTGTCTTTTTGTCAATTCTGGGACTTCTAATTGCATGGGCTGCTGTGCTTATGCTTTTCGGGCAGAGAGTGACTGGTGTTGTCACCGATGCAAAATCCGGAAAACCGATCCCCGGAGCTTTTGTAAGGATCGGGGCAATTTCAACCCAAACAGACGATAAGGGCAATTTCGACAGATGGTGTTTCATGCCTTCATCGGTAAACATCACAATTGCTCATCCAGCCTATCTTCCTACCGATAAACCGATGGCAGTGTTTGATTTCGACAAGCCGTTAACAATATCGATGACTCAGGCAGGGTACGAGGAATTGCTTACAAATGCAAATATTTACCTGGAATCCCTTCATGCTTTTGTTGTCAGGACAGCAACAGACGACATAACAAGAGAAAAAGATGGCAAGATAACCGTAAACAGAATTGAAAACGTCATCACATATACCAATGATGTCATTTCATATGCGGTTGAATCCAGCTCGAATCTGGATGACAAAATAATTGCCGATCAGGTTATCGTCGAAGGCTCCGATCCCAACGCGCCAGGTTCGATAAAGCTGCTTCCAGGAAAGCCTTCACCAACAATCTACATCAAAGAGCAGGAGATGAAAGACTGGATTAAATTCAGTGTGTTTGATCGACCTGACTTCGAAATTCCGTATACCGACAAGAACCCGAAAGGAATTCTTGCTCCTTTGACTGCTTACGGCAACAGCTCTGAGTTCGAGTTGTCTGATGCGGCTACGTTGGCCAACGACGGGCAAGCATTGATAAAATGCAAGATGTGCTGGCCTAAGGACTCGCTCCTGAGGGGCAAATCGATTACTTATTATTTTAAAAAAGATAGTGGAAATTGGTATAGCATAGAATTTGCCGATACTGGTGAGAATCCAATTTCAAAACCAGGGATATATTATTTTCAGCTGCTGGATGTAAGACCAAATATTGCGGTGAAGATACCAGAAAACGCAAAACCGTACAAAGAGTGACAAGTTAGGAGATTGATAATTTGCCGATAATCAACACGATAACGCAGGTTGGCAAGTCCATTGTCTGGGCATTGGTGCCCAGAATGCCTGGTGGTTTGTCACTGCCTAAAACGTTGTTTGATATCTTTGTTATCACGATAATCGTATATTTAGTCCTTAAAGTCATCCAGGCAAGCAAAGCTCTACAGCTTTTTCAGGGCTTGGTCATCTTCCTGATCGCACTGGTGGCAATCGATTACGTCAGTGGATGGCTTGGAATGATAGCGGTCAACTGGGTCGTAAGACAGACTCTCCAGATATTGCCCCAGGCTTTGCCGGTTTTTCTGGCTGTGCTGTTTCAGCCTGAGCTCAGAAAGGCGCTTGGTTCGCTTGGAAGAAAATCGATTTTTGGCAAACCCATAGACCTGCTTGAATCAGAAGAAGTACTTAATGTTGTCAAGGCTGTATCAATGGCCACCAGCGCCATGTCTGCAAGAAAATGTGGCGCATTGATAGCCATTGAACGCCAGGTTGGTCTGACTGATTTTGAAACCGAGTCAACAAAGCTTGATGCAATAGTCACCTCATCATTGCTTGAAAGCATTTTCTTTCCGGGTTCGGCTATGCATGATGGTGGAGTTATAATAAAAGGCGACAGAGTTTCATCAGCGCGTTGCGTCTTTCCGCTTGCAACGGATCCAACGTTGGAAACTGAAATAGGCACAAGGCACAGAGCTGCTCTTGGTTTGTCCGAAGAAACCGACGCAATCGTTATCGCTGTTTCGGAGACTACTGGCATAATTTCGATGGCTACATCAGGATCTCTGACCCGTCACCTCTCCCCGGTCGAACTCGAGGGCCTGCTCAAATACATGCTTGCCAAACCTGAAAAAGGTTGGTTTGGCAGACAAAAAAGGAATGGCAACCACCGTGTTTAAAGGGCTAACTTCAAATCTTGGCCAGAAGATTACGGCAGTGCTCATTGCAATGCTTCTGTGGCTTTATGTTTACACGCTCCAAGGTCCTGAGATTGTCAACACATTTACGTTGAAGGTTTCAGCACGCAACATTCCTGATAACACAAAAATCACTTCAAGTTTGGGCTATGCCAAAGTGGTGTTGAGAGGATCAAAAAAATACATGGACGAAATAACCCCGGAATCTGTCAAGGCTTACATTGACCTCCTTGGCAAGAAACCAGGTTCGTTTCAGGCTGAGTTAAGAATCGATTTTCCTGAGTCGGTCATTCTCAACAGCAAGACCCCAGAGGTTGTGACTGTAACCTTGCAACAGATTTCATCGAAGGAACTTCCAATAACCTGGAAATTCACAAACCAATCCGAATTGTCGGTTGTGGCCAAGAATCCAATTTTTAATCCGCAGAAATTAACCATTACAGGCCCAGACTCCGAGATACAAAAATTTTCAAAGGCTCTTGTGACCATTGACATGAGTATGGTAAAAGAAGGTGGTTACAGGCTAAAACTTCCGTACAGTCTCATAGATCTTTCCGACATTTCATACACTCCTGACCAAGCAGAGACAATGGGTGTCAGTTCTGCGTTCTCAACAATTGATGTTGAGATGCAAATAGATAGGCCGATAAGATCCAGGACCATCTCTGTCCAGGCAAAAACAACCGGAAATCTTCCTTCGGACAGACTGCTTGTCTCCCTTGAGATTGAACCTCGCAGCATCAATATCAGTGGTGATTTTGAAACGCTCAACAAAATAGGCAGGTTTATCAGCACCAATGCTATCAACCTAAATGGAATAGTGGTTGATACGGAGATGATGGTTGGCTTGAATCTCCCCAAGGGCATAACCTCGGAGACCAAACAAGTTAAGGTGCTGGTAAAGGTCGAACAAATCGTTAGGAAAAAAATATCTGTTTCAATTGATAACATCGACAATCCTGACAATCTTGAGTACGATCTACCCTTGACGATTACAGAGGCAATTATTGAAGGCCCTGCATCGGTGATAAACGATATCTACCTTGCATCAGGTACGATCAGTCTTAAAGGTTTGGCACCGGGAACCCACACTGTTCCAGTCAAAATATCAGGCATCCCTAATGATGCAACGATATTTAAGGGAACAAATGTGGAAGTGACGATAAAATGAGTCTTCTTGTGACCGCCAGACACGTCTGGGGCAAAGAAGAACAGATTGATTCTTTACTTGTTGAGAATGGGTTAATTGTCGCAATTGGCCAAAAAACAGATCTTATGAACCATGCAAGTCGGATTGATGAATATCCGGACAGCATTATCCTCCCAGGCTTCTGTGATGCCCACCTCCATCTCGCATGGCTGGGCGAAAATCTTACTGGTTGCGACCTTCGTACATGTGTGTCTTCAAAAGATTTCATAGACACTCTCAAAAACTGGGAACAGACACATAAAAACGATAAGACAATCTGTGGTTACGGTTGGGATGAGCGTAATTGGAGCGATCCAACGAAGGTTACAGCAAAGCTTATCGATCAGGCAATTTCGGACAAGCCGGTTTTTCTGGTCAAGGTTGATGGACATTCATTTGCAGCAAACAGCGCAATGATGACAAAACTTGGCATCGACAAGGAGATGGCCGATCCTCAGGGTGGAAGATTTGATCGCCACCAGGATGGAACACCGACAGGTCTTATGTTCGATAAGGCCTCGGATGTGTATTACCGACAAGAAGGAAAACAAAGCAAGGAAAAAGAGTTCAAAGTTGCATTTGCGCATCTTCTCTCATATGGCATTACCTCTTGTAGATCATTTGGAAGCCTGGACAATTTTATAGAGCTTGGAAGAATGGCGCAGTCGCCTGAAGGGCTACCGTTGAGAGTGTGTGCTTGTATTCCCTACCAGGACATAAATTGGGTTAAGGATTTGCGGCTTCAGTCAAATCTTGGCAGTGAATATTTTTGGGTAGGACAAATAAAGATGTTTGCCGACGGTTCCCTGGGTTCTTCCACTGCCTTGGTTTCCAGGCCATATCCTGATGGAACTTACGGGATCGAGGTTATGACTGTCAAAGAAATGGCTGAAGTGGCAAAGATTGCTCATGAGTCGAAGCTTGGCATAGCCATTCACACCATTGGTGACGTATCAGCTGAAAATGTTGCACGAGTTATGAAAACCACCAATTACATGGACACAATTGAACATCTCCAATGTGCCTCTCAAGACACAATCAAGGAAATCGCCAGGTGCGAGACGCCAGTAGTAACAAACCCATGTCACATTCCAATGGATGTCGAGGCTATCTCGACTCAATGGAAGGAAATCTCATATATGGCTTACCCAATTGGTTCACTTATCAATGCTGGCGTGCCTGTTGGTTTTGGCTCTGACGCACCTGTTGCAACCGTTAATCCATTCTACGCTATTGCCTGTGCCACAACCCGAAGAGGCCAGTCAACAAAACAGATAAATCCGAGAGAGGCAATAAGTTTTTCTACGGCTTTGAAAATAGCAACCGAGAAGTCGGCAAAGATTATTGGCGGCCCCAGAAGAGGAAGGCTCGAAAATGGTTGGCTTGCCGACCTTGCAATTGCCGATGATTTTCGAGGGCTTGAGCCTTGGGATTGTGCGCATGCGAAAATCCAGGCTACTTATGTTGGTGGAGAGGTTGCATGGCGGGCACAGCACTGATAGTGCTTGCCGGTGATGTAACAAAAAAAGACTTTGAAACAGTTAGCAGTTGGAATTTAGCTGTGGCTGTGGATGCCGGAATGGCTCATTTTCTAAGCTTTGGACTCAAACCAGACATATTGCTTGGTGATTTTGATTCTATACAAAATTCGGCTCTGGAATTTGCCAAATCAAACAACATCGAAATTGTCACTCATCCTGCAAGAAAAGACAAATCAGATGGAGAGCTTGCGCTAGAATATGTCAGCCAAAATGGTTTCTCCAGGGCGATATTGCTTGGAGTAAATGGCGGCCAGAGGCCTGACCACATAGCATTCAACCTGGCGCTCTTTCATCTTGAGCAGTCACTTGGGTTGGAAATAAAGGCGATATCGCAAGGATTTGAGATTTTCTCAGTCAATGGATTCAAAAAGATTGAATCAAAACCAGATGTGAATGTTTCTGTCATGGCTTTTGAAAGTGATATCCATGTAAAACTTTCAGGGTTGGATTATCCTCTGGATGGATTGTTGCGACGAGGCTCAACCCTTGGGCTGAGCAACGTCGCATTGGGTGACTTCACAGTTGAAACCAGCGGCAAGGCGCTGGTTTTTGTTCAGAGATATTAAAGAAACTATCTACCCAGTTTTTTCCAAACTTTGGTCAGTTTTTCTATCATGAAATCGATGTCCTGCTTTGTGTGAATAGCAGTCACGTTTGCTCTCAGTCTTGCGGTGTTTGGTGGGACAGCCGGTGGAAGGATGGGCATGATGAACACGCCTTCTTCAAACAGCAGCCTGGTGGTTTCAAGCGTTGGCTCTTCCTCATGGAGGATGATTGGAACAATGGCTGTTTCAGAGTTACCAGTCTCAAATCCTGCCTGACGGAGTGACTTGATGTAGTAGGCGATGTTTTCCTGAAGGTTGTGAAGTCTCCACTGTTCTTCCTCAAGTACATCGAAGGCGACTTTTGCAGAAGCTGCAGTTGCAGGTGTAAGTGCAGCTGAGAAAACAAACGCACGGGCATTGTAACGGATAAAATCGATGATGTCCTGTTTTGCAGCTATGTATCCGCCTGTTGCGGGGATGGTTTTTGAAAGAGTGCCCATTTGAATGTCAATGCCGTCTTCAAGCCCGAAATGTTCCAAGATTCCGTGGCCTGTTTTTCCGAGCACACCGAGTGAGTGGGCTTCATCGACCATTAAGAGGGCATTGTACTTCTTTGCAAGCTTAATAATTTGTGGCAGTGGAGTGATGTCGCCGTCCATCGAGAATACTGAATCAACAACGATGAATTTTCCGACTGCTGTTGATTTTTTGAGCATCGATTCGAGATCGTCCAAATCGTTGTGTTTGAATCGGCTGAACCTTGCCCTCGAGAGCAAACAGCCGTCGTATATTGAAGCGTGGACGATGTTGTCAGCAAAAATCTCATCGCCATGACCGCAAAGGGTGGAAATTGTGGTGAGGTTTGTCACATAACCAGACGAAAACGCGATTGCATCGTCAGTATTTTTGTACTCAGCTATGCGTTTTTCAAGTTCAACGTGGAGTGAAGTTGTTCCTGCAAGCACCCTTACGCCGTGTGTGCCTGAGCCGTATTTGTCGATAGCTTCTTTTGCTGCTTTGTCGATTTTTTCATGGCCGATAAGGCCAAGGTATGAATAGGTTGTGAAATTAAGATAACGTTTCCCGCCAATGATTACATATTGATTGTCGTTTGCCTGGATTTCGCGAAGATAGAACTGATGGTTAGCTACATCCAGACTTCTTTTTCGATCCAAAAATGTTTGAATTCTGTTTTCAAATCCGTTCATATACCTCCTTTGTCTATGTCCTTGACTTAAACACTAGGAGTGTAATGAAAAGACCGTCAATTACAAGCGTATGAGTTCGACCAGAAATCTTTCCAGTTGCCATAATGGGATTTTATAAGGATAGGTTTTGGACAGCTCAAATCCTGATCTTCGCAGTTGTTTGAGCATAGATGGCAATTCTGCCACTTCATCCCTACTCTTCCACAGCAGCAACGTGCCATATTTTTTAAGATAAGGTTTAGCATAATCCAAAAGCATGGTTATGTTGCCAACAGCTCTGGCGGTGGCAACATCGAAATATCCTATAAATTCTGGGTTGTCTTTTATTATGTTTTCTGCCCTGTCATTGATGACTATTGTTTCAGTTAATCCTAGTCTGATAATCAATTCCTTCAAAAACCCAGCTTTTTTGCCAATAGACTCGATGGCTGTAAGTTTCAGGTGAGGGAATGCAATTTTTAATGCAAAACCAGGCAGCCCTGGACCGGAGCCGATGTCAACCAGCGATGTTATCTGGTTGAAGTCAACGGCTAGTCTTGCAGCCAGACTGTCACAAAAATGTTTTGAAATTACTTCATCCGGATTTGTGATAGCCGTGAGATTGAATTTTTCATTTGTTTCCAGTAGGAACTTGCAGTATGTCTCAAACTGCCCTGCCTGCAAATCAGAAAGGGCGATGCCGTAAAGCATCGCCCCCTTTTTCATTTGTTCTTTGTCAAACGTCACTGTCTTGCGACCATCCTTATCATATCTCCATCAACAATGAGCTGGCATGAAAGGAAGGATGCTACGACGTCTATTGGTACAGTCAAACCGCCATCTTTTGTTTTTTCCACTGTCATGCCCAGGCTCACCTTGAAGGTGTCTTCGCCTAACATCAGTGTAGCATAATTCTTTCCAGCTTCAAACCCAAGCTGTCTGGTGCCGAAGTTGTAGAAAACTGTTGAGTCGTCCTTGGCTCTTGTGCCTGAGAGCGGAATGAGATCAGCAAAGTCTTTTGTCGACATGGTATAGCTGTTTTCTATCTTTGCTGGCGCTCTTGAAAGTCTGATGAGCTTTGATGCGTTTCTGGCTACAAGATTCCCTGGCACAAATGAGCAGTTTACCTGTTTGATGATGACTGGGATAACAATTTCACCTGTTCCAATCGAGCTTTCAACAGCGAGAGTGATTGATTTTGGAATCTCGCCTTTTGAAATATCAAGTGAAACTTTCACTAATCCAGCGTTGTTTTTGATAGTTTCTCCAGTGATCTTGATGTTTTTGTTTTCGCATGTGATTTTTGCTTCAAGATTGCCGGAACCTGTGTTTGTGACGGTGAACCATGTTGAGATTGTTTGTTCTGTGGAGAAACCTTCAAGAATCGGTTTCTCAGGGTAGATTGTGAGATTTGTGGAAGATTCCGTTGCGCTGACTATGAACACCCTGTCGTGGGCGTACTCAAAGATTGCTATTTTGCCGTTTTTTACAGCCATGTCATAAGGCTGGAGCAGATCAAACGGATTCTGAGCATAGGCCTCAAGTGATGATGGTGTTGTGTAGAGTGCCTCTCTGCCAAGGTTGTTGATGAATGTTCCTTCGTGGTCGAATATGGCTATGCGGGAATTCCTGGTGTCGAGTATCCATACAAAACCTTTGCCGTCTATATTCATAATGTACGGGGTTACAAGCTTCCCTGGAGCTTTGCCATATCCACCAAACTCATAAAGGAATTCACCAGTGGTTTTGTCATAAACAAGAACCTTGGACTGAAGTTTGTCAAGCACAAAGAGCTTTGAGCCGTAAACTTCCAACGAAGAAATGCTTGAAATTTTGCCGTTGCCTGTTCCTCTTGAACCAAACTGTCTCTTAAACTCAACCTCTGTCGGATCTTTTTCGTCGTCCAGATATGTTGAAATTGCCTTTATCGGTGTGCTTGAGAAGCTGTCTGCCATGAAAATTTCATTGTTTTCCATGTCAGTGTCATAATCTGCGATGTAGACCGGCTCATCAGTAATGGCTGGAATTGTTCTGATAACGTTGTTTTCCTTGTCCGCGATGACAATGATGTAGCAATCGCGTCCAGTCAAAATGCCTGAACTGTAACCGCTGTCGGTCTTGAGAAGATCCATATAGCTTATTACATCGTCGTTTTTAGTTTTGAAGATAAGATTGTCAATCTTTGCTCCAAGTTGGCTGTATCTGGTCATTGCGTCTCTTGTGTAACATACCAGGTTGCCTTCCAAATCAAAAGCCAACGAATAAGGGGTAATGTTTGTTCTGTCGTATGCAACCTGCTTGATAACCGTTGAAAGCTTGAAGTCTTTACCACCACAGGCCAGCAGTGATGCAAATTTCTCATTTGGAAGATACATCACGCCTTTTGTCCAGAATTTACCATTGCTGTCGACTCTGATGTCGGACATGCCGCCTCTTGCGATAAGTCCGCCGTCATCGAGAGTGACTTTATCAATTCTGTTGAAGCTGGAATCAAGATGTTCGATAGTAACATTGTCAAAATCGTCGGTTATCAACCAGAATGTGCCATCATTGTCACCAACAACATAGGAGGGGGCCATTGAGAAGAGATCTTCTTCTTCGCTATCTTCGTCGGGATTGTTTTCTTTTTCTTTGAGCAGCGTTCCGGTGCTGTCATACAATCTCAGTGACCATTCACCTGAGGAGAACCAGTAGGATGCAGAGCTGAATACGAGAATATTCCCGTTTGGAAGCGTTTGTGTTGAATTTGGAGATTCGAGAATAGATTTCTCTGAATCAAGGAAGCTGAATTTGTCTATTCTCTTTCCTGACCTGTCGTATTTGAGATAGACTCCATCACTATCGGTAAACACAACCGTGTCATTTGGGCCTGTCTGAAGTGGGATACTGTAAGTCAAACCATCATCATCAAAGTCTTCCTTCTTGATTAGCTTCCAGTTTGAATCATAGAAGCAAACAATATCGTCGAGTTTGACAACAAGGCTGTTGTCAGGGAATATAACAAAGCTTTGGCTGCCACGTTCATAATAGTCGGCTCTTGGGTGGAACAGATAGCTCCACGATGCCTCAAGGTCGTCGGATGCTGTTGATGGGAAACCAAGACATTTTACAAACTTGCCGTCGTTTGTCCAAACTTCCAAGCCTCTTGTTGTCCAGATGGTCAGTTCTTTGCCTAACCAATAGTCAATGACTCTCTCAACTTCTCCTTCAACTGGACCGGCCGAGATGAGCGAAGGTTTTCCATAATCAGTTTCTGATGGATAGTTTGTTGATGATTCCTGTTGTTTTGCCTGTGCTGAGATTGGGGTGTACGGCTCATTGTTTGTATCTTTTGGGAAGGTGAGCAGATAAGTCTGTGAGTCGGAGTGAATGTCTCCGCCAAAACCGAATTTTAACAAGCCGGTAAAGGGGGCAAAGCACGAACCGTCTTTTTCGGTGATTGGCTTCTCAAGGTCAATTTCTTTTGAGAAAGAGTTAATGGAAAGTGTTGCCTTGCTTGAGTCTATCTGGCCTGAAACATTCATCGAGCCATTGCCAAATGATATATTTTTGCCATCTTTTACAAACTTGAGACCGAGCATCCCGAAGGTGTTGGTCATGTTGATGTAGGTGTTCTGGTTGATGGTGTCAGCACCCAGGTATGACGTTGAAGCAGTGTATTTGTCGTTTGCAAAAATGGATTTCTTGCCAATTGTTCCTCCGATTGAGGAGACAGGCAGGAATATACAGTTAACGTCGGTTTTTGATATGGAACCATCAGCTTTTTTGAGTGTTATTGTCAGAGGACTTGGTGCAGGAGTCATGTAAAGGGCGAATCGGCCTTTGCCGTCTGAACGTGTAATCCTTCCACCTGCCATGACCATTGAGTCTGGGGAGGTTGCTCCGGAAAGCACAAAAGGTTTGTCCGGGAGGATGTCTCCGTCTTTAATGCTGAGGTCTGAGAACGGTTTCTCTGACTGTTGGTCAACTTTTGTTTCAAACACTCTGATTCGCAATGTTGCCTTGTTGTCTGCTGTGTTTACATCCCCCTCTGCCTTCACAGTAGCTGTGTAGGTGAGAATGCCTGGTGTTGTCTGCGATGGAATGTCAAACTCGATAGTCTTGCTTGACATCTTTTCGAGCGAGTCAATCTTTTGTGAAGCGTTAAGTTGCTCGACATCGACATCGAGTCCTGTGAGTTTGGTGTTACCGATGTTTTTTACTGTAACTTGAAGTTTTGCAGATTGCCCTACAGAAATCCTTCCTGGATCTGAATTCATACCCTCAAGGGTCAGCGATGCATCGGGCTGTGGCCTGAGGTTATATGTAGCGAGATTGAACAGGAGCTGCATGTCTTTGTCGGTTTCGAACTTTGGAAGGTATGAGAAGAATATGTGTTTGGTGTTTGCAGCTACGATGTTTTTACCATCATCAGATTTTGCAAGTATCTGTGCGCCTTTTGCGTTGCTTTCCCACGTTCCTTCAATTGGTGTGTTGCAGGCGGCAGTGTTGATTGAGATGGTGTCACCTTCGAGTTTTGAAAAAACGGCGTGATCCTTGTTTGCAATCTTGACTGTTGCCTGGCCGCACACTTCGTTGTCGTAGTCGATCTGGTCAGAGAAGCCAAATGCTTCAGCAAGCGTTGAGTATGCCGGTCCGTTTGAGGATGTGCCAAGACATCCAAGACCGACAATTGTGCCACCACTTGCCTGGAATTCTCCGAGAGCCTTGACAAGCGTTGAAGAATACGGATTGCCAAATCCAGGCGATGCCACAATCAGCGTGTCAACGCCGAGATTTTTGAAATTTTCATACTTTGCCCCGAAAACAAGATCCCAGTAAGAATCTGAACCTATTTTTGCTATTTCAGCTGGAACCGATGAGTTCTGTTTAGTCATTTCTTCATATTTTTCTGTGTTGAAAATTTTGTCAGCTTTTGACCTGTTGAACAGATATGAAATCATGATGCCGGCCTTTGCGGTGTCGCCGTTTGTTATGTTGAGGTCTTTCTCGAATGTGTTGTCCTTTGGATATTGTTCTTTTTCGTCTGCTTTGACCTCGAATTTTATTTTGTGTTTGCTGATATCCATTCCGTCCATGAAGAAGGTCATTGGTCGATATTCAAAAGTGTCCAAAGATTTGATTTTTCTTGTTTCAACAATTTTGTCATCGAGAAGGAATGACACTTCTACGTTATTGACCTTCTTGATTCCATCGTTGTTGACATCTATCAAGAATCTGAGTTTCTCATTTGGTTTCCTGGTATAGAATGTTGTTTTGTTTGTTATGGAGATATCGGTATTGGCGCTTCCGAGATAATAGAACCAAACCTCAGATTTGTTTGGCAGATCAATTCTTGCATGCCAGAGAGTTTTTGTTTTTGGCTTGTGTGTAACTGAATATTGCTTTTCTCCGACCTGCTTAAATTCTGTCTTTTCGACGATCTTGTTGTCGTCATCAAGATCAATAACCCTTAGGCTTCCGACTTTGAGGTCGGTTTTCATGTTGATGGTGTTTGCGTCAATGTAGGACAGGATTGGTATGCTTACCATACCCTTGGTCATTGGGCAACCCTTGAATTCAATTTCAGGCTGTCTGTGTGGCGAACCCTCTGGTGTTGAAGGGAGCTTGATTGTAGGATCGCCGAAGAAAACAAAGCAGTAAGTTGTTTTCCCTGACGAAAACCATCCACGTTCCGAACCGGTGTATTTTGTAAAGGCATTGACCATTATCTGGCCGAGAGTGTCAGACCAGTTGTGGTAGGCGTTAATGACTTCCTTGGCACATCTGTCAATTTCCGAGAAAGGTTCGGTTTTTACAACACCTGATTCGACAGACCAGTTTACGCCTGCGTAATTAAGCCTTGTTCCGCCAAAATAGGCAATTGGTCCGCCTGGTGAGACCATACATGCTTGACCGAATGAAAGACCTTTTGAGTTTGGATATTTGTCGAGCTTGTAGTTGACCACGTCTGCGTCGTACATGCCATTGAGACAGGCAACGCTGACAAGGATTGGCAATTTTGCTCTTTTTGGGAGCGCCATGACGTCGTCGGATGTTATCTTGCCTGGCTCGGTGATAATTGCATCTCCACTGCCGTGTGAATCGACATAAACGAAACCAACTTCGTCTGCAAAGGCTTTTTTCATTGGTTCGGTTTCAAATTTCTTGTCAGTCATGTAGTACTTGTTGACTTTGAAATTGTCCACCAGACCGTCGTCAACGAGACTTTGGCAGGCCAGTTCACCTTCGAATCCACCAGAGAACGGGTCACCGCCGCAGAGGTTGATCGAGTGGAACCAGTCAGCGCTCAGAGCCTTTCTGTAGTCAATTATTTTGCTGACCACAGTTTCTGCTTCCTGTGTGTTTCTGACGGGTAGTCTGCCGACGGCAAAGTCAGGAACGAAATCGAGGTCGGGTGAAGAATAATAAAGGTCTGACGGTACATATCTGTCAACTTTCATGTATGTATAGCCGTTAATGTAATAGAATGATGGCGGTACGAGTGTGCCATCGCCAAGAATTGTTATATAGCCGATTTTTCCAACCTGAGTAAGAAGATATGACCTGATCCTTTTTACAAAGTCGTAGTCATAGTTTTTCATGTATTCTTTGTCTGACTTGGAGAAATTGGCTGGGCCCCTATCTTCAGGTTCTTCTTTCTGTGGCTCGTATTTCCCTTTCAAATTTTCTATTTCGACGACCTCAACCTGATAGCCTGAATCTTTCTGGGATTTTGCAAGTTTATCGGCCTGTGTTTTGAGTTTGCTTGATGTCAAGATGATCGCTTTGCTCATCGTTTCGTCATCGCTGCCAAAGCTCTTGACTGAAGCCTGGGATTCAAGTTCAACCTGGATTTCAAGTTCAGTTGCGATTGACATTGATTTTGTATCATAGTCGAGAATGATAGGATTGATTCTGATTGTGGCAAAATTACCATTCATTCCTGATTCGGTTTTGAAGTTGCCTAGATTTGCTGGGTATAGACCCGTGGGAGTCTGGTTTTTAAGCTCTGCCAATGGCTGTTCTTGCCAGATTTTTGGCTGGTAGTCGTTTAGCTCGGGCATTGGTCTTTTGACAAAATTGCAGCTTGCAATCCTGACTGATTGAGCAGCGTAGCCTTCTGGAATCTGAATCCTCATCGGAGCATATGGAATTTGAGGTTTTCCAATGTCGCATGTTTGTTCAAAACCTTCCAATACAAGTTTCCCCTGAAAAACTGAGAGACTGGATGGGTTAATAGTCAGTCTTTGACTGATCGATCTTGTGAAGGTTCGCCCCAACAAAAAATCACCTGTAGGTACGGGACATGATGGTTTCTGTGCTGCAAGACCAAATCCTGCCGGAATCACAGATAAAGCAAATACAAAAACGAGTGCTAACAGCGTGAATTTTTTCATTCTCCTCCTATTTCCAAAAAAAATTATGGCAGGTAGACTAACCTGATTTTTTTGGTTGCCTTATCCCAGTATACCTCGCAGTCAAGAATGTCAGTAAAAAAAGACAGAGGCAAGCAAGGTTTACCCGACTTGAGTTCAGGGGCTGGTTTCATTGATAGCGACGAAGTTTGATCGTCTCTTTGCATGGTTACGGATTCTGAGCCGATTTCGCATACAACCCAAATATTCTTTCTGGGGAAGTTAACGGAAACATATCCTGAATCAAATTCTGCCGCTCCACCGAAGCTGGATGTGATAAACTGAAGAGGGATCATTGTTGAACCGTCTTTGATGTACGGTGCAGTCGGCATATCAATTTTTTTCCCGTTAACCGTGATTGTTTTGACACCGACCTGGAATCCAACATCCATTTGTTGAGGCATTGATTCAGGAATCTTGAGGACGCATGGGATGACAAATCTGCCGGCATTGCTTTCCAGAACAAGATTCTCCATGTAGGTCATGTTTGGGATAAAGTGCAGAGTTTTCGCCTTCACTTTGACGATGACCTCGTCCCCTTTGACAATTCTGGTTGAAAGACTGATCCATTTTGGAATTTGGGTGAAATAGCCCTCAAGGCTGTCTCCTCCAATGTTTTGAATCACAATTTCCTGGTCTTCTTCTGAATCCTGCAAAACGTATTTGAAATCAACAATCTCAGGGTTGATTTTGATTTTTGGCGACTCGAGAAGCATTTCTTTTGGGAATCTCACAAGCCTCATGGCCATCATGTCCAGCGTATATATCCACTGACCAAATCTGGCAATGGCAACTGGATATGTGAAAGAGTCGAGATTCGAATCATATGCAATCTTTTCATTGGAAGGTTTATGGGCAGTGAACGGACCATCATCCTTGCCAAATGATCTGAGAATTTTCCCGGAGTGGTCAACAAGAATAACCGAAGACTCGCAGCAAACAATGATTCTATGTTCAGAGAGCATGATGCAGTCGGTTGGAGAGTCGTTGAGAGTCATTGAATTTGTCAGCTTGCCTGTGGAATCGAAGATCATAATCCTGGAGTCATAGAAATCGGTTACGGCAAAATGAGTGCCAATGGAGCTGATGGATGTCGGTTTGTTCCATGTTTGTTTCTCAAGGACAGTGTCGATTTTTTCTGAGCCATTGTACCGGAGTACCGAGTCTTTTTTCAGGACAAGAATTGTCCCATTTGGCTCAAAATCTGTGTCGATAGCGTCTGCTTCCGGTATTTCAAAAGCCTTTTCTCCGACCCTTGTGGTCAGAAGAACAGTTTTGTCATTGACAATCGAAACAAGGTCTTTTGAAATGGCAATTTTACTGGTCGGCAAATTTTGGTCAATCTTGTAAAGCGGATTGCCTTTCTGGTCGATGACCCTGATGGTTCCGTTGCCGGAGTCGCTGATGAAAATTCTACCGTTTTCATCAATTGCAAAACCGGATGGCAGACAGAGCTTTTCGGGATCATGCTCAAGCTTGACGGTCACTTTTCCGGTCTCGTCCAGCTGGAGTAGCTCATGTGTGTCGGTTGAAGAAACAAGCGCCTTCCCGTTGTCAATGGCAATCGAACTGTATCTGCCTGTTGCAGTCTTTGGGGCAAAACTCATCGTTTTTGATGGGATCCCGCCAAAGGTGTAAATTTTTACTTGATTATCGTCAAGGATGTAGAGTTTTTGAGTATAATCGGATGTCAGGCACATGGGATTTTTGAATGGGCCGATAGTTTTTATCTTGGCCATTGCACCGGACAGAATGAGAACTGATTTTGTTTCCTGCTCAAGCAAAAAATACCCATCATTTGCAGGTACAATTGCCATGGGGGATTTGAAATTATCAATGATTTTGTATGGCTCAAGCGAGCTTTCGAGAATAAAGATTTTGCCAATATCTGGGTCACAGACGTAGATTTTGCCACGAGTGTCCACGCTCAATCCACAAGGGTTCTTCAGCTCAACGTCCTTAAATCTCGTTATGTTCTTTTTAAAATTACCCGATAGGTCAAAGACTTTGAGCATACCAACATCTGATACCAAGATATAATCTTTTATAACAAGGATGTCGGATGGATCGATGAAGGTTTCTTCAGTGAAACCGTAACCGCCGAATTTGAATTTCAGTTTGAAATCCTTTGAGAAACAAAAGATTTCGTTGGTGCCGTGGCAGTATAAATAGACATTTCCAGACTTGTCAGTGCTGACGCTACCAGGCTCCACAACCGATTCCAAAGGCTGGCCACCAAGCAGTAGTTCGGCTTGGTTGTCCTGCGAACGCATTGGCGCCGTTTGAAGGCTCAATGCCAATGCGACTAGAATCAACAAGCTTTTCTTGATCATTTCCTGAATGTCACCGATATCTTTGCAGTCTTGCCGGCCACGACGGATGTTGAGGTTTTGTAAACCGGGAGACTTGATGATGGCGCTTTGTACCCTGGAGCGACAATTTCAATCTGGTAGGTTCCCGGCGTTTTTTTGAGTGTCACTGAACCTGTTCCAACCTGAACACCGTTGACTTTGATATTGGCTGTTGGTACGTTGCAGCTGATTGAAAGAGTGCCTTCTGCTGGTGTGACCGGTTTTTGTGTACTGTCCTGGTTACTTGGTTTGCTGGTAGTGTTGCTGGAAGTATTGCTTGAGGATGTGTTACCGCTGCTGGTAGTTTGATTGGAAGGCTTGGTGGGGGTGACGGCTGTTTCGATTTTTCCAGTCTCGGAGAATGTCAGGCTAAGGCTGATGACTACAGGTTCACCTTGGTCTGGTGTGAGTGTAATAAAACCTTTGTAGGATTTGCCTGGTTGGATTTTATTCGGGTTTATCGATATTGGAATGGCTTTTGAAACGTTCTGCTCAAGAGTCATGCTCTCAGAATCAACCGAAACCCAGTCAGCGCTGATTTCTTTTTTGACAATGAGCTTGTACTGACCGACATTTTTAATTTTTATTTCCTGAGGACCTGGGATTTTCTCAACTTTTCCCCATGCAATATTTTTTGATGTCAGGAGCGAAAGCTTGCCTGGTTTTTGAAGATTTATTGTTTCAAGCGGAAGAAGTTCGCCTGATTTTATCTCTATTTGTTTTGTGTTTGAGACATAGCCATCGAGTTGCAATTCTAGATCGTAAGCACCCGGAGGAAGATCCTCAACAGGTTTGTTAGTTACGCCGTATGATTTGAATTCAGTTTCGGATATGCCTTTGAGTCTGATCTGGGCACCGGCCGGGTTGGACGTAATAGACACTGAACCTGGTTTTGGTTTGAGCATTTGCCAGCCGAAGAGGAAGCCACCGACAAGGATGGCTATCGTTCCAATGATAATTGCGACTTTGGCGATATTGCGTTTGACTCTCGGATTTGATCTGGGGACTTTTTTGGCTTTAACGGCTCCCTGTTTGTGTCCACCAAATTTGGCTGCCAGTATCGAGAGGGCTGAAAGTAGTTCTGCACAGTTCTGATAGCGATCATCAGGGTTTTTAGCCATCATGTGTCCAATGACATCAATAATGTCCTGAGGCACGTCTTTCCTGAGATTGTTGAGCGGGAACGGTTCCTTGGTAATGTGCATGTTGAGAACGCCCCATGGGGTGTCCGATTCGAACGGGACTTCGCCAGCAAGCATCTCGTAGAACACAACGCCAAGCGAATAGAAATCTGTTCTGCCGTCAACCTTTAGCCCCTGAGCCTGCTCGGGTGACATATACTCAGGAGTGCCGATGAAGCTGCCGGTTGTGGTCATGGTGGCAAAATCTCTGGACTTTGCGATACCAAAGTCCATTATTTTGACTTGACCGGTAGGGGTTATCATCAGGTTCTGACTCTTTATGTCTCGATGAGCGATGATGCCTGATTTGTAAGCTCTGTCTAGAGCCTTTACCGACTGAATCATATAGCTTATAGCTTCAGACAAAGGAAGCGGGCCTGTTTGTTCAATGTGTGAAGTAAGAGTTTTGCCCTCGATGAATTCCATCACCATGAAATAGGTCTGGCCTTCGTTTCCAAAGTCCATGACCGCACAGATATTTTCATGTTGGAGTTTCATTGCAGACTCAGCTTCGCGCTTGAAACGTTCGATGTAATCTGCGCCTTGAGTGTACTGTTCCCTGAGAATTTTTAAGGCGACAATCTGACCCTTTGTGATGTCACGGGCAAGATAGACTTCAGCCATTCCGCCGCCGCCGACCTTGTCATAAATCTTGTACTTGCCGCCTAGCGTTCTTCCAATCATTGTGGTTTGACCTGATTCTCGGACCCAAAGAGTTCCTCAACAGACATTTTTATTGCCTGGACGTTACCTTTTGCTTTCCTGACCAGGTTTTGCAGCTCGTTTGGTTCCATATGGTTTTTTTCTATTGTACTCAATGTTTCAAAAAGTTCTTTAAACGGAGTTTCAATTTCCATGTTCACAAGACTTTGAAGCTGTTTTCTCTGTTTTATCTGTTCGCGCAAGTGTTTGTTTTCATCCTGCAAGACGCCCTGGGAGTTGATTTGCTGGTGAAGCCTTGCAGAATTGACTGCAAAGGCGGCGTGTGAGCAAAGAGCCTCGAAGAATTCAGCGTTCTTCTTTGAAAAATAGAATGTTGGCACCTGGGAGTCAACATAGATCAACCCCAAAATATTTTCGCCAATCTTCATCGGCCCACACATGATGGATCTCAGAGAGAGTCCTACAATCGAGTCTCTTGCCTTGAACTTGTCGTCTGAGGCTGTGTCGGTTATCGAAACCAGTTTTTTCGTTTCTAGCACTGAGTCGGTGACGGATTTTGAAAATGCAAATTCTTCCTGCCTGAGACTTTCTTTGTTTTTATTTCTTCCAGTGGCAAAAGTCAGCTTGCCAGGGCTTTGAGCCATCATGATGAGGCCGCGTTCGGCTCCGGATACTTTTACGGCCATATCGGCAATCATTGGCAACAGCTCACCTATGTCGTTTACCTGACCGAGAGCCTTGCTTATTTCAAGGAGCATGCGCAGATTTCTGTAGTCCTCGCCGTATTTGCCTATCTCTTTATCGATGGCCATTTCGGCAGTTCTGATGCGCTTTATCTCTCTTGGGGCATTCTCTTCCTCAAAGAAAAGCCTTGCCTCCGCAAGTTTTGACAGAGCTCTAAAAGATTCGCCTTGTTTGACAAACAGATCGGCAAGCTCGATTTTGAGGTTGTTTGCTTCGCGCTGCATGCCGCGCTCTTCAAAAAACTGCAAGGTTTTTATGTAGAAATCCTCGGCTTTGTCCCATTTTTCCTGGAACATTGCGATGGCTCCCTGTAGTTTGTTTGCTACAGCTTTTTGATGGGGTTCAAAGGTTGATTCGGAAAGGTCATTGAGGAGTTTGGCGTATTTCTTGGCCTTTTCCATGTCGTTTCTGGTAAGCCATATTCTGCCCAAAGATTCGAAAGTCTTTGCTAGATATGGGAAATCATTGAGTTCTGAAAGAATTTTCTCGGCACGCTCAAGGTTGACAAGTGCCTGCTCGGGCATGTTGTTATCGTAGTTATAATCACCGATATAAGCCAAGGCACGGCCGATTGTAAGGTTGTCACTGGCTTCATCGGCAATTCGCCTGGTTTTTTCAACAATATTGAACGCCTCCCTGGACTGACCTTTTGAATCAAGAATCATGGCAAGCTCGAACATTGCCTTTGACTGGCTTTTTTTGTTGCCAAGTTTGATTTCGGCCTTGACCCACGCTGAAGTGTTGTTGAGCGCTGAAGTCAGATCCGGAAGAGATTTGTAGTATTGACTTGCAAGCTGGTGGAACTCAGCTCGAACCTCAATGTCAAAACAACTTTGGATCAATCCTGCCGATCTTCTGATCAACCTGCCAGCTTTTTCGTTGTCACCTTTCATCAGTGCAAGTTTTATCTGCCAAAGTTCACATTTTGCTTGAAGAGCCGGAGCTTTGAAAGATTTTGCTGACATTGACGCTGAAACGACTGATTTTTCTGCCTCCTCAAAATCAGCCAGCGCCATCTTGAGTCTGCTGGTTGCCAGCAAGGCGATTGTCTTGATGTTGGGGTCTTCGGACGGGGCAAGTGATGTTGCCATGCTCATGGCATTTATTGGGTCAGTGTCCAAAAAGAACGAAAGCATGGAGTCTGCAAACTCACGCTTGAGCCAGTTGTCAGTAATCGAATCGATATATGGCAGAGTTTCGTTGATGAAAACAGCAGTTTTGGGTTGCCTGGCTTTGTAGCTTGTGACTGCTCTCAAAGCAAGCCAATCAGGCACAGAAAGCTGCAGCCTTGAGAGTAGATCAGATGCTTCTGAGAAATGTCCCTGGCCACTCATGCACTGAGCCGCTTTTAGCTGACATTCGGTGATGAACTCTTTCTCATGTTCCGGAATCATCTGGATGAGTTTGTTGATATAGAATCTGGCTTCAGAGAATCCCAACTGCCGGTTACACGATGTGTATGCCTGAAGCGATGTTTTGAACGCTGAAACAGGGTCGTTGCCCTTAAGCGCCAGCTGACAGATGCTTGCAGCAATCTCAACATCGGATGTCATGTTTTCTGAGAAGGAGTTGTAGGCCACGTCGTACAGTTCTTTTTTCATCTGTACTGGTGTGGCATTCATTGCAAACTCTAGGTAGAGATCGGATGCAATATCAAAATAGATGTTGCCCGTTTCAAAACTTGTGACAATGATTCCTTTGGCAAGCAGAGAGAATAGGACACCGGCAAGATCGTCAAGTCTTGATAATGACTGTATCAATTTTGATCCAGTTTCAAGCAGACTGCAGCTTGCTCTTCCACCAAACACAGCCAACAGGCGTAAAGCCATGCTTTCAGGTTCTTCAAGATAGGTTATGACTTTGCCAATAAAATTTGTTGATTCCGAAGCTTTTTTGATCTCAGCAAACTTCTTGTCGTTGAAAACCAGGTGACCTGATGTTTGAGTCAATGCTCCTTCAAGGATTGAAACTCTAACCAGTTCGGTGAGTTTGAGCATGCTTCCGCTGGAGCTTTCAAAGAATGCCCTGGAAATGTTTTCGCTCAAATCTGGCGTGTCGAGCATATTTCTCAGGTAGTTTGATGTTGTGAAGAAATCAAGCTGATTTATCTGAATTCGTGTCAGTTCGTCAGATGAGACGATGGCATCAAAGTATGCCTGCTGATCTCCGCGGATTCTTGAAGGATTGCATGTGCACACCAGCAGGATTTTTATGTCTGTTATGGAAGTGAGCAGGTGGCTGACCAGTCTTAGCATCGTGTCCGATGCATTGTGCAGGTCTTCTATGATCAAGCATATTGGCTTGATATGACTTATCTCACCAAGAAAAGACAGATATGCCTCAAAAAGAGACGATTGATTCAGGAATATTTCGTCAGCTGGGAGATCGACTCTACCCTCGATTTGATCAAGAACAGCTTGAAAGTTTTTCAGAACAGCAGCGTTCGATTCCTTAATGTTTGCAATGATATCCCTGTTGAATCTGATGATTGGTTCAAGAGGGCTGATGCGTGACTGGCACGTGACTGTTGAAAGCCAGTGATCTTGATTGTCCAAGGAGTTGCAGAATTCCCTTATTAAATGTGTCTTGCCACTGCCATCATCGCCATCGACGAGAACCATTTTCCCTGAAACTGCTGATTCTGACAGAAGATCACGAAGCAAATTCCTCTTTTCGACTGATTTTCGGTTGTCGATACTTTTTTGAAGTCTGTTTAGAGAGATTTCTCCTGCAGGTTTGATTTGCATATCCGGCAGCGCTGAGATTAGCTGCTGAGCCGTTGTGAATGGCTCCTCATGGCCGATACCAAGCAGTCTGGCAATGACACTTTGAAGTCTATCAGGGATGCCATTCTTTAGATCTTTGAGCTCGGGAGTTTTTCCTTCACAGTCTATTCCAAGACATGCACAGACCATCATTCCCAGATTCTTCAGGTCTTGTCTGGGCGATTCAGCTTTGCTCAAATTAGGCGCAGAGATGTCGTCCACGCCGTAGCCTGTCATTTTGACGGTGTATGGAAACTCAAAAAGCCTTGGCGTCCACCAAAGACCGGTTTCTTTTGGGTTTTGCCTGACCAGTTTGATGTTGTCTGAGCGGAGGCTTCCATGAACAAAACCGTGCCTGTGAAGGAAATCAAGAGCATCGGCTATCTGAAACAACACATTGGCCATTGATTGCTCATCCATCTGCCCAAGCAGGTGATGAATGGATTGACAGTCAAAGAAAGGTCTTGTATACCAAATTTTTGAAGCTTCGGTTACGCCTGTGTCATAGACTGGAGCCAGGTTAGGATGCTCTATTTTGCGGAGATACTTTAGCTTCATCAGCGCAAACAGCATCTCATCGTGGTTGTATTCCCACTTAACAATTTTCAGGACTACATCCCTGGATTGATTATCTTTTGCTTTGTAGGTCAAGCCAGAGTGACCTATGCCCAGTATGTCAGATATGTCCAGTCCGCCAATTTTCAATTCACCGGCTTCAGCCATCAGTACCTCTCGAAATATTATGAATTGATTATAAACATTTTATCCTTAACAGACAAGTTTTTTACCTTTGTTTTAGGTTTGTTTGTCCAAGCTGTCATCTTGATAATGACAACATAATGAAGTATATATATTAAAAGTATTTTTGAAAGGGGCTGGAATTATTAGCTACAGTTACTTGGAAAGAGCCAGGAAGCTGGTTCTTTCTGCATTGGATGAGCTTGGGTATGTCCTTGTCGACATATCAGAAAAGTTTGCCAGATCGGATTACCTGGTCTCCATTGTTGTATGGAGAAAAGAAGGTATTGGCATTGACGATTGCGTTCGCATAACAAAAAAGCTTCATCCCATGCTCGAAACTGATAGTGAGATTCCGGATTATGTCAGGCTTGAGGTCTCCTCTCCTGGCATCGACCGAAAGCTGCGCAAGCTCGAAGAGCTTGATGTTTTCAAAGGTATGGAAGTAACCTTGCATCTTGCCAACAGGACACACATGACAGGCAGGAGCAATGGGATAAAAGATGAAAAAGCGATAATCGACGTTGATGGAAATGAATTGGCTATACCGCTTTCCGATGTGACAAGCGCAAGATTAGTGGGCTAGGGGGTTATTATGAAAGCGGCAGAATTCTTTATGGCTCTGATGGATATTTCCAGAGAAAAAGAAGTTGACTACGATGTTCTTCTTGAAGCAATCAGACAGGGTCTGCTTGCTGCCTACAAAAAGGCATACAAGTCATCCAGCAACGTTGAAATAATTCTTGATGATAAAGAAAAAAAGATAGACATTCTGGCTGTCAAAACAGTGGTTGAAAATGTCGAAGACCCTCAATCAGAACTGTCGATTGCTGAAGCAAAGCGTTATAAGAAAGAAGCAACCGAAGGTGACTTGCTGAAGTTTGAGGTTACACCATCAGATTTTGGTAGATTTGCTGCCATAACCTGCAAACAGATTGTCACACAAAGAATAAAAGAGGCCGAAAAGGAAAAGGTTCTCCGTGAGTTCACATCCAAAGAACATGACATGGTCTTTGGTGAAGTCAGCAGAATTTCTGGTGACAATGTTTACTTCAATCTCGGCAAAGCTGAAGGAGTATTGCCAAGAGCAGAGCAAATACCCGGTGAGGTCTATTCACCTGGCAGGAAGTTTCATTGTTATATCCTAAAAGTCGACAGAACATCGAAAGAACCAATGGTTGTCATCTCAAGAACTCACCCACAGCTTCTTGTCAAGCTTATGGAGCTGGAGATTCCGGAAATAATCCAAGGGGTTATTGAAATTTGCGGTGTAGTCAGGGATCCTGGCGTGAGAGCGAAAGTTGCCGTCTCGAGCAATCAGGCAAAGGTCGACCCAGTCGGTTCATGCATTGGCACAAAAGGTGTAAGGATAAATGTCATCTCTGACGAGCTCAAGGGTGAACGTATTGATGTCCTTAAATGGTACGAGGACCCAAGACAGTTCATCGCTTCTGCTCTTTCACCAGCAAAAGTCTACTCGGTCCAGATAATCGAGGATGAGAACAGAGCTATTGTTAAGGTGGAACAGGATCAGTTCAGCCTGGCCATCGGAAAGAAAGGCTCAAACGTCAGACTTGCTTCTAGGCTTGTCGGTTTCAAAGTCGATATGAAGGTGCTCGAAGACTGATGCCATTGAGAACGTGTGTTGTTTGTGGCCAGCAAGCAGAAAAACCGAATCTTTTGAGAATATCCGACAAACTAGAATTGGATATAAGCCAAACAACTCCTGGCAGAGGTGCATACATCTGTAAAAATGTTTTATGTATTGAAAAGTTGTTAAAGAAGAATACTATTTCAAAGTCGCTTAAAAAGAGAGTTTCAAAAAGCGACCTTGATAGTGTGATAAACCAGTTAAAGGTGATTGATGAGCGAGATGACAGTTGAAGAACTTGCGTTGCAAACAGGCGTAGCCACTGCAGACGTAATAGATATGGCAAAAAAGCTTGGCGTGACGGTCAAGTCCGAATCTGATTCACTCGATGACGCAGTGATAGTAAGAGTCCGTGCCATGATTTCTTTGAAGATGCACAAAACATCGACAGAGGATGCACAGAATGCCCATCTGGCCAAGAAGCCAAAGGCAAGTCTTTTTGATGAAATAGTCAAGAAAAGAACGCCAACAATCAAGGCTGCAACAGCAGATGCAGTTGAGCTTGCAAAGGCTGCTGAAGCAGCAATGCTTGCCGGTGAATCGGTAGAAACACCGAAAGCGCCGAAGGTTCCAGAGGCAGAAACAGTCGTGGTCAAAAAACTCCTCAAGCCGCTCCTACCTCCGAAAAAGAAGCTCACACTCAAGGACGTTCCTCTCAAGTCTGAAGTCTCGACAAAAGAAAAAGCCAAAAAAACCGAAACCGAACTTGAAGCAGAAAAGAAACAGCAAAAAACTGAAAAAATCGAGCAACCGATGGCTAAGGCTGCTAAACCAGCAGTAGAGCCAAAGGCTGAAGAGGTTTTGGCGGAACCACCAAAAGAGATTATCGAACCAAAGCAGAAGCATCAAAAACAGACTATTGAAAAAGAGATAATCGCTCAGGTTGAAAAGATAGACGAAAAACCAGCCGAACAACCATCAGAAAAAACTGAAATAGTTGAACAGAAACCAGATGCGCAAGCTGACAGCCAAGTTGAAAACAAACCAGAAACAAAGCACAAAACTGAACAAAAACATGAAGTAAAAGAAGAGCACAAAGCAGAAACAAAAGTTGAGCCACAGGAAAAGAAACCATTAAAAACAGAGTTCAAGCCTGAGCACAAGATTGCCGAAACAAAACCAGCAGAGCAAAAGCAGGAAACAAGACATGTTCCTGAGCAAAAGTCTGATCATAAACCGGAACACAAATCTGATCATAGACAAGAACAAAAAGAAAAGAAGCCTGATCCAAAGAAAGATGACAGGTTCTCCCATTTCGATAGACCAATTCAAGCCCCGAAGCTTGTCAAGCCGATTGACCCAAGAGAGTTATTCCTTGGACAGAAGCCAAGAACAGAGATCAATCCAGAGCCAAGAACCGACAGGCCTCCTCAGCAGGGCAGACCGGATTACAGAAGACCACCGGATTCAGGTCGTCCCAACTATAGCAATAACAAGCCAGCGTTTGGCAACAAACCGGCATTTGGCAACAAACCTGCGTTTGGTAACAAGCCGGCCTTTGGCAACAAGCCAGCATTTGGAAGCAAACCACCATTCAATAAATCGGGGGGCGGTGGTTTTGGTAAGCCAATCACGCCTGCCATGCCTGATCCGATAAAGACCGATTACAGAGATCCAAAAAAAGATAAGGGCACAAAATCGGCCGAATACATTGTCGACAAAGAACAATACGCATTCAAAGCAAAGCACAAACCAAAACATCAGCAGTCCAAGCAGCAACAGCCTCAGAAAACTGCGCCAAAACCAGAGATTAAGCAGAAACTCACAATTGAAGTTTTTGCAAAAACAGCAGGAGTACCCGAGCAGAGAGTGATGGGTTTCATGCTGAAGCAGGGTTATGTTCCAAATCCTGAAGAAGAACTTACTGGTCCAATACTTGCCATGCTTTCATCGGCATTTGGACTTAAGACTGACGGTGACGGTAAGCTCGAGGATGAAAACCTCATCACCAGAGCGCCGATTGTTACAGTCATGGGACACGTCGATCATGGTAAAACAACACTACTTGACTACATCAGGAAGGCCAGGGTTGCCCTTGGCGAGGCTGGTGGTATTACGCAAAGTATCGGTTCCTACAAGGTTTCCGTAAATAACAGAGATATTTGCTTTATCGACACGCCTGGCCATGAGGCTTTTGCGGCCATGAGACGTGAAGGTGCGAATGTCACTGACATTGTTATTCTTGTCGTTGCAGCAACCGAAGGTATCAAAGAGCAAACCATTGAAGCATTGAAGATGGCCCAGGAAGCAAAAGTCAGCATCATTGTTGCTGCCAACAAAATGGATCTTCCAGGTGCAAACATCGACAGACTCAAAACGCAGCTCACCGATATTGGTCTCACACCTGAAGATTGGGGTGGTCAGACCATCGTTGTCCCGATAGTTGCAAAAACCGGCCAGGGTGTGCCAGAGCTTCTTGAAATGATTCTCCTGACGGCTGATATTCTCGAGCTCAAGATGAACAAAAACGGCAAGCTAGCCGGAACCATAATCGAGTCCAGGATGGACAAATTTGTAGGTCCACTGGCGACAGCCATTGTTCAGAGTGGAACACTTAAGGTTGGAGACTACATCGAGGCTGGTGGCAGCTGGGGCAGAGTCAAAGCGCTTTTTGATGATATGGACAAGCGTACCGATAAGATAAAGGCGGTTTGCCCGGTTAAGATTATGGGCTTCGATTCGGTTCCAAAACCAGGCTCAATTCTTCTTTCATCCGACATTTCCAGAAAACGTGCAGCAGAAAAAGCAACGGAAGCGCCAAAGGTGGAAGTTGACAAGGAAGAGCAAGAAGTCATACCTGCCAATCTTGATGAACTTTTTGCTGTCTATGATCAGCAGGTCTCAACAAAACTAAACATCGTTGTCAAAGCTGAGTCGGAAGGTTCCCTGGATGCAGTGAAATTCGCGATCTCAAAGATAAAAATAAAAGACATCTCCGCAAACATAGTTTTCTCAGGAGTCGGTGTTGTCAATGATAATGATGTCCTTCTTGCCCAGGCTTCATCGGCCATGCTCGTTGGCTTCAACGTCCAGGCTGATTCGAACACGAAAAAACTGGCAAAGCAAAATAGCGTTGATATCAAAATCTACAACATCATCTTCGACCTTACCGATGCGATTACCGATTCCATCAAGATGCTCATTAAACCGGAGTATAGAGATATCCTTATTGGCAAGGCCGAGGTCAGAAAAGTCTTCAATATTTCTGATTTTGGAAACATCGCCGGTTGCTTTGTCATCGAGGGTGTTGCAAGAAACGATGCAAAAGTCAAGATTATCCGTAACAGGTTCCCGGTCCATGAAACCAAGATAAAGACTCTGAAACGTTTCAAGGACGATGCAAAGGAAGTCAAACAGGGTTATGAATGCGGTGTTGGCCTCATCGGTTATGATGATCTTCATGAGAGCGACATCCTTGAGTTCTACGAGACCAAAGAGGTGATCTAATTTGGTTGGATTGGTCGAGATGCAGTTTCGACTCGAAGGCGTCCATTCGCTCAAAGATAAAAGATCGTTGGTACAACCAGTGCTGCACAAGCTTAGAAACAGCTTCAACTGCGCAACCATGGAATCTGATTTGCTTGACAGCCATCAAATGATGGTTGTCGCAGCTGTTACTATCAACAGCAATGGCGCTCAGCTAGACATGACAATAAACAAAATGATCGAAACAGCCCAGAGACTTGTCCCCTTTGACATGACAATCTCTCGGCGGGAAGTTTGGGAATGAACGTAAAAAAACACAGAATAACCGAGATGATGCAGAGCGCGATATCGATGATCCTGCATCGCGACATTATAGACAAGAGAATTGGGTTCGTAACTATTACCAAAATCAAAATTGATGACGAGTACAAAAATGCGGATGTCTACTATTCAGTGATCGGGGATGAAAAAGCACGCACAAAGACAGCCCAGGGGTTGTCAGCTGCAAACAGGTTCATTCAAAGGCGAGTCATTGAAATGCTCAAGATGGGCAAAACGCCCACCATTCGCTTCAAGTTTGACGATACCCCCAGCAACGCTGAAAAACTGGAAAAACAATTCATGGAGTTGGAACAGGATGGAAAGAATCAACAGAACCCAGATGTCGCAGGAGCTGAAGAGAACAAAGAAAGCTCTGATTCTGACTCACCAAAATCCTGACGGCGACACCTTAGGTTCGGCATGCGCCCTCTATGCTGCCATAACTGAATCAGGCGGAGAGGCGATAGTTTGCACAACTGATGAACCCCAGCAATATTATGACTTTCTGGCTGGATTCGATTTAATAAAACGTATCACAGACGAATTGGCTTCAAGATATGTAGCCGAAGGCTTCAGAATAATTATTGTTGATGCAGCCTCGCCTGACAGAGTCGGATTGACATCGCTTCCGCAAAACTCCGACACTCTTGTTATAGATCACCACCCTTCAAAAGAAGATTACCCAGCTAAAGCCTGCATCGAACCACACGCCAGCGCCACAGCTGAACTGCTTTATTTTTTGTTTCTCGAGGCCGGTTTTCCGATCACAAATAACGTTATGACCGGTATTTTTGCAGGAATCGTAACAGACACAGGTAATTTTAAATATCCAAATGTAACGGCTGACACCATGAAAGTTGTTGGCAAGCTCATTGACAACGGATTTGACATATCAAAATACTCATCACTTATTTACGAGCGAATGCCGTTTTCAAACAGAAAACTCCTTGGCAAGACAATGGAAAGGCTGACAGTCAGCCTTGACAGTCAGCTTGCCATGTCGGTTGTAACCTGGGATGACCTTACCGAGTTTGACGCAAGGCACCGTGACACTGATTTTATAATCGATGAAGTCAGAAAGCTGGGCGGACCGGAAGTTTATATCCTTTGCAAAGAATTTAAACCTGAACAGTTCAGGGTTTCGATGAGGGGCAGAGGAAAACTGGACTTGAGCAAGATTGCAAACAAATTTGGAGGCGGTGGTCACCACGATGCTTCCGGCTTCACCGCAACAGGAGATTGGCTCCATGTAAAAAGCGCCTTGCTCGAGCTTTTTGAGCCATTACTGGGAAAATGATATCTGGTGGATTACCGCTTAACAAGCCGGCTGGGATGACTTCAGCTCAAGTTGGCAACATTCTCAAGGCGGTTTTCGACTGCCCCAAGATTGGGCACACCGGCACCCTTGACCCTAACGCCACAGGCGTGCTCATGGTCATGCTTGGCAACGCCACAAAAGTTGTCCCGTACGTCAAAGAACTACCCAAAACCTACATCGCTGGTTTCAAGCTTGGTCTGACCTCAAACACATACGACATCTGGGGACAAATCTCTGAACACGGTTATGGTGGAGATATCACAAAAGAGATGATCGAGATGATCATGGAAGAGTTCACCGGCAAAATTGACCAGCTACCGCCAATGTTTTCAGCTAAATGTATTGATGGCGTCAGGCTTTACAAACTTGCCCTCAATGGGATTGAGTTGCCAAGAAAACCCAGCTCAATAGAGATATTCAAGCTTGAACTGCTTTCGTATGACCAAAATACTGGCGAAGGCACATTCATTCTTGAATGTTCAAAAGGTACATATGTCAGGTCACTGATTTCCGATATCGGAATGAACTGTGGTTGTGGCGCGGTCATGACTTCCCTCGTCCGTACCAGGGACATGGGTTATGACGTCAAAGACTGTGTTACGTTTGACCAGGTCAGAGAAGCCCAGGACAAACCATCATTGCTTGTGCCGATGTACAAGTTTATTGAACACATTCCAAAAGTTGAACTCAATGACCGACAGGCAAACAAGATAAAACTTGGCAACAACGCAATCATTCAAGGCTATCCAGCTCCTGCAGGCATTGTCAGGCTCCACTGGCAAAACGAGTTTATAGCCATTGGCAAACTTGTGTTGTCCACAGGCGAGATAATCCCTGAAAGGGTGATATGATTACCATAACCGGCGACCCTTTCAAATTCGAAACACAAAGCAAAAAGGGTTGCATAATGCTCGGTTACATGGATGGCGTGCATATCGGTCATCAAAAACTTACTCAAAGGGTCTTGGAAAAAACTGCGCAACTTGGCGCATATTCAGCAGTATTTGCTTTCAATGGACTGCTTTACACAAAATCAATCCCTAGTTTTAGAGGACTTTTGACCCCACATGACGAGAAAGCCAAGCTCCTTGGTTCGTTGGGTGTTGATGTATTGATGCTGTTTGACTTCACCGAGCAGCTGAGGGATCTCCCGGCAAGGGATTTTGTAAAAATATTTCTAAAAGACAAACTCGATGCAGGTTTTGTTGTGTGTGGACCTGGGTTTTCCTTTGGCAAGGGTGGCTTGGGCAAATCTTCCGATTTGGTTAAGTATTGTCAGGAGCTGGACATCGAAGCTGAGGTCATTGGTTCGGTTTTGTACGACAACAAACCTGTGTCGTCGACAAGAATAAGAAACCTGTTGCTTGAAGGTCAGGTTGAAGACGCCTCAAAGATGCTTGGCAGAAACTACACAATCTTTGGTCAGGTAGTTCACGGTCACGGCATTGGCAAAACAATGGGCATCCCAACGGCAAACGTTGTTGTTCCAGACAAAATGAAGCTGGTGCCTGGCGATGGCGTTTATGCTTGTTTGGCAAGGTTTGATGGAAAGTTGATAAAATCTGCAGTCAGCATTGGCAACAGACCTACTTTCGATGACACCCAGAGGAGCATAGAGGCTCATTTGCTTGACTTTGACGGTGTTTTGTACAATCATGATATTGAATTGGAGTTTGTATCGTATCTTCGTGGTCAGCGTACCTTTGAATCAAAAGAAGCGTTGATCGCTGAAGTTACTAGAAACATAGATACTACAAGAAAAATGCTGGAGGATTATCATGAGTGAAAAAAAGATCATCTGGAGACCGGAAGACATAGCGTCGATGGATTACAGCCACGACCTTGGCGATGCCGGAGCATATCCATACACAAGAGGTGTCTACCCTTCAATGTACACTGGGCAGCTCTGGACAATGCGACAGTACGCAGGTTTCTCATCTGCGCAGGAAACCAATCAGCGTTTCAAGCTCCTGCTTGAAAAAGGCCAGACCGGTCTTTCGACTGCTTTTGACCTTCCAACCCAAATGGGTTATGACTCTGACCACGACATGAGTGCTGGCGAAGTCGGCAAAGTTGGTGTGGCGGTATCGACCATCGACGACATGAGAATGCTCTTTGACGGTATTCCTCTTGAAAAGATTTCTACATCAATGACCATAAACGCCTCTGCAACCGTCGTTCTTGCAATGTACATGAGGGTTGCCAGGGAACAGGGTGGAGACGTTTCACAACTCCAGGGAACGGTTCAAAACGACATCCTTAAAGAATATATTGCCCGTGGCAACTATATCTATCCAGTCAAGCCGTCAATGAGACTCAACTGCGACCTTATCGAATACTGTTCAAAAAATCTACCAAAATTCAACACCATCTCAATTTCTGGCTACCATATTCGTGAAGCCGGGTCGACTGCTGTCCAGGAATTGGCATTTACATTTGCAGATGCCTTTGCCTATGTTGACGAACTCTTAAAGCGTGGATTGACCATCGACGATTTTGCCTCAAGACTCTCGTTCTTTTTTGCCAGCCACAACAACTTCCTTGAAGAAATTGCAAAGTTCAGGGCTGCAAGGCGTATCTGGTCAAGGAAACTCCAGGAAAAGTACCAGCCAAAGAATCCAAAATCCATGCTGCTTCGTTTCCACACCCAGACTGGCGGATCAACGCTTACTGCTCAGCAACCGGAAAACAACATCATCCGTGTTGCGTTCCAGGCCATGGCGTCTGTGCTTGGCGGAACCCAGAGCCTTCACACCAACTCGTTTGACGAGGCGCTCGCACTCCCGTCGCCGAAATCAGCAACAATTGCTCTTCGCACCCAGCAGATCATTGGTTATGAGACAGGTGTTACCGATGTGGTCGACCCGCTTGCAGGTTCATACTACATCGAATCGCTTACAAACAAGATTGAAAATGATGTTTATGAGTATCTTGACCGCATTGAAAAGCTGGGTGGTACAATTACCTGCCTTGAGCGCGCATACTTCCAGAACGAAATCGCAAAGTCAGCATACAAGTACCAGCAGGATGTCGAAGCGGACAAACAGGTTGTCGTCGGCGTGAACAAGTTCACAACCAACGAAAAGCCGGTTGTCGATCTTGCAAGAGCCGGCGTGGATGAAAATGTCAGAATGAAAGCAATGGCCGACTACAGGGCAAGACGCGACAACACAAAATGGAAACAGTCCATGGACAATCTCACAGCTGTGGCAAAAGGCACTGGAAACATGATGGAAGCCATCATTGAAGCAGTCAATGCAGATGCCACCCTTGGCGAAATCTGCTGCCTTTTCCGTGACATTTATGGCGAATACCAGGAAGGATGATAGACATGTTTGGACTTTCACACATCGGCATTGCTGTTACAAACCTCGAGGAATCAAAAAAAGCATGGCAAGACATCGGTTTTGTTCTTGACCATGAGTCTGTCGTTCCTGAACAAAAAGTCAAAGTTGCAAAGCTTAAATGGCATGAAACCGTTATAGAGCTGCTTGAACCAACATCGGATGATTCACCTGTCAAGGCGTTCATCGACAAAAAAGGACCTGGAATCCATCACCTCGCGATAGAATGTGACGACGTTTCTGGCAAGATAGCAGAATTGCTTGGCAAAAACATTGCCATGATTGACAAAGTTGCAAGGATTGGCGCTGCCGGCAAACCAATCGCTTTTGTCCACCCGAAGTCAACCGGTGGCGTTCTTCTCGAACTTGAACAGGAATAATATATGAGAAAACTCGGTATTGCCGCTGCCATAATCTTTGGCGCAATTGTCCTTGTCTTTTGCATGCTAACTTTCATCAAATGTGACGACAAGCCAAAAAACTATTTATCACAGCTTCACATGATCATCGCACCGACTAAAACAGAAAAGCCGGATTGGGTTCAGCTGAGGGATCTGATGAAGAATAGATGCGGAAAACTTTGCGATTTCAGGATTTTTGACGTTCGCGAGGAAAAATATGCCGTGCTTGAGGTTTCCGGAGCAAAAGACCCAAACATGATGGCTTCCATGCTTCTGATGAAGGGTGAGCCTGGTCTTCTTGACAAAGACAATAATAAAATTGCATCCAGTAAGGATATTACACAGGCCGGCATTATGGTTAATGACAATTACGCTAAAGGAATATTTTTTGGAGTAGAGCTTTCTGAAAGCGCAAACGAGCGTATATCAAAGATTGTGAATGCTCTCAAGTCCGGAGAAAAATATGTTATAAATCTCTACGTTGACAGTGTTAAAACGTTGACAACAGAAATAGCAAAAGGCAATTTTACCAACCCTATCGTCTTCACGGCAGACCCTGACACCGAAGCACAGCTTCTGGATTATCTTGGTCAGGCAATAACTTACAGGTATCCGTATGAACTGGCAGTTGATCGAAACAATAGTTTCTTCGTTCCGCCACAGTCAGACAAGCCTGGATACATCGACTTCCAGGACATACTGGGCAAGATTTTGGTAAAACAGAAATAGATAACATACTGGTGTTGAGGATGAATAGGTTATTGCTGCATCTTGAGCACCAGATGATTGATTCCGAGCCCTTCAGGTGTCAATTCTCTTGATCCGTCAGGCTCCAGTATGGTTCTTTTCTTTATAAACTCTTGTTTGAGATATGGGTACTGTGAACCGGTCGATGGTACAAACATTTCCTGACCAACGTCATTGATGGTTGCAAACACCTCAATCCTTTCGACTTTCATTTTTCTGGCGAACTCTCTTGTGTGTTTGAGCAATTCTGTGGCTACACCCCTGTTGCGGAATTTGGGATAAACAAACAGGTCGATGATTTGCAAAACCTTCATCTCGGGCAGTTCGTCGACAAATCGGCAACCTATTCTCCATGCTATTGGTTTTGGGACATGCGTGATGAACCCGGCAACATCGGAGTTAATAAACGCAATGCACATCATCCTGCCATAGCTGAGTGTTATGTCGCGCATAAACTGAACAGTTTCAATGGCACCAAGGTCGCCGAACCTGCAATCAAGACAGACTCCTGGGGATGGTAAGCCTTGACCCGAAATATCCTGATCGGTGACCTCTTTGACCATGATGGTTGGGTCTTCTCGATTTGAGTTCAGTCTTGGGTGGACAAAACATTCAGGGATGTTTGGCTCTGATTGTTTAACACCACCACGAGCAACAATCTCTGCTGAAAGCGACTCCCACGAGCGGTGGGAACCAATGAACTGTCCATCGATGAAAAAGAGGGGTTTTGCGCCTTGAAGGTTCGACCAAAGACCTTTTTGTCTTATCTCCTTGACCTTGTCACCAATGTGCCTTGGAATGATTGAGTACATGGCATCCCGAACGTCAGCAAGGTTCCAGGATTTTAACGTAAGTCCAAAAACTTCCTCTGCCTGATGGGCAATCCAGCCACTTGAGCAATATGGTGAAAAAATCCAGTCAAGAACCATAAAACCTCCAGTTGTCCAAGTGTTTTTTCAATAAAAACTTTGTGGCTTTGGTTGATGCTTTTTTGCGTTATCAATGTTTATAAAAAATAATAACACATTTAACCTGAATGGGAAATGTTTTTTGCCGAGACGGCCTATTTTGCAGTTCTGGATATTTCGTAAAGCACTATGCCTGCGCAAACCGAGGCGTTAAGGGAATTTATGCGACCAAACATCGGAATTGAGACCAACACATCACAACGCTTGGATACTAGCTGTCGCATGCCTTTGCCCTCAGAGCCGATGACGATGGCTGTTTTGTTGTCGAATTTTGTTCCTGCTAGTGTCTGCCTGGCTTTGGCGTCAGTTCCATAAACCCAGTAGCCAGCATTTTTTAGTTTTTCCAAAGTGTCAGAAATGTTGGTCACCCTTGCTACTGGAACATGCGTAACAGCCCCGGCAGAGGTTTTCATCACAGTCATGTTTATAGGGCAGGCGTTGTTTTTTGGAATAACAACACCATCAACACCGAAGCATTCTGCTGAACGGATGATTGCGCCAAGATTACCAGGATCCTCGATACCATCGAGAACCAGAATTATCGAGGTTTCGCCTGCTTCCTCGATGATGTCTTCGATTTCAGCGTAGTCAATCGGGCTGACAAACGCAGCCACATCTCTTGGGTTGCCAGGTAGGCTCTCGATTTTTTGTGATGGCAGGGTTTCAAACCTGATGTGTCTTTGTTTGCAAAGCTCGATTATCTCAGAAACGGTTTCAGGCCTCAGCCCTTGCCTGATGACAACCCTGTTTACGGACAGGTCTGACCGAAGAACCTCTGTGACCGAATTCCTACCAACGACTACTTCGTCAGAATCGGTCATGCCTTGATTACTCGCTGTCCCTGCGGGGTGTCCTTGACGATGTAGCCTTTGGCAGCAATATCGTCACGGATCTTGTCCGACATTACCCAGTCTTTGTTCTTCCTGGCTGCCGTGCGTTCATCGAGAAGCTTTTGAATTTCCTCTGGAACTTCAAGTTCTGAACCTTCCATGAAGGCAAAAACAGAGTTGACCTTGTCGATGGCGGCAAGAATCATCTCACGACCGTTTGTGCCAATCTGTCCGTCGTCGATAGCCTTGTTGAGGGCTCTGGTGGCGTCGAATATTGCAGCGATTGCAACCGGTGTGTTGAGGTCGTCGTCCATGCCTTCGTCAAACTGGGCAAACATCTTGTCCAGAGTCTCTTTGGTGTTGAAAACATCCTTGCCATCTGGAATGGCTCTGACCCTGGAGACGAACTCTATCAAACTTCCTCTTGCCTTGCCTGCAGCCCTGACGGCTTCGTCGGTGTAGTTGAGGCTGGTTCTGTAATGGTTTGTGACCACAAAGAAACGGAAGACTTCAGGCGACACGCCCCTGTTGACCAAATCCTCGAGGGTGTAGAAGTTGCCAAGCGATTTGCTCATCTTGGCACCGTCAACCATCAGGTGGTAGCTGTGAGCCCAATAGTTGCAGAATGTTTTGCCAGTTGCGCCTTCGGATTGGGCAATTTCGTTTTGGTGGTGCGGAAAGATGTTGTCGATTCCGCCTGTGTGGATGTCAAGCGTTTCGCCAAGCAGCTCCATGGACATGGCTGAGCACTCAATATGCCAGCCTGGCCTGCCTTTGCCAAGTTCGGTTTCCCAGAAAACCTCTCCGTCGTTTTCATCCCATGCCTTCCAAAGGGCAAAGTCTGAGACTGAATCCTTTTCGTACTCATCTGAAGCGTTTCTGCCGGAAGCGCCTGACATCAGCGACGAAGTGTCAAGGTGGGCAAGCTTGCCATAATCCGGAAACTTGGTGATTGAGTAATAAATGCAGTTGTCAGAAGCCTTGTAGGCAACGCCTTTGTCCAAGAGTTTTTTTACCAGAGCAACCATCTGAGGAATATAGAATGTTGCCCTTGGATAATAGTTTGCGTCCGAAATGTGCAAGGCTTTGCGATCCTTGTGGAACATCTCGATGTACGGCTCTGTAACCTGGGCAAGCGGTATTTTCTTCTCTCTGCTTGTGCGGATTGTTTTGTCATCGATGTCAGTGATGTTCATCACCTGGGTAACGTCGTAACCTTTATAGCGGAGATACCGCACAAGGATGTCCTCGAACAGGAATGTTTTGAAGTTTCCGATGTGGATTTTGTTGTAGACTGTCGGTCCGCATGTGTATATGCCAATTTTACCGGTATGGAGAGGGGTGACCTCTTCCTTTGCGCGCGTCATTGTGTTGAAAAGCTTCATTTTTTTACTCTACCTTCTGTAGCCATGTATTCGTCAAGACTGAGTTTGATCATGAGCTGGTCTCCAGGCGGGAAGTGCCTGGTGATTACTTTTGAAAGTTGGTCAAAAGCAAGTGGGGTTCCCACAAGGCTGTTGACGTAGTCGATGATGTTCCACAGGAGCATCTTGAGTGCTGCAATGACCTCTTCCTTGAGCAATCCTTTTGAGAATGAAACAACGAACTTGAGGTTGTCATCAAGGCGAAGCTCGTTCATGAACCTGTACTTTTTGCCGATTTCGACAGTGAACTTGTCGACAATTTTGCGGTAGTGGTTCTTGCCAAGGTTTCGTTCGCCAAGCTCTATGCCGACATCGTCGAGGAAGCTTATGGTTTTGTCTATATCTTCAGTATCCTGTTTTTCAAGTATGGCGATGTCCATACTCATGAACTTGAGAATGGCTTTGGATGTTTTGAAACGACCAAGGGTTGAGTTTTCAAATATTTTTGCCACCAACCCCTGTGCCTTGATGAGGTTGAAAACCTCCCACTCTTCCATGTTGAAAACGATGTGTTCGCGCTCGTCGTCGGGAATTGGGATGATTTTGAGGATGGCGTCATCTGGAGGGAGCCTGTCTCGAATTGAGTTCCACTCGTCCATCAGGTTTGACCAGTTAAGAAGCAACCCTTCAATTTTGTTGCTGATGGTTGTCTTGTTTGATCTCACATCGGGAATAAATCCCCAGGTGCCGGAGGTTATCGTCAGAAGGTCGTAGAATGCAGTTTCGCCTTCAAGATTTTTTGTTTCTGCATGGATAATGGAACCCTGAAGAAAATAAATACGAGATGTTTCTTCACCTGTCTTGATTTCCATACATCCGGTTTTCTTGCTAATGTTCATGGTTTGGAGAATGACAGCAAGGTCTAAGTTCTCAATCGTGCCTGTTATTGCGTACACATGCACCTCCAGTCAATCCTTCATTTTAGTTTTTATGAAACCTTGTGTCAAGCTGAATCGCTTTTTATTGCCTGCTTAACCATTTTTGCTAAAATATTACAAAATGATCCCAGCAAGGATTAACACTATTAATTTGACACAAGGAAAACCAAAAGGTTTCACTTTCGAACGCACCTGATTTGATGCATCAAAGGATTCGGTCTGAATCACATGATGCCAATTATCTCGCTGATTTTCTCGGTGCTTGTTTCATCCATGACCCTGTTTGGTGCTTTTGGCGTCAAGGCTGACCCACCTGCCGAACTCAAACAATTCGACGTGCCAACTGTCAGGATGTTTATGATATCCATAAACAACGTAGAAAATGGCAATATTGAAGTCATTACTGCAGGCACGAGGAAAACCATCGGCAATGTCATAAAGCCAGCCATTTACGCTCAAAGGGCACCTGATTTGCTTTGGGCTTATCATTATTGCAAGGGACAAAACGGTTCACGTGGATCGGTCGTTGGGACTGCCGTAAATTCAATCGACATAAGGTGCGGACCTCAAAGGGACTACGATCCACTAAAACCTTCCAACTGGCTGACGTCAATCATCTCCATTGTGCCTTTCACGCAAGAAGAAGGTGCAGTGGACAAGGATATGGTGGTAACCTGCTCTGGCGGTTCAGACATTTTTAACAAATGGTCACCGTATGTTGGCAGTTCGGTTTATGCTCTGGAAAACGAGGTCTGGATACCAATCACCCAGTATTTTACCTCCCCGATGAGACCGGCACCGGGAAAAATTCTTATCGATGTCAGACAGCCAAAGATTTCTTACTCCTACATCGAATTTGAAAACTGGACAAACGGCGACACCATTAAAGGCGAAACCATGACCGATGACGGTGGTGTTTGGGTTAAGGATGCATCTGGCGCAAGAAAGCAGATAGCCAAAGTCCTTCAAAGGGTCAAAGGCACAGGAATGTTTGCTGGTTCGGAATATGCCGAGGTTGGCCAAATTCGCGCCAACACGCCAGGAATGATCGAGATCTCCACCAATCGCTGGAGAGGAAGAATAGATGACCCTACTTTGCTTGGCGGCATTGAAATCCTAGGAGAGAACGACGCAAAATACCTTCATCACAAGCTTGGATTTACCAGTATCATCGGAGGAAATCCGTACATGGTTATCGGCGCAATGAATTCGGCAAGCACAGATCTTTTCATCCCTGAATACACTGATGACAAAGGTTTGTTGATGAAGCCAACGATTGGTCTCCCGCCATTTTTCTCTGGTTATATAAGACCGAATCTTGATTTGGACAACTTTGAAACATCCTTCAGAGTGTTCATTTCTGAAGATTTTGGCAGGACATGGCGCTCAGTTCCAGAGATAACGGGTCAGCCTGGACAAAACGAGAAGAGTCCTGTCTATTATTGGACAAACATCAGACTCATGCTTGGGAAATAATCGTTTTTGCAGGATTCTTTTTTTTCATTAACCTTGAGCAGATATATACTTGAACGTTAAACGAATGCGTAATAAACTACATTTCTGTGAAAATAAACTGCATACTTTTTCCTCCTGTCGGTATTGACATCAGCCAGGATTATGTGGTTGTAATCGATGTTTTACGAGCCACATCCAATATCCTCTGCCTTTTTGAACGCGGTGCAAGCAAGATAAAACCAATGCTTGACATCGACCAGGCAAAAAACTTTAAGGTGGAAAATCCAAACTGTGTTTTAGCCGGCGAACGGGGAGGCCGAAAGATTGAAGGTTTCCAGCTTGGGAACTCTCCAACCGAGACTCTGAGCGCAAAGATTAAGGGCAAGGAAGTTGTTCTGTCGACAACAAACGGAACATATGCCATCCTCGAAGCAGGCAAAGCCAGCCAAGCCTTTGTTTGTTCGCTACTCAATCTTACAAAGGTTGCCGACACCATCGGCAAAATGATGAGAGAAACAAGACGCGACTTGACCATAATCTGCGCAGGAAATCAAGGCCAGGCTTCGCTTGAGGATTTATATTGCTCAGGCGCCATGATTCAAAAAGCTATCAGCATCGGTGGTCTTCGCGGTTTTGACATGGACGATGGAGCAAGAGTTGCCAAAATGGTGCATGGCGGGTTTGGCAGTGGAATGGATGCCATGCTTGCATCATCACATGGACAATACCTTTCAAATCAGACTCTTACAGGCGACCTTGCGTTATGCGCAAAAGCTGACCTGATACCATATTTGCCTCGCATAAAAAATGACGATGGAATTTATATTTCCTGTGAAATGAAGGAGGATTGATGGCTGTTGATGAAGCAAAAATAAAAAAGGCGTACGAAAGATTGTCGCCTATTCTTGGAAAAAGGGTGTCAATCGACATAGCCCATAGAATGAGCTACAGCAGGGATTGGAGCCCAAGGCACGACTATGACAACGACATCCCTGACATGATTGCTGTCCCCAGGACAACCGAGGAATGTGCCGAAGTAGTCAAGGCAGCATACGATCTGGAAATCCCTGTCTGCACTTTTGCCGGTGGAACCGGCATGGGTGGCGGAGTCAACGCCTGGAAGGGCGGAATAATGATCGACAGCAAGGGCATGGATCAGATTCTCGAATTCGACGAAAAGAATATGACTGTCCGCGTCCAGGCTGGCATTACCATCTGGCACCTCAACGAATTTCTTGCACGTCACGGCATGTGGCTGGCGCACCAACCGGAAAGCAAACAAGCCTCAACCATTGGCGCAGCCATCGGTTGCGACAATGACTCAACCTTTGGCATGAAGTTCGGCAAGATTTTGGAATACCTCACATCAATGAAAGTGGTTACCGGTACTGGTGAAATTGTCGATTTTGGTCATCGCAAAGCTAATATGACTTCAACCGGTTACAAGATAATGCACCTTTTCGTCAACTCAGAAGCAACGCTTGGCGTGGTTACCGAAGCAACGCTGAGAGTCTCGTACCTTCCAAAATCCAGAGAAGTCATGGGATTCTTGGTCAAGTCGATGGGTGAGTGTTGCTACGCCTTCGAGAAAATGGTTGCCGAAGGCATCCAGCTCGAATCACTCCACATCAATGACAGGCAGAGATTGCATTTCTATACCCACTCCTATAGGACAAAATACAACAAGGAGCCAGAGGTTCCGGAATGGACAGATGCAATTGCTTTTGTCTCAGTCGCTGGCGACCCTGACATTGTAGAGTTCATGGCAAAGAAAGTAAGAGAAAAGATGGCTCCGATAGGTGTTGAAGTCAAAGAAAAAGAAATCGTCACCGGTTACTGGGCATCAAAACACACGCTGGATTTCGAACCGTTCAAACAGAAATGGCCAGACTCACAGCGCGACAGAAAGTTTGGTGCAGCTGACGTCGGCGTTCCAATCGGCAATGTCACGGCCATCCATGACAAGTTTGTCGAATACTCCACAAAGTACGACCAGAAGATTCTGGGAATGACCGTTTACAACGAAGTTGCCGGCAAGATTTCCCCATCGATATCGTTTGCCATTTTCGTCGATGACAAGGATCCAAAGAACGTTGAAAACTTCTTCCTGTTTGTCAGAGACATGAGCATAGCGGCAATCGAACTTGACGGCACAATGAGCACCTACATCGGTGACGGCGACAGGCTTGGTGGTTTCAACAAACTCGAGCACGGCGCTTCGTACGAATGGATGAAAAAAATTAAAAACATGTTTGACCCGAAAAACATCATGAACCCTGGCAAAAAATTTGAAAGCAGGTGGATAAAATGAAACACCTGGAACAATTCAGAGACGACATCTACACATGCGTTCGTTCGCGTTGCGGATTTTGCATCCAGGAATGCCCGACATACCGCGATGGACTCATCGAGAGTTTTGCCTCCAGAGGCAAAATGATGCAGGCAAAAGGTTTGCTTGAAGGCGAAGTAAAGCTGACCCAGGAACTTGCTGATTCAGTGTTCTTCTGCGCCATGTGTGGTTATTGTGAGGCAAAGTGCGCCCTTAAGAACAACGAGATCTTCAAGGCCATGAGGGAAGAGCTTATCGAGGCAGGTTTTACAAAGAAAGAAAACGACCTTGTCGCCAAAAACATCATCGAGAAAGGCGATCCACTTGGTTCAGGAAAACAGTTCAAGGTTGACGGCGAAGTTCAGCTTTATCTTGGCTGCGCCTACCGTGACCGTCAGACCGACGCCGAAAGAATTGTCAAAGTCCTTGGCAAACTCGGTGTAAAGGTGAGAATCACCGATGAGGTTTGCTGCGCAAATGCTCTCTACAACACCGGCTACGCAAAGGAATTCGAGCAAGCCAAGGCAAAATTCATGGAAGTCTACAAACCATATCTCAACGACACAATCATCACAGTCTGTCCAAGCTGCACCCTGACTCTGAAGGAATACTATGGCCTTCCAAAGGTTGTCCACGCTTCAGAAATCATCCTTGAAAAACTTCCGACCATGAAATTCAAAAAATCAACCTCAAAGGTCACTTATCACGACCCGTGCCATCTTGGCAGAGGACTCAAAAATTTCAACGCCCCAAGAGAAATCATCAGGATGCTTGGTTATGACCTTGCTGAGATGAGACTGAACAACAATTTCTCCCAGTGCTGTGGCGGCGGCGGCGGACTTCAGGCTCATTCACCAGATACAGTGAAAGAAACCGCAAAACGCAGAGTCAGAGATGCAATTGACACAGGTGCCGAATACATCTCAACCATCTGCCCGACCTGTGAGTCAACGCTTTTCCGCGCTTCCATGGCTGTCAGCCGTGAGGAGAAGGAAAAAGGCACAGGAAAAAAGATAAAGAGCAAAGACATCTGGCAGATGCTGGAGGAGGCTTTGGAATGAAAAAGTTTGCATTATTTGCCCTGGCACTGATCGTTTTGGCTGTTGGCTGTGGTAGCACTCAGAACACTCCTGGCAATGGAGACCAGACGAATGGCGGAACTTCAGAGGAAAGACCAGACAAAAAAGATGGTATGGTTCTTGTAAAAACGCCAGAAGGGCCAAGCTTCTATGTGCCAGAGGGCTGGAAGAGCGTAGTTTTCAAGTTTCCACCGTCGATAATTGAAGAAAACGATGAAAAGAATCCTGCCAAGATTCCGGTAAACCTTACAGACAGGGTTGAAGCTGGAGCAGAAATTGTTTTCTACCCGACGGAAATGGATTTTTCCAAACTTGAGGAGAAGCTTGCAACAAGAGATTTCAGGTACGTAGAAGACCTCGAAATCAATGACACCATCATTGTCTACATGCAAGGTGCAACAACAAAATATTTCCCTGATGCTTGCAAGAATTATCCACAGGTCACATTCTATGATGACGGGGATTCTGATTACCAGAACTTCACAATTCCATTTTCAAAAGATGTTGACACCGAAGCGTGCTGGGCAACCTTAAAGCCGCCAGCTTTAAAATTTAACGGTCAGGCTTATGTTTATGTTGCTTATGGCCAGAGAACCGCTTCGTCAAGTCAGCCAATAACCCAGTTTTGTGGACTGGCTGTTGTTGGGAAAACCTTGTCAGGCAAGGACAGAGAGTTGTTTGAAAACGTAGCAAAATCGTTCAAATTCTAGGAGGAAAAAATGGCGCAGCATTTTAAGAACTACATCAATGGGATGTGGAAGGATTCAGTAACCGGAAGAACATTTGACGACTTTGATCCGGCAACCGGCGAATTGCTTGCAACAGTAACAAAATCCAGTGTTGACGACGTTAATGAAGCAGTAGAAGCAGCAAAGAAGGCCTTCAACATCTGGAAGGCTGTGCCAGCTCCTGTTCGTGGCGAAATATTGATGAAGGCAGCTCACATCCTTGAACAGCGAAAGGAAGATATCGCTCGCGAGCTCACATGTGAAATGGGCAAAGTCATTGCCGAAGCAAGAGGCGATGTCCAGGAAGCAATCGACATGTTCTACCTCATTGGTGGCGAAGGCCGCAGGATGAAGGGTGAAACGGTTCCTTCTGAGATGACAAACAAACTTATTTATGTTGTTCGTGATCCAATCGGTGTTTGCGGACTCATCACTCCGTGGAACTTCCCGGTTGCCATCCCATCATGGAAGATTGCACCGGCTCTCATTCTTGGCAACACAGTTGTGGTCAAGCCAGCAACCGACACCCCACGCTGCATGGTCAGGATGTTTGAAGCCCTTGTTGATGCAGGTCTCAAAGACTATCCAGGCGTCATCAATCTTGTTTTGGGTGGTGGCAATGAAGTTGGCGAACCATTAATCAACCACAAAGATGTTAGGATGATCAGCTTTACCGGATCAACAGACGTGGGTACAAGGATAGCCTCGGTTTGCGGCCAGATGCTCAAGCGTTCCTCGCTTGAAATGGGTGGCAAAAATGGCATGATCGTCATGGACGATGCTGACCTCGAACTTGCAGTTGATGCAGCCATCTGGTCATCATTTGGCACCACAGGTCAGCGTTGCACCGCTTGCTCGAGAATCATCATCCACAGAGCAGTCAAGGAAAAGTTCGAAAAGATGCTCGTAAAGGCAGCCGGAGAGCTCAAACTTGGCCACGGCCTCCATTCAGATGTTGGCCCGGTCATAAACAAAACCGCCAGAGAGTCAATCCACAAATACGTTGAAATTGGCAAAGCCGAAGGCGCAAAGCTCCTTTGTGGTGGTGAGTTTGCAACAGACGGCGACCTTGCAAAAGGCGCATTCTACAAACCAACAGTGTTTACCGACGTCAAGAGGAACATGAGAATTGCCCAGGAAGAGATCTTTGGACCAGTCGTTGCGCTCATCCCATGCGACAGCCTCGAGGAAGCCATCGACATCAACAACGACACGGCATTCGGTCTCTCGTCATCGGTCATCACAGCAGACGTCAACAACGCAATGGTTGCAGCTCGTGACATCACAACAGGTCTTGTCTACATCAACGCCGGTACAATCGGCGCCGAAGTCAGCTCCCCGTTTGGCGGAACCCGTGGCACAGGCAACGGCCACCGCGAAGGTGGCGTCCAGGTTCTCGACGCTTTCATGGAATGGAAAGTCGTAACATTAGACTTCTCAGGTCAGGTTCAAAAAGCTCAGATAGACAACAAGTGATTTGAAAAATAAATTGAGCAACAAAAAAGGGCGCTGTCAAAGGCGCCCTTTTTGATATGGTTGACAATGTTATTCGTAAATTGGCTTTGTCATTGTGATAGTTTTGGTTTCGCTTTTCCATGAAACCAAAAACCCGAATGACTCACCAATGAACCTGAACGGAACCATTGTAGAACCGTTGACAATAAATGGAGGTGTGCCTACAACATTGACTTCCTTGCCGTTTATGGCAGCTTTTTTATTGTTTATTTGCATAAGAATTTGTGTATCAAGAGCCTTGGCCAAAATTGTTTTGGTTGCTTTGTTGTATTCTATACTTCCACCGAGTACGTCGACAGCAATAAATTTCACCGGGATCATCGGTGATGCTTTAATGACTGTTGGTGGAACAGGTAGATTAAACTCTTTTTCGTCAATTGTAGCTACGGAATTTCCAAGCTGAAGCACTACTGTTCGAATATGAGCATTAATCGCATTTATATCAAACTTTGTCTTGTTTCCAAACCTGTCGATGATTTCAAGCTTGTGGCTTGATTTTGATGGAGCAGCTCCCACTTTGAATTTTGCTTCAAACTTGACGTTGCCGGTTGAATAATCCACATCATCAGCCAGAATCTTGCAACCAGGCTCGGTAAATCCAGTAATTGTGAATTCTGAAGCATCAAAAACCTCAATCTTCAGTGATTTTTCCTGAGTCGGTTTGTCTTTGACAAGCAGCGTTACCTCGGGTGGAGTCGTGTCCATCTCGACCATCACGCCTTTTATTGTCATGATTTCCTCAAACTCGATGACCATCGAGAACAGATTCACACCTTCCTTAACCGGCAAATCGACAGCAAACTTGCCGTTTTTGTCGACCTCAATTTCCCCCTTGATTCCAGAAACAGATACCGTGCTGCCGGGTTCTACCAACCCTTCAAGCAAAAACGGTGATTTGTTTGTGTAGAACAGATGTCCGACGTCAAAAACCGGCTCCTTTGCCCCAACACCAAACACTGGCATTATCATCACGGCAGCTATTGCCAGCAGAATGCTCTTTTTCATATCTCCTCCATCTTTGATATCTTTCTGATTAAAGTGATGCCATTTGTTTTCTTGTCAAACTGCAGATTGATGTTGTAAATGCTGCATATCAGCCTAAGGGGAACGAGGAAATGACCATCTAAGAATTTAAGAGGTGTTCCAGAAAAATTTTCCTTTTTCCCATTAAAATCGTAATAGTTTTTGTCAACAATGAGTTTTAAACAACTTTTCCCCGAAATGATTATAAAAGAATCTCCAGAGATAGTAATTGTTGAGTCTTTTAAAATGGCCTCAGGAATAATATCCAGAGAAATCATGGCTGTATTGCCAATTAGCTGGAGCGGCGTGTCCATTTTCATTTCTTTGCCATCTGTGTTGATTAAGTCTGAACCAATCTTCATTTTTGAAATCTGTTGATGTATGTTATTGGAAAATACAATTATTTCGGTTTGGTTACCGTATCTATCTGTAACATCAAGATGATGATCGAGCGCTGATGGGGCTTGGTTTAGCTCAAAAGCTGCTTTGAATTCAATTTGGTTCACGGCGCATTTTTTCGAGTCAGCATCAATCTTGCAACCAGACTCGGTAAACCCCAAGATCTCAAATTGGGAAGCATCCAGTAACTCAATATTTATCATTTTTTCCTTGGTAAGCTTACTATTGATGAACAAACATACTTCCGGCGGAGTCGTGTCCATTTCGACCATGAATCCTTTGGTTGAGCTTGCTCCGTCTTTTGTCGCTGTGATGGCAAAAAGATTGATTCCCTCATCAACTTTCAGCTCAACTTTGAACAACCCCTCGTCGCCTACTTTAAAAGCTATCCCTTGCCCATGAATCTCTATTTCGCTTCCAGCCTCTGCCTTGCCCTCCAAAATAAACGGTGATTTGTTCGTGTAATGCACAGGTTTGATGACAAGACCTGGCGACTCGCCTTTGGAGAAAGAGACAGGCGCAGCCAGTAAAAATGCGCATAAAATCAATAGCAGTTTCTTCATCAAAAACCTCCAAAAACATTTACGGTTTGGAGGCATTTTCGGTTCATTATCGTTTGTATGCGATAACAGGACAGTTTGTGCAGTTGGGTTTTGTTTTGCAAAAAACCTTGCCCAGCCTGACGATAAGGGCATGATACTCGTTGTAAACTTGAACATCTTTTGGCAGGTTGGCTTCAAAAACACTTTTCAGGGCGTGATAATCTTCGGCCTCAGGAATTTGCAGACATCGAGCCATCCTCTTTGTGTAGGCGTCTATTACAAAAGTCAGATGACCGCCAGCATAAAGCAATATTGAATCAGCGGTTTCCGGACCTATACCTTTTATTCCGAGCAGTTCCTGCCTGACTTCTTGAGTTGGCCTTGCCAACATTTTTTCGATTGAGCCATATTTGCAGCTTACCAACTTGGCAAAATCAAGCAGCCTTGCACCCTTCTGGTTGTAAAACCCGACAGGTTTGATCAATTCTTTGAGAATATCCAGGTTGGCATTTGACATTTTTTCCAAATTCAACAAATCGGCTGTTTTGAGGTTTGCTATTGCTTTTTCAACATTTGTCCATGCAACTTGCTGGGTTAGCATGGCGCCGACGGTGATTTCCCATGGGTTTTCGCCAGGCCACCAGTGCTGGGGGCCAAAATGCAAAAATAAAGCCTCGTAGAGGCTGTGAAGTTTTATCATGAAAATCTACATTTTTGCGTCAGGCAGGTTTTCAAACAGGCTTATTTTGTTGCCGTCAAAATCCTCGAGTGTGGCAAAGAAACCCACTTGTGGAATTGGAGTTTTCTCCTTGGCGAGCTTCCAACCTACAGCCTGGGCTTTTGGTATGGTTTCATCAATGTTTGATGTGTAAAGGTAGAGCTCAAAATTCTTTATTGCTGTAGGCTCTTTTACGAGCACGATTCCACCGCCAAGCTTGTCGTCCGGAAACATGAAGAGGAGATAATCTCCGCCCCATTCTCTGAATGTCCAATTGAAAAAACCATAGAATTTTTTAAACTTATCAAAATCTGTTGTGCAAAATTCAACATGGATAACGTCTCCAAATGGCATGCGAGCCTCCTGATCATTTGTTTAGCTGATTATAACCAAATAAAAAGCCAGGGCAACAACCCTGGCTTTTTTGAATTTGAATCAAACCTTATTGTTCTGGGGCTTCTGCTTCTGGGAAGTAGATTGTGACTGTTTTTGTTGAGGCTTCGTAATTGACTTTTGCGCCAAGAAGTTCTGAGACCATTCTATCCGGGACGACAGTGCTGCCATTGTAAATTGTTGCAGCTGTTGTGACCGTGACATTGTCGCGAAGGATCTTGCCGTCGCCTGTCTTGAGTTCGAGGGTGACTGTCTTTTTATCAAGCGGAAGCATCATCTTAAAATAAACGTTTTTGTATTCAAATGTGTATGAAGCTGTTCTTGTTGCAGCATCCCATCCGACTTTGCAGAAATCTTTGCCAATTACCTTTTCGCCCATGTCTCTCATTGGAAGGTATGTAGAATTTTTGATGATGACCGGTGGAACCTTGAGTGTGTCGGCAGAGTCTGTTATTGGATATCTCTTGGATTTGTCTCTGTTTGTGATGTCCCAGGTAAGACACTTTGAAAGCTTGAGTTCTTTATTGTCTATCTGCATCTTTGCAACGGTGAACGGGATAAACATGCATCCAAAATAGAGTGAGTCGATTGTTCCCTTGTCGCCTTGTGGCCATACATCAACCCTGCCCGTGCCCATCATACCAAATTTGCCTTTTGATGCGACGCTGTGTGGGGAGAAGAGAGCTGTCATGACTTCTTCATATCCTGTTGCCTTTTCCTTACCCGTTGTGCCCGTTGTGCCTGCGTTGTAGCATGCGTCAGAGAAACAGAACTCAACAATTTCCCAGTCGCCTGACTTGTTTGAGGCGTCATAGGGGGTTGTTGGACCGAGATTGTTCATCACGCCCTGGAATTTTGTTGTCTTGCTGAGAACATTTTTAAGTGAGTAATGAAAATGGTTGTTTGCTTCTACCGGGTAAACGGCTGGGTTTGGCTTAAACAGTGACGATGTCTTGAACAGGAATGTCCTGTTAAGGTGCTTGAAAAAGCCTGGGCCTGCGTTTGCAGGGGTGAAGCTGAATGAAACTGCCACGATTGCCAGCACTGCAACGATAGCTAAAATCTTCCTCATATCTACCTCCAAAATGATATGTTAAATTCCTATCATTTGCAAAAACCATTTCAACCAAGTTTATGGCAAGAACTAATTAAATGGATTATTGCAAAAATGTTGTTATTCAGGATGGAAAATGCTATGATTTCTCCCATGGGAAAAAAGTCGTGGTTTTTTGTTTTGGCAGGGATGATAGTTTTTCTGGCGGCGTCATTCTTTGTTGGGTATTCAACCAGCCTCAGCGGTAATATTCCGGTTGAGCATACAAATGAAATCGAAAAACTAAGAAAACTGACAGGACTGGAAATTTCATCAGACCTCAACGACCCAGTCATGATCAATATTTTGCTGGTTTCAAAACACAGATACTCTCCCCAAACGCTGGCCGTGGCAACGCTTCAGTGTTCAAAAAACCTGGCAAAGGCAGGCGATCTCCTGCTCAACTGGCAGAAAGTCAAACTGACCCACAAATTCTCAGATGCAAAAATGGAATTCATCCTCGGCGTCGAGACGATTCTTGGAAAAGAAAAAGGAACAGTAGGCAACATCGCGTTTTGGAACCAGGCGCTCGCCACAAAAACATTCACCAGCAAGTCGCAGGCGTTCTCAGGCATGGACGGGTTTTTCGAGCTGTTCCGGACGCTCGAGCCTGAGGCCGAGGTGTCGCTTGCCGACCGCACGTTTGTGGTCAGCTCGCAGGCAAAGCTGGACTGGCAGGAAACGTGCCTGAGCCTGATGATGTCGGCGCACGCGGTCGCGCAGGAGGTCGGGTTCTACCCCGAGCAGTTCGACCTGACGGTAAGCGATGGCGACCGCAGGCTGAACCTGCGCTTCTCCGGAGCCAGCCTCAAAAGCCTGATGCAGGGCCAGCTGACCCCCCAGGAGTTCCAGACCAGGATTGTGATGGGGTGGGAGTAGAAGGTTTAGATATTGCTGTTATATGTCCAACCCCCACACTTTTTTACTTACAATCATCAAAGCTTCTTGACGATCTTGAATAGTTTTTGTATTCCAATTATTTATTTTTGATTTTGAAAATAATTTTGATATTTTAAGTTTGTTTGAATCTTGACCAATGTATGGTTCTGAGGATAAAAGAGATGTGATAATGAACTTTGATTTGTTATACAATTCTGCTTTTTTGTCTTTAGTGTTGTTTGATGCAGCCGAGTTAAATTTGTTCTCTAACAATGTAAGATTTCCAAGCATTGATTTATGCATTTCATAATTTGAATTATCGTCAAAAACCCATTCGCCTTTATTACGAGGCAATATGTGTTCAATTGTTGCTAAATTCTCATAATAATCTAGCATCGTTAAACTATGTCCAGAAAATTTGTCATCGATATATTTTGCGATTTTAGCTAATATGTATTTTAGTTGATATCGGTAAAGATTATTCTCGTTTAGTTGTAGGAAATTTAGCTCATAATGTTTTATATTCTCGTTAATATAATCTTTGATGTTGTTATTGATGAATCTATCGACTTGTTCAGATGTGTTTAACAACTTTATTTCTTTAGATAACTTAATGAACTTTCTTTCCCAGTATTTCGGTTGGATGTCAGTTATTGTGTAGAAATAAAGTAGATTTTCAATATATTTTGTAATCTTCACAAATTGATCATCTTGTAAGTGAATTCCTGATAATAATAAAAGATAATGCTGTTTTGTTTTACAATTTGACATAAGGCCTATATTCTCTAAAGATTGATCTTTTTTTTCGCTATTAGATAAATATCTAGAATATTTCAACCATGTATCACTTACTTTCTTTATATCTTTTGCAAAACCAATAGGATCTTTTTCAATTTCCATATCTTTTTTGTACATTTTTATCCATTTATACAAATTATCTTCCTTTGGAGGTGTATGTTCAGTTGCAGTATCAATGAACCTGTTAATGATGTAGTATCTTAAAAACCTCATTGGTTTTTCATTTGCTTGTTTCAAATTATCAAGCATCTCAGACCATGTTTTTTTTATTCTCTCGTAATCTGAGTGTTCAGCAGATCTAAAAACAAGATTCTTTAACAAATCGATAGCCTGAAGACTTTCCCCTCTTTGATTGATAGTTTCAAAAATATTCAATGCACGATCAACACTGGGCGTTATTATTTTTATTAGTTTAACTTTCTCAATTATTGTTGTCCAAAAAGACCATACTTTATCTTGATTATCCCCTAGGTCTTTCCTAAGAAACTCTCTTATTGTTCTGTATGCATTCGCTAAATTAATCTCTGTATTTGATTTTAGTTTTGAAGATTCTATTTGTTCAAGCTTGTTCTTAAAATCTGTACCTGCGATTACATTTTCAAGAAAATCTTTATTAGCTTCATACTGTAATGTTATTCGATATGTCGCTATTACACCAACTTTCTTTGGATTAGGCCTATTAATTCTTATTAGGTAAGATAAGCTTTCAGGAATATCAATCCCTTTTTCTCTTAAAAAATCTCTAATTGCACAAAAAAGTATAAAAAAGGTTGTTAGCCTTTGTTGTCCGTCAATTATTTCAAAGCTTTTATTTACTGAATCACGTATCTGGCTTACAACAATACTCCCAATAAAATATTCAGAAGCATTCATGATATTATTGTTTTCATCGAGAAAAGCATCTTTTAAATCGTCGAGTAATTGCCTAACATGATCATTTGTCCAAACGAAAGCTCTTTGATAGTCAGGCACGATATAGAAATTATTGAATATTTTTTCTATGTTTTCACTATTTGCGCCAATCTCGTCAATCATCTCTATTTGCTCAATGTCCATTTCCCCTCCATTTTCTTAGTTACTATAAACAAAACCCCCGAGGTTTGCAATACCCTCGGGGGTTGGAGGAGATGTGTTAAAATGTCGGTCTGTATTAACTTATCTCGTCACAATCCGTACTTCTCGATGACCTGGTCTTTGTTTTTGCCAAGGATGTCGTACTTTGCGCCGATTTTGGTGAAGGCGGCGATGGCCTTGTCCAGGTGTGCCTTTTCGTGGCCGGCTGAGATCTGGACCCTTATGCGGGCGACGCCCTTGCCAACGACCGGATAGTAGAAGCCGATGACGTAGATGCCCTCTTCGTAGAGGTCGGCGGCCATGTTCTGGGCGAGTTTTGCGTTGTAGAGCATGATTGGGACGATCGGGTGCACGCCTGGCTTGATGTCGAAGCCTGCTGCCGTCATCTTTTCCCTGAAGTATTTGGTGTTGGCTTCCAGCTTGTCGCGGCGTTCGGTTGTGGTTGAGAGCAGGTCGAGAACCTTGAGCGCAGCTGCGGCAACGACTGGCGGGATGGTGTTTGAAAACAGATATGGGCGCGATCTCTGGCGAAGGAGGTCGATGATCTCTTTCCTGCCTGATGTTGCGCCGCCTGAGGCTCCGCCGAGTGCCTTGCCAAGGGTGGTGGTGATGACGTCGATTCTGCCCATAACACCGTTGTGCTCGTGGGTTCCGCGGCCGGTTTTGCCCATGAATCCTGTTGCGTGGGAGTCGTCGACCATGGTCATGCAGTCGTATTTGTCGGCTATGTCGCAGATTTCCTTGAGTTTTGCGATGTCGCCGTCCATGGAGAACACGCCATCGGTTGCGATCATGATGAACCTTACGCCGTCAGCGCGTGCCTGCTTGCATTTTGCTTCGCAGTCGGCCATGTCGTTGTGCTTGTAGACGTATCTTTTTGCCTTGGAAAGTCTCATGCCGTCGATGATTGAGGCGTGGTTGAGCTCTTCGGTGACGATTGCGTCCTCTTCCTTGAGCAGTGTTTCAAAAAGTCCGCCGTTTGCGTCAAAGCATGATGAATAGAGGATTGTGTCGTCTGTGCCAAGGAATTCTGAGATCTTTCTTTCGAGCTGCTTGTGGATATCCTGGGTGCCGCAGATGAAACGGACAGAGCTGAGACCGTAGCCTCTGTAGTCAAGACCTTCGTGGGCTGCTTTGATCACGTCTGGGTGTGAGGAGAGGCCGAGATAGTTGTTTGCGCAGAAGTTGAGGGTTTCTTTGGTCGGTGCGTCTTCAGGGAAGCGGACTTTGATGTCTGCGCCCTGCTCGGAGACGATGACCCTTTCATTCTTCCAAAGGCCTGCGTCTTTGATTCCGGCAAGTTCAGTGGTGAGAAATTCTTTTATTTTTCCGTATGCCATTTTTTATTTTCTCCTTTTTACATACCCATGCGCTTTTTTGCAGCCTCAAGCTCGGACTTGTCCGGGAAGAGTACTATTTTGGCGCATTCTCTTGGGTTTGCTGTCAGAAGCTTGAATGCTTTCTCGTATTCGTCAAGCATGAACAAATGTGTGACGACTGGTTTGATGTTAATCTTGTTATTTGAGAGCATCATGCCGTTTCGGTACCAGGTGTCAAAAATCTTTCTGCCGTTGATGCCATGAACCTGGATGCCTTTGAAAACGATGCCGTCGTTGTAGTCGATTGTGGTCTGGGACTGGGAGAGAACGCCGAACGCTGAAACCCTTCCGCCTTTTCTGACCATCTTGAGGCAGTCATCGATTGCCGATGCCGCGCCAGCCATCTCAAGGGCAACGTCAACGCCAAATCCGTCGGTTTCGTCGAGAACCTTCTGGAGTCTCTGCTTTGCGTCTTCCTTGAGGACGTTCATTTGAATGTCGGCGCCCATCTGTTTGCCGATTTTGAGGTTGTATTCAGCCATGCCGACCTGGAAAATCTTTGATGCGCCGGCCGCCTTTGCAATTCCGACTGCAAACAGGGCTATTGGACCGTCGCCAACGATGAGAACTCTTTTACCAAAAATATCATGATCTTCGCCAAGTGTGCAGTAGCAAGCATTGCCAAGTGGTTCCTGAACCGAGGCAAGCTCTGGCACAAGGGATTTGTCGTTCTTCCAAAGAACAATCTCTGGAGCAGCAATGTACTCGGCAAAGCAACCGTTTGTGTCCACGCCGAGAATCTTCATGTTTTTGCCAACATGGAGAACGCCAAGCTGGCTGGTCAGATCTGCCGGGTCGTAAATGTGGGTTTCACAGCTTACATAGTCACCGACCTTGATCCTGTTGCAGTACGGACCGACTTCAACAACTTCACCGCAGCATTCGTGACCGAGCGTCTGTGGGAGTTTTTTGTCGCCAATGCGTCCCTGTGACCAGGGATCCCAGTTCCAGATGTGGACATCTGTTCCACAAATTGATGTTGCCCTGACTTTGATCAGAACCCAGCCTGGTGCAAGTTTGTCCGGTACTGGAACATCAAGGTACTCTGCTCCAACCGCTGGTTTCGTTTTAACTATCGCCTTCATAAATCCTCCTATTCCTTTCTCAAACATCAAATTAATAGGTCTTGTGACTGAATAAGTCAAGTTAATTACAGTAGTTGACAAGGTAAAGATGAGTGTTTGTTGATAATAAATATCAATTGAAAGTTTTACTTAAAGGACAATAGAAATGGTGATGATAATTGGCATATCTGGCAAGATGCGAAAAGTCATTGGAGAAGATAGGTTACACAAAAAAAGATTAAAGGTATTCTTTAAGTTGTTTGTAGATTGTCGGCAGGTCGGTTGGGTGAACTTTGATGTTGCCAACAACAGGCATGAAATTGTTGTCTCCATCCCACCTTGGAACAATGTGGAGGTGAAGGTGTTCAGCAATGCCTGCTCCTGCAGTTTTGCCAAGGTTCATACCCAGGTTGAAACCATCGGGTTTTAGAGCCTTTGTTATTACCGTGACAAATTCCTTTGCCATGTCCATCATCTCGTTGCTTTCTATACTCTCGAGTTTGGCAAAATCAGAGGTGTGACGATACGGTATGACAAGCACATGGCCGGTTGAGTAGGGGTAAAGATTGAGGATCGCAAAACAGGTCTTGCCTCGTGCGAGGACAAAGTTTTCTTCGTCCTTTTCCGGTGTTTTTGCTTTTTTACAGAACACACATTCATCTGGCTTTGGACCTTTGATGAAGGTCATGCGCCATGGTGTGAAGATGCTCTTCAAACTCCCTTGCCTTCCATGGAGGTGTTTTTGAGTGAAATGAAGGTGGAGTTGCAGATGTTTTTGGCTATGTTCATTGCGTTTTCAACAGCTGACTTCTTCCCAAAAAGGACAAAAAGCGATCTTGCGCCAGTGCTGCCAGAGAGCTGAACCTCGCTTGCCTCGACTCCTTGGACTTCCAATGCTGCGTTGAGAGCGATGATGGTTGTCTGGAGACCAACAGTCTCGAAAATGCCCGTATACTCAGCGCGAGTCACAAGACGCGGGTTTGTAAGTGCGTTTATTGTTTTCTGGCTGATGCTTCGCAGATGGGCAAAACTGACCAGTTCCTTGGAACAGTAGTCCGCCAGCCTTTGGAAGGATTTTAGAAGTTGGTCTTCTTCGCCGCAAACAATTATTTTTGGTGGCAAAAGAGATCTGTCAATTGTTGGGATGATCTTTGCCCCGCTCTTTGTTAGCAGATCCTTGATTTTAAGCCTGTCTGACCTAACGCCGGTCAGGATGATTCCGATGTCCATTTATCAGTTTGCCTGCTCGTGTCCGTTGTAATAAAGATTTGCTATCTTATCCTCTGAACCTTCGGTTCCAAGAGCTTTACGCTCCATTGCATTGTAGGATTCCAGAACGTTTGGGTCGATAAGTTTTGAGATATTTTTTGCCGATGACTTTGTCAATGCCGTTGAGATTGCGTTGACAAGTGGCGTGCCAATGACACCAAAAACAGCACCGAAGCATAAAAGTAATCCAAAAATCAGGATTGGGTCGCCTGTTATGCCTGAGAACCAGGACATGTTTGGTGCAAGATAGGTCGAGTCAAACAGCCACCACAAACCAATACAAGAGAGAGCAAACAGAATTGCCCTGACAATTGTGAGCACTGTGCCGTAACCGCTCTTTGTTTTTGACAGAGCTGTGGCTATGGACGCGTAGAGTTCCTGTTTGTCTTCAAGGTTTGCCGGGATTATGAGATAGTAGAGCCCAAAGAAGCCGAAGAGTTTTGTTTCTACTGAATTGTCGCCTGAAATTTCGTAGGCGTAGATTCCAAGGGGAATAACCGAGAAACGTTTGCAAAGATCGTAAATGGTCGTAGTTTTTTCTGATTGCATTGATGTAAGCTGGAATGCGCCAACAAGCTCCATGATCATAATTGTGAGAAGGACTGAAATGATTATGAAGTATGCAAATCTGATTGGGAGGAAGAGTGTTGTTTCAGCAAGATAACCCATCTGGAGCATGAAAATCCAGCTGGTTAGCACAGACACAAAGATAGAGTAGGCAATTGAGAATTGTGTCTCCTTATTTTTAAGCTTGCCTGCAAGCATCATCACAAACAAAACTGCCCAGATGAGTGTGATAAGTACCGTGAAGGAAATCCATGAATAATACTGGAAAAGCCTGAGGTACGAGAAAGTGATCCACATAACTACAATGATAATTGTGTTAATAATGCCAAATATTATGGATATTACAGTGCCGTTGGCAGACGCTTTTTCTATGGCGATTCTCTTTATCGAGTTATTAAGCAGTGTGGTGAGAGCGTTTCTAATTGAGAAATAGACCGGTATAAGGATTAGTGAGATCAGACCTGCAACGATCCACCAGCTTGGAGAAGATTCAGAACTGAGTTTGAGGCTTGAGTTGTAGACAAGTGGGATGTAGTAGCAGGTGAGTACAAACAGCGAAACGAAGAAGAAACCAAAGGAGTCGATGAATGTCTTCCTGAGCCATCTGCCAAGAACGTTGATTGGTGGCATGTTGTGGATGCCGTATTCATGGGCAACATTGTTGTCTAGCTTCCAATCTACAACAAATGTGATTGCGCTGAAAACAATATAAACCAGGAGAGCAAAGCCTCCCCAGGTAAAAACTGTGTAAGGATAGCCTCTCTCGTATGCCAGGTCACCGACGTATCTTCCAAGTCCCGTAAAGAACATCAGCAGGCAAAGAATGAGCCACGTGCCGTATTTAATCAGCGAATACATGAGTTTCTTTGAAATGAAACCGGACTTATATTCGTTTTGCTGCCTGGCTATCTCCGGTAGGGAGTCTATTTTTACTGATGATGTATTGTTCATCAATTACCTCACTATCTTGATTTTGTCGCCTGAATTGAGCCATGCCCCATTTGCTTCGTCCGTGTCAACGTGGAAATCAAGGGCAAACGTCGGGTCGACTCTGACGATAACGTCTCCGATGAGCGTTTTTCTTTTGGAATTTGATACTACCCAAACCACTTCCTTGTCAACTATGCCAAATTTCTGGGCATCAGTTGGGTGCATGTGAATGTGTCTTACTGCAACTATTACACCCTTGTCGAGGGCTATTTCGCCATTTGGACCAATGAGTTTTATGCCTGGCGTGCCTTCTATGTCACCCGATGCCTTGAGTGTTGGTTCGATTCCGAGAAAGAAAGCATCAGTTTTTGAGACTTCCACTTGGCTGGCTTTTCTTGCTGGACCAAGAATTCTTACGCCCTTGATGGTGTTTTTTGGGCCGACAACGTCAACCTTTTCATTGGCTGCGTACTGACCCGGTTGCGTGAGGTCTTTGTAGACTGTGAGTTCGTGACCAAACAATATCTTGATGTGTTCGTTTGTCAAATGAACGTGTCTTGCTGAGATGCCAACGTTTATTTCAAGTCCGTCATTTTTGGAAAGTGTTTCTTCAATCGCCTTCTCAATTATGTTCATTTTATCCTCTTTAGCTAATAGTCAATCTTTCGATGACCGAGTCTGCTATTGATGTTAGTAAACCATAGCTATCCTTTTTATCAGAAATGGAAAGCTGTTCAAGGTTCTTTTTTGCTTTTTGACAATAAAATTTGGCAAGCTCGGAAGTGCGATTCAGGGTACCAGTGGAAATCACCTGTTTGTGAATGTTTTCAAAGTTCTGTTCCCAAAAATTGTCATCTTTCTCAAGAAGAATCATTGGGTGAGTCATGATCCCCTGCTCGAAATCCTTACCCTTCTTTTTGCCATCCGGACCTGTAAAATCCAGTATATCGTCAACAAGTTGGAACATCATGCCCAGGTTAAGCCCAAAATCTGCCATTTGCTCAGTCGTGTTTTGGTTGGTTTTTGCGATAACACATGGGGCTATTGTGCAAAAAGACATTAGTGAAGCGGTTTTAAGGGCGATTGTTGCCAGATAGTGTTCAATTGATCTGTCTTTTGCAAATGTACATTCAATCTCCATGGCTTCACCCATGGTCATTTCTGCCGTAACCTTGGAAAAAAGTGATATAAGACCATTACTTTCAAGCTGTGAAAGCTGATTGAGCGCCTGGGAGATTATATAATCGCCTGTCAAAACGGCGAACCTGTTGCCAAATTTGTTATTAACAGTTTGGTGACCGCGTCTTGTTGTGGCGTCATCAACGACATCATCATGGACAAGACTTGCAGTCTGGACAAGTTCGACGAATGCTCCTATTGTGCTGGCTGTTTCGTGTGAAAGATTGAGCAGGCTTGAAACTGCAATTGACAGTCTTGCTCTGAACTTCTTTCCGGACACTTGACTGAGTGAAGACATCTGGGCAAGCTTGTCGAACCATGTGATTTTGTCCGATTCGGATATGGAAAGATTGGCCTTGGTGATTGTCGCCAAAGCTTCACTTATCGGTCCGGAGGCAACCTCCAACAGTCTCTGGTTGACTCTGGCAATACTCTGCTCCATATATCCGCCTGAAAGATTCACGCAAAGCATTTTACTGTCAGTTTGCTTCCAATCAAGGTTTTGGGTTGACTTTGACAATGAGGTTGGGATAATTCTAATGATGGTCGATTTTGAACTCGAATCAAAGTTTGTTATCCTGAAAAATCCTAAAGCTGTTCAGGGAGACATAATGGAGTGGCTCGGAAGTTCGGGGTATTCAGTCAAGAAGACAGAACATGTTGACCAAGTCGATGTCTATCTGGATAAAGACATGCGAATCTACAAATCAGGCTTTTCGTTGAGACAGCGGTTCATCAACGGTATACTGCACAGAATAACTTTGAAAACACTCGACAGACTCGATGAAAATGGCATTGTCAGAATTGAAGAGGAGAGTAAAACCTTTCCGGAATTGTTAAAACTTGTCGCAAAGAAAGTAAAATCGATTTATCAGAGCCCTGTCGATGAAACAGTAATTAACTTACTAAAGAATGTCGATTTACTTAAACCTTGTGTAATTATCCTCAATCATCGCGAGAAGTGCATTGTGACAAAAGGAGAAAATGAATGCGAAATAGCCTTTGATACAGCTTCAAGCCTTTTTCCTGTGATTTCTCAACCATTCAGGGAGCTTGAGATTGAAGGATCAAAGGATTTTGATAGAATAAGATTGTATGTTGTTGAAAAATTCGGGCATGGCAGATGGCATGCAATAGAAAAATCCGAAACCAGCAAGTTTGAGTTCGGATTAAAAGCTGGAGGTTTGATATGAACCCAACTGTTGAAAGAGAACTTAAACTGGATGTGGATCCAATCGGAGCCCTGAAGCTGATAGATGCTCTGCCGGCAATGATCGACAGAAATGGTTGGCCGCTGAGGCCAAAGATGACACAGATCAACTATGACAGATATTTTGATAAACTCTTGCCAACAGGAATTTTCATGCTTCAGTCAAATGACTCGTACGTCAGGGTTAGGAAAACTGTCTGGCCATTATCATTCAGGGAAGCAGAATTTGTCGCTTACAGAAAGCTAAACGAAGCAGCGTATGGGCGTCCGGCCGAGATATTTGATTATGAAATCTCAGTGTTGAAAACCAGAGAGATAATTCAGGAACTCATCAGAGATATGCCTGACAAATTATTTCCTGCTACGCAGGAAGCAATAGGGCCGATAGAGAATCTCGAATCAATGGGGCTCTCAGAGATCATCCGTTTGAAATGTGAACGTACAGTTTTCCCGATTAACCTTTCCGATCAACCTAACGATATGGTTAAAGTCAAAATTGATCTGTTCACCTTCAAGTCAAAAAAAGACAAGCTTTTCGGGCAAGTCGAAGTTGATTATTATAACCCGAACCTTTTTGACATGGCCAGTCAGATATTCAAAACAATTCAGGGAATGGGCGTGCTGTCTGCGCAATTTTCGACAAAATCAAAATTGACAATAGGTATGGAACTGATCTAATATTTAACATACCGAAATTATTTTCTATTACTTGCCCTTCAACAAAAAAGCGCCTCAAGATAGAGGCGCTTTTAAATTCAATTTCCAGATCAGGAGCAAGAGATCGCTGAAACTGGGCAGTTGTCAATCGCTTCCTGGGCACATGGCGCAGAGCAGTCACCCTTTGCCACTGCAACATTGTCATCGCCCATTTCAAACACGTCTGGACACAGCGAAGCGCATACTCCGCAACCGATGCAGGTGTCGGCATCAACTTTTGCCTTCATTTTTCCTCCTTGGGTAATTTGACAGGGGTAGTATATTAAGTGCGTTTTCCATGTCAATACCAAACCAGTTCCGATTTGTTTTTGACGGCTTAATTTGCTTAACGATATCGTGCATTTTGGGTACAGTGCATTAAGTAAACATTAATAAACTGTGCAAATAATTCTCAAAAAGTAGCATTATTTATGTTTTTGAGTGTTTCTAAAAGAAACAAAATTCCAAACAAAGTAATTGGGTAATAAATGTGTCTGTGGATGCGCATCTTGACAATCACAAGGAAAACTAATATAAACTTGAACGGTTCAGAGTAAGAAGTTAATCAATTTTTTGTATTGGAATGAGTGTTGTAATTTTCTGGCGTTAAGGAGAGATATATGAAGAAATTCGCATTTCTTGTTGCTCTAGTTATGGTAATGCAGCTTTTCACTGTTGGTGCTTTTGCTGCGAGCAACACACCGGCTGTTGAAGAGGATGACTACACCCCTGCATCAATTGTTATTGATGTAACACAGTGGGCAAAGGTTTCATCAACATATTGGACAGACAGGAATTTCCTTCAAGAAAGCAGCAAAATCGTTGGTTCAATTACCAACAACATGGGTTTTGCGAAACTTGCAAGAGAGAATCCAGGCAGTGTTCGCCTTCCAGTAGTTTACCACAGCATTGAAGGTAAAGTACAGGTTTCTCCTCCTCCCAAAGCCGTCACGCTTAATAATAAAGGCATGAATCCATTCTCAATCAATTCAACAACCGCACTCCCATCAGGCACAATAACATGGGATTTTGTCGGTTCATGCGGTTCAGGCGCAGTACCACCAAGCCCACTCTTTGACTGTGCCACTGAAATGCCGTACATCAATGATTTTATTTCCCCAACAGGTTCAGGATACTGGACATCAGGCATTAATGGTTGCATTCGCGATGTCTTTGGCGCACCGTTCTATACAATCAAAGTAAGATTCATTCGCGATGACGCCCTCCCAGCCGGTGTTGCTGGTCAGTACTGGTCATCAGGTGGAACTGGTATCGGCCAAATTCACATTCCGACAGCTATTGCAGCACCACCAAACAACCCACTTTGGGGCGCAACCGTTGGCGAACACATGATCTCAACCCTCACACACGAAATGATTCACGCCTACTATGATGACATGAACCTCTACTATCATGCATGGTCAGAAGGTCTCACTGAATGCCAGTCAGTTCTCGCAAGAAAACTATTCTGTCAGAGAAATTCCTACACCCCACCAACATACACAACACTCTCATGGGGAATTCCTCCATATGTTTCACTTTATGAACTCAACAACCAGGAAGCTCTCCCAGGAGCGGAAGGTTTGTTCTACACATCAGTTTCAGGTCAGAGAATCCTCTCCATGATGAACACGCGTTATGGTATGGCCGCAGCATACTGGTGGAAGATCTACAGAGAAACAATCCCGGTAAATAGTGGAACAATTGACACCAATGTTGGCGCAACATATGGCACAAACGCCTTCTTTGCAAACTTCAATGGCAGGCTGTTTGATGGTTGGTCAACTTACATTGGAACTTGGAACGCATACATGACAAATTGGAACCTTCACAACCAGTTTGTTGCCGCAACACTCAACGCCGACAAAGGCAACACAAATGTAGAAAACCAAGATTTTGCGTCAACATGGTTTGGAAAACAGGAAATCATCCAGATCAGAACAAAGACAATTCTCCACCTTTACTTCCCGTACGGACCAATATCTCCAATGGGCGGATACCCTGTTCCAGCCGGATTAACCAACAATATCTGTGATATCGGAAGTACCTTCGGTGGTTTCGTAGGTGGCGGACCAGCTTATTACATTGCAGGCGGAAACGCTCCGTGTCTCTATATGACTCAGCCAGGTGGTTTTGAAGTCCCAGCAAATGGAACTGCAACAGTAACCATTACATCCATGCATAATCAGGGCGGACTTGCTGTGGGCCAGAACGTAACGGCAAGAGTTGGCTATAGGCCAGCTTTCACGACTGCCCCAGCAGCTTGGGTACCAATACCAACACTCACCTTCTCAGCCGCAGCCGATGGAAGATTCCCAGAATATAACTCAGCTGGTTTTGTCTCACCTGCCGGTTTCAATTTTAACTGGGCACCCGGACCAGCTCTTCAGATTGGTGCATACGCAATTCAGATTGACGCAACATCAGGTACAGAGTCTGCACAGCAGACTTGCTACTTTGCATCTGGATACCAGAACAACTACTGGCACTCAGGTGTTCTTATCGGTTCAGGTACACAAAATGGTGACCAGTGGGCAACAAGCCTCAATGGCAGCGCATGGGTTGATTACACAAACACATCCGCTCCTCCATGGGATCCAGTCGGAGCACAGCCACCAAGAGCAGCATTTGCAGGCTTCTATGATGGCGCAACCTACTCAAACGGCGGAATTATTGGTTACAGATTCCGTGCAAACGGCGCAGCATACTACGACTATGATTATGCAAACGGTGGTATGTATTATTACGTCAAGAATTTCATTACATCATTCAATAGACTTACACAGACTCTTCCGCCTTACATTGGAAGGTATGGCTTTGCAGTCATTTCTCAATCAACTGACTTCCTTGGCGGCAGTGACCCAACAGGCGACAATCACGCCCAGCTTCAGTATTATGAAAAATTCTGCTCAGAATCATCGCAGCCATCAACGTCCGGACTTAACAGGCTTGTTTACAGACCAGACTATATTCCAGATGGTTCAACACCTGTCGCATGTTTCCTTTATGCAAACACAGTCGGAAGAAACAATGGTGGCGTTTACGAAGAAAGACCACTCAGAGTAAGACAGGGTACAGATTCAAGCTGGCATGATGTCTACGGTCTCTTCCTCGGCAGAGATGACGAACCACTCAGAAACTCAGTCGGTGGTTGTGCTTGTGGTGGCTGGGCTCCATACCAGTCAACATTCAGGTTCGACCTTACGCCATTCATCACGGACTGCTACGATACAATCAGAATCACAAACCTCTATCAGGCATATGAACCAAACGGCCAGCAGTTGTTCTACGGTTTCGAAATGGTTGTCGTTTATGAAAACCCCACCCTTGAACTTTCACAGATCATGATCGCTGATGGTGCTCTGAGAATTTGTGCAAACGAGAGAGCTCAGGATGCAACAACATTCTCAGGATTCAGGACTCCTCCAGATCCAGCAACATGGCCGCGCGACAGATCTCAGGCATCAGCATATATGGCTGTCCTTGGCAACTCAGCTGACAATGGTGGAAACTCAAACGGAAGAATCAACAACGAATGGGATTTCTGGGCCGTAGGTTCAGACAGGTACACAATGGACCGCATCTGGCTCAATCCTGAACCAGCCGATCCTGACAACAGTCAATCAGGCGCATGGTATACACCTGGAGATACAAATGGATTTAATGCAGGACAAGCAGTCAACTGCACAAACAGACCGGCAGACTTCCCGAACCCGTACTATTTCTGGTCAAGACCAATCAACAATAATGTTGCTAACTTCACTGGTTACTGGGGTGGTTCTGCCTCATGCAAACAGTTCAGCTCAGCATGGTTCTGGTGCAGAAACTTTACAACTGTAGCAAACAAAACCGCAATCGTTTGGGAACCAGGTTCATGGTGGGATTGGGTCAATTCTGACTACAATGCGGGTGTACACAATAACGATTACTCATATCTTGCAGGTGATGATACATCAGTCACAGTCAGGCCATGGATGTCTTGTTCGAATGCCACAGCAGGAGCACCAGGATATGAGGATGGTTTCGGTCCATGTGTTGGAACATGGAGAGGCAACCAAACAGGCGCAAACTGCCAGGCTCCAGTTGGTACAGACTATTGGGCAAGATCAGATGAGCGTGGTCACCTTCAGGCAATCATCCTTCAGATCCCAATCGTTCCAAACCTTGAAATAACAAAGACCGGCGTCCCGGAACCAGTTCTTCCTGGCGATCTGCTCATCTATACAATTACTGTAAGAAATGCAACACCATACAAGAACAATGGTGTACATGTTATAGAAACCTATCCAGCCGGAACAACATTCTATGATGCAAACCCACCGGCCGATATCAACAATAACGAATGGACAACATCAATTGGTACAAGTGGCGATGGCTCGCTCAATCCTAACGAAGAAGCGGTAATCGTAATCAGACTAAGGGTTGGAAAACTTGAAAAAGGTACCAAGCTTACAAACGTTGTTCTTACCTACTCTGAAACGTCACCTGCCCCAGCTTATGCTGAATGCACAAACACAGTCCTTGGTGAGCCAAAACTCGTAATCTCCAAGTACACAAAGAAGTTCATGGCTCTTCAGGGCGACAAGGTCAAGTTCTATATTAGTATCAAGAACGTTGGCGACCGTGAAGCAACAGGCGTAGCAGTCTATGACCTTCTTCCAAGGGAATTCATTTACGACTCATCGCTTCCGTCAGGTTCAGTCGGTCTCCAGAAGATCTACTGGTCGTTAGGCACCCTCAATCCTGGTCAGTCAGAACTTATCGAGCTGATTCTTAAGGTCAGAAACGATATTACAATTAACCCAGGCACAACTGTTACAAACACAGCCTTCGCAACATGTCTGGAAGACCTATTCGTTCAGGACAGCGCAGTCCTTATGATCAGGGCTGGCGGCAACGAACCAATCGTCTGTGCAAAACCAGACGTAGCACTCAATATTGAGGGTCTCAAACCAGAACAGGGCAAAGATGGTTTATACTGGAACTTCAAGTCGGGTCAGGAATATAACATTGCCATCAAAGTCTACGACAACGGCGGATGCAGCCCGTACACAGTCATTGTTAACTGGGGCGATGGCTCTCCGGAAGAACTCTACACAATGAGAGAAGGCGATTCAGTCATGACCAAGGATCTCAAGCCGCATAGCTTCACATCTGGCGAAAAGATCATCCTCAAGCTGAAGAACCGTTACGACGGCCAGTACGAATACGTCTTCAAGTATAACGTAAAGTAGTTTGAGCTAACTTCTAAAAAGACCCCTGATAATTCAGGGGTTTTTTTTTCACTTGGTGTTGTTTTAGGTTTAATCAGCCTGAGATAAAATGCATTTATGGGACGAAAGTTCATGGTTTTTCTTGGAATCATTTCAGTTTTGACAACAATAAGTTTCTCGGATTCATACGCTGATGATGGATGTTTCTGGAAAATGTTTAGAAATGATGTCCAAAGGTCTGGTGTATGTGATGAAAGTTGTTTGCCGCAAACCTCAAACCTTCGATGGATGTTGCAAACTCAGGGAGCGGTTGAAAGCTCACCAGCAATTGTGGGTGGTAAAATCTACATTGGTTCCTATGACAACCACCTTTACTGCATAGATGAACAAACCGGCAAAGTCATCTGGAAGTTCAAGGCAGACGGTGGAATCAAATCTTCGCCATGTGTTGATGAAGGCAAGGTCTATTTTGGCTGCGACAATCAGATGCTTCTCAGAGGAGCTTTTTATTGTCCCTCAGCTAACGATGGTAAACTCATCTGGACATTGCCTTTGAACAAAAAAGTTGACTCGTCGCCTTTGATTTATAATGAGTGGGTTTTGTTTGGCTGTGCGGATGGATTTTTGTATTGTCTGAACAAAACAACTGGCGAAGAAGTTTGGGCTCAAAAGACCAACGACGCAATACTTTCCAGTCCTGCAATATATGACAAAAAAGTCTACATTGGTTCAAACGACGATAAAGCATATTGTTTTGACTTTCTAACTGGAGACAAAATCTGGGAATACAAAACCTCAGGTGACATTGTCTCAACGCCATCAGTTGCAAATGGACTGGTTTTCTTTGGCTCATCAGATAAAAATGTTGGGTAATTCTCCAAATGAGCCACCAAATGCATTACAATGGTGGTGACTATGAAAACATGCCCAAGGTGTGGCAACACAAAACTGTATAAAGTAAGAAGACAGAAGCTCAAGTGCAGCTCCTGCAA
>JAGNLA010000018.1 GCA_017999835.1 Caldisericia bacterium
GCAGGAGCTGCACTTGAGCTTCTGTCTTCTTACTTTATACAGTTTTGTGTTGCCACACCTTGGGCATGTTTTCATAGTCACCACCATTGTAATGCATTTGGTGGCTCATTTGGAGAATTACCCAATTATTAATAACATTTTTTCTTAAATCAAGTGCATTGTATGCACTTATCAATGCTTTGAACGACATATCTGATAATAATTTGATCTCCATATACACCTCAATCATAATTATGATCTATGTTTATATCACATTTATAAATATATAAATTTATTTTAACAAACATTCAACTCTTTCTGTGTCGCACAAACTCTTCCTCATTCGTGCAGAAGTATTTTCCTATCTCGTTTTAAAACCATCCTGAACAAACCTAACCACAGAAATCTCCTTTTATTATAAACTCACTTGCACTCATAACTCTCATCCAGGCAGCCTGAATCGTTCCAAACCTCGTCAAAGTCGCCAACTATCTGACTGGCATATTCCCTGTTTCGCCAGATCATGTTCAGCTCCCAATTTTTGCCTTTTTTCTCGTCGGTGCCAAGGCCAAAGTCTGTCCAGTTGCCGCTGCCAAGGTAGAAGGTCTCGCGGTCGAAGATTGCCACCTTGCGGTGCATGATTTTGTCACACTTTTTCCACATGACGATGCAGCCTGCGCTCTCCAGGCTCTCCTCGATGGTTTTGCCTTCGTCAATCAGCCCTCGCCTGCAGTTGTCAGGATGTTTGTCCAAAATGATCCTGATTTTCACCTTTTTGGATTTTCCAGCGTTTACCAGCGTCTGGATGATTGACTGCTCCTGAAGCCTGTACATTTCGATATCTATTGACTTGTCGGCTGAACTGATCAGCCTTTTGAGTTCACCGGCTACCGTGTTGCCTTCGTTGTCAGAGTTATTGAATATTATTGTCGGTTTTTCGCGGTAGATTGTCAGCGAATTTTGTTTTTTGTCCCATCGAAATTCGTCGATGTCCAGGAATTTTTTGAGGTTTCCGATTGGCACAAGCCAGACTTTTGAAGATTTACCATTGATTTTTTCTGTAGCAAGCACAGGCGCAGCCGAAAGTGTGGCAGGTTTGTTGAACTCGTCAGAATAGGTTTTGCTGCCAACGGTCAGCTTCACATTGACCCTGTTGTTTACGTCTGCCTGGGCTGACGATGCGCCAAACACAACAACCAGCAACACAAGGTGAATCAGCTTCTTCATCTATATCCTGTCATTTTTTTGCGCCTCGTGCAGCTCTTCCTCGTTCATGCCAAAGTGGTGACCGATTTCGTGATAAAGCACATGGCGGATGAGCCTGACCAGATGCTCTGGCGATTCGGCAAGAGCCAGTATTGGCCTGCGAAACAGCTGTATTCGTTCAGGGTGCTCATATGGAGCCATGCCGCGCTTGGCCGTCATGGGCACACCCGTGTAAAGACCAAGCAGACTCCAGGGGTTGGAATGTCCGAGTTTCTGGAGCGAGTTGTAGTCGGCAAAATCGGCAACTTCCCAAGAAATGTTGGCTTGGGTTAGTTTTTCAATCCATTCCGGGGGCAGCTGGTTCCAGGATTGTTCAACAAGGTTGGCAAAAACTTCAAGAGGCACATCAAACATTGGTCTCTCACATCCTTTTTATTTTCTTTGACACCTGGAGTGCCGGTTATGTTTTACCGAGTAGGGTTCATAAAGTAGATGACCTTGGTTTTGCCGTCATCTTCGTTGAATATTAGCTGGAAGTCGATGCCGTTTTTGTTTGACAGTATCAGCCTGTCTTCAAGGTTTTTAATTGTCCAGCCCTTGGCCTCAAGCTCGTTTTTGTACCATGAGGCAACTTTGGCAAGGTCGTCTTCAAAAAACAAAACGCCTTGGGCAAGCAGATATTTTCCCTCATCAATGCGGAAAGGATCACGGTCTAGCGTTGAAACACTGCCATTTGGATAGACAGGGATGTCGGTTGTCAGCTTTGAAAGTTCCTTTTCAAGGGATTTATCCGTTGTCCTCGAACCACCACAACCAACCAAAACAAGCGCAACCAGCGCTATCGAAAGCAGTTTCTTCATGCATACCCCTTTTCCTGCAGATGCTGCTTGTATGTTAGCAGATTGTCCCTCATTTGGGCAAGGGTCTTGATGTGGATGGCCGACTCGCGGAATTTGGCACAATCAGGCAATCCGCGAACGTACCACGCCCAATGCTTGCGCATCTCCGAAACGCCGATTTTTTCACCCTTGTATTCGACCACAGCCTCAAGGTGTTCGAGCATGACAGTGAACTTTTCATCAAGGGTCGGATTTTGAGGTATTGGGTCTCCGGCAATGGCTGCCTCCACCTGATTAAAAACCCATGGCGAACCAAAACAAGACCGGCCTAACATGACGGCGCTGATACCTGTTTCCATCATCTTTGCTGCATCCTGTGGATTTCTGATGCCACCGTTGCCAATGACAGGGATTTTCACAGACTGGACAATTTCTTTCAGGTCTTCCCAAAAATAAGGTCCAACCAAACCTTGAGACACATAGCAGGTGTTAACTGCCAAAGCCTGTGCCCCAGCGTTTTCAACCATTTTGGCAAGTTTGACGGCGATGCTCTCGCCTTTTTTTACCCCAAGCCTAATCTTGACAGTCACGGGAATTGTCACAGATTTTGCCATTGCCTCTACGATTCTGGCTATCAAATCAGGATCGGAAAGAAGTGCAGCACCAGCCCCAGTCGAGACTATCTTTCTTTCTGGGCAACCGCAGTTTAGGTCGACAAAATCAGCACCGGCTTCTTCTACATATCTTGAAGCCTTCGCAAGATGTTGTGGTTCATGACCAAAAAGCTGGATACCGACAGGATGCTCGTCGTTGTTGAGTTCGAGCATAGCCTTTGTGTATCTGTTTTTCTGGAGCAAGCCCTGCGCCGAGACAAACTCAGTATAAATCAGGCTTGCTCCATATTTTTTGCAAATCTTTCGAAATGGCGGGTCTCCAACGCCAGCAAGCGGAGCTAGCACGCTCCTGCCGGCAATCTCGACGTTACCTATCCGCCATGTTTTTGTCATAAAGCGCTTTCAAACCAAACAGGGAAAGGAATGGGTCGTACTTTTGGATGCAGTTTGGAACGGTGGACATAATCGAGAGCAAGCCACCAGTGCCGATAATTACTGGCGTTTCACCCATTTCTTTTGTCATCTCGTCGACAACGCGGTCAACAAGTCCAGCAAATCCGAAGACAATGCCTGACCTCATCGATTCGATTGTGTTTCTGCCAAGTGAGGTTTTTGGTTTGGCAAGCTTGATTTCCGGGAGCTTTGCGGTTTTCAGGGAGAGCGATTCAGTTGCAGAAAGCAAACCAGGTGCAATCGAAGCTCCGACTATCTCATTTTTGGATGATACCGCCACAAAGGCTGTTGCCGTGCCAAAAGATACGATGATGGCAGGAACCTGGTGTCTATCAGTTGCTCCAACAGCCAGGCATATTAAGTCAGAACCAACTTCTTTGGGGTTTTCTGTCTGGATTCCAATGCCGGTTTTTATGCCAGGATACACGCCAAGTGGTCTCTTGCCGATTATCTTGCCTACTGCCCTTTCAAGCATCGGAAGAACCGGTGGCACAACCGATGAAATGATGGCTCCGCCGATTGCCTCGATTTCGATGTTGAAATTGACAAGCAATGATTTGATCAGGACGAAGTACTCGTCGGCTGTCTTGGAATAATCGGTCGAGATGCGGAAATTTGTGTGCATGTTGGCATCACCATTGAAAATGCCAAACTTGATGTTACTGTTTCCGCAATCAACAACCAGCACCAGATTTTTTGTTGTCATTAATTATTCAATTCTCCTGAGATTTGTAATATGTCTGAAGACTTGGAATGATGGCGATGCAGGCTGTAACAGCCAGCACTGTCTCGATGGTTGTGTTCGTACCCAAAACACCCAGCGCAACGAAGAATCTTGTTGAAACCGTCGCACCCAGAGCCGTCGGGAAGACAACACCCAGGCCAAGCGTTATGATTGAATTTGTAAGTGTACCAGTTATTGATGACAAAGTGATGCTTGTCTGTTCACTCTTCTGCTTCAGGGCATGGCTCATCGCCAGATAAACAAACAGGAAGGTCAGTCCAAGGATTATGAGCATCATGTATCCATTGCTCCTCAAAGCGCTTGCAGAAGCCTGCAACCCTGTAATCTGTCCCTGCATATCCTGGAAAAGTTTTGTTTGGTCAGGGCTAAGACCGGTTGGGATCGTTTTTGGATCGACTGGATTCATGAGGCTTTGGTTGATGTTGAAAGAATAGAAGCCAGCACCAACAACGATAAGAATCACGAGAATCACTGAGATCATTGAAACAATATTGCCTAAAGCGTTTTTGTTCTCAAGCATTTTTTTCGTTCTGTCATAAACAAGCCACGCAATCGGACCAATGAGCAATCTGCCTGGAATTAGAACATAAAGCGGAAAAATTGTTCCAAACTGAATGGACACAAATACGGCAAAAATGATGCCCAGCAGAAAACCTACCACAGGGCCAGCAACGACAGCACCAATAATGATTGGGATGTGCATAAGTGTCATTGCACCTGCAAGGTTCGGCACAGGTATCAAACCAGTTCCGACCAAACCCATGACGATCATGAGCGCGCCAAGCACTCCAGCGATCGTAAGCTGACGAATAGAGATCTTCATAATCTCTCCTTTCAAATGTACGGCTTGAGCTTGCATTTAAGCAATGCCTGCCGGCAAGGTATTTTAGCAGCATGAGCCAAACAGACAAGATCATGTTGCTAACAATTAGGACACATTAGGCAAACATGACGTTACAAGTTCAAATTTGCCCAATCAGATTAAAAGCCATATAATTTAAGCTAGTTTAAAAACAGGAGGTACTAGTATATGGAATTTGAAATTTTAGGTGGACAGCTGCCATACGTAGTTTGCAAGATGCAGGCAGGCGAAAAGATGGTATCCGAATCCAGCGGACTTCATTGGAAAACACCTGGTGTTGGCATGGAAACATCGATGAAAGGCGGATTACTTGGTGGACTCACAAGAAGCCTTCAGGGTGAATCAGCATTCCTCAACATTTTCACATCCTCCAAGGATAATGATGAAATAGCATTCTCATCATCATTCCCGGGTCAGATCGTTCACATTAAGCTTGAAGCCGGCCAATACATTATCGCGCAGAAAGGCGCGTTCCTGGCAGGGTCTGAATCAGTCAAACTCTCAATGCATTTCAAGAAAAAACTCGGCGTAGGCCTATTTGGCGGTGAAGGTTTCATTCTCAACAAAATCGAAGGACCAGGCGATGTTTTCCTGGAAATTGACGGAGCGCTTGCAGAAAGAAATCTTGCAGCAGGAGAGACTCTGCTTGTTGATACAGGCCATGTTGGACTCTTTGAATCGTCAGTTCAGCATGACGTTGAAATGATGAAGGGTTTCAAGAACATATTCTTCGGTGGCGAAGGTTTGTTCCTTGCCAAACTGACCGGCCCAGGCAAGGTTTGGATCCAGTCTCTGTCTGCTGGAGACATTGCCAAATCGGTTCAGCCTTTCATGCCATCTAAATAAGAATCATTCGCAACTAAAAGTCGTTTTGTAAACATATTATCTATTATGCACATGTGGAAAACCTTTGTGGATAACTTGAAAGATAGTGAATTCACAAAGGTTTTTCCATTATTAAAAGGAAAACAACCAAATCTTTTGATAAAAACATCAGGAATGAGATTTGAAAAATTGCCAGTTTTGCAATCCAAATGTTAAAGCCATAAAATGGCTAAATGTTCATAACTTTTGTCAACATCAACAAATTTTGATAAGGATTAACGTCTATAAACTTTGAGTAATGATTTGATACTTAATTTGACAGTCAAACGAGAGGGTTTATAATTTTGGATGATGGAACTGAGAATAAAGGCAATTCTCCTTGAAAAAGAAGACGTCAAAAGAGCCGTTACCCGCATGGCACATGAAATCATTGAAAACAACCATGGAACAGAGGGCATAGCACTCATCGGCATCCATAAAAGAGGTGTGCCGATAGCCCAACGTATTGCGGCCAAGATTGAGGAAATTGAAGGAAAGAAAGTTCTTGTCGGCGCATTGGACATCACCCTTTATCGGGACGACCTGTCCATGCTCTACGAAGCCCCCCAGGTTCACAAAACCCAGGTGGATTTCAACATCAAGGAAAAGGTGGTCGTTCTGGTGGACGATGTGCTGTTCACAGGCCGAACCGTCCGAGCCGCGATGGATGCCCTTACTGACCTTGGCAGGCCAAGAAAAATCCAGCTTGCCGTCATGATTGACAGGGGTCACAGGGAATTGCCGATTCGAGCTGACTATGTTGGAAAAAATGTCCCCACATCGAGTTCCGAACTTGTAGAAGTGATGCTTGAAGAGACGGACGGCCAGGACAGAGTCGTCCTCGCCTCGAAGGTGGACTGACGATATTAGCAAAAAAAAGCCCCAGGATTGCCTGGGGCTTTTTTTTGGAGGTGAAGATGGGACTTAGCAAGAAAGACCTGCTGGGCCTCAAGGACATGAGCCGCGACGAGATCCAGCTCATCCTTGACACAGCCGTGTCGTTTAAGGAAGTCATGGGCAGAGAAATCAAAAAAGTGCCTGTACTCCGTGGAAAAACTGTTGTAAACCTTTTCTATGAACCGTCAACTCGAACCAGAACAAGCTTCGAGCTGGCAGCAAAAATGCTTTCAGCCGATGTTGTCAACATCGCAACCCAAACCTCTGCTGTCCAAAAGGGCGAGTGCCTCAAGGACACAGTCCTCACACTCACAGCCCTTGGCGGCGACTACATTGTCATCAGGACAAAAATGTGTGGAGCCCCGCACTTCATATCAACATTCTTCAAAGGGCACGTCCTCAACGCCGGCGACGGCATCAACGAACACCCGACCCAGGCGTTGCTTGATATGTACACCATCAAGGACACCCTCGGTTCAATTGAAGGCAAGAAAGTACTAATTATTGGCGACATTCTCCATTCAAGGGTTTCCAGATCAAACATCTTTGGTCTCATCAAGATGGGCGCCAAGGTTGGCGTCTGCGCGCCACCAACTTTGATACCAAAGTACATTGAGGATCTGGGCGTAAAGGTTCACCTCAACCTTGACCAGGCTCTGCCTGAGTATGACATTGTAAACATCTTGAGAATCCAGCTTGAGAGACAGGAAGACGGTCTGTTTGCGACCACCCACGAGTATTACGAACAGTACGGAATGACAGCTGAACGCCTTGAAAAGAACAAGAACCTGCTTGTGCTGCACCCCGGCCCAATGAACAGAGGCGTGGAAATCGCCCCTGAAGTTGCCGAGTCAACCCAGGCAGTCATCGAAACACAGGTCACAAACGGTGTGGCGGTGAGAATGGCAGTCCTCTACCTGCTCCTTGGAGGTGAAGCTCATGTCTAGCATCATCTTGAAAAACGGTCAAATTGTTGACGTAAGAAATGAAAAACTTGTCGAAGCCGATGTTTGGATTGAAAATGGAGTTATCGCAAAAATTGGAACAAACCTCTCTGGTGACCAGATAATTGATTGTAAAGGCAAAATTATCAGCCCGGGTCTCATTGACCTTCACGCGCACCTGAGAGAACCAGGATTTGAGCACAAGGAAACAATCGCAACAGCAACAAGAGCAGCGGCTGCCGGTGGATTCACCACCATCTTTGCCATGCCAAACACCGAACCGCCATGCGATGACGAAGCAACAGCAGTATACATCAGAAACCGCGCCGCAAACGTCGGCGTAGTAAATGTCGAGCCAGTTGGCTGCATCTCAAAGGGTAGGAAAGGCACACACCTTGCTGAGATGGGTGGACTGTCGCGAGCAAAAGTAAAGATGGTCACCGATGACGGAGCGCCAGTTTCATCAGCTGCATTGCTGCTTCGCGCGCTCAAGTATTCAAAAGCATTTGGGCTGCTTGTTGCCAACCACTGCGAAGACACAACACTATCCAAAAATGGCGTCTGTTCCGAAGGTTACTACTCTACTCTCTATGGTCTGTACGCCATCCCGAAATCAGCCGAAGAATCGATGGTCGCACGCGACATCATCCTTGCTCGTGAAGTCGGTAACAGAATCCATATCCTCCACGTCTCAACCTCTTGGTCAGTAGAGCTGATCAGACAGGCAAAGGCAAATGGAGTCAAGGTTACCTGTGAAGTCACTCCACACCACCTGACTCTCACTGATGAACTTATGGGCGACTACAACACTAACTGGAAAGTCAACCCACCGCTGCGCTCAAAGGAAGATATCGAAGCTGTGAGAAAAGGTTTGCTTGACGGTACAATCGACTGCATCGCAACCGACCATGCGCCTCACGCAAGGGAAGACAAGGAAGTTGAAATCGACCTTGCCCCTCCAGGCATCTCAGGGTTTGAAACAGCAATTGGTCTTCTGTTTACCGAACTTGTCCACAAAAATATTATCGAGGCTCCAAAGCTTCTTGCCAAGATGTCTTACGCTCCGGCAAAAGTTGTTGGCATGGACGAACCTGCCATTGAACAAGGCAAAGTTGCCGACATAACCATCATTGACCCGAACCTCGAATGGACAGTTGACCCTGCCAAGTTCTTCTCCCTTGGCAAGAATACCCCACTAACAGGGCGTACACTTAAGGGCAAGGTTGTGACAACCATTGTCAAAGGCAAAGTAGTTTTTGATGGCGGAAATATCCTCTAGAATCTTTGAGACTGTAGAAATAGCCAGCAACAGGCAGCTCCCAGGTTCGGAGCTGATGCTGCTCTCATTCTACAGTCCAAAAGTAGCTCTGATGAGCAAACCTGGTCAGTTTGTTGAGATAGGTTTTGAAGGAACAATTCTGCCAAAGCCGATTTCCATTCACCGAACCCATAAGTTCGGCGTGGTGGAGCTTTTGTACCAGGTCATCGGAAAAGGCACGACCATCCTCTCAAGGATGGAAGATGGCGAACCAATAACCGTTCTTGGCCCGCTTGGTAACGGTTTCAGTCTCGAAGCTGACACACCGTACTATCTTGTTGGTGGCGGTACCGGCATTGCTCCAATGCTTGACATCCATGACAAACTTGGCAACAGGGAACATAAAATTTTCCTTGGCGCCAGAACAAAATCGTTCTTGCCAGACCCGGACAGGTTCCCAAAAGAAACAAACTACGCAACTGACGACGGAACATTCGGCTTTACAGGAACAATTGTAGACCTTATGAGCCAAAGTTTGCTGCCACAAGGAATAATCCTTGTCTGTGGTCCAAAACCGATGCTCAAGGCTCTCTATCAAAGATTTGCTGGTTGGCAGATGCAGTTCAGCCTTGAATCCTACATGGCTTGTGGCGTTGGCGCCTGTCTTGGATGTGCAGTCCAAACAAAAAATGGCTACAAAAAAGTTTGCTCAGATGGGCCGGTTTTTGACGCACAGGAGGTCATCGATGGCTTTTGATCCAACTATCACCCTCTTCGGTCAAACCTACAACAATCCAATCGTTCCTGCATCCGGAACTTTCGGTTGCGGCGAGGTCTACAAGGATTTGCTCGATTACTCCAAAATCGGAGCATTCTGCACAAAAGCCGTCACGCCTGAAATCAGGGTTGGCAACATCCCTCAAAGACTGATTGAAACACCATCTGGACTGCTCAATGCTATCGGTCTGCAAAACGAAGGCCTTGACGCTTTCATCAGGGAGAAAATCCCAAATCTGGTCAACCTTCCATGCCACGCCTGGGTAAACGTATCTGGAAAAACATTTGAAGACTACATCAAGGTTGTTGAAGCGCTCAACGACTACGACACCATCTCAGCATTTGAAATAAACGTCTCCTGCCCAAACGTTCATGAAGGCGGAATGACCATCGGCACATCAGCCGACCAGGTCGGAAAGCTGACTAGTCAACTCAAGAAAGTTTCGCAGAAACCATTGATAGTCAAACTCTCACCCAACGTCACCGACCTGCCAACTATCGCAAAATCAGCAGAAGATAACGGCGCTGACGCGCTTACAGTTTCAAACACTTTCCTTGGCATGTCAATCGACATCGAGAAGAAAAGACCCCACCTTGGCAATGTGACCGGTGGGCTTTCCGGTCCAGCCATCAAACCAATGGCTCTAAGATGCGTCTGGTTTGTGTTTAAAGCGGTCACAATTCCAATCATCGCCTGTGGTGGTGTTTGGACAGGCACCGATGCTCTAGAGTTCATTATGGCAGGCGCAACGATGGTTCAGGTTGGTACGGCTATCTTCAAAGACCCAACATCGCCAGGTTTGATTGCCGACGAGATGGCAAACTGGGCAGAAAAACACGGATACACCAACTTTGCACAACTGAAAGGAGTTGCACATGAATGCAGCTGAAAGGTTGATAATCGGGCTTGACCTTGAAAAAGAAAAGGCTCTGGAACTTGTAAAAACCATTCCCAACGGCCCAATTTTCAAAATCGGTATGACACTCTTCACCCCACACGGTAGGGATTTTGTAAAACAGGTCATCGACATGGGACACAAGGTTTTCCTGGACATGAAGTTTCATGACATCCCAAACGTTGTGGCTAACGCTGCTGAGGCCGTTGCTGACATGGGTGCCACCATGTTTACCATCCATGCCTCAGGTGGCCCAACCATGATTAAAGGCGTCCGTGAACGCTTGGACAAGTGGTCACAGAAAACAGGCAAGAAACCACCAATCGTTCTCGGAGTCACTGTTCTGACATCTTTGGATCAAAACGAACTAAACGCAATCGGCCATGACAAGTCACCAAACGAACTGGTCGAAAAGCTTGCAGGTATGGCCATCGCAAACGGATGCGACGGTATCGTCTGCTCACCTCAGGAGATTGAAAACCTGAGAGCAAAATTTGGTAAGGACTTTGTAGCAGTCACCCCTGGTATCAGACGCGGTTCCGACGCTGTCGGCGACCAGAAGAGGGTTGCAACACCTGAGTCTGCCATCAAGTCAGGTTCAACCTACATTGTCGTAGCCAGGCCAATAGTTGAAGACTCAAACCCAAAACAGGCTACACTTGATTTTATTAAGGAGATAGAAAATGCCATCTGACCCAATCAAGATTCTTGAAGAAGCTTCAGCCCTTTTGACCGGCCATTTCAAACTCACATCCGGTCGCCACTCTGACCGCTATGTCCAGTGCGCCCAGGTTTTCCAGTACCCTGACAAAGTTGCAGAGCTTTGCAGACAGCTTGCTGACAAACTGCCGGACAAAAACATCTCATGCGTCATCGGCCCTGCTGTTGGCGGAATAATCTTTGCATACGCGATGGCTGGCGCTCTCGGTTGCAGAACAATATACGCCGAACGCGTTGACGAAAAGATGGCATTCAGACGCAACTTCTTTGTCGACAAGGGCGAGAAGGTCATTGTGGTCGAAGACGTAGTAACCACCGGCGGTTCAGCCCTCGAAGTTGCCGAACTGGCAAAATCGATGGGCGCCGAAGTGGTAGCCATCTGCTCGCTTGTTGACCGCTCAGCCGGCAAGGTTGCTTTCCCGGTGCCATTTGTTCCGCTCATCTCAATGGACGTGGTGTCATGGGAAGCCGATGCCTGCCCACTTTGCAAAGACGGCAAGCCAATCGTCCAGCCAGGCTCACGACACCTTAAACTCTAAAAAAATCCTTTTTCATAAAAGCAAAAAGCCCCCAAACATTTGGGGGCTTTTTTATTGATAGATTCGATGATTACTGCTTTTTGAAGAACATGTTGCCAAGCTCCTTGTACGAAAGCACAGTCCAAAGAATTATCGGCAAAAGTACAGGCATTGTGGCTATGAAAAAACTTATGACATTTATCATCAGGTCTGAACTGTTGCCTGTTACCGAACTGAAAAAAGCCAGATACTGGCCGTAGATGGAAACAAACATAAGTCCAAGGGTTCCAAATACCGTCCAGAGTGTCAGCTTAAGATTGAATTTTCCATTGTTCCAAAAGAGTTTTGCTCCCCAGGTTCCAATCATGAGAACCAGAAATGGAATGGCCGGGCTCATCAACGCATCCGACACTTTTGGTTGATATTCCCTGTAGTATCCAGCCGCTTTTACCAATCCAATGACTATTGATTTCACAAACTCAATGTAAATGCCGGAGATCAACGTCCAGACAATAAGGACTATGACTGCCGATACGGCCGTCCTAACCCAGAACAATGTTTTTGGGTTCAGGCTTTTTTTGGTTGGCTGAGCGGGTTGTTCTTTACTATCCATGTCAGATACCCCCAGAAAAGGAAGATGACAAAACCGATAATGATTACTTGCCAAAGATAGGCATGTGCAAACTCAAATGCCGACGGCCAGAATGCGCCAATGATGCTAAGGCAGATGAAACGAAGCATATTGATAAGATAGATTGCCGGAATGCCAATGCCAAAACCGATAAGTCGATTTTTTATTGATGTCGGGTAGGCAAGTACAGCTGCAGAGTAGACAATCCAAGCATAGATACCTGTGCATTCGTAGATGATCTCGAATCTATATGTCACGGCATTGGGAGGACCAAACACGACAAACATACTGTTTATTGTATTCAGATACGTTGTTTCGACAGAAACCTGCATTCCAAAAAACTTGAGCAGACCAACCAACGGGTAGGCCGTTGCATAGGTCAGACCTTTGTGTATTGGGTTGAGGAATCCGCCTTCCATGCCTGAGTTGAAGTGGGTTGCAATCTGCAAAACCACAGCAAACAACAAACCAAATACAACCCAAAGAATGATATCCTTATAGTTGTTGAAAACTTCAGCAATTTTACCAGTATTCTTGTTCATAATCCACTTCCTCGGATTTTCCAAGCTATTTATTACTACTTATTACTACTGCCAATAGATTATACGGATTATCTTTTCTTGTTAAAGATACATAAACAAAAAAGCTCCGCATTTTCAGCGGAGCTTTTTCTTAGTTCAAATCAAAACTATGCAATGTGTGCTTTTGCTCTTGAGCGGATAAGGAAGAATGCGCCAACAGCGAGCATTGCAAGAATGATGATGATCAGTGACCATGTTGAAGTTGCTGGAACCTGTGGTGGTGGTGTGACGGCTGCCTTAAGGTTTCCACCTGAAACTCTGAATGCATATGTTTGTGGAATGTTGGTTGATGACTGTTCAATACGGGCGCCTGATACTGTTACTGTGTATGTTCCACGCTTAACCTGTGTTGGTGGGATTACGACTCTTTCGACATTGTTTCTTCTGTCGTAGTTTGTTCCACCTGGATTGCTCATTGATTCACGACCCCAGTATCTGTACTGGTTTGTATGTTCATCAATGTGCGGGTCTGATGTGTAAATGTTACCATGATATTCGACACCGTCTGGAGCTGTTATGATGAGGTCAAGGTCATTTGCAAGGGCAACCTGTGGGTTTGGAAGTTTTGGCATGTCTGTGTATGCCATTGTTGCTTCGAATGGAACTGTCGCATCTGTTACTTCATAGTAATAGAAATGGCGTTCACCAGTGGTGATACCTTTGACCTGGTCAACATATTGTGCTTGTGTTGGTGCAGTCGGGAAGAGTGATCTTCTGATATCAAGTCTTCCGAATCCCTGATCGTAGTTTGGTTTTGCAGAGAGCCAACGCCATTCGGAGTAGTTGCCTGCGTAGTCAGACTGACCACCGAGGTTTGCTGCTCCATGGACAAGTGTTGCCTTGATGAGTGCTGATGATGGCTGTGGATACATATTCAATCCACGGTTCTGGTAGTACTGTCTTGTAATTGCAGCAGCGCCACCAACAAAACCTGTTGCGCAGGAAGTGCCTTCCATGACCGCATAATGCTCTACAAGGTTTGTGCTTGGGCCTGGGTGTCTGAGGAGATATGGGCCACCAGCGCCTGTTGTTGTGTTGTTGCCAGTTACCTGTCTAACACCATCAAATCTGTTGCCTGTTGGGTTACCGGATGGATCAAGAACGGCATATCCACCGATTGATCCAGGCATGCGAAGCGTAAGATACGATGCAGCTGACATGATCTGTGTACCTGGTGCAACGATATCTGGTTTGTAACGTCCTGCTGGCTGCCATTTTGTTGGATCCGGATCTGACTGAGAATAGTCAAGGTCTGGTGTTGGTCCTCTGCCTGAGAATGCCGCAACCTGTCCAAAACCGTTATAGGCAATGGTTGGGCTTGGTGAGCCGGCCATACCAACGAGTTCGTTGTAGTAAAGACCTGTTGAACCATTTGTTGCATGCTGGACACCAACTGGAACGTCCGAATTTGCTGTGTTGTCGCCATAGAGCGGAGATGTTGACGAAATGCCGTGTGTATGGCTAACAGTTTGTGGGAACCATGGGCCATAGGTCCAACCATAAGACCATGGACCTGCTGCTCTTGTAAGGTGGGCAGGGAGTGTCGTGATGTTTCTGTATGATTCTGATGCGCCTACAACAATCGGGTTCTTTGCTGTGGCTGGTGAAAGGCAGTTTGAAGCGTAGTCGGTTTTTCCATCAGAGTGCAAGAATGGATCATTTTCGTCAGTTGAAACTGGTTGTGTAATGTCCTGATAATAGTAGTTGAATTCTACGTTTCCTGGTGGCTCGATATTGTATGAGCTATCACCGATAGACGGGTAGTAAACACCCTTCTGTGGAATTGTGGCCGGATAGTAGTAACTTGCAATTTCATGCATTGGTGGCTTTGTATAGCACCATGGAGAGTTGAATAGATGCTGACTGCCATTGTTCGGTCCATCGTTGTAATACTGTGACCCAGGAGCATATGTAACAAAATAAGTATTGTTGAGTGGTTCCCAATCGTAAATGAATGGGGCTGCCAAACGTGTGTTTGTTGTTCCTGCCTGTACAATTGTGAGGTCTTTTCTTTCCCAGCAGAAACGGTCTATCTGTTCGGCACAGAAGTTGTATTCGTTTGAGTTGAGTGCAACTGTGCCGTCGTATGTGATTTCACGGTCGCCAGCTGGGCTTGGGTATGGCGAAGATGGGGTTGGACCTCTATGCGGCATTACCCATGCGTCAATGTGGATTTTTGCGCCAAGGTTGTAGGCATCATTAAGGATTGTGAACACTGCATCCGGTGCACGGAGATAACCCGCTTCAGCGAGAGGCGAGCTATAGAGACCGAGATATTTTGGTCTTCCTGCATAATTCCAGTAATAATAGTATCTGTACATTGGGTAGCTGTAGTAACGATATGATCTGACAAAGTTGGTGTCTGTGACTCTCTGGACAATGACACCGGCTCTGTAAGCAACGCCTCTGTAGTCGAATGTGTCGGCAGCATTGGTTCCATACGTTGCGCCATCAAGGTTAATTCTTGGAAGTCTGTCGCGTGGGTTGGTGACAGCTGATCCTGGTGCATTACCTGGAAGAACGCCTGCGCCTGTTGGGTCGTACGGGTTTCTGTCTGCAATTGTGTCATCCGGTGTTGTCTGACCTCTCGACCAGAAACCGTCACCAAGTGCGGAACCTGCAACGTGAGTGTCGTGTCCATCCCAGTCCATCCATGGATAGGAACGTGAACCAACAACACCTGACTGGTAAGTTGAAATTCTAACATTTATGTTTGCCCAGTATGGTCTTGAGATACGTGTTCCAGAACCACCATTTGGTGGCCATCTCCAACCTGTCTGTGTTGAGGTATTTGAACCACTTGCTGTTTGTCTGACATAGGCAAGGTGATCCATGACCCTGTAAGCAAAGTCACCTGTCGGTGTACCATACTGTTCGGAGATGCTGTAAGTGTCACTGACGTCACCGGTATCAAGACCGGTTCCACAGATTGCAACAACCTGGCGATAATGAGTTCCGCCGTATGTTGCCTGTGTTGGTTCAAGTGACTCACCGTGAAGTCCAAAGTGATCGAGCCTGGTATGTGGGAGTGGGTCTGTTGCATTTGCAACAACACCTGACGTTTCATTGGCTGCCCATGCATACTGTGAGCCAATGATGTAGTTTGCGATATCATTTTGTGCGATTGGGGAAACGAAGAGATCGATGTTGATAACCCATGGAAGTTTTGCAATTTCCTGGATTTTTTCGACCGGGAGAACAACTCTGGCATAAGCAACATCGTATTTGTTTTCTTCATTTGGCGAACCACTTGTACCAAATGTAACAATCCTTGATGCTTCCTGAATTGTTCTTGCGTCTTTGTCGCTGACTGGTTCATTGATGTAGCTCTTGAAAGACTTCATCTCTTCTTCCCAGACTTTGACGAGACCGTCATATTCTTCATCAGTCATGCCATCAACTTTTACCGGTGGCTTTGTTTCAAGCTGCTTTTCGATCATTGCTGAAAGAATGGTTTTTGCTCCTAAACCTTTAAGCTGAGTTGAGACCACTGCAAGCTCTTCGTCTGATGTGTTTCCTGCAACTGCGACAACAAATGTCTGCCAGAGTCCTGAATTCTTGCTTGGATCATATGGCCAGGAGGATGTCTTGAGAATTGGGCTGTAGAGTGTGTAGGCACGAACAAAGTTCTGGTTTACGATTCCATCGATTTCGTTCTTTCCTGCCCTTACAAGATATGTATCTGGGTAGAGTGGGTAACCGTCAAGAATCGATCCGCCAAGGCTTGTGATTCTGTCAATCCAGTCAGTTTTCATTGGGCCGACGAAACGGACTACATAGAATGTGTCCATGTCTTCTGGATAGACATAATCGGCAAGCTGCTTGAGATTATTATTCTCGATTGTTGGCAGCTCGAGTTTTTTGCCGTTCATTTTGAGATCATACCCGCCGACAATACATGTATCGGCTCTGCCGATAATGGTGAAGTCAATGTTGTTGTCGGTCAGATCCTTGATCTGCTGCTTGTTGGCATCAACCAGCATTGATCCCTGGGCATATTCGCCCTGCTCCGTCAAATGGAGGGACTGGACTGTGTTCTTCTCACCCGGATTCTTTGCATAAACAAGAACCTGGTAGAGTGGTCCATCTGCTGCTGCCCTGATGCCAAGTCCGGCTACCATGGGCAAAACCATAACGATGGCAAGTAACGCTGTTAGAAGTTTTACCTTTCTCATACCTTCATCCTTTCAAAAGAACTTACGGTTACATACTTGATCACGGCGACACATGCCCGACTGTGCGTCAAAGCACATGCAATAATACAATAAATAGATACCCTGTTGATCAAACTGTACAGGCGGTATTATAACAGCCTGGAAACGGTTGTCAATAGCTTCACGGGCTCTCGCTTCAAACGTCGATCCAATGATTTTCATTATATATGAATTAAATAAAAAGTCCAAAAAAACCAAAAATCGGGCAATATTTGCACAATAGATATTTCCAATTGAAAATGAGTGCACAAAAAAGTAGGTTGTTTTAGGTATCAGGTTAATTCTGAGATTGGTAGCCCCAAGGAGAGTCGAACTCCTACCTACACCTTGAAAGAGTGTCGTCCTAACCGCTAGACCATGGGGCCATATGTGTGAGTCATTTTTTTATGAGCCGTGCAAGACTCGAACTTGCGACCCCCTACTTAAAAGGCAGGTGCTCTACCGGCTGAGCTAACGGCCCACACGAGTTATGTTAGAATAATGAATAAGTGCTCGAAGTCAAGGATTAGTTGAAAAGCTGCACAAATTCAATAAAATATTCAAATTGTGAACAATCAAGCCCAAAACCTTCTTAAAAGATATGAAGAGCTGGTTCAGTTACTGGCCAACCCGGAAGTTATCAACGACGTTAACCGTTACAGGGAACTTTCGAAGGAACAATCGCAGCTTTCCGATATCGTCGACACTGCAAAAAAACTCGAAAAAATTGAAAAGCAGATCGAGGATGCAAAAGAAATATCATTTTCAGATGACAGGGAGATGCGCGATCTCGCTCAAGCAGAACTAATCGAGTTAACCGAGCAGCTCGAGATTGAAACAAAAAAACTGAACCGACTCCTTATTCCAAAAGATCCCAGGGACGAAAAATCCGTCATCATGGAGATTCGAGCAGCCGCCGGTGGTGATGAATCAGCGTTGTTTGCCGCTGAACTTTTCAGGATGTACACGCTTTATGCCCAAAAAAAGGGCTGGAAGATAGAAGTCATCAGCTCTAACCCAACAAACATCGGTGGATACAAGGAAATTATTTTCTCTGTAGAAGGTAAAAACGTATTCAGACATCTAAAGTATGAATCAGGTGTCCATCGTGTACAAAGGGTTCCAGAAACCGAAGCCAGTGGCAGGATCCACACCAGCACTGTCACTGTGGCTGTCATGGAAGAAGCCGAAGAAGTCGAGATACAAATCAAATCCGAAGACATCAGGATTGACGTCTACAGATCGTCAGGTCACGGAGGTCAATGCGTCCAGACCACCGACTCAGCTGTTCGCATAACCCACCTTCCGACAGGCATGATCATCACCTGCCAGGATGAACGCTCCCAAACCCAAAATAAAGAACGCGCCATGAAAGTTTTGAGAGCAAGGCTCTATGAGCAGGAACAGGAAAAAAAGGACAAAGAACACGCAGACACCAGGCGTGTCCAGGTCGGTTCCGGTGACAGGGCTGAAAAGATTAGAACATATAACTTTCCACAAACAAGACTCAGCGACCACCGTATCAACTTCACAATCTACAGGCTGCCTGAGATTATGCTCGGAAACCTTGATCTCGTAACTGACGCCCTCATTGAAGCTGAAGAGGTTGCCAAACTAGAATCACTTGCAAAAAAGCAACAGGCCTGACAAAACAGATGAGCTCTGCCAGAGACATCCTGCGAGAACTCACAAGACTTCTGGGCAACAGGCCCCAACCTCATCGTGATGCCCAGGAGATCATGTGTTTTGTTCTTGGGATGGGCAGAACTGAATTACTGATAGCCCTAGACAAGCAGATTTCCGATGAACAGGTTCTTAATGCCAGAAAAATTGCCTTAAAAGTCTCCAAGGGCAAACCGCTTGAGTATGAGCTGGGATATTGCATGTTCATGGGGCTTCGCATCAAAGTCAATCCTTTTGTTTTGATTCCAAGACCTGACACCGAGATTTTGGTCGAAGTGGCTTCAAAAAACATAAACGAGAATTCATCGGTTCTTGACCTTTGCACAGGTTCAGGCTGTATAGCGCTTGCCATCAAAAAAAGAAATCCGTTCAGCAATGTTTTGGCAAGCGATATCAGCATCCATGCTCTTAAGGTCGCAAAAGACAACGCTGAAAAGCTCAATTTAAATGTAGAGTTCGTCCATTCTGATCTTTTTGAATCGATTGACAAGACATTTGACATTATTGTCTCAAACCCTCCTTACATACCAAAATCCAGGATTCCTCTGCTTCAAAAAGAGATAAGCTTTGAACCCAAGGAAGCCCTTGACGGTGGCGAGGATGGGCTGGATTTCTATCGAAGGATAAACGACGGTCTTGAAGCTCACCTAAACAAAGATGGGGCTGCTTTTTTTGAAATTGATTGTCCTGGAGAAGCAGAACGCCAAAAGCTTCTTGAAATTTTTGTCAACCGTGATATAAATATTGTCAATGACCTCTCTGGCAATCCCAGAGTGTTAAAGGCGAGGTTTAGATGAAAGAATTTGATCTTGTAATAATTGGCGCAGGGCCAGCCGGTCTTGCAGCAGGAATATACGCTGGAAGGGCAAACCTCAAGACTGCAATCATCGAAAAACTTGGACCAGGTGGTCAGGTGATGATAACTGACAAAATCGCCAACTACCCAGGATTCCCGAATGAAATCTCAGGTTTCGAGCTTGGGGATGCGCTCAGCCAGCAAGCGCAAAAGTTCGGCGCTCAGATGGTTTACGATGAAATAGAATCAGTCTCTCTGGATGGCATATATAAGATAGTTAAGGGCAAATCCGATACCTACAAGGCAAAAACGCTCATCATCGCTTCAGGAGTTCGGTATAAAAGTATCGGTATACCTGGAGAAAAAGAATTTCGAGGTCGTGGCGTCTCCTACTGCGCAACCTGTGACGGTCCTTTCTTCAAGAATCAGCCTGTCGTTGTGATAGGAGGCGGTGACGCTGCCGTCGAGGAAGGCATCTACCTGACGCAATTCTGTTCATCGGTCACAATTGTCCACAGGAGAAACGAATTCCGTGCTGCGCCAATGCTGGTCGATCACGCAAAGGCAAACCCAAAAATCAGGTTCGAGCTTGAACAGGTAGCCGAATCAATAAACGGCACAAACTCTGTCGAGAGCATCACCCTAAAAAATGTCAAAGACGGCAGCCAGAAAACTATTCCCACAAACGCTGTGTTCATATTCATCGGTTACAACGCAAACACCGAATTCCTAGAAGGTTTCGTGAAGATGACTCCTGAAGGCTGGATCATAACCGATGAGGAGATGAGAACGGACAAACCAGGCGTTTTTGCTGCCGGTGACCTTCGCGTCAAGTCAGTCCGTCAGGTGGTCACAGCCGTTGCAGACGGCGCCATCGCCGCCCAGAACGCATGGAAATGGCTGCAAGAGAACAAGTAAAAAATTATTGGTAATTCAATCTATAAGAGACGGTTTCAATTTGATTTGTACCAGAATTGGCAAACATGACAGAAATACATCCAAGCCATTGGTTGGCTTTGACAATCTCTTTTCCTTCAAAATTCCACAAGCCTGTTTGATTCAACCCATCATCGAAGGAAATTATCCTTGAGCCAAAGCCAGGCTTGAAAGCAAGAACCAAATAATCGTCGCCTATCCTATACATCTGTTTGACTTTGAAACCTTCAAATGCTTTGTTGTCAAATTTTGTACTTTTAATTGTCTTCCCATCATTTACATCAACAACAATAAAGGTTTTGTCAGCCTTTGTCTCAAAGCCCGTTGTTGCAAGGACTAGATTGTCAGAATTTGCAAACACGGAATCAGCTTGGATTGACCATTTTGTCTTGCCGGAATAAAGGTCACAGCCAGTAATTGCCAAGGTTTTACCATTGTCAGATCCAGGCCTGACAAAATAATCTCCATATATAAATGACTGTTTCAGCTTTTCCATATCCGAGACATCAGTCTTGAGCCTCCAAGCTTGATAACCAGTCCTGAAGTGATACATGGCAAGCGTCCCGTCAAAAACGATCATTCTCTGGTCATTGCCTGTCAAAACTTCAAAAGATTCTTTCTGTCTGTCAAGTTTTGCGTATCTTGTAAATTTTCCGTCATCCAAGGACATTAGATAAATCCTTTGCTCTTTTGGTGGAATCTCTTTGGTAAAGGCGTTATAACCTCTGACACCCTTTATGACATAGGGAAGCTCAAAATCCTTTAGTTTCTTATTCTCCCATTCCTGTTTTCCTGTTTCAATATTAAGGCAGGCCATGGCAGACCTTGTGCCATTTTCAAACTTGTAAAAGCATATCCATTTTTCATAACAACTCAGCTTCAATGCATCAAATTTTTTGCCTTCAAGAATTTGCGATAGTTTGTTTTGGCTGTTCGACCAATAGCTTTGCCCTGTCAGGGCATCGATACAGTTTATGCTTAAAATTGTTTTCTTCTCATCCATGTTTGCCAAAATCGAAAGGTTTTGCCAGGAATGAAGCAAGATAGTACTATTAGTACTTGATAATTGGTCTAGTTTTGCTGTGGTTTTGCCTGATTCAATCAACTTCATGCAGACAATTCCATCAACTTTCTTTCCACTGGCAATTTTTGAAGTTTGGAACAGTAAATGATTTTCATCAAGAATTCTAGAAAAATTAAAACGTTTGTCTGTGACAAGCATGGACATATCTGAATTATAGCGGAATACTTCCCTTAATTGGTCATCAAAGGCGCGCATTACATATCTGTTTTTATGCTTGTTTACCTTATATTCATAATAAACCTTCAACAATCCTGACTCCACAGTGTACCATATATAGTCTACCGATTTGTCATAAAACTTATGCATTATTTTTCCGTTTTCCGGGTCAACAAACACCAGTTCGCAAACATCATTCACTTTTCTTTTGAGCACGACATATTTACCAATTTTGTAGGTTAAGCCACAAATTATGTAGTTCCATAATTCTTTGCCTGTATCTGCATTAACGGCCACAATCTTTGTATAAAGATAGCCAGGATTAAAATAATTCTTATTAACGACGATTATATTATCAAACACACATAGAGTATCATCATAAGAAATCAAATCTGTTGTGATCAAATGCTTGAACTCAATCTTTGCTGGGTCAAACAATACAACATGGTCTTCATCCCACAACACAAGCCAATTTTTTATTTTGCCATATACAAATCCGTGGAAATAAATGTTTCTTGGAATATCTGTTTCTGAAACTACAATCTGGCTTATAGTTTCACCGGTTAAAACATTATAGGTCAGAAATTGGTAATCTTTTTGGTTACCTTTGTTGAGAACAATCTCATAAGCCACATCTTCATCAATAAACTTTGGAAGAAACATATAATCACCGCTTTTACGTTCCCAAAGCTTTTTGCCTGAATTGATCTCAAAACAAACTAGGCTGTCCGTTCGTAAACGGAAAATAACAATGCCATGACTTACATCAAAAAGATATTCGCTCGAATCTATGTATGATATTATGCCTGAGGCAAAAGTTTTCAGGTTATTTTCTGCTATTTCCCAAAGGTCATTTCCAGTTTCAATATCTAATAGCATTGCCTTTGATGACGATAAACCTTGTCTTGATAAGATCAAAGCCTTGCCGTCAAGTGTCCCCAGCACAACAGACCAACCGTCATACCTCCCCCAGACAAGACTGGACTTATGGGTTGAAGCTTTAATAATGCCATCCTCAGCTATCAAAGGTGTGGCAGACATCAGCACAGCAATTGACAAGACCAGGCAAACCAGCTTTCTTTTTATCCCTTTTTCTGCTTCCATGGATAGATTATAACCTGCCTGAATAGGCAACGGCGGTTAAGCGCTTTTACAAGATTTAATGGTTTGAATGCTTGCCTGGCATCTTGAATTATCGACCCTATAAAGGCATGATATATAAATCAAACAAACTTGGCAAAAGGTGGCTTTAAAATGAAAGACAGGCTTGAAAAGTTCCGTGGCAAGCTGGCACAAAACCAGCTTGAATCAGCGTTGATATATTCAAACGAAAAACGAATAAACAAAAACGTGCTCTACCTTACAGGTTTCACCGGCGAAGACGGAATGCTGCTTGTAACACCGGACAAAGCCATACTTTTTGTCGACGGACGCTATCCTGAGCAGGCGAGAGAACAGGCAACCGAAGGCATCTCTGTCGAGTTGCTTGAGTTTCCATCGCTGGATTTTGTTGCAAGAAGGGCTGCAGAAATTGGACTAAAAAACATTGGTCTTGAGGAGTCAATTGTTTCTCACACTTTTGCAAAGAAGTTTGCCGAGAAGTGCGAAGGCATAGAGCTAAAAAACGCAGACAACCTTGTCGACCCGCTCAGACAAATAAAATCCATGGAAGAAATCGAGCGAATCCGCCAGGCTTGCAAGGTCGCCGATGACGCTTTCAACGCAACGCTGCCAATCGTCAAGGCCGGCGTCACAGAAATGGACGTCTGCGTGGAGCTTGAATATCAGATGAAGCGTCGAGGAGCGCAGAAACCATCGTTTGACATCATCGTCGCCTCCGGCTACCGTGGCGCAATGGCTCACGGAGTCGCCTCGTCAAAGAAAATCGAGAACGGTGAGTTTGTTGTGTTCGACTGGGGCTGCGTTTTCAACAACTACTGCTCCGACTGCACACGCACAATCGTTGTCGGTGAGCCGACCGCGCGCCACAAGGAAATATATAATCTTGTTCGCGCTGGTCAGGAAGCCGCAATGGCCTACTTCAAACCAGGCGCAAAGGCAGCTGATGCCGACAAAGCCTCAAGAGATCCAATCATTGCCGGCGGCTACCCGAACTCCTACAACCATTCTCTCGGTCACGGCGTCGGTCTGGACATCCACGAGGCGCCAGGCGCATCGTCGCGCTCGGAGTGCGTGTTTGAAGAAAACATGATCTGCACAAACGAGCCAGGACTTTATTTTGAAGGTTGGGGCGGCGTCCGCATCGAAGACACAGTCTGGATTTCAAAAGACGGCGCAGTGCCACTCAATACTCTTCATAAGGAGATGATAATTATTGATTGAGTATCCTATTGAAAAACTTTCACCAAGAGATTTTGAAAAAATATGCATTGATTTAATTCATGCAGAATATGGTCTTTTATTTGAGAGTTTCCCGGAAGGCCCAGATTCTGGCATCGATGGTATAATAATTGATGCAGGTAAAAAAATAATTTTACAATGCAAACGATATAAAGATTTTAGTAACCTAAAAAGAGAACTACGTAGTGAATGTGAAAAAATGGTAGAATTACAGCCAAGTGAATACTACCTTCTAACATCTTGCAAAATAACAATAAGGCGCTTATCCCTTTCATAAATTATCCTTTCTAACCCCTGCTTTTATTTGCAGGGGTTGTTTCTTATATCAACTATTTCAAATTTGACTTTCTAGCCTCTTGTTTGTATGTTAGTGTTTAGGAGGTGTAATATGTTTATAGAATTTCAAGACGGTTTGAGAAATTTTGATTTTGAGAATGCACAACATATCTTCCAACGAGAAAAAAATGGTGGTTATGAAATAGTATATGTTGATTTGAGCGGGAAAGAGCACCCTTTAAATACTGGAACTCAAGAAGAATGCACTATATTCTGGAACAAAATTTGTGAATCCTTAAAAACAAGAGGTCTATTGATCACAAAATTATAGAGGCTTCCCCGTTTTCATATCAAAAACACAAGCCCATTTTGATGGTTTATAGTCCTTTGACCTTTGATGTTGAATCCAATCATATTGTTGATTTACATCCCGCATCCAGTCTCTAATCTTAAAAATTATCCATCTGATCATGATTTCTAACTCCTTTAACTTATTCTTAAATCTATCCCCTTTACAAAGTAAAAGAGAGTACTAATATAGGCTCATGAAGACATTAAACGAACTAAGAGCCACTTTTACAACACAGCACAAATGTGAGGTTTACTTAAGGAAATCCCGTTGGCCAAACGGTGTTATTTGCCCGTTTTGTGGTGCTGTTCACCCTCTTTGGATGGCAAAATATAACCGTTGGCAGTGTAAAGAATGCCATAAACAATTTACCCTTACATCTGGCACAATTTTCCATAGAACCCACCTCCCTCTTATTAAGTGGTTTGAAGCCATCTGGTTGCTTTGCAATTCACCAAAAGGCATTTCAGCTAAACAAATCCAACGTGAAGTTGGAGTGACTTATAAAATTGCATGGCGTATAACACAACAAATTCGTAAAGCCATGAAACATAACGTTTTTGCACAAGGTTTGTGCGGAATTGTTGAAGTTGATGAATCAGAAGTCAAAACAACAGGATCAGGTGGTGGTTCAGATAGAAATACGGTTGTTGGTTTATTCGAGCGTGATGGTTATCTTAAAATGGAGGTTGTTGAAAACTTCAAGTCAATGACCATAGAGCGTGTTGTTGCTAAAAACTTCAATGCTGTAGAGCAAATCTTTACCGACGGTGCACACTGGCTCAGGTTCCTTGCCAAGTACGGTGAACATAAGTTTGTACAACATTACAAACACTATGCAGTCGATGATGTGCATGTAAACCATATTGAGAATGTTTGGAGCCTCCTAAAACGTGGATTAGTCGGTGTTTATCATCATATCAACACAAAATACTTACAGGCTTATCTTGACGAGTTTTCATTCAGATACTCACACCGCAAGGATAAAGCCTCAATGTTTGACAGATTGTTAGCCTGTTGCTAAATGTGCTAGAATCCATTTACTATCAAATTTGTTCACCAGCAATAAAGTCAATTTCTTTCATCAATCTGATTGTTTCTTCGAGCGATTTTGCAGTTTTTCCAATATGAAGTTCTTCATCATAATCAATTGTTCTGCCTTTCCTGTCTTTGAGATAGTGCTGCAAAACTTTGTATCCGCCAATTTCAAACTCCCAGACTTCCTTTGAGATATTTGTAAAATACTGATTGGAATTAATTTTCATCTTTCCGTCAACCCATTCAGATTTTTCAATCTTGTTCGAACCTGCTGGTTCCAGGTGGCTAAGTTCCTTTTGTGGATAATGGATTTTGAGCAAATGATGGTCAATAAGTAACTGCCCAAGTTTTGAAAGCTGGTCAAAATATTGTCGGTCAAGAAATGGGATTCTTGGAAAATCAACTTTCAGGAATTCGAAATATTTCTTACGGTACGTTGGACAGTGCAAGACTGCATAGATGTAACCAAGAATTTGCTCAGGTGTCAACTCATGGTTGTACTTTTCTTTGATGAACGTTAGAAAATCTTGTTTGAAGTTTGGAACCTTGACGTATTCGGCAACAGTTGAGCCTACCTGTTGAAGCTGGTTTTCGTAGAGGTAAAGAGGAGCGTTATAAGCACATTCTCTTGATTTTATAGAGATGTAACACCTTTCAGTTATAGTGTTTGTTATTAAAACATGCGCATAATGCGCACTTATCAGCTGTCTACTGAAAGATAAACCGATGTTACTTCCTAAAAGATAATTCTGTGCAATAGATAATTGAGGTGTTCCAATGAAGCCTCTGGTATTGCCTGTATAGAAGGTGTATCTACAATCAAATGGTCTATAATTAAACGTATGTATTTTGCCCAAGTCGTAATTAGTTACGATATCTTTTTTAGCTTTTGAAACTTTCCAATCCCTTGAATCATAACACTCATACTTTGATATTATTGAACACTCATCTAATATGTAAAAATCATTAACAACTTGTTTAACTTCGCTAGCATTAAATCGTACTGTAACAAAGTCTCTTTCAGTTTGTGTACAACTGCCAACTAATTTGAAAATATCACTAATACTGCAATGCTGATTATATAACGATATTGTTTTTGAGTCCTTCTCAACAAACCACCAGTCAGGCTCAGTCGGCATGAGTGGCTTAAACAAATCGCCGATTGTACCTATCGAATTTTTGTTCAGGAATTCATATTTTTTGTCACGGCTGTTGATGTCTTGATCGAGTGTCGAGTAATAAAAGACTTCTTTTTTGCCGGACTTTTTGGTAGTTTGACAAACAGCACAATGGAAACACCTGTCATGATGTCAAAAACGTTTTGGTCGCCCTCTCCTTTTAGTGTACTGCCATGAAGGTTTACAATGTAAACTTTGTCGAAGGTTCCTAGCAAGCTGTTTCTCATCTGCCTGTGAGTTATGCCGTCAAGGTAGGAGTTATTTGTAATAACACCGACAATGCCACAACCGTTGCTTTTGAGGTGACCTTCTATTTTTGCCGATTTGTTGTCACCCTGGCCTGTTTTGTCGGTTTTATCGTAGGAGTAGCTTGCGCCTTCAATCTTGCACTGGGCAAAGCGGAGGAACTTTATGTAGTCGTCGTTGAGGTTGAGTTTCTTTTCGTTCAGGTTTTTCTTGTATTCTTTGATAAGTTCAAGGATAAAACCCTTGTTGTTCCTTGAATAATTGCTGTAAGGAGGATTGCCCATGACAACCCAGATGGGATTTTCGGTTTTGATAATGTTGGCTTCCCTGCCTTCACCGCTGATTTTTGCAAACATGCTGTTTTCAACAGGCTTTTGGTCATCCAGTGTGTCGGTAAGATAGACACCAAGCCTCTCATTGCCGGACATCTCAAAACCGCTGTCTTTAAGATATTGGGAGAGTTTGAGATGAGCAACGGTGTACGGCGCAACTAGATATTCAAACCCAA
>JAGNLA010000019.1 GCA_017999835.1 Caldisericia bacterium
GATTATGTCTGGAAGTACAATCACAGAAAAGAACCTACATCGTATCAAGTGAGATTGTTGTTGAAAATGTTGATTAACAGGAGTAATATGGTCTAAGTTGGTGGCTGAGGGTGAGAATTACCCAAATCAATAAGGTGCCCACAAAATGTCGATTTCTTGCGTCTTCGAATTAAAATTCACGGTGGCGCCGAAAGCCTCTGCGATAAAACGCAAAGGAACAAGCGTCGAACCTTTGACCGATGTTGGCGGAGCCTTCATAACCTTATCCTGACCATTGATCTTTGCCGTTGTTTTGTCCATCCAAAGAACCATTTCAAAAGAACCCCTGGTTATGGTTATCTTTTTCTCGGCACTGTTCCAGTCGACCTTGCAGCCGAAAGCCTCAGCGATAAAGCGGAGTGGAACCATCGTGTTGCCTTTGATAACCTGGGGTGGAACCTGGAGTTTTGTTTCCTTGCCATCGATTTTTGCTGTGCTGTTACCGATTTGCAGCCAGATGAGAACCTGTTTTTGTCTGGCAGTTAGGCGGAAAGGGATGGAGAGCGTTTTGCAGCCAGATTCAACCGATGGTGTCAGGGTTATCGAACCTTCAATCTTTTCTCCCGCCTTCAAACCCGATGTTGATACCTCAAATTCAAGTATTGCTGACTTGAGAATGCCTATTGTTGCTGTCTTTGGCGTCACATTTTTATTGGAGCTTGTGATTGCGACTTTGACAGGAGTAGACTTGCCACACCCAACCGAGACTGTCAGAATGACTGTCTTGTCTGGTTCCACCTCGCCTGACAATTTGTTGCTTGTTACATAAAAACATTCACTGAGTTTGACAACCGACAACTTAACCGGCACATCGAGAGCAAAATCTTTTGCCGATAAAACAATTTTTGAGGAAAGCTGGCCAGCTGGCTTTGAAACTGTTGACGCGATGACATCAAAAGCAAGGCTGGATGAAGGTTCGATAACCAGTTTGTCAGGAGTTGTTTTGAGCCAGTCGGTTTGTGATGAAGCTGTGACGACAATCTCCTCCTTGGTGTTGTTTGTTACTGTTAGTTTCATGGTTTCTGACTGGCCGGCTTCAAGGTTGCCAAAATCGAGTGAGGTTTGGTCACATGAGAAAGGAGCGGTATCTTGCCCCGTGACAATAATCGAGGTCTTGCCAGATTTTTTGCCGACTGTTGCTATTATTGTGCCACTGCCTGTAGTCTTTCCAGCTGTAAACAGACCGTCCTTATCGATTGCACCAAGCGTTTCTGGCTCAATACTCCAAGTTGCCTTGAGACCTGAGATGTCGTTGCCAGTGCCGTCTTTTGCTGATGCCAGATATTGGATTGATTTACCAAAGGCGACTGAAGCATCCTCGGGGCTGACTTTTATCTGGGCAATGCCGACAATGTTTGCTTCATAGGTGCCTGAAATTTCGGCAATCGAAGCATAAACCTTGCACTTGCCGCCATTTGATGGAGTAAACAACCCGTTCTGGTCAATTGTTCCGGAATCTTGTGGCTCAACTTTCCAGGCAAAGCTTGTGTTTTGAATTACTTTTGCCGTTTTGTCGTAAGCCTTTGCCTGAAACTGGACTGGCTGGCTTTCGATGATTTTTTCTGAATCAGGAGAAACGTTTATGTAACCTACAACATCGCTTGCCCTGAGAACCTCGATGACAGTCGACTCGCAAGCTCTGCCTGCGCAGGCGGTTATGGTAGCCTTGCCTGCAAAGTTTCCGGCTGTGAATGTGTTGTTTTCAACTTTTCCAGCGTCTTGTGGTGATACTGACCATTCGAGATCAGTTTCTTCCATTGGTTTTCCGTCGCGGTCGATAAAGTCTGCCTTTATCAGAGTCGACTGTCCTGGGACAAGTTTTTTTGACAGTGGCGTAAGAACGAGTTTGCCAGGGAGTTTTGACGAACCTTCTGGACCAAAACAGTAGAGCCTTCCTTGCTTGGTTGTGAAGAAAACTTGTCCGTTGCTGCAGATGATGGTGTCGTTGATGATTGACTCAGTTTTGTAGCTGAACAGCTTCTTGCCCTCTGCGTTGACGCAATAAAACATGTTGTCAGCCGTTCCAAAATACACTCTGCCATCACAGTGCACAGGACCAGCTACTGGTACGGCTTTTGTCTCAAATTGCCAAAGCTTTTGACCCATCGATCTGTCAGCGCAAGTCAGACCTTTTTCCTCGCCAAAGAAAAGCTTGTCCGTAGTCACGCAGATAGCTGTAGTTACCGTGTAGTTTTGTTTCCAGATGTAGCTGCCGGAAGAAGCATGGAAGCTGTACAAGGGTGGTTCAACCGAAGCGTAATAGATCCTGCCGCCTTCAATTGCTGGTATGCCAACATGTCTGTTGCTTGCCGCCCCATAGCCTGAATAATTGTTTCGCTCGTGTTTTGCAATATCAAAACACTTGAGGCCATTGTCATAAGGCAGGTACATCATTCCATTCTCGGCGCACGGTGGTGAAAAGCCGTTGCCAATGCAGGGTTCAGTCCACATGTACTTGCCAGTTGAAATGTCGATGCATTCACATGTTCTGTCGTCGGTGACTGAAAGCAGGTACTTGTCAATGAGTACTATCGGTGAGATGAATTGCCTGAGTGAAACATGCTGTTGCCAGAGTTTTGTACCTTTGTCTGTTGAAAGGCAGATGATTTTTCCGCAAGTTGTGCCAAAATAGAGTTTGCCGTCAAGTATTGCAGGTGAGGTGACGATTCCGGCTGGTCTTTCTTCGCTTTCAGCTCCACAAATGTCTTTTGCTTCAAACTGCCATATTTTTTTGCCTGTCCAGGCATCATAGCAATAAACCATCGCATTGGGCAGACAAATATAGATCTTTGAGCCATCGGTGACCGGTGCTGCCGGTATGTCCATACCAAATGAGTTTGACCAGAGGAGATCGAGTTTGTCGGTTCCAGGAGAGCATTCCTTGGGATAATCGCCACACAGTCCAGGTCCGTTCCTGTAGCTTACAGTCGTGCAGGTGCTGTTGGCATGCGAATCAAGGGTGACAGTTGTCAGAACCAGCAACAATGACAGAAGAACCGATGTAGTTTTCCTCATATCTCCTCCGATGTGTGTTTGATTTATTTCCTTGTTATTTTTGTGGAATCCACAATATTTTTATCTCTTTTGTGGCAGCGTTGAAGTCGACAGTTGCTCCAAAGGCTTCAGCAATGAATCTGAGCGGAACGAAGGTTGAGCCTTTGATTGATGTTGGCGGAGCAGACAGCTTTGTGTCCTTGCCATTTATTTTTGCAGTTGTTTTGTCCATCCATAGGATCATCTCAAACGAACCCCTGGTGATGGTTATCTTTTTCTCGTCACCGTTCCAGTCAACCTTGCAACCGAACGCCTCAGCAATGAAACGGATGGGAACCATGGTTGAGCCTTTAACCAATTGAGGCGCTGCACTTAGCTTCACTTCCGCGCCATTGATCTTGGCGGTTGGGTTGTTCAGTTGAAGCCATATTTCGATTGATGCCGTCTTTACCTGGAAAGAAAATGGAATCTCCACAGCCTGGCAAAGGTTTGGGTCTGTCGGAGCAATGATGATTTTCCCCTCTATCTTTTCGCCTGTCTTGAGACCCTCGGCGTTGACTTGAGCAGACACACGGGTTGCTTCACCAGTCAAAGTGGCGTTTGAAAGACTCAGTGACAATCTTGGGTTGGTAGATTCTATTGTCACTGGCAAAGGTCTGCCGGTTTCTGTCTTTAGTTCGAGCTCTGTTGTGTTGGATGCGTTTTCTTCAACATCCTTTTGAATTTGTTTAATGTTGGTCGTAATGCAGTTTTTTGGGAGAGTGACAACAATTCTTATGTTGGCAGTCAAGCTTTGTTCGCCAGCTTGGATTGTTATTTTTCCAGAATTGGCACCTGTTGGCATTGAAACTGCGTTTGCAGTGACGTCAATAGTTTTGGAGTCACCAGCATCGAGGGTGACCGAGGCAGTTGAAAGTTTTGCCCAGTCAACATCGGATGACATCTCGGCTGTGATATTGGCATCGCCAGAATTCCTGATTGTCAGCCTGAGGGTTTTTGACTGTCCTACTTCCAGCTTTCCAAAGTCAAGATTTTCTGGCGTCACTTCCATTTTGCCTGTTGGCTTTCCAGTGACCATCAAAAGTGCCTCAGCTTCAAGTCCCTCAAAGGCAACCTTGATTTTGCCTTCACCGGCAACCTCTCCAGCTGTAAACAGTCCATCGGAGTTGATAATTCCAAGCGTCGCTGGCTCAACTGACCAAGAAAGTTGCAGATCGGGGATTTTTTCATCAAGATCGTTGTAGACTGTTGCTTTGAACTGCTGTGTCATACCTGATACGACCACTGCATTTTGAGGATCGATTTTGATTAATGATGGTTTGATGACCTTGATCTTGGCTGATGCTGACCTTGCTCCGATTGTTGCCGTGACTTTGCCTGAACCTTGTTTTGTGGCTGTAAAAATCCCGTCTTCAACCGTACCAAGCCAGGCTGGATCAACTTTCCAGGTGAACTGCACGCCTTCGAGTGGGTTGCCCGAACCGTCAAGCGCCACAGCGGTGAATTTTTCCTGGCGGTCAACCAGCAGAGTCGTTGATTGAGGGGCGATTGCTACGCTTGCCACAATATCTTTCACGTCTTTTATGGTTATCCTGGCAGTGTCGCTGACATTCTCGCATGTAGCTTTTATTTCTACATAACCGGTTTTGCTGCCTGCCCAGAAGAGTCCGGTTTGGTCTACGGTTCCCATCTCGGTTGGGCTACTCGTCCAGGTGATTTTCTTGTCCATTGAGGAACCATCTTTTGCAAGTGCCGTCGCTGTGAACTGGATCTTTCCGTTGGTCATGACAAAAGAAGCCGGTGAAGTAATTTTGACTTTGTCCAGAATCAACCCTTTCCTGACTTCACCAAAGCAGTGTAAGTTTCCATCAATACCACTTATGTACACTTTTCCATCAAAAATGGTTGGTGAAGCGGCAATGGATTTTTCACCAGTGTTTGCTTGGCTGCCTTCCTTGATGCTGTATTTCCAGACTTCTTTTCCTCGCTCTGTGTCGATGCAGTAGAAGGTGCCGTTCATGGCGCCAAAATAGAGTTTACCTGCGCAATAAACCGGAGCACCATAAACAAAGTCTCCGACCTTGAACTGCCAAAGTTCTTTGCCTGTGCTTCTTTCAAGACAGGTTACGCTGCTGAAAATGTCACCGTACATCATCTTATCGTCTGTCAGTGCTGCGCATGTTATTGCACGATGGTTTCTGGCTCTCCAGATTTCCTTGCCGGTTTTGGCGTCAAAGCAGAAAACGTCGCTGTCGTCGCAACCAAAATAGATTTTTCCATCCTTGTAGCTTGGGCAACTGAGGGTGATCTTCTTGCCTTCGTGCTTGAAACCATCTTTTATGATTTCTTCGCCTGTTTCAGGGTTCAGGCACAGAAGTTTTGAGTTGGACGCAACGTAAAGCTTGCCTTCTGCTATTGTTGGAGGGCTCATTTTATTGTCCCAGACGTTTGCAATCCAGATTTTTTTGCCTGTCTTGGCATCGATGCAGTAGAGCCTTTCGCTTGATGTTGTGTAAATTTTATTGTTGTTATACAGAATTGGAGCGTTGAAACCTTCGTCCCTGTCTGAGTCTTCATATTCCCAGACTTGCTGGCCGTTTGAGGCATCAACACAGATGATCTTGTAGCACATGGTGCCAAAGAACAGCTTGCCATCGGCGTAGGCCGCCGTGGAGTTGACGCCACCGTATTTAAGGGCGTCATTTTTTATGGTTTTGTCGTGGTGGCATTTTTCACCACAGTCATAACGCCATGCTTCCCAGCCTTTTTCAAGCTTTACTGCGTGAAGCGTGTTGTCCTGTGCGCCGATGAAGCCAATGCCATTTGCAATGACAAATTGAGGCAGAATTCTGAAACCAGCCTGGAAAGTCCAGTGTTTCTCAAGCGGGAAACTCTTTGGAGCAGCGCTGTCTGGCGCCACGGCGTTGTGTTCATTGCTGCCCATGAAGCATGGCCATGAATTGTTGTCTGCAGGAGTGATTGATTGAGGAGCTTGTTTGGCCTGATCACCGAAGCAGTACATTGTTCCGCTCGTTGTGCCTATGAAAATTTTTCCATCTATGATTGTTGGCGGAGCAATTATTGAACCGTCCAACTCAAACTTTTTTATTACTTTTCCAGTTGACGCATCAAGACAATAAAGATTGTAGTCATTAGTTCCAAACCAGAGATATTGGCCACAAAGTACAGGGGACGAGCAAATAGCATCATTTTTATTGTTACATTCAAATGTCCAGTCGATCTTCTCGCCTTTGTCCGACAAACAAACTAGTTTACCGTTTTTCTGTGGGATATAGGCCCTATTGTTTGATATAAGAGGGGTCGAAGAATTTCTGATGCTTAATTTCGAGTTTGAACTCCAGATGACATCTCCATTGTCGGTATTCAAACAATAGAAATCTTTGTCTGGGCCTCCATAGTAGACCTTATCGTCGACAATTGTTGGTGTACAGAAGAATGGATGGTCATTATTGCCAGCCAATCCCCAGCTTCTCTTTTTTGCTTTCAGGTCATAACAATAAAGCTCGATTGTTGTGCCAAAGTAAAGCTTATCATCAGATATTGCAAGAGATGACCGCATACCACAATCGTAAGGTTTTATGTATTCCTTTGTTTGTTTGTCAAAATAATACCCTTCGGTAGAAACCAATAGTTTTGATTTGCCTGTTGCAGGATCAATTGATAATACCTCGTAAAATGCAGTTCTGATGTGATTTTTGTAGTCATATGACATTCTTGTAATAGGTTGTAGAATTCTGCCTTCATATAAAAGACCTGAACTTCTGATATATGATGCGTTAAGTCTGCTTAAGTCAGTGTTTTTATCAGGCAAACCGACAGATTTTTTAATCTTCCAAACCAAAGAGCCGTCTGATTGTGTCAAACAATACATATCGCCATTGACAGCCCCCAAAAAAATCTTGTCATCAAACAAAAGCGGGGATGAGCTCAATCCTGAAACAAAAAACTCATAATCGCACATGCTTGGGTTTGGTGTGTCGATTACAAACTCCCATGTAACCTTGCCAGTTGTTGCCTCCGCTTTAATTAGTTTACTGGTATAGGCTTGATGAGCCATGCTGTCGCAGCGACCAAAGTACACAAATCCATCCTTATATGCTGCTGGTGACTCTATTGATCTGCCATCTGTCTCGATGTTTTGTGGTTTGTTCGTCCACAAAAGTGATACATTCGCAGGGTTTATCGTGCAATCAGATGGGACAACAGCGTTGTGCTGCAGGTTCATCATGTAGCATGGCCATTCCCCGCAATCAGCTTTAACGGCAATGCCAGGCTGCAATAAAGAAACAAAGACAACAAATGCACATATGACGGTGACTTTTCTCATTGGTCCTCCTCACAAAAATCACGTTTTCGATTATATTTGAACCCAATTCCAATTGCAAATGCCTGGCTTGACCATGGTAAAAAACAAAACCCGACTGGTCGTGTCTCAGGTTTTGAAAGGAGTGTCATATGAGTACACAGGAATTCCAGGTAAGCGGAGAACAGCTTGTCAACAAGGTGAAGTCTATCATCAATGAAGGCAACATCAGACGCATCATCATAAAAAATGAAGACGGAAAAGTTATTGTAGAGTTTCCAGTAACAATCGGTGTTGTCGGGGTTTTGCTTGCGCCGTGGCTTGCTGCCCTTGGAGCAATTGCAGCGTTGGTGACAAAATGCACAATCATCGTTGAAAAGGAAGACTGATGCGGCATAACGTCAGCATTCCACATCCGGAAGTAAAGCCAATAAAGCTTCTTTTGGAATTGGGGGCATGCAAACTTACCCTTGCCAAGGGCGCCTCATCGGACTTTGTGTCAGGGTATTACAACGACCCGACTGACGAACGGCCTTTTGTTGTCGATGTTTCAGGCGGAGTTGTCAGAATCTGGCAGAAGCAGTTGTTTGTGGTTTCGGGGAGACAATATAATCATCCAGAGTTTGTGCTGGAAATTTCCGATGTCCAGCCGTTTGATCTGGAACTAAAATCTGGTGCGTCAGAGGTTTTTGCTGATCTTGGCGGTTTGCCAGTGGAAAAGACTACTGTCAGATTCAATGCTGGCAAAATGACGCTGGATTTCTCAAAACCAAACCCGGTTGACATGAAGTTCATCGACTTTTCGGCCAATGCTGGAGATGTCACTTTGACAAATCTTGCAAACAGCAATGCTGACAAGGTTTCCGTTGAAGGCAGTGCCGCAGGTTTCAGGTTGAATTTTGCCGGTAATCTGAGAAAAGACCTTCTCGCAGATGTCTCTTCGTCGGTTTCAGGAGTAAAGATTGAATTGCCAAAAGGATGCAATGCAAAGATCAAAGCAAATGCAATGCTTGGTGGGATTAGCGGTGTTGATGGCTCGTGGATGAGAAGCACCGGTGATGGGTGGACAAGCGCGGAGGGCAGGGCTGACTTGCCTGGTTTGAGCATCAACGCAAGAGTAACCCTTGGGGGATTAGAGTTCAAAACGGTTTGACGACCTGAAAAATTAAAAAAAGGGCGGGGAATCCGCCCTTTTTTTAATTAATAATGGGTTTCTTATTGGATTGCTGTCAGAGACACATATTTGTAGCCAACATAAATAACATAACCAAACAGGAAAACGAATCCCTGCCATCTTTCAAGCTCGTAACGCTTGCCAATGTACATGAATGCCCACAGGAAGAAAGCCACACCAAAAGCCATGTAGATGTCGATCATGTTGCCCCTGTCAAATGGCAGAGATCTGAGAAAAAATGTGTCAAACCCAAGTGCCCACAAGGCGTTGAAAGTGTTGGCACCAACGATGTTGCCAAGCGCCAGGTCTTTTTTCTTCTTGATTATGGCCATTATCGATACGGCCAGTTCAGGCATGGACGTACCCATAGCAACGATTGTCAGGCCGATGAATGCCTCAGGCACACCTGCAATTGTGGCAAGTGCGACCGCACTTGTGACCATGACCCTTGAACCGCCGATGAGGATGGAAAACCCGATGATAAGATAGATAAGGAGTTTGGTCACTGGATGAATGGTGTCGCCTGTTGCCTCATAAACCTTTCTTTGGGCATGTTTTTCCTTGCCGACGAGTGACTTGAACCAGTCAATAACTACAAAGAGAATTTCCCAGAAGATGTTTAGAAATCTTGGTTCTTCTGCTTCTTCTTCGGTTTCTTCCTCTACCGTTTCTTTTGCGTGTTTGGTTGCTTTTCTGGCGCTGATGTAGAGGTAAATTAGATAAATTGAAAAGAAACCAAGGAGTATTGTGCCGTCTAGTCTGGTCAGCTCACCGTCGAAGCAAAGGACGCCAAGGATCATTATTGAAGCAGTGGCAAGCGGCACCTGCTTGACAACGATGTCGCGGCTTGTATGAATACCTCTCATTGTTGCGCACAGACCCAGGATGGCGGCGATGTTGAATATGTTGCTGCCAACAATGTTACCGATAGCTATCTGAACATTACCGTCAATGGTTGCAAACACGTTGACAGTGAACTCCGGTGAGGTTGTTGCCAGGGCAACCATGAACATTCCCAGGAAAAACATTGGTACCTTGGTGAGTTTGTTTATCAGGGTAGCACCCATGACAACACCATTTGACCCCCAAACGACAAACATAACGCCAACGCAGAAAAGAACTAGATACAGAACAATCCATAAAGCCGTAGCCATTGTCAACTCCTTATGAGTGTGATGAATTAGAAAGTATCTTTCCAAAATGATGTTATGGCTTTTTGCTAAGCTTAAAACCAATTAAAGATTGCAGAATTTAACGATATACACAGGCACGCTCAAAAAATGAGGCCTACTCAATGTATCAAAATTAAATCTTATTTAACTGCGAAAATTTGACATTTATTCAAAATTGTTTCAAGTTGCGATTTTGTAAATAAAGACCTATAAAAAGAAACCCTCAATTGACTGAGGGTTTCTTCGGATGGCAAAAGACAATCAGAGTTTTAGAATTTCAAGCGCAATTATCGCCCCGAACTTTGAAATCATCTCTCCGTTGTCCGTGTCGAACCTGTGCGTTCTTTCACCTGTTGGGTCGCAAAGCCATGAACCGTCAAAGGTCGCCAATTGGTCACCGGTGTTTGAATACAGCGTGTTTCCTTCAAGATAACCGAGTCTGTCGCCTTCATTTGAGTAGATTGAGTTTCCGTCGAAATAAGCTTTTCTGTCGCCTGAAACATTGTAAACCGATCCCGATTCGTCAATGTTGCCTATCTGGCTCTGACCCAGATCATAAAGCATTCCATTGTCTTCAATCGAACCCAGTTGGTTCTCGTTCTTGTCGTAGATGTTAAACATTATTGTCCTCCTTTTACTCTTATATGATAATAATCCAGGTTAAAAACAAAGGTGACGAAATGAGATCTTTTTTTACCAAAATCACATCTTCAACTCATCCCTGCAAAATTACTTATCACCTAAAAAGGACAGTTTCGGTTGAATGGCTTCAGTATTGCTAGAAAAGCTATGCTCTGAACCTTCGCAAACTAACGGGTCGAGTGACTCTGTGACTGAGGTTGTGAATTTAGAAGCAAGCCAATCCAAAAAAACATAAGAATGACTCATATCCCAACAGCAAAATCTACATAAACTTCTTTGCTGCAATGAACTGTTGCTGACCGTCTGGATTTAGGCATACGGATTCATTTATCTCAAAGGAAGCGCATTTTATTTTGCTCTCAAGGTTTGAAACTTTGAATGCTTTTGTTTTTGGGACTAAACCTGTGAATGCGGCAGCTGAAAGCATAAACCTCAAAAATGCCGCATCGCCAAGGCAGGGTGTGACAGACAGCATTAATCCACCAGGCTTAAGCAGCTTGTTGATTCTTATTATCACACTTGCAATGTCGTCAACCAGGTGGAGTATGTAGGCTGCAATCACCACATCAAAGGAACCCTCCGCAAGGCTGCTGTCAAAAATGTTTGTTTGGGTGAATTCAATATTGCCAATCCCAAGCTCGGTGGCTTTATTTCTGGCAATTTCAATCATTTTGGATGAGATGTCAATTGCCTTAATCTGTCGTACAAAAGGGGCGATCGGATTTGACACAAGTCCAGTACCACAGCCAAAATCGCAGACAAAGTCGTTTTTCCCGAGATAGCCCTGTACCTTGTCAGTCATAAGCTTGTAGGTGGCTTCACTCTTCTCTTCATATCTGTCAAACCTGGGTGCGAGTTTGTCCCAGAATCTTGTCGACTTGTCAGTTTTTGTCGTGTTCTTCATTGAACCAACAATGATATTTGCAAAAACACTCAGGTCAATGGTGAAGATATGCGATTATGCCTTGAACCTTCGCAAACTCACAGCATTCAACACAACCGTGACCGAGGAGGCTGCCATGGCAGCCGAGGCGATCATCGGGTTCATCGGAACGCCCAGGCTGTGCAAAGCTCCTGCGGCGATGGGTATCGACAGCGTGTTGTAGACAAACGCCCAGAAAAGGTTCCACCTGATGTTTTTCCTGGTGGCTTGAGCAAGCCTGACAGCCATCGGCACAAGCGAAAGGTCGTTTCTCATGACCGTGACGTCTGCCGAGTCCAATGCCATGCCGGTTCCAGCCGATGGGGCAAACGAAGAGTCCGCCAAAGCCAGGGCCGCAGCGTCGTTTACGCCGTCACCCATCACAGCAACCTTGCCTGATTCCTTGAGCGACCTGACTACATCCACCTTCTCGCTTGGTAATGTCTGGGCATAAACCCTGCCTATGCCAAGTTTGTCGGCAATCGACTCGCAAACTTCCTTCCTGTCGCCTGAAACCATGATGGATTCAATGTTCAGAGCTTTAAGTTCGGCAATGGCCTGTCTTGCTTCAGGTCTTACAGGGTCGGAGAGCCCGAACCCACCAACGACCTTGCCGTCCAAAACGATGTAAAAAACAGCCTCTTCTGGCGAGAACACGCCCAAAAGCTGCATTGGAAGAGACAAACCAAGGCTTTCGACCAGTCTGGCAGAGCCAATGGCCACCTGCCTGCCTTCGACCTGGGCAACCAAACCCAAACCTGGCTTTGCTTCAAATGACGAAGGGTTGGATGCCTTGACGCCAAGCTTTTCCGCGTGCTGCCTGACAGCGTGTGCCAAAGAATGCTCAGAACCTGATTCGGCTGAAACAGCCAGTCTCACGAGCTCATTGTCATCAAAATCGACTGGATGAACCGATGTTATCTGAGGGGTGCCCATGGTCAGCGTGCCGGTTTTATCAAATACAAATGTTGATACTTCTGCGAGATTCTCAATTGACCTTGCGTCCTTGACCAGCAACCCAGACCTTGAGGCAATACCCAAAGCAACGGCAATCGATGTTGGTGTCGCCAGTCCCAAGGCGCATGGGCAGGAAATGACTACAACTGAGATGGCTGAAACGATGCCGATTGTGGGATTGCCAAGCATGAACCAGACATTCAGGGCGATTATTGAAACTGAGATTGAGAATGGGACAAAGTATGACGCCACCTTGTCCACAAGGTTTTGAACCTGTGGCTTGGTTTGGATGGCTGTCGAAATAAGCTCGATGACCCTTGAGATGACCGTTGATTCCCCGACCTGCTGGCACTGTGCTTCCAGCATACCAAAGCCGTTTATGGAGCCGGCAAACACACGGTCACCTGTCGAGACCTGCTCCGGAAGGCTTTCGCCTGTGATGCCGGAGTTGTCAATCTCTGATGTGCCAGAAACAATGGTTGCGTCAGCAGGCGAACGCTCGCCTGGACGGATGATGATTACGTCGTTGGTTTTCAGGTCTGACACCGGGATGTCGATGATCTGATCGTTTTCTTTCTTGTGAGCGATGTCAGGCACGAGCGAGGCTACGTTGAAAATGTCTTTCATGGCTGACAACTCAGCTTTGCCCTTGATGTAGTCGCCAAGCAGCACAAGCATGATGATGGTGACAGAACCGTCGATGTACATGGCGCCGCCATGGAATGTGTGCGAGAAAAGGCTCGCAATGGCAAAACCAAACGAACCGGCAACGCCGACGGATACGAGAGTATTCATGTCTGCGACACGGTTTTTTGCAGCTTTGAATGCAGAGACAAAGAAATGACCACCAGTGTAGAAAACCACAGGTGTGGCCAGGATGATCAGCACATAATGAAACCAGTCGCCAAAGGTGAAAAACATCATCGACATCGAACCAACAAGGACAATTGAAGCAAACGGCAGACCGACAAGCAGCCTTGAAGTCAGGTGTTTGACGTTGTCTTCCTTGGTTTTTCGCGCCTGTTTGAGCGATGAAGCAAAGTCTGTTGAGGGTTTGGCAGTGTATCCGACCGCGTCAATGGCTTTGACCATCTGGCCGATTGAAACCTGGGACGGATCGTAGACAACCTCGGCGGTTGCAGTGTTATAGTTGACTGTTGCTTTGGTAGTTCCTGGGAGCTTGCACAGAGCGCCTTCGACGTTTGCGGCGCAGTTGGTGCACATCATGCCAGAGACAACCATCCTTGCTTTTACGGTTGCTTCGTTGCTGCTTGATGTTTTTTTTCTGAATGGATAAAACCATGCCCAGACGGCAGCCAGAAAAAGTATGGAAGATATTAGGACAATCAAGTTCATGCGAAGCCTCCAAACAGGTTGAGTAGGACTTGATCAAAATATTTTGTCAAATTCATGTTCACATTATATGGTAACACAATGCCGGTTCAACACCGAAAATCTTATTAATTGCGAATAATTTTCAAAAATCAATCCATACTAGCTTTTTCCATTTTTTTATCATAGTATAAGGCTATGATTATCAAGAGAATATGCCTGTTTTTGTCAATAGCATTGTTATCAACAACTACCGTCATTCTACCTGAGAATGCCACAGCATTGGATCTATGGAAACAGTATGGCATTTATGGTGAAGAAAGTGCCACAGTAGTTTTTGGTACGCCTGGTTTATCTTCATCACCAGACGTCTGTTTTGATGAACAAACCGCTTATCCTCGTCTGGTTTGGTCAGACACTCTTGGCAAGTACGGCATAATAAGCACATTCAGTACGGTTTTCTCATGGTTCAACGGTTACTCATTTCGAGGTTCAAGCGTTGGCTCTAGAACGATAAAATATCTTGATAAATCATATAAAATTTGCTCGACACCAAGAATCGAGTCAATTGGAAATGGCAGTATGCTGGCGGTGTGGGCAACCGTGTGGGGTGCAAGTTCTTATATCTATTGGTCGCTCTATCCTGATCCCCTTGACCCAGATGATTGGACACCCCAGCAACATGTAAATGGGACAACAGATGATGTTTATGAATACACCCCCGATATTGTAAAAGGCCCAAGCGGGAGCATATGGCTGACATATGTCAAAGATGACAATGATGGCAAGAAAACGATTATTGTTTCGAGATTCAACGGATCAGGTTGGGAAAAACTCCCAGGTGATCCTTCAACCTCCTTTCAATGGGGTACGATAATCGACAACTCGTTTGATTCGATCGTGCCAAAGATCATTGAAACTTCAGATGGCAATCCAGAAGTTTTTTATGAAGGAGTCATCTCAAGCTCAAATTCTGACATATTTTGTGCAAAATGGAGCAATACTCTTGGTCAGTGGCGTTACCCAAACAATCTTTATGAGGGTTCACAGAATGTTTCCGATTCGGTTAAGCCTTCGCATACGCCTTCTGTAGCCATGGATAGTCTAAACCGTCCGTTGCTTGTCTGGTCTGAGGCTTACTCATCCGGTCAGGATTCCGGAATAAGTTATTGCAGATGGAACGGCAACTGGGTCAATCTGAATAACCAACCAGGCTTTTCAATGATTACTTCCCAGAGTTCAAACGGAACAGCGACAAAACCATCAATAACGGTTGATTCAAACGATCAACCAATGATTGCCTTTGATTTGTATGACAAGGGTTCCAATCGTGAAAAAGCGTGTCTGGCTTTCTATGCCGCCGGAAGCTTTATTGATCCGTTTACCGGGCTTAAAGGATTTGGTTGGGTTAAAGACGATTTTTACAATGAGTTCACCGACTGCCAGATTGAGCGCAATCCAAATGACATAAACTCGCCCATACTTATCGGTGTTTGCAAAACGCCGAAAAATGGACTTCTTGCAGAAAGAAACTCCAGCGACACAAACATTTTCTACGTTGTTATCAAAAAAAATCCAACAACTTCTGATACAAATCCATTGTCGTTGTTGTGCAAGCCATTCAACCGCAACAACGGTGGGTATTCGAAGTGGTTCTCCTCAAGAAACCAAGAGAACAGATTCGATTTCCAAGTGACAATTAGTGAAGGATTGCAGTCGAATGAATATCTTTATCTATTCTTCAACATCGCCTATAATTTTAATGGCAATCCAAATGGCAATAACAGAAATACAAGCGAATTCTTGTCGTTATCTCGCTGGAATGATCTTGGTTGTCAGTGGTGGAATCAGTTTATCTCAGGACCAGACAAATGGGACAGCTCTTATCCGTGGTCAGCATATTTTCAAAATAGGGTTAGAGCAATAAGAATAAAAAAGATTGTGAAGGCTGAGAGAATATCAATAGTTATGGATTATAATCCAATGATCGTCTCATATTATGATTATCCAACATTCTACATCTGTGAAGCGTTTGTTTCACAAACCAACTATCTTCCCGTCTCAACAATGTTCCCCCACAGCTCAGACAACCCTTACGAACCACCGTTTTCAACGGCAGACGACAACAGACTGTACGCTGTTACGGGATATACACCAATCGAATCAAAGGAATATTTTACCATAGAACCTCAGTATTATGAGGTAGACCAGGGATCATCCACTCAGGGATCTTTCATGATTATCAACCCAATGGCAGGTGTTGCCGGCAATGGTCAGCAAATATATGGAAAGTTTAAATATAGGTTGACGGAAATCACTGGATCATCCGGACAAGGCATCTATGTTACTTTTTATCCAAACAACAAAGAAGTTATCAACGAACCGAATGCTTTCGGTGTTGTTCTCATAAGCGCATCAATAGACGCAAACCCCGTGATTTACAAGCTGGAAGTGTTGTGCGAATTGACTCTCAACGGTACCTATCTTGTCTATTACATGACAGAACTGACTGTCAGAGTTAGGTCATATGATCTTTCCGTAAAAAAAACCGCTGACAAATCCAGGGTCGACCTAGGGGAAACGATCGTTTACACAATAACCGTTCGTAACAGCGGCGATGGAACAGCAACCAACGTCCAGGTTTTTGACAATTTGCCAAGAGAACTGGAGTATATTTCTGCCTCAGACGACGGTGCCCTGGATGGAACAAAGGTAACATGGGTAATAAAAAAAATCCTTGGTGGTCAAGCCTATAACCTAAAACTCTATGTGAAAGTCAGAGAAGACACAGGCCTCAAAAATGGTGATTTGGTGATCAACAGCGCCTACCTGAAGTCAGGTAAGGGTTCCAAGGAGAACAGTGTTGGAATCATGATTCAGATGTATCTGCCTGGATGCCCCAAGCCGCAGGTTGAATTCAGGATTGACGGCGCCGGGAAAAATCCGACCTTTGAGGCAGGCCAGCAACTCAACGCTGTTCTGAGTGTTACTGATGGCTGCGGACCTTTTGACGCCTCTGTCAACTGGGGCGATGGCTCAAAGTCGCAGAGGTTTGTGGTTGGCACCAGCGGACAAGCCAAAACGTCATTTACTTACGAAGTATCCGGTGACTACACAATCTTCATCCAGGTCAACGACATCTATGGCAAGTGCACCAATGTCTACAAAAACATCAGAATAAAGTAGATTATTTGGGCAGTTTCTTCAGGTTGACAGCAAGCAGTTTGTTGCCAGAGGCAACAAAACATATGTCGCCTACTTTGCTCAGGAGTGTTGCCTTGTCGTACTTTAACAGCGTCTTGCCAGTTGCCAGGTCGTTGAAAAGAACACCTCCACCACTGATAATAATTGTCGAATCATGAAGGTATATGCTAGATACTCTCTTGTCGTAAGACCAGAGTTTCTTGAGGGTTTTTGCATCGTAGACACCGGTGTAGTCTGAGTATGGTATTACGTACTCCATGCCTTCAAAGATCTCTCTTTGGCAGACAAGGTATTTGTCAAATTTTATGCCTTTGATGTAGGTGCTGTAGTATTCATCATTTGGTTTATGAGGTTTGATGCCGATTTTTTTGATGGTTTTATCGTCAAGAGTGTCGCTGTTAGGTACGTAATAATCTTGAGCTTTTTGCAGTAATACTGCACTTGCTGGCACATCCGTTTCCTTGACTGATATGGATTTTCCAGTTTCAGTGTCTACTTCGTCGATGTGAAAAATCTCGCCGTAATCCGTTGATTCTTTTGACATAACGTAAAGTTTTGATCTGTATCTTTTGATGTTTTCAAAATCTAGACCTTCCTTTTTTATGAACAAAGGTGTAATCTTGCCGTTTTTATCAACGAGATAACGGTTCTTTTCGATTCCTTTCACTTTCGAACATTCAAAAGTAACATACAGGTAAAGACCTTCTGACAAGTCATACACACAAGCGCCACATTCTCCAATCTGGTCATTGGATAATGTTGTTTCAAAAGCAATCAATTTGTCAAAGGATATTGGTCTGTCTTGTTTTACTGAACCATCAGCCGTATCGATGTCTTTGGTGCTTGCAATGGAGTGAAGAGTCAGGGTACCGTTGTCAAAAGCATAAATCCTGAAGTTGCCTTTTGGTATTTCCCAAAGTTTTTTTCCGGTTAACTTTTCCAGACACGTGTAGAAATATGCATTGTTGTCTTTTCTCATCACCAGAACCCTGTCGTCGAATACCCAGAAATATGAGTAAGGTATGCCAGGAAAACTGGTTGGTTCGAGTGTCCATCCTTTTGGAGTCTCCCATAACATCTTTTTCAATGTGCAGGCATAAACTTTTCCAGCAGCAATGTTTGGATAGTTTGAGACATAAATGTTGTCATTTGGGTATAACCTTTGCAAACGGGTTCTTGATGGAGACTCGAACATACTGTCTGTTATAATAGAGCCGGGAACATCGCATTGTACATAATCTTTTACAATAGAATAGTTTCTCTGTTGCGCAAAGTCATAGCTTGTGCCAAAGTCAAGTTTCTTTGTGATCTGGCCAGTTGCTATGTCTGCTATTGACCATTTGCTGCCAATCATCAGATACAAAGTTGCATCAATGACATCCAATCCGCTTGAGCCATCCATGTTTGTTTGCCAAAGTTTTTTCTTCTCAGAAAGATCAACGCCAATGTATGCATCGTTTCTGCAATCCATGAAACAAGCATATTTATCAATGATGAAAGGTGAATCCGAGACAGGAGTTTCCGATTCCATTGACCATTCTTGCGTGCCTGTCTGAAGGTCGAAGCAGTAAAAATAGTCTTTTGATTTCGAAATTTCTTCGCCTGAGCAAGGTTGAGTTCCAAAATACACCTTGCCATTTGAAACAGTTGGCAGGGAAACAAAATTTACAGTTTCAAATTGCCACAGCTTCTTTCCGTCCTGGACATCTAGGTAGAACAAGGTTCTGCTAGAACAACATAATAGTTTGTCATCCGATATGCACATATTGTGTGGATTGATAAACCCTTTCAATTCCCAAATTTGTTTTCCTGTTTTAACGTTGTAGCAATGCAGAATGTCATCATCCGTAATAAAAATAATTGACTCCCCTACAGCTGCTATTTCTGAATCTAAATTAGGTGAGTTGAAGATTTGGCAAAGTTTATCCCCAGTTTCAATATCGTAACAGACGATATCAGATTTAGAGTCAATGCTCAAAACGTCACTAATAAAAATGAAATCATCTGTTGCTACTAGCTCATAGTAATCTATGCCGTAGAACACACATTTATTATCCCAATATTTCTTTCCGGTCTTTGCGTCAAAACAGGAAAGCTTGCTGTAATCAGCATTGGGTTCATGACTTATAACAAAAACCTTCCCTTTGTCAACAAGCATTTTCAGTTCTTGATCGGTACCAACCTTGTATCTCCATGCGACGATGTCGTCGGCAGAGCCTATAATTTCAGGTTCTTCCTCGGAAATTGTTGGAGTGACTGCCTCGGTCGGGGTTTCTGGAGTTTTTGTCTCTTCAACTGCTTTTGTCTCTTCGACGGTTTTGGTAGCAACCGGTTTCTTTGATTCCTTTGCCGGTTCCTTGTCCGAACCGCAACCGATGCAAACCACTATCAAGGCTATTGCCAGAATGCTGCAAACAACTTTTCTCATCTTTTCCTCCCTAAAATGATTGTCAAATTTTTTTGTCTACGGCTGTTTTTTGTCCGACTTTTTCCTGACGTCGTCAGCTGGGTTGACCTGCTGTCCACCTGTAGAATACTTCACAAGCCTACCCTGATCGGTGAGGACGTAGAACGCCTCGTCGGTGACAGCCGGGTGGGAGCTGACCGGTTCGTCGTACCAGTCATGCCAGATCCATTTTGCATCCAACTGGTTAGCAATGCAGAAAAAACGTCCGGTGTCTTCAAGGTCGGGTGCAGTAAACCAGATGTATTTTGGTGTCACAATTGGAGCAGAAGACAATGGCAAATTGATTTTGTGGTAGAAAACATAATGGGTGATGTCGTTAATCTGGAAACCAAGAATTTCACCACTCTTGGTGCCGATAGCCAACATGTTCAGATAGAAAGCTGCCCCTGTTGTAAATGGTTGCTCGAGGTTTGGCACCCTGTCCCAGCCAGAACCGCTTTTGGAATAAAATAGATCATTTGTGTAGGTTTGGAGGAGTGTACCTGTGTTGCCGTCAAGTTTGTTGAGCCTGCCGTCAACGACAAAGATGTCTGATCTGGTGCAGCAGACAGGAGCAATTATCTCCCTGTCAAAATCCTTTTCCCAGACTTTTTCCCCTGTTTCAGGCGTCACAGCCAGCAGTTTCTTGCCAGCGACCATGAACATGTGCATCTGAATGGTTGGTGTCTGGGTGAATTCCACACCATATGTTTTGGCAAAGATTTGCGCACCTTTTGATTCCTCAAAACAGTAGAGTGTTTTTGCCGTGCAAACCCATAGTCTGCCATCCCCAAAAACTGGCCAACCGACAGCGTTTGAGTCCAGGTCACTTGACCAGACGACATCACCGGAGTTGATATCCAGGCAGAAAACCGCAGGTGAGCCGTCGGCAACATAAACCTTGTTAGCCCCAATAACAGGTTGCATCGCCTTGGTCGATTTCATCTCGCGTTTCCAGACCGTCTGGCTTGTGTTGCCGTCAATGCACTGCAACATGCCTGACTCGTCAGCAACTATTACCACACCACCGGCTATCACAGGTGAAGACTTGGAGTAGGCCGGGAGTTTTACGTCCCACAGTTTTTTAAGCGGCGGTTCCGGGCAAGTCATGGTCATGCTTGTTCCGTAATATGTGCCAAGCGGGGATTTCCAGCTTGATGTTTTTTCAGTGTCTATTGCTTGTCTACCGCAGGAGACAAGCAGCAATGCTGCCATAGCAACAATCGAGATTCTTTTCATTTTTTCACACCACCTGTCAAGAATACAGAATGCTAGTCAACGAAGTTGCAAAATACTCAATGTCTGACTGAGAGTTGAGGTAGCCGGCTGAGACCCTGATTGCGCCGTCTGGGAAGGATGAGAGATTCTCGTGAATGCCTTTGTTTGAGCACAAGCCATTACCGACAATTATGTCATACCTCTCCTCAAGGAGACGGGCGATTACGTTTGGTGGAAGAAACTTGCTTACAAAAGACATTGTCGCAACACTTTCGTTGGAATCGGGTTCGAGGATCTTTACACGCTTGCATAGTTCAAGAGAACCAAACATCGCCTCTCTTATTTGTTTGTCATGCTGCCTTATTTTACCCAGATCATGATTAAGTATGAATTTAAATGCGGCAGAGAGACCGGCAAAACCGATGATGTTTGGAGTTTCGTCTTCAATGGCTTCCGAAAAAGACCTTGTTGGTCTGACAAGCATTGATGGGTTTTTCATCGATTCCGAGTCTACATAAACTAAGCCGGTTCCGGTTGGGCCGTAAAGGAATTTGTGTCCAGAGATCACAGCGCAACTTATCCCCGATCTTTTGAAATCGATAGGCATCCTGCCTGCTGTCTGGCTGGCGTCCAGGAGGAAGATGGTGTGGTTGTCGCTGGCAAGCTTGGATATCTCATCTATAGGGATGACCGCCCCTGTGACGTTGTTTGAGTGTGACAGCGCGACCATTCTGGCGCCGTAAATGGCTTTCTTAAGGGCGCTCATTGAAACGCCATGCTTTTTTTCGTATGGAACCCTGACAACGCTTATGCCATGTTTTTCCATCTCTCTTGCGGCATGTAGTATCGGAACAGGATCAGTTTCGCAGACAACAAGCTTGTCACCAGGTTCGAGGAATGTTGACATCAGGCAGTCAATCCCTCTTGATGCGCTTGAGGTTAGCATGATGTTTTCATGCTTGACACCAAAAAGCTCTGCAGCTGATTTTTTCAGATTGGTTATTATTTTTGTTATGTGCTTTTGCTTGTTGTTGAGGTAACCATCACCTGGCACTACATCAAGTTCAGAAATTGTCGTGCATACCGCTTCAATGACTTCTTTGGGTTTCGGGTAGGTGCTGTTTGCATTGTCCAGGTAGATAGACATCAGATCAACGCTCCAACCAGCCATAAAATGGCAATATATATCAAGGATGAAAATATAATGGTCATAAATGGCGATTTGGCGTTCACCCTTTTGATTTTTATGTTCGGAAAAATTTTGGCAAGCATGGCGTTGAGCTTGTCAGCTTCTGGGTATGATCTGGTATCGACGCCTATCGATCGTTTGCCGTTGACCCTGAAAATCTGCCATGTTTGTTTACCTTCTTTGTAGTTGATTATATAGATTGATTTAGTATCGTTTCTGTCAATTTTTACTTTCCCCTTTTGGATGTATCCTTCGATAGAATCGGCTGTTACTTCTTGATAAAATTCAGGCTTGAATGCGGGCATCAGATAAAACGCAACACCTACGAGTACACCAAGCGATACGATGATGGTTATGTATGCGTTGAGTAGCCCAAGGTTTTCAAAAAAGCTGGCAGTTGTAAAAACCGCAAGCGTCAAAGCGATGCCGTAAAAGGCAAGTTCAATGAGAACAGTTTTGTTTGGTTCGAATGGAAATACTTTTTTCACATGTTTAATCTTATGAAATATTTTAACGGTTGGCAAGCGTTGAAATTGGTCACAAAATACATATAAAAGTTATCCTATGTCAATTGAAAGCATCAGGATCAGAGGCTTTAAAACGTTCTGCGATCCTGTGACCATAAGTTTTTCACACAGACTGACAGGCATTGTCGGCCCAAACGGATCAGGCAAGAGTAACCTGGTGGATGCCATCAGATGGGGCATTGGCGAACATTTGCCAAGACTTCTGAGGATCAGCTCACCACAGGACGTAATCTTTGCCGGTTTGGGCGAGAGAAGACCGCTGTCAATGGCTGAAGTTTCAATCATGCTTGACAACAGTTCTAGCAAATATCCTCAGGACAGCCCGAAAGTAGAGATTCTCAGGCGTGTGTACCGCGATGGAGAAAATGAATACCTAATAAACGGCCAGAGGGCAAGAGTCAGGGATGTTGAGGATCTTTTCAGGGGAACCGGTCTTGGCAAGCAGACCTACTCGGTCGTTGGGCAAGGCGAGGTTGACCAGGTGCTGTCATCCACGCCAGCCGAAAGACTACAGGTGATGGAAGAGCTTGCCGGTGTCGACGTTCTTCGTTCAACCAAACGTCAGGTCGAGCAAAAACTCGAAAAATCCAGGCAGTCGATGAGAGAGATTGACGCCCACATCAGCGAGCAGCAGCACCAGTATGAGAAGCTTGCCATCCAGGCAGAGGTTCTTGAGAAATACAAGCAGATAAAGGAACGCAACGAGTGGGCAAAAAACCAGCTCCTGCTTGTTCACCTGCGTACGCACAACAATGAGCTTGAGGTGTTGCGTTCAAAACAAAAAATGGCCGAAACAAAGTTTGCCGAAGCCCAGCAAGAGCTGGAAAAACTCGAGAGTTCACCTGAGCCAACGACAAATCTTGTTGAAATCGAAAAAGAACAGGAAAAGATAAAGGATGAGAGAGAAGAAGCTCTTGTCACCCAGAGCCGAACCAGCAACGAACTCGAGCACAAGCGCAACCGTAAAGAACAGGCTGGCGAGGAACTGAGCAAGCTTGGAATAGAGTTGGAAACGCTCGGCAGACGTGTACCTGCCAGCCAGAAGAATCTTGAAACCATGGGGCTTGAGACTGAAAAGCTCGAGCTGGCTGTCAAAAATGCTCAGGAAGGGCTTGGCAAGACCGAGGCGCAAAGAGTCGACCAAGGCGATGATATGCAAACAAGGCGAAAACTCCAGTCCGAGCTGGACAGCGCCAAGAAAATTGCTGACGAATCAAGGTCAAGGCTGGCCTCAGTTCAATCCCAGATAACGGTTTCAGCCGAAAGAGAACGAGGAGTTTCCCAGCGTCTTCGGGACCTTGCCCAGCTTGAATTTGAACCTGTTGCTGACACCAGTCAGATTGAAACAGAGCTTACTAAGCTTACCGAACAAAAAACCGAGCTGGAAGCCGATCTGGCACATGTTTCAGCAATGGCTACCGAAATTGAATCGGAATTTGCCACCTGCAGCGCTGAGGTCAGGTCTCTCAAAACCCAGCTTGAAAAGCAAAAAAATCTGCTTTCTGGTGTGAAGTTCCAGCCGTCAAAGTCAGGTTTAGTCACAATCCCTGAGAGGATTGACCTTTCAAGGTATTCAGAAACCGACAAAAATCTTATCACAACGACACTGGACTGGATTGTTTCTGACCAAAGCCAGATAAGCCAGGCTCTGTTAGTGATCCCTAAAGGTACTGATACGGCCATTGTTACTGGTGATTTTACGGTTAGTCTTTATGACAGCGTTGCCCAGGCTTTGGAAGGTGGAGACAGGATAAACCTGACAAGGGACGGTTTTATTGTCGTTTCTGGCATTGTGTTCCTCGCCCATGAAAAAGTGACCGAATCCTCGGTAAAATCGGCAATAACCAAACTTGAGCGTGACGTACAGGGTCTTGAGGCAAAGTCCGGGAGTCTGGCTGAAAGCCTGAACAACAAAAAAGATGACAAGGCAAAGATTTCTGCCAGTTTGGACAGCCTTCGAAAAAAAGAACTTGAACTGTCCAGCTTTATAGCCTCAGCAAAAGCAAAATCCGAGTCAGCCAGAAGACAGGCAGAGCAAAAAGCCCAGGAAACTGAAAAACTCGCTCTGTCACTTGAAGGTTTGAAGTTGGAATTGGCAAGGCTTGAGCAGGACAGGGAGCGATTTTTGTCTGAACTGCAAAAAAACCTTGAAGCTGTCAGACTCAAAGGCTCTGAGCTTGCCGAGTTTGATAACCAAAGGCTCAAACGTCAGGAAGAGAATGTTCTCATTGAAAGAACAATAGCAGGTGCAAGAGAGCAGCTCCTGGAGGCTCAAAAAAACCTTGAGGATTGGTTACGAAAAATAGAAGAAGCCAAAAAAGCCATTCAAACTGACACGGACAGACAGGAAGAGTGCAAAACACAGATTGCTGCACTTGAGGAAGAGCTCAAAAATCTTGAACAGGGCATAATTGATACCGAGCGAATGTTTAACAGCGCAAAGATGACCATAATCCGCACCGAGCGCGTGGAAAAAGAGATAGCCGAGAAGAAAGACGAGGTCATGGCTCTCTCGGAAAAACGTGCCAACACCTCCAAGGCGGTTCGTGGAAAGATGACCAGACTCAGCCAAGAGCTGCATCAAATCGAGCTCGAATCAGTTGAGCTGAAGGTAAAGCGAGAGAACGTAATCGCTCAGATAGCTGAAGCCGGTGGTTCGCTGGACATGCCGATTGAGACGACTGACATCGAAGAGCTGAAAGCTGAGGTTTCAAACACCACGCGCCAACTTGCCGAATACGGCGTTGTCAACATGTCAGCAAAAGACGACGCAATGTCAGCAAAAGACCGCATGAATTTTATGCAGGGTCAGCTGGAAGACATCGCCCAGTCCGAGGTAAACCTCAAGGCAGCCCTTACAGAGGTTGAAGCACGAATAAAAAACACATTCGAGGAGCTTTACCGCTCAGTTGAGCAGCATTTCAGAAGATTGGCAGATGTGCTTTTCCCGGGTGCAGTTGGCAATCTCAAGAGGATGTACTCGGAATCTGGTGAGACCGAAGGCGTCGAGGTTGAGTTCATGCTTCCAGGCAGAAGGGTAAAAGGTTTGCATGCACTCTCGGGCGGCGAAAAAACTCTTGGTGCCATGGCTCTCTTGTTTGCATTCTTCAAAACTAGGAGCTCACCTTTTTGTATTCTCGATGAGGTTGACGCAGCCCTTGACGACAACAACATCGACCGTTTCACAAGACTCCTCGACAGCGAAGCCCACGAGACACAGTTTGTCATCATCACGCACAACAAGGAAACCATGCGCAACTGTGACGCTTTGTATGGCATAACGCTGGATGCAAGCGGAACCTCAAAGGTCATTTCAGTCAAGCTTGACGCGCCGGCGTGACGGTTTACCATCTAGCTTGTGAGAAATATTGACAGGGAAAGTCTGGTTGAGCTTGTTGCCAGGCTCTGCATTGAAGCAAATATCAAGTTGCCAGAGGATATTCATGATAGGCTTCAAAAGTCGCTTCAAACCGAAACCTCTGAGCTTGGCAGGCATCTGCTGGGTCAGCTGCTTGAAAATGCAAAACTAGCCAGGGAAACTGGTTTGCCAATCTGTCAGGACACTGGTATAACCGTTGTTTTTGTTGAATGTGGCAACCAAGTTCATTTTGATTTTGACATAAAGCAGGCGATAAACGAAGGTGTAGCCAAAGGTTACAAGGATGGCTACCTTCGAAAGTCCATTCTTGTTAATGCCATAAACAGAAAAAACACAGGCGACAACACGCCTGCCGTCATCCACTTTGAGCCTGTCATGGGAGAAACTCTGAAAATAACAGTGCTTCCCAAAGGTGGAGGCTCGGAAAACGCCAGCAGGATTGCCATGCTGACCCCAGCACAAGGGAAAGCCGGCATCATAGAATTTGTCACCGATACGGTCAGGCACAATGGGCCAAAGTCTTGTCCACCGTTGGTTCTAGGTGTTGGGCTGGGCGGATCTTTTGAAGAATGCGCCTATCTCTCCAAAAAAGCGCTGATCTCATCGACACCGCCAGAGTTTGAGGAGCTGGCAAAAGAAATCCTGGACTCATGCAACAAAACAGGCATAGGAGTAAACGGAATGGGTGGTTCTTCAACAGTTCTGGATGTCAAGATACTTGGCACTGGTTGCCACATCGCAACCATGCCTGTGGCAGTCAATATCTGTTGCCATGCCTGCAGGCATGCTGAAGGTGAACTGTGAAGATAGTTGAACCCTTTACCAAAGAGAAATTTGCAAAGCTTGCGCCTGGCGATCAGGTGGAGCTGACCGGAACAATCTACACAGCCAGAGACGCAGCCCACAAGAAGATTTTGGAATTGTCAGACGCAGGAAAACCGCTACCGTTCGGCCTTAAAGACGCAATCATTTATTATGCAGGCCCTGCCCCTGCCCCTCCAGGCAGGCCTATTGGTTCGATTGGCCCGACAACCTCAGGCAGGATGGACGTTTTTGTGTCGAAGATGCTTGAGCTTGGCGTGGTGGCGACCATCGGCAAAGGCCCTAGGTCAACAGAGGTAATTGAAGCTAACAAGAAATATGGCGCTGTCTATTTTGTAGCCTTGGGCGGCGCAGGAGCACTGCTTGCAACCAAGGTCAAATCCTGTGAACTGATTGCCTTCCCTGAACTTGGCCCTGAGGCGGTCTACAAGTTGTTTGTGGAAGATTTCCCGGTTATTGTCGGATAAGGAAATGTTGCTTTTCTCAATAAAGTATCCTATAAATGTCTCATGAGGGTAAACACAAAATCCGGTTGGTTCAAGCTGTCTGTCGTGCTGGTTTCTATTGCTGTGCTTTACGTTTCGTGCAATTTCAGGCCGATATTTTTGAAACCAAAATTCACAGTCTGGCAGCCAAAGCAGCTTGAGTACACCGGCGAGCTTGTCGAGAAATGGTCTTTTGGCTTGCCATCAACAGGGGAAGTCAAAGGATATGTGAGAAAAGACTGTTGGAAAATCGAACAAAATGGGAACACATATTTTGTTGGTTCTGGTGGAGTCAAAATGGACATGCTTGGCAAAGGGGCAGGATTTGACGATGCCAACTCTCAAGCAAGAGTGGAAAAGTTTCTAGGTTCATTTTCATACTTTGACAATAGCTGGAATATACTTAGTTTCTGGTCAAAATATTGTTATGTAGGTAATTACATTGCCAAAGATGATTATGTTATTGTTGTTGAAGGAAAGCTAAACGAGAGCATTAGAAAAATAGATATTAGTAGCGGGAAAACTATTTGGTCAAAACAAATTGGGTAATTCTCCAAATGAGCCACCAAATGCATTACAATGGTGGTGACTATGAAAACATGCCCAAGGTGTGGCAACACAAAACTGTATAAAGTAAGAAGACAGAAGCTCAAGTGCAGCTCCTGC
>JAGNLA010000020.1 GCA_017999835.1 Caldisericia bacterium
GGCGACAACGTTACCATGGAAGCCGACCTCATCGTCCCAGTAGCCATGGAAAAAGGCGACCGCTTCGCTATCCGTGAAGGTGGAAGAACCATCGGCGCAGGCGTCGTAACAGAGATTTTGGAGTAAACCATGAGAGAAAAGATTGACATGGCTTGCACAGAGTGCAAGAACCGCAACTATGTAACAATCAAGAACAAGAAGAATGATCCGGACAGGATTTCTCTTAAGAAATTCTGCAAGCACTGCAGAAAGCACACCGAGCACAAAGAAGCAAGATAAGCTGATAACCCATGCTTTCTCAAAACCCCTCCTTTTGGAGGGGTTTTGTATTTTTTATAAAGCTATGATTGTTTTGACAATTCTTGGTCATTTTCATAATATCAAATAAAAACAATAATTATGGAGGAAACAAATGGACATAGGCTCCTATGAAAAGATGGCAAGGTTCTCAAGGCAGATGATGGTTGATTTTTTGAAGAAGAATTTTGACAAAACTATACAACAATCGTCTGACAATGAACTTGTTTCTAATGCAAAAAGACGCTTCAAATCAATACTTGAACATATTTACGAAGGCGAATGGCTTTACTTCCTAAATCCGATCATAAAATCTGACGCAAAGCCAGACATGTCAAAAATACAAACAAATGTTGTGGATAAAACAGTTCTAGCGCTTGATGAACCAAGGGAAGAGCTTTACAAAGTCTTGAGCAGTTACAAAGACAGACTCGATGAAACGATCCCAGGCACAGAGATAACACCGTCAAGGGTTTATTTTTGGCTTGTTGAGCATGATGCCTGGCACCATGGACAGATGGAGCTACTCGTAGAAACAATTGAGAAGGAGTCGCTTCAACCAAAAATAGTGTTTGAGGATGAGCAATGAATGGTGCCGATGCTGTTAGAATGCTTGGCTGGACACGAGAAAGACTGACAAAGTTTCTTGAGTCTGTGCCGGAAGAGTTTCTCGACTATAAGCCACCGATGGAGATTCCCAAAACTGAAACCTACAAAAAACCGAGAGCAATTCTTTCACATGTTGTTGGTGTGGAATCCTATTGGATTCATGAGAAAATTGTCATGAAAACTTTCGAAACGTCCTTGTGGTCATTCCCAAAAAAGTCGATGCAAGAGATAGTTGACGCTATGAACAAAGTCCGAAACCGTACTCTAGAATGGTTAAACGAAAACATCGACAGAGACCTTGAGCAAACCTATACACCAAGAGCCCAAAAATCTTTTGCGTGTTTGTTCTACCACGTTGCCGAACACGAAGCTCATCATCTTGGACAGTTGAGCTTGTTGACGACTTTTGCAGGCATAAAAACACCTTGGGTGTGATTTCTACATAGATTTTAAAAAATTGATCCCTATTTAATGACCACAAATGGGTATTTTATCCAATCGGCCTTGTTACAATTTATTTGCATGTGAAAATAAAGTTTCTGAGGCTAGCCATTTTTATGGTTGGTTGATGGGAAAACTTCATTTTTAAAGGATGGCCAATTATTAAGAACCTTTTCAAACCTCTGAGCTTCGGCTCTGTTGAAGCCAGCTTACCAATTATTCAGGGAGGAATGGGCGTTGGTATTTCGCTGGCTGGTCTTGCAAGCGCAGTAGCCAATCAAGGTGGGGTTGGCATTATTGCTACTGTAGGCATAGGAATGTATGAACCTGATTTCAACACAAATTTTCTCGAAGCAAACATCAGGGCTTTGAGAAGAGAGATCAGTCGTTTTAGGGAAAAGTCGCAAGGTTTGCTTGGCGTCAATGTGCTAGGCGCTCTTTCAAACTTTGGTGACATGGTCAGGACAGCAATCGAGGAATGCGTTGATTTTATTTTTACAGGTGCAGGGCTCCCGTTGAATTTGCCGATGTATCTTGAAGGATCGCTCAAAACAAAGCTTGTGCCAATTGTTTCATCCTCCAAAGCTCTGAGCCTTATAGCAAAAAACTGGATAAAGAAGTACAACTATGTGCCTGACGCGGTGGTTGTGGAAGGTCCGAAAGCCGGTGGACATCTTGGTTTTTCAAGAGAACAGCTCAATGATCCGCAATATGCGCTGGAGAACATCCTGCCACCAATCATTGAAGAAGCCAACCTTATCGGTAGCCAAACAGAAAAACAAATACCAGTGATTGCCGCTGGTGGCATATATACTGGCGCCGATATTGACAAGTTTTTGAGCATGGGTGTATCAGGCGTACAGATGGGCACGAGATTTGTGACTACTCATGAGTGCGATGCTCACGAAACGTTCAAACAGGCATATCTGGCGGCAAAGCCAGAGGACATAGTAATCATCAAAAGTCCAGTGGGTTTGCCGGGACGCGCAATCAACAACAGTTTTATAGAAAAACTTAAAGCTGGTCAGATGATACCATACAAATGTCCTTATCATTGCATATCGACATGCGACAGGGTCAACAGTCCGTATTGTATTGGTTTGGCGCTCATGCATGCAAAGAAGGGACAGATGAACCTGGGTTTTGCCTTTGCTGGCGCCAACGCTTACAGAACCAACGAAATCATCTCGGTTGAAAATCTGGTCAAGAAGTTGCAAGAAGAGTATGAGGATTCAACAAGCAAATAGTTTGAATTAAAATTAAAAACCCTGCCGTCACGGCAGGGTTTTTAATTTTAATGGCTGGAATTTGATTTTACTTCTTATCTACCGAATAGTTTCTTGCAAGCAACATGAAATCAAGGATATCGATTACCCCATCGGAATTGAAGTCGTATTTTGCATCAAATCCATTGTCTTCGGCGGTCAGGCCATAATACTTCAAAAACATTTCGATGTCAGCATTATCGACCATTCCATCCGCATTCAAGTCGCCTTCCAGAGGAACAACTTCGAACACCAATTCTATATAACCGTTTACCTCTGAGGATTGGTTTACATAATTGACCTTTGCAGTGTACTTACCAAGCTTCAATGTCGAAGTGTCAATTGTTATGTTAACTTCCTCGTCATTGCCGATGAAACTGTTTCTGTCGAGACTAATCCAATTTTCTGAGGCTTTCATCTGGATAAAAAGTTTTCCAACACCAACGTTTCTGAAATTGACCGTTTTGGTAACTTGCCTGCCGGTAACGATTTTTCCGAAAACAACCTGTTGTTCAACGGATACAATCGGTCTTTCAGGAGAAACAAAGTCAACTTTGAACGACATTCTTGTGCCACGTTCAGATATCTCAGTGATGGATACGGTTTTGTCGCTATTGCCTTTTCTGTATGGGAGCGTATTTGGGGTTGTTTGAGCAGTGATTTTTGTTCTGGAAATATCTGCCCCCCACACGGCGGTTTTGTGTAATGTTGAGCCTCCAGGGTCAAGCACGACTATGCCATGAGTTCTCCACACAACACCGTTATCATCCGCGCCCAAGGTGTTGAATCTGTGTGCGTAAGGTCTTTTATCATCAACATGGTAGATAACCAGTCCTGAGTCTGGCGCGCCCTGAAAGTACCCGTCGCAACCTTTTCTTGTCCTGTTTTCAAGGCAAAGCCATTCTTCATCTGAACCTGGAATTGGAATCTTGTACATTTTGTTTGTGCCATCGCCATTGAGGTCGTCGACATAGTAAGTACCTGGTTCAGTAATTGTGATTGGTTCGATCCAACCGGCTTTCCATCTGTGGAATGCCGTCAAACCGCAGTAATTTGACCATACGCCTTCGCCCATAAGATCCCAGCCGCCTGTTGGTGAGGATGAGTAGCTGTAATCATATAAATCCCATAATGGAATGCTTGCATGGGCAAATTCATGAAGAATTGTAATGAGCGGGAACCCTACCCCTACATCCTCGCCAATGCTTATGTATGCCGTGTTAGATTCGGTGTCGTAGAATGTGAAATCTCCTGGCATTGGACCGCCGATCGTCCAAGAGTTGCCTGCCCATACAATAATAATGTGGTCTGGATTGCCATTTCCGTCTGCATCATAATCACTCCAGTTAATGCCAGCTTTATCAGCTGCCGTGAGACCGTCATTTAGCAGTGCGTTTATACCTTCATTAGAATTGGTGTCGTATTCGGAGAGCTTCTTCGGCATCTTTATCCATTCATGGATACCATCTGGGCCGAAGGTTACATTCATCTTACCACCCGATGCATCCCAGAAATACCCAGCCAAGCTTTTTTCCTTGCCTCTTTCAAACTTTACTCTCAGTGACTCGCGAACGTAAGTATACTTGCTATCCTCAAAATAGAGTGGGATAACGCATACTTTTTTCTCCCCGTCACCTCCACCGAGAGTAGGCGATGTGGGTGTAGATGGCTTGTTGTTGTGTAAAAAACTGAGTTTGCTAACAGTTTTTGCCAGTTCCTGTTTGATCTGGCCAAGGTTTGCGATTGGATATTTCTTGTCCAAGTCGGCAGAAATTGTTCCTATACCAAAACAACATACCGCTATTACAACGCTCAAAGACAAAAGAATTATTTTTCTCATTTGAAGATATTTTGCAGCCAATTAACATTTTTAGGGGTTAATGGCTGGTAAAAGGGCAGTTATAACAATTGAGTCGGGGCATCTTTATTTAAAATAAGTTTTGCTAAATTTTCATAAATGTGAACATTTTCGTAAAATGTCTCAAATAACCTGGCGTTAGTGGTATGGATCGGTAGTAAATGTTTTGGTTTTATGGTATTGACAATTTTGCTGAGGTGGTCGTAGCTGGCATGACCCGAGGTGTGTGCATATTCGAAATCCATCCCATTGAGCTGAGTCCAGGCAAGGAGTTTTGCAAAAGAGATTTCCATTTCTTCATTGAACGGTTCGGCTTTTCCATAGATATAGGTTCCTCTCACAACAGGCCCAAGGTGCATAAGTACGTTTGGCCCTGAGCTTGTGTAGATTAGGAAATCTTTCGGGTTTTTTTTGATGTCCTCTCGCATCTCTGGCCCCCAGAAAATCCTTGGGTAGCCCTGAGAGGCAAGGTTGTCGAAGTGGTCGATGATGCTTTGTTCCCACTTGTTGCGTTCGTTGCGGTTTTCTATGTATATCTCAGGAAAATAGTCGAACGCTTCCCTGATTGCTATCACCATCTCAAGTTTCTTTTTGTCATCCTTGTACTTTTTTGGGTCGGTGTTGCCTTCCTTTATTCGGGTTTTTGCCCTTGAAAGGAGCAGTGAACAGTTAGGAAACTTTTCAAGCGTCGGATAGTGGTTGGTAACCTCGTTTAAACCCTTGGCAATAAAGGCTTTTCGACTATCTATGAGCACATGCCTGCCCTTTGACCTGGCTACATCAATGACCATCTCCATTCTGTCCAGGTCTGCCGGAGATGCATCATAGACGACGATACCGTCGGACTCATCGATGATTTTTGAAACCTTGAGCGCCACTTCGTCTTCAGACTTGCATCCTCTGGATTCTACCTCTTCCTCGGTATACTCCTGATTGGTGTTTGTTATCGACTGGCTTCTGGAATTAATTCTTGTGCCTTCGCACAGCAGGTAGTCAAGTCTTGCTTCAGCTGCTTGAGCTATGAAATTTTCGGTTAACTCAGGCCTTCTGCCATGGAGTCTGAGGTCGCCAGAGTAACCGATCTTTATTCCATCCATCTCGATGATGAAGGCTGAAGCGCCTGGGATCGAGTGGTCAACTCCGATGTGTTTGACGGACGCACCGCCAACCTGAAAGGTCTGGCCTTCTTCGACGCTCAAAAATGAGCTGTCGTCATACTTGAGCTTGAAATCCTCATTAATTTCGCGTCGTTGGGCAAGGAAGGTTTTTGAAACGATTGATCCATATAGTTTGACGTCAGGGTGAAGCAGACCGAGGTAGCCGACATGGTCGATGTGGGAATGCGAAATGAGAACACAGTTTATTGATATTTTTTCTTGCTTGCCAACAGTTCCACAGAATCCATAGTCGTCGTAGATGCATTTTACACCACGATTTTTATAGACTCCTTCAAGGTCAGGTACAGCGCCGATAGCCAATAAATCCTCAAGAGTGCTGGGCTGGAGGAAAGGTACATCAAAATACTTGCCTTCTGTGCCAAACGATGAGCCAAAGTCAAGGAATATTCTTGTGTCTTGACCCTCAAGAAGGATTTTGTTGCCGCCAATTTCGTTTTGTCCCCCGTAAAAGCTCAGTTTGACCACGTTTCTACCTTATCCTCCTTAAAGGTGTCAGAAGAATCAGCATGGCAACACAAAAGACAGTGATTCCAAAGCAAATGTAGAGAAGTGTTTCAAGGCTGATGCTCTTGAGGAGTTTGTCAGCCCAGGTTTCTGGCTTGACAGGAACAGGGATTTTTGAAACGATCATCTGGTCCTTGTCTTTGGTTAGCTCAAGTCCGAGAATTGTGCAAAAATCCTTGATTGGAACAAACAACATTCCTCCCGAGATGGTTGTTTTTGTCGGAAGGGAGGTTTTTTTGTCTCCAAGGATGAGTTTTTCAGAATCTGTACCAAAAATCGCAATTACTTTTCCATCAGAGTCCAGGATGAAGTGCGGCTGGCTGAACTGGTTGAAACCGTTCTTGACGTTGTCAACGCCAATTGCATTTTTTAGGTCAATGTCAAATTCAGATTTGCCAGAAAGCATTTTATGACCGGATTCCGATAGCAAGAGCCTGACCGGAATCATGCCTGAGCCATTCTCGATTGTTATTGGCGCAGACAATTTGACCGGCAGCCCGTTGATGTTGATCTTCGTTGATTTTAGTTCAAAAGTTACTTTTCCAAACACTGTTGCTGGCGCAAGCAACAAGACCAGCATGACAATCGTTAATGTTTTTTTCACTTTCTCTCCAATTCAGGAATAACAAATTTTGACCCAACGTCAGTTATTGAACACTCAACGTCAAGGTCGAAGTAGAAATAGTGTTCGTCCCTACCTGATATGTTTCCGCTCATTTTGGTTGGCATCCCGGCAAGTTTTCCACCTTTCATCACCCAGAAGGTGATGTCGCAGTCATAGTATCCAACCCAGTTGGCTTTGGTATCCTTTACAACCCTTATTTTTTCGCAATCGACGCCATTGACGGCTTCTGACCCCTGTTTGGTTACCCTCACACCGGACTTTGACCTCAGGCTGTTGAGTAGATCCATGAAGTCTTCGTTGGCTTTTATCAGAAGTTTGTTTGCATAAACAGCCTCAGCAGACATTGGGGTTGTTTTGCCATCTTCGAGTAGCCAGGCTTGCCGACTGTTGCCATAGATGGTGCATGTACCTTTGCTGCCGTTTGCCCCGTAATCCTGCCATATCCTGTAGGTTCCGTTAGCATTCTTTTTTATGATTGCGCTAATCCCCTGGGAGTATCCTGCAACATGACCCTGACGCTTTCCCTGGAATGAATAGGATTTATAACTAGAGAAAGAAACCGTGGTTTTGTCTTTTGGGAGAAGGTAAATGAGTTCCGATAAAGTGTTGCCAGGCGCAAGCATGTAGTTCCAGTTGTAGACGTCATAGTTTGGCGAATCGGTTTTCAGATTGTACAGTCCCACTGGCACTTTGAAGTTGTAGTTACCGTTTTGGTCAGTTGAACATTCATAAACTTTTCCCTGACGTTCGAGCTTGATTTTGATGTCTGGGATTGGGGTGTCGGTAGCGCCGTTTCTGACCTGGCCGGTGATGCCGGTTGTTGGACGCAAGCCGACTGTTACCACCGAATTTGGTCCATCGGATACCACAAAATCAAATTCTTCAGGCTCGTAAAACTCCGATTCGATCCTGACCTTGAGTTTACGATGTGGTGTCGTTGTTTCCAAAACCCCGTTTGATTTGTAGGTGTGGTTTGTGTCTGCAATCAGATGGACTGATGACGAAATCTGTTTGCCATTGACAGTGTTTATTGTTGTGATGATGACGCTTATTTCGTTTGTCGTGCTCATCAAAAGCAAGAAGGCTACAAAAAAAAGTGGAGCGAAAATGAGCTTGCAAACGGACTTTCTCATCAGAAAGCAGCCTCGATCAGAATATCCAGGAGTTCGCCTGTTGAGATTCCAGCAACCTGGGCTGCGTGTGGAACTATTGATGTGGCGGTAAAACCAGGAAGGGTGTTGATTTCAAGGACTTTCAGGGAACTGTCTGCGGCAAGATACATGTCGGTTCTGGTGACACCAGCGCAACCTATGAGTTTGTGAACCTTTACAGCCAGAGCCTGGGCTTTTTTGGTTGATTCATCTGGGATTGGTGCCGGGGTTGTTTCATCGGTTGCGCCTGGTTCGTACTTGGCTTTCAAGTCGAAAAACTCGGAATTGTATGGAGCAATGAGAGTTACCGGCAATGCTTCCGGTTCCTGCCCTTTTCTTTGAAGCACAGAACAGGTTATCTCAGTGCCTTTGAGCAGTTCCTCTGCGATGATGATGTCATCATACCTGAAGGCTTCATCGATTGCCTTTGCCAAATCCTCCGTTTTTTTCACCAGAGACGTGCCAAACGACGAACCGGAGCGGTTCGGTTTGATGACAGTAGGCATGAAAGGAATGTCTGCAGATTCGCCTTTTCTTATGAAAACGGATTGTGGAACAGGCACGCTTCCGGATTGGAGCACAAGCCTTGAACGCATCTTGTCCATGCCAAGCGCAGACGAGGCATGGTCTGAACCGGTGCAGGCTATGCCAATGGTTTTGAGGAATGCCTGGAAAGCGCCGTCCTCGCCGAAAGGCCCGTGGAGAGCGTTGCACACCACATCAGCCTTACCCTTGAGTATGGCTGTGATCTGGTAGGCGGGCGCGGTCTTTGACGCCATTGCTCTGTCGATGTCTTCATCGACTGACATGAAACCATTTTTATCAATAAATAGTGCACCGACCGTGTATTTTTGACGATCAAGGTTGGCAAACATATTGCGACCGGTCGCAATAGAGATGTCGTGTTCAGCCGCTGGTCCGCCAAATGCAACAAGTACTTTAGCTTTTCCCATCGGGTGATGATTTTATTCAAAAAAAAATGCTTGGCAAGAACAATTGCTCCGGAATTGTTGAATAATTGTGAGGATTGGATTGTCACTTACCACTGGTTTTTATCGGCTCCGGTTTCAGATCTAGTTTCCTGAGTTTGAGGTTGTACATTCGTTCTTGATCCAGACTGCATCGGTAGATTGATTTATCGTTCATAAAATAAATTGACATAAAACCATTTTCATAGGAAACGTAGCTTTCAGTCACCGGTTCATCGATGCCATAAGTTTTGCAGACATAAAGATTATTAATGTAATCGAACATAATAATGGGTTTGTCGTTGTCTAACTGGTCAAGCCCAAGGTTGACGAATATGCCTGATGAGACAGCATCGTTGGAATAAACTTTCTGATCCACATTTGGAAACCAACACATACAAAACAAGTTGATAGGTTTTATCTTTATTGGTGTCAATGTTTCCTGTTTCTCATCAAAATGATAGTAATTGTCGTGGTTTTGAGCAATGTTGTAAAACTTTAGAGAATTGTCACCCAGCAACAACTGCTTGTAAGAAACTGAACCATTGTATGAATCAAAAACAAAGTATTTGCCATCATTAATCAATATGATACCGTTTGTGTTATAGAGATTGTAATGCTCAGTGGTTACTGGGATGAAATAAGAATTCTTCAAGCCAGTTGATTCTTTTACTGCCCCTTTTGCCACCAAAGTTACTTTGTCACTCTTCTCGATGTGATAAATTGACTTTCCATCGAAAGCGTATATGTCGATGCCGTGTATGCTGTAGTCAAAATCGAATATGAATGGTTTTTCGATTGGGAAAACCATGCCAGGCACTTGGGACTTGCCATCGAAATACTCAATGGTATTGGTTTTGTTATTGGCTGCAAAGAATGAATTTTCACCAGCCAAGCAAACAAACTTCATGTCGTCAAACTTTATGCTAAGCACTTTGTCAAGTGTTGGCTTGGCGTTAGGAATTATTTGGTTTTTCTCGCTGTCCCAATTCCAGTCCTTGTCGATGCTGTACACATCCAGAAACCTCTTTGAGCCAGACAGATATTGGCAAGCAATGTTTATAGATTGTCCCTCAAAATAATCCACATACTCAATTTCCCCATCAACTTGATGCGTGGTCAGAAGATTTGTTAGCGAAAGTGAATCATAAACCTGGATATTTTTGTTGTCATAAGCGATGGAAAAGCTTTGAAATTTATAACTATCCTCTTGACTTTTAGCAGTTACCAAATGTAGATTTGGTCTGGATGAATTGATTTTTTCAAATTGCAATGTTGAATAAGGCTTTACAAATCGGCTTATCTTGTTGAACACTTCTATTGGCCAGCGTGGATTGGTTCCGCACACCCCAAAAATGACAATTGAAAGAATCAAGCCAACAAAGAACAAGGCAATCCTTAAGGCATGCCTGTTATACTCTTTCCTCATCTCGAGACTATCTTTTTCTGTTTCTCCCATGTTATCCATGGTCTGATGTTACCACAAAAATCAACGCAAATCAAATTCACTTCACCAAAAAAGCTTGCCACAGAGCCAAAAATAAATATACTATCCATTTAACAAATTTTTGGAGGCATGTGATGTTTGAAGTTCTAGGCGCAAAGTCAATAGCAGGCGAAGAGGAAGAGACCTTAAAATTCTGGTCTGACCACGATATATTCAAAAAATCCATCAGCAATCGAATCAATTCGCCAAACTTTGTATTCTTTGAAGGACCGCCAACAGCTAACGGCATGCCTGGAATTCATCATTGCCTCTCACGCATTTACAAGGACACCGTCTGCAGGTGGCACACCATGCACGGCTTCATGGTAGACAGGAAAGCTGGCTGGGACACCCACGGATTGCCAGTTGAGCTGGAAGTCGAAAAGCAGCTTGGTTTTTCAGGCAAGCAAGAGATAGAAAAATACGGAATCGAACCGTTCATCAAAAAGTGCAAAGATTCTGTCTTCAAATATGAGAGCCAGTGGGTCAAGATGACCGAAAGAATAGGCTTCTGGCTTGATTTTGAACACCAGTATATGACTCTCAAGAACGACTACATCGAATCGCTCTGGTGGATCCTCAAGACCGCCTGGGACAAGGGTTTGCTCTATCAGGGCTACAAGGTTGTCCCTTACTGCCCAAGATGTGGAACCACGCTCAGTTCTCACGAAGTAGCCCAAGGTTACGAAGAAACCAAAGATCCATCGATATTTGTTAAGATGGAGTTGGTTGATGAACCCGGAACTTCGTTCCTTGTTTGGACAACCACCCCCTGGACATTGCCGGCAAACGTGGCATTGGCCGTCAAAGCCGATGTCGATTACGTCAAGGTGAAAAAAGGCGACGACACTCTGATAATGGTCGAGAACCTCGTTGCAACTGTGCTTGAGAAAGATTACGAAATAATCGACAGGTTCAAGGGTTCGACCCTTGCCGGCAAACAGTACAAACCGCTGTTTACATTCATGAAGCCTGACAAAAAGGCATACTTTGTCATAACAGCCGACTTTGTCGGTGTTGATGACGGCTCAGGAATAGTTCACATTGCACCGGCATTCGGTACTGATGACATGGAACAGTCAAGAAAATATGACCTACCAGTACTCATGACTGTCAATGAAGCTGGCGAGTTCCTGCCTGAAATCACTCCATGGGCTGGCAGGTTTGTAAAAGATGCCGATGTAGACATCATCATGGATTTAAAGACTCGAGGAATACTCTTCAAGTCAGGAAAAATTACACACACCTATCCGTTCTGCTGGAGATGCGACTCACCACTCCTGTACTTTGCAAAACCCTCATGGTACATCAAAATGTCATCCCTGCGCGACAACCTTATAAAAAACAACGAAACCGTGACCTGGTACCCGAGCCACATCAAAGAAGGCCGTTTTGGCGAGTGGCTTCGCGAGGTCAAGGACTGGGCGATATCCCGTGAACGTTACTGGGGAACGCCTCTTCCAATCTGGGTTTGTGAAAAATGTGGCAAACAGATTGCCATTGGTTCGATAAAAGAGCTTAAGGAAAAGTCTGACAACTGCCCTGACGACATCGAGCTTCACAGGCCGTACGTCGACAACGTCACAATAAAGTGCGAATGTGGCGGAGTGATGAAGCGCGTGCCAGAAGTTTGTGATTGCTGGTTCGACTCAGGCTCCATGCCTTATGCACAGTGGCACTACCCGTTTGAAAACAAGGACAAGTTTGAAAGCCATTTCCCGGCAGACTTCATCTCAGAGGCGATTGACCAGACCCGAGGTTGGTTCTACACCCTTATGGCTGTGTCAACCATCCTTTTTGACAAGTCAGCGTTTAAATCCTGCATCTGTCTTGAGCTGATCGTTGACGAGAATGGCCAGAAGATGAGCAAATCCAGAGGAAATGTTGTTGACCCATGGCTGATCCTTAACAACCAAGGCGCCGACACGCTCAGATGGACAATCTACACCTCCTCTCCTCCATGGACACCAACAAGAATAGGCGTCAACAACGCAACTGAATGCTTCAGAGGTTTCACACTCCTGTTCCGCAACGTTTACAACTTCTTTTCCATGTACGCAAACATCGACGGCTTTGACCCGCGCAACAACTTCATTCCTCTCCAAAAGAGACACTTCCTCGACAGGTGGATAATCTCCAAGACCGAGTCACTGGTAAAATACATCGAATCAGAGATGAAAAAGTATGGCATCACCCAGGCAACAAGGCGTATTCAGCAGTTTGTCGATGAACTTGCCAACTGGTACATCAGACGCTCCAGGAGAAGATTCTGGAAATCTGAATCAGACTCAGACAAATTCGGAGCCTATCACACACTTTACGAGGTACTCAAAACCTTATCCGTGGCAATCGCCCCGTTTGAGCCATTCTTTGCGGAGAAACTCTACCAAACATTGGTGGTTCCTTATGATCCGGCAATGCCAGAGTCTGTCCACCTGTGTGACTATCCAAAAGCCGATGAAACCAAGATCGACATCGAGCTAGAAAAGATGATGGATTTTGTCAGGGATGTTGTCTCAGTTGGCCTGAAGGCAAGAAAAGCCCTCAAGATTAAAGTCAGACAGCCACTTGCGCGCTTGACAGCCAGAGTGACTGATCAATACCAAAAGCTTGCAATCGGCAATTTTGCTGAACTCATCAGGGAAGAAGTCAACATTAAAGAAGTTGACGTAAGCTCCAAGATGGACACCTATCTCAATATTGTGGTAAAGCCAAATTTAAAAACCCTTGGAAAGCGTTTTGGGCAGAAGCTTGGTGAAGTAAAAGACGCACTTGCCAAGACCGATGGCAAGGCAATCCTCCACGAGATAGTCATAAGCGGTTTCTACAAACTCACTCTTCCAGACGGGGAACATGAGCTCACAAAGGAAGATCTGCTTGTTGAACGTCAAAACCTTGAAGGATTCTATGTCGAATCCGATGGCGACATCGAGGTCATGCTTTCGACCACAATCACACCAGAGCTCAAAAACGAAGGACTGGCAAGGGAAGTTATCCATGCTATCCAAAATCTCCGAAAAGAATCCGGATTGGCAGTCGACGATAAAATCAAATTGAGCGTATCCGGGTCTAATCTGGTGTGCGAAGCGGTAAATCAACACAAAGACAGCATATTGAAGGAGACGCTATCAGCGTCGCTGCAGTCAGAACCGTTGCAGACTTCGGCAAAGATCTCTCTGGAAGGGGAGGAAGTGTCGATTGGTCTGGAACTGTTCCAAAAGGGCAGTGGCAGGATGCCTCAACCGGAAGGGATGGATTGAGCGACAGTAGTTCGCGTAATCTGTTCGAAACTCTGGTGCTTGAGCATCAGGATTATCTTTTCACGTTCATTTATTCAATGGTCGGCAACCGAGACGACGCCGATGACCTGACTGCAAAGACCTTTTTGCGGGCATATATGGCGTTCAGCGGTTTCAAGAGGAACTGCTCGTTTAAGACGTGGCTGACCACTGTCGCAATAAACCTTGTAAAAAACTATAGGCGAGACAGCAAGTCTCTCGCAAGTCTTGACCTTGAGTCTGAAGAGTCAGGCTTTGAACCTGTTTCTCAGTTTACTACACCCGAGCAGGACACACTGGCCTGTGAACAGAGGCAAAACATAGGCAGAATCATAAGACAGATCCCAATGCAATACAGAGCCTGTCTTGTCCTGCGTCACGTCAATCAACTCAGTTATGAGGAAATTTCAGAATTAACAAAACTTCCGGTAACAACAATCCGAAACCGAATTCATCACGGCAAGCGGATTTTACGGGAGCTTTGCGAAAAAAACGGCATGGTTGTGCCAAAAGAAGGTGATGATGACTAGCGAAAAAGAGTGGCTAGACGAGTGTGTGTTCAAGAGCCTTCGAAACGAGGCGTCACCAAACATTTTGCCAAAGGCTCTCAAGATGTATGATGAGAGTGCAAAAAGAAGAAGTGTTTACAAACCCTATCTCAAGATTTTGCAGTTCCTGGTGATGCTGTTGATTCAGGCTCTCAGTTTTTTTTATGATCTAGTCGGCGAGATTTTTACTGCGTTTGGCGCTTTGCCCAGAGCAAGACGATCGCAGGAAAAACTCACTGATTACTTCACGGCGACAATGCTTGTGTTGTCGCTGACTTATGTTTCCCTAGACAACCACTAGAAAAATTGAGGAGGTTTTATGAAGGACAAGATAGTCCCGATATCTATAGCTGTGGTCATTCTCCTGGTCGGAGTGCTGCTGATGGTGATGAATCTAATGAACGTCCCATTGACGTTTGACAAGATATGGCCGGCCATCCCGATTGTCATCGGTTTGCTGATGCTGCTGAGGGTCAATGCCGACTATGGCGTAGTGTTTCCATCAATCATAATGATAGGCGTGGGCGCAATATTTTACATCGACAACCTTCAGCTGCTTGGCGCTGGCATAAACATGGGTCAGCTGTGGCCATTGTTTCCGATTGTTGTTGGTCTTGCATTTGTGGCTCTATACGCATTCAAGCCACACGACTGGGGAGTGCTCATCCCTGCAGCAGCCTGCCTTATCACCGGTTCAGTTTTCATGTCCATGCAGCAGATGAAAAACATCATGATATTTATCATCGCTCCAGTGATCATAATCGTTGGAATCCTCATGATTGTAACCTCGCTTAGGAAACCTGGTCAAATTGATGGAACCAAAAATGACGGGCGAAGCGAAAAGACTCTATAGACCCAGAAAGAACAGAGTATTGTCCGGTGTTTGCGGTGGCATTGGCGACTACTTTGGGATTGATCCAGTAATAGTCAGATTGGTGTTTATCTTCACCGGGGTAGGTTTGTTGGCTTATATCGTGATGGCAATAATCATACCAATTGAACCATAAAGAGAGGGAAGAATGAAAAAGATTGCTTTATTCATGTTGACAGCTGTTCTGTGTCTTGGCGTGTTTGGCGCTTTTGCCAGAGCCGAGGATGGTTTGCCGGTAGAAAAAGAAACAACCGTTGGCATCCTCATGCTTGCAAACGAGAATGTGAACGCCACGGTCAACCACGAAGGCGATGTTTTTGCAGCAGGCAAAGACGTCAGCATTAAGGGGAAAATTGTCGGCAACCTGTTTGTGGCAGGAATGAACGTGACTTTGCCAAAAGAGCTCGATGTAACTGGTTCGGTTTTTGCGGCAGGTCAAACGGTAAACGGCGAAGCAACAATTCGCGGACAGGCATACCTGGCTGGCTCAACAGTAAACGACAAAAGTGATGTCTATGGTGACATCAAAGCCTCAGGCTCAAACATTATGCTATCAGGAAAGTACAACTACGCTTATCTGGCTGGTCAGAGTGTGACTTTTTCCGGTATGGCAAACTATGGTCTTCGTATGGGCGGAAGTCTGAATGTAATCGACGAAATGGCCGAAATCAACGGGAACATAAAAATAAATGCTCCGAAGGATGCAACACCAGTAGTTCCAGAAAAATTTAAAGATAGACTTGAAATTGTATATTCAAAAACGGATGGCGATCCTGATGAAGACCCACTCTCTGGACCAAACATCTGGGCAAGTGTGATGGGTTTCCTGTTTGCATTCGTAGTTGGCATTGCCATGATGTACATCTTCCCGACCGGTTTTGAAAAGATAAAAGCCTATTTTACCAAAAAGATATGGCACTGCCTACTTTGGGGTTTCCTCTCAATGCTCATCGTGCCAATCGGCACAATCCTTATTCTCATATTGTTCTTCCCGGCATCAATCGTTTTTGCAATCGCCGGTTTCATGTTCTGGCTGGTCACGTTCTTTCTTGGCTCGATTGTCATCTACTACTGGCTTGGTGAACTCCTTGCAAAGCTCATCTCCAAAGACAAGCTGATGCATGCAGTCCTCATGCTCCTTATCGGCGTGTTTGCAGCCAGCCTTTTCTTCTTCCTTGTCAGACTGATACCGATGGTTGGTGGCATCGGCTGCTTCATCCAGTTTGTGCTTGGTTTGTTTGGCTCAGGCGCAGTCATCCTTGCCATGTTCAAGCGTGAAACACCAGCCTGATTAAAATTGTCACCAAAAAGAGCCGGGACAAATCCGGCTCTTTTTTATTTGGTTAAATTGAATAAAATTGTGGAAAATGGAGGAAACAAATGGATATTGAGCAGAAAGAAGTGATTGTAAAGCCAGGCGAAAAATATGGAATTATCGAAAACCTCAAAACCTATGGCTGGGCACTCAAACAGGAGAGGGAAACCCAGGAGGAGAGGTTTGAAAATAAAATAAGCTCAGATGGAAAGCAGTCCTCGGAGAGAATTGTAGAAACCAAACTCCACCTCATCTTTGCCAGAAGGATAGACAATCCCCACATTGCCCAGATAAAGATGTACGAAATTCAGCATGCAGCCATGATTGCTGACCTTAACGCAAGAAAAAAACAGCTCAAGGACCTGAGTGACAAGATAACTTCAATGGAAAACTCAATTGTTTCACTGGAGGCCGGCTACAACCCCAAAGGCGCCATGGTGACCTATACCGTCATAACCAGCATCATCCTCTTTGTTGCTGGAATATTCATCTTCAGAGCAGTTCACCTTCCTTGGTGGTGGTCGTTTGTTTCGACGGCTGTGATGACGGTTCTCTGGTTGTTGTTTTACAAAACATCTATTTTGCCAAAAACATCAGACCCAAAATACATTGAGATGCGCTCTGCGCAGATGAAAGAACAGGCTGAAAAACAAAAGGCAAGCCTGGTTACCGAACGTGCAGCAAGAGACCTGATGGCACAAAAGGTTCAGAGCTTTGAACGCGAAGTTGCAGGCATTCCCTACAAAATCACCGAGATGATGGAGGGGTACTGGTTGTAGGCCTTTCATTTATCTGGAACGTCATCAGCCTGCAGTCAACTGAAACTGATTTTCCATCCTCAAGGTTGGCGGTCAAATAGCGACCGTCTTTTATTGCTATTGTTTTCTCGACGAACTTGCCGATGTAGTCGATGATTCCGACAACCTTAACCGACCCTCTGCGGTAGAATGAGATTTGTGGTCGGTAGATGGAAAACTGTGTAAGAGCATTGATATTGATGAAGCCATAATCGGTCTCGTAGCAGTTCCTCAAGCCACCGTTTTCAAACTCGAATTCGTAGGGCTCAACGAATCCATCTGTCTTGTCAACTATTTTGACCTGGGTTGAAATTCCATAGATGTTGCTTGTACTGTTCACTCTTCTCCCTACAAGCTTGTAGTTGCCAAAATCCTTCTCGGAAACATCATCGCCAAGGTAACTGTTGCCAATTGGCATTGACCAGATTTGTTGGAAATTGTTTGCATCAATGGCACCAATGCTTCTTTCACTTAAAAAGAAAAGTTTGTCATCATCCAAGAATCTAATATCAATAGCCCCTGTGAAACTGAAAGCAGTTAAGTTGTCTTTTATGTTGACAATATCTATCTTTGAAGTTACGTCTTGAGGTATTGATACTGACATAAAATTGTTTCTAAAATCTATTATCATCGAGTTTGGGTACGAGAACTCATGTGGAAGATTGACTTTAAAGCCATCAAGGAATTGCCCATCCTGATTGTACTTTTTAAATTCAAAGCAATCCTTGCTTTCTGAAACTGTTTGTCTCTGGTAACACAAAAACCCATCTTTCCCCATCGTATGGTGACTATCCTTGCATTCATGAACCAACTTGCCTGTGTCAATGTTAAAAATGCCTGAGACTCCAACTTTGGATTCATGGAGCAGAAAGGCAAGTGACCCTCTTGCGGAAACAAAACCAAAATCTTCAGGTATGGTTACAAGCGCTTTGCCGGTTAGCGGATCCACAAGAAACCAACCGTCTTTGGTCCTGAACCAATGCCTGTTGCTGGAATCAGTGAACTTGGTGTATATTCCATCCACTTTCCATAACGTTTGTTCGTTTTCATCGAGAGCAGTTATAGTTTCTGTTCCATTGGATTTGTCTGGATCATACCTGAAAATTATTAGTTTAGGTTCCCAGCAACCCAAGAATTTCCTGTCAGCCCAAGGGAACGATACTTGTGTGCCATCATATCTTTTGAGCTCAAGGAACGTTGCCCCATTTTGGTCTGTTTTGATAAAGCAAATGCCTGTGTTGACAGCGCTATAAGGTTCTTCGGTGTTGGAGTCGAAAGGCACTGTTCGAGCCAGTCTTCCTGACTCCGGTTCCAGGCATTTTACCGACTCGCCGGAATTGGTGTAGATGTAAGGATGGTCTACTGTTCGATACTTTCCACCCATCAGTGAGTCTATTGTCAAATCAGATGCAAAGAGAAGGCTGCCAAAGATTGGTTTCTTGAGGAAGATTCTTTCAGAAGGCGAAGACCGGACAACAACCATCGGAAGACACGCAGACACGATCACTGCCAGCACGGCAAGATTAATTCGATTGACTTTCATAACAAAAAATTGCCTTTCTTGTTATCACAAACAACTTCTTTGAAGCAATGACAATCTCAGAGCTTATTGGTTGACCGATATTGTATGTCTTTACAATCTTGCCAGTGTTTTGGTCAATGAACAGCAGCTGACCTTGGTCAGAACCAGTAATGATGTAACCATTGTCAAATGTTGGCGGACAAAGCTTGTGTATTCCAGTGTCAATCTCCCAAAGGACTTTCTTGCTCGTGAGGTCGAAGCAGATGATACCGTTTTTTGATGTTTCGGATGTTCCTTTGATTGTTGTGAAAAATAGTTTGTTATCGTATGAGCAAGTTGATGTTATGATTCTGGACTGGGATATTTTATCCCAGAAGAATTCAAACATCTTCTCGCCTGTGGTTGCTGATATGCATACAACAACAATTTCTGTGTTATATGAGCAAAAATAAATTCTGTCATTATCTATTGCAAAAGGTGAAAGTAACACATATTCTTTGTCTTTGTCCCAAACAACCTTCCCTGTTGTTGCATCAAGACACTTTATGCCTGGAAGATAAAGTTTGTTGTTAATGACAACTGGTCTAGAATTTACTTCAGAATAATAATTCCAAAGCTCCTCTCCAGTTTTGCTATCAAAACAATGGTAATAATTGTCTTTTGTGCGAATGATAGTTTTGTTATCACTGGCAACAATGTAGAATCTTATGTAAGTCTTTGTTTGATGAAACCATAGCAATGATCCTGTCAAAGCATCAATACAAACAAGTTTTGATGTATCGCCTTGCGGACTATATTGAATAATGTATATCCTGCCAGAATCAATTGTGTGGGTGAAATTCACATTTACACCTGATTCATAAGCCCAAACAACTGACCTGTCATCCAAATTAATACAATATAAGTTACCTCCATCTGATTGATATATCTTGTTTTGCCAGACGACAGGTGTGGCAAGGTTATCAATTCTAAACCTAGTCTCCCACAATTTTGTTAGGTTTGTAGAAGACAATCCGCATCCCGACTGAATAATCCTGTTTCCGTCTGGACTCTTGCCATACATGAGCCAATCACACAAAGGCTGGCAAATGCTTGTTTGAATCGAATAAATGGGTATCAAAGATAAAAAGAAGGCTATCAATACCAGACATATCTTAGCTTTCAACACATAATTTCTGCCAGCCATTTCACCCTCGCGCAACATATTTTGACCCTACAAATGAAATACTGTGCAACTCAAATGTTGGTTTACTTACAAATTATGTGCTGTCAGCTGGTAGCAGGTGGTTGTGCCGTCAATCTGGATCATGGCCGCATGCTCGCAACCATGGCAACCGGAGCAGTTGCCGGCACAGTTGTGTTCTTTTGCGATGTCTATTCTTTTGAGGTGTTGTTTGGTGAAGAGGTAGTCAAGCATTTTCTTTATGTCTTCATAGGGCACGCCAAGTTCTGCCGATGCCTGGTTGATGGTTGAGAAGCCATGGGATTTGATGAATTCCAACATTGTTGATGGTGTCAGTTTGGTTTCGTTTGTCATTGGTTGCTCCTCCATAACGGTGAACACAACACCCATGCCGGTGTTCAGTCTGACAAGGCGACCTTTATTTTCAAGCAGTTCCAGTATGCTGTCGGCAACCTGTCTTGTGACCATAAGCTCACCGGCGAGTTGGTCGACTGTCAGTCTCTTTGTTTTAAGCAATTCCAGTGTTTCTTTTATCATATCAGTATAAGCAGCCTAAAAATAACAAATGCGCTCAGCCATGCAATGGCAATTCCGTAAAAGACCGAGAAAGCAGCCCATTTCCAACCAGCCTCTGCCTTTATGGCAGCAACGGTGGCAAGGCATGGCGTGTAGAGGTTGAAAAAAACCATGAAGCTTACAGCCGATGCGCCACCGGAAAACCATGTTGAAATGGCGTTTCCGGACTGTCCTTCTATCTGGGTCATTATCGAAGCAACTATTTCTTTTGCGACAAAACCAAACATCAGGGCGATCACCGCCCTGAAATCGAACCCGAGAGGTTTAACCATTGGTTCCAGGAATTTGGCAATCGAACCGACAAACGAAGCCTCAAGAGAGCTGCCAATCGGGAAGTAAGACAGAACCCAAAAAATCAGGGAACCGATGAAAATGACAGTGCCGGCCTTGACCAGAAAGTGCCTGACACGGTCAAACGAGTTGTTCCAAACCGATTTAACTGAAGGCATTCTGTATGCAGGCAGTTCGATGAGCAAAGCTGACGGTTTTTCTTTTTTGAATAAAGTGCCTGAAAGCACTTTAACCATAACAAGCGCCATGATTGTTCCGAAGGCAAAAACCGAGCCAACAGCAACCGATTGCTCGAGAGCGGTTTTGAAAAACAGTGGAGCCAGAAAAAACAGCACAGCCAGTCTGCTTGAGCAGGAGACAAACGGAGCTGTTAGCATTGTGACAATTCGCTCTCTTTTTGTGTCCAGTGCTCTGGTCGCCATCACAGCCGGAACCGAACACCCATAAGCCACGACAAACGGGATGAACGCTTTGCCCGAAAGACCGATTCTAGACATCAGGCCATCCATGATGTAGGCGACCCTTGCCATGTAACCCGAGTCTTCAAGAACGGCTATGAAAACAAAGAGGATAAAGATGTTTGGAAGTAGCGACAAAACCCCGCCAAGTCCATCTGCAATGACAGATTTAAGCAAAGCTCCACCCCAACCCGGGAGAACTGTTTCAAAAAAGCCACCAAGCCAGGCAAATCCATTAGAAATCAATCCGGTCAACGGTTCAGCCAGTTGAAAGGTTAAAGAGAAAATGGCAAACATGACAAGGGCAAATATCGGGATGGCAAACCGACCCAGAACTACCCTGTCGATTTTGTCGACAACGGTGTTTCTTTCATGACTTTTTGAGACTGTTCTTGCTAGCTTGTTTGCCAATTCATACCTTCTGTCGGCAACCAGCGTTTCGACGTCACCGTTGAGGTCTGTCAGTTTTTCTATCTCTTCGTCAACGATTCTGTGAACTATCTCAGGATGTTCGATTGTTTCGAGGCTTGCTTCGACCAATGGATCGCGTTCGAGCAGCTTGTGGGCAAAAAAATGAAGCGGATAAATTGTCTTTGCGACTTCGTCAGCAGAAAGTGCGTTTTGAATCCTCTCAGCTGATGCCTCGATGTCTTGACCATAATGAGTTGTGTATGTTGGTTTTAAGTTGTCAATTGCTGTCTTGCACGCAATCTTGGCCAACTCCTCGATGCCTTTTCCCTTAACACCTGATGTTGTGATAACAGGTACTCCAAGCTCGCACGAGAGCTTGTTCAAATCAATTTTGAACCCCCTTTTTTCAACAATGTCGAACATGTTAAGAGCAATGACCATTGGCACGCCAAGTTCCAGAATCTGGAGCGTCAAAAACAGATTGTGCTCGAGAGCAGTTGCGTCAACGACATTTATTATGGCATCTGGTTTCTGGGTAAGGATGAAGTCTCTTGCAACCTTTTCATCCTGGCTGTGCGTGGAGAGCGAGTATGTGCCTGGGAGGTCGATGAATGTAACTTCTACATCGCCGATTTTTCTTTTGCCAGTTGCAATGTCGACGGTTACGCCTGTCCAGTTGCCGGTTGTTTGATACGACCCAGTAAGTTGGTTGAAAACCGTTGTCTTGCCAGAGTTGGGGTTTCCTGCAACGGCAATTTTAATTGTTATCATGTTTAACGAACACCTCTGAAGCAATTCTTCTTGAAACGGCCAATCTTGTGCCCCTTGCAAAAACAATCAATGGCTTGCCAGGGATGTTTGAAATGATTTCAATAAAAGCTCCAAGACCAAGACCAATGTTGCTCAAACGCTGTCTCTGTGAGCAATTTTTAAAACCAGTAACCGTGTATGTTGAATTTTGGACTGCAGTTACCATCGTGGTTGTGGAAGGTGATATTTGGCAGGAATTATCTATAGTTGTACCTGTTAGTTGTTTCATATTTTGAATAATAAATTATATGCAAATTTTTTGCAATAAGAGTTTAGTTAAAATTATGGGTTATATCGAACCTGGTCAAAAAAATGGTCAAAAAAGGCCTCGGTCGTTGAAAAGACTAAAAACCCAAAAAACATTGTTAATAACAATATTTATGTAGATATAATGATAAAAAAGTCGACAGACAAACCTGGTTTGGTAAAACCCAATAAATATTGATAAATGCTATAATATTCGCAAGTAAAAGAACTTAAATTCGATGTATTGAGTATGCCCTATGGAACCTAAAGTGGGTAAATATGGTACTTAAAAGTGGTAGAAATGTAGCAATAACCAATTATATATAGATGTATTGATATGCAATTTGGCTGGTTTTTGGTTTTGGTTTTCCATTTAACTTGCCATTTTTGCCATGTTGAATAAAATGTTGTTTATACGGTGTTTTTAAGGCATTTTGGAATCAGTTAAAAACCACTGTTGACAAGTCGGTGGTTTTCCGTAGACTATTCAAACTGTCAACCGCGGGGTGAGCGACCCCCACTTGACAGAGAACCTTGAATGTGGTAATCTCAAACTTCACCGACGGATTTCCGGAAGGAGCCAACGGTGAGAAGGTAACTTGAAAACTAGGTAGTGCGAATCCTCAATTCCTTTATAAGAATTGGATAACAAAAAAAACATAAGACACAAATGGTGTGTTTTGAGAGAATCAAAACTTTGAGCACCAAAAAAATTGCTCGAAGAGTTTGATCCTGGCTCAGGATTAACGCTGGCGGTGTGCCTTATACATGCAAGTCGAGCGTGCCCGCAAGGGTATCGCGGCAAACGGGTGAGTAACAAATAGGGAATCTGCCCTCAAGTTCGGGATAACCAGTCGAAAGATTGAACAATACCGGATAATGTTGCGAAGGACAACCTTCGTAAAGAAAGGCGGCGCAAGCTGTCGCTTTTGGATGAACCTATTCACTATCAGCTAGTTGGTGAGGTAACGGCTGCACCAAGGCTATGACGGTTAGCTGGTCTGAGAGGACGGTCAGCCACATTGGGACTGAGACACGGCCCAGACTCCTACGGGAGGCAGCAGTCGGGAATTTTTGTCAATGGGCGAAAGCCTGAACGAGCGACACCGCGTGAACGACGAAGATCTTAGGATTGTAAAGTTCTTTTGCTTGAGAAGAACACGGTTACGATAACATCAAAACCGTCTGACGGTACCAAGCGAATAAGCTCCAGCCAACTACGTGCCAGCAGCTGCGGTAATACGTAGGGAGCGAGCGTTATCCGGAATTACTGGGTGTAAAGGGTGCGCAGGCGTCTTGTTGTGTTAGGAGTTAAATTTCAAGGCTTAACCTTGGGGCTGCTTCTAAAACTGGCAGGATAGAGTGTGGAAGACGGAAGTGGAATTTCTAGTGGAGAGGTAAAATCCGTTGATATTATAAGGAACACCCGTGGTGTAAACGGCTTCCGAGTCCATAACTGACGCTCAGGCACGAAAGCTAGGGTAGCAAACAGGATTAGATACCCTGGTAGTCCTAGCCATAAACGATGAATACTTGGTGGTGGGCAGTTCAATCTGTTCGCCGCCGGAGCTAACGCGTTAAGTATTCCACCTGGGGACTACGGCCGCAAGGTTGAAACTCAAAGGAATTGACGGGTCCCCGCACAAGCAGCGAGGCATGTGGTTTAATTCGATGCTACACGAAGAACCTTACCTGGGCTTGACATGCAATGGAAAGCTTTATGAAAGTAGAGCCCTTTTAATAGCAATATTAAAACTGTTGCACAGGTGCTGCATGGTTGTCGTCAGCTCGTGTCGTGAGATGTAAGGTTAAGTCCTTAAACGAGCGCAACCCCTGTTGTTAGTTGCCATCGGTTCGGCCGGGCACTCTAACGAGACCGCCAGTGACAAACTGGAGGAAGGTGGGGATGACGTCAAATCCTCATGGCCTTTATGTCCAGGGCTACACACATGCGACAATGGTACGGACAGCGGGATGCAAAGCAGCAATGCTGAGCTAATCCACAAACCGTGCCCCAGTACAGATCGCGGGCTGCAATTCGCCCACGTGAAGATGGAGTTGCTAGTAAACGCAGGTCAGACATACTGCGTTGAATACGTTCCCGGGGATTGTACACACCGCCCGTCACACCACCCGAGTCGTGTGCACCAGAAGTCGGTATCTCTAACGCAAGAAGAGACCGCCGAAGGTGTGCTCGGTAAGGAGGGTGAAGTCGTAACAAGGCAGGTGTACGAGAACGTGCGCCTGGATCACCTCCTTTCTAAGGAGCGCTGAAAATCGTCTTCGAACGATTTTCTACCAAAAAAACAAAAGCTTGCACTACCTAGTTTTCAGATTATCTTCCAAAGAGGAGATACACATTCACGGATCATTCTAAGCCGGTCAGAAATGACCGGCTTTTTTAATTTTATAAATTCAATAATATCAAAATATGAATTTACATCCTTGAAGATTTTTTAGAAAAAAATATTAAATTTGTTATAATCGCTATCATTGATTGGAGGAGTATTGTGAGAAAAGGTGAGGTGTTTCGAGATGCAATATTTGAATTTTATAATGGATTAATGGGATTCTATTGCACGTATAAGCCAATTTTGAACTTACTACAAGAAAACCACAATACAAATTTCGAAAAGATTGTAAATCCGATACGAAAAAAAATTGAGAACAAGGAATTGAGTGTTAAGTTCGAGAATCTGTATGAATCAATACATAACATTAATGTGTTTGGATATTCATCAAGCAAGATACTTGAAATTTATCTTGTAGCTTCTGTAACTTGTTTTGATGTGTTTTTGAGTAACTTAATTCGGACAGTATACTACGATATCAATAAATCTATAATTGAGTTATTGGATGAAAAAAAGCGAGATAAAGACACTGAAGAAGATCTTCTTGATACTTTATCTGATAAAAACAGATGGGACATTTTAAAATCAATTGATAAAAAAATGATTATGAAAATTGATTGTGTGAGTGATCACCAAAAAGACTTCTCAAAAGCTTGTAGAATTAGAAACATTATTGTGCACAATGATGGGAAAATAGACCAAAAATTCATTGATATTATTAATAAATATCAAATAGCAGAAGAGGAATGTTATGTAGGGATGAAATACATACTAACTGAAGAAAAGTTTAAGTCGTTAATATTATCCATTTTTCAATTTGGTTTTGAATTGGGATATTCTATTTGGATGAAATACTCTACTGAGAATGACCAGCAATATCAATATTTATCAAAAGAATTATCAAATCAACTGTTTCACATCAAAGAGTACGCACTATTAATAAAGATCATTAAGTTTGTGCTAGATGTAGATCGTAACATCAATATCGATCAAAAAAAGGATATTATGTTAAAAATTGCTCAATGTTATAAATGGAATGGGAACGCAGAACTGTGTAATACTACATTAGATTCATTTGATTGGTCTGGTTCTGATGAATCTATATATCTTGCAATTGATGTATTAAAAGACAATTTCGATGAAGCCTACGAACATATGAAAAAAATTGGTAAGAATCATCAGACAATAACGGCTCATACCTACAGAAACTTGACATTGTTCAATAAAATAAGAAATGAAGATAAATTTTCCAGTGTTTTCTATGAAATATTCGGTGAACCACTTTAATAGTGTTCCCGTTTATCCCCACAATAAAGTAATTAGTTCAAAATAATTGAGTAAATAACAATAATAAAGAACCTTGACAAATAGTTGTACTTAAAAATAAAAATCCCGAGGGTGTTCTCGGGGTAGGCACGCTA
>JAGNLA010000021.1 GCA_017999835.1 Caldisericia bacterium
GGTCACAAGCGTGACCGGTTCTGATGACCATGTTCATCGATTGGTACTCAAGCCCAAGCTCATCCTTGGCAAACTGTGGCAGGGTATGGACTGAATCGATGTTGTCCTTGCAGATTGTTGTGTTGATATGTGTGTGGATACCAAGAGCCTTGAGGCGCTTGAATCCTTCAACAGTTTTGGCAAATGCTCCCTTATGACCGACGATTTTGTCGTGAATATCAGGGTTTGATGATTCAAGCGAGATTTGGGCTGAGGACAAACCAGCATCCTTTAGTTGAGATGGTAAATCGGTTGTACCGCAAACGATGCCGTTTGAGATGAGGTTCACCCTCAACCCTAAAGAAACGGCATATTTGACAAGTTCTACCAGATCCTTGCGAAGCGTAGGTTCACCACCGGTGAAAGAAACCGTTGGAACTTTAGCTTTGTTCCAGATGACATCCAGTATTTTTTTGACCTGGGCTGTTGTCATCTGTGGTTTTTCATCCACACGTTCAGGCGAGGAGGCATAACAAAAAATACAGTTGTTGTTACAACCATATGTCAGGGCGACTTCACTGAGAACCGGCAATTCGCGTTTGTGGGAGCCAAACGGTGTCATCTTGACCGAAGGAACGCTCATGAAAGGCGATTTCAATAGCTCAATGATTGTTTTGAGCAGGTTACATGCATCCTCGGACACTCTTTCGGCTGGAACGCCATATTTGACAGCGACCTTGTCAATTGCCGAAAAAACCTCGTTCTCTGGTGAGTTGTACAACAGCCACATCAGATCTGTGGCTGTTGCGTTCAAATTCATTACCCTGTTGGGTTTGACAATCAGAAGATTGTCATCGGTTCGCACGAAGATGTAATCTTTCGTGCTTTTGACGACATCTTCAATAAATTGTCTGGGATCCAACAATTCCATCAGAATCCGGAAACACAGGCTGAGTGGCAGGCTGAGTGGCAGGCAGAATGACAATCGCAGGCAGAGTGACATGCCGAATGACATGCATCATGTACACATGCCGAGTGACAGGCAGAATGCACACATGCAGAGTGACAAGCGGAATGACAACCTGTGTGACACGCGTCGTAGTTCTTGTTTTCGATGTTTGGCACACCGATACCCAGGAACTGCTCAACAGCTTCTCCAGCTTTTTTGACTCCAGACTCAACACCGGAAACGACGTTTGATGCGAAATCCTGAATTGATGAGCCAACTTTGTCTGCAAAATCTTTCATCGGGGAGTTGTATTGCGAAGGCATCTGTTTGAAATTGTCATAGTAATGGTCATGAATGATCAGCCATGGAAGATGGTTATGGAAGTAAACAGCGTCTCTCGGAGCAACGCCACGTCTGTAGCTGTCCCAGTAACCATCGATGTCGTTTGAATATTTTGTTCTTGTGGCTGCCGGGTCGGCATCCCAGACTTTCTTGGAGAGTGAGTCTGAAACGGAATCAATTATCTTTGTGACAGATTCTCTTGCTATTGTGCCTTCAGGAGTGATTGATTCGATGAGAATTTTTTCATAGGGTTCAGTGGCTTTTGATGGATTTGTTTTCTCGAGTTGGAGCGGGGACTGGCCAACGATGGTCAAAGCGCCTTTTGCCTCGAGCTGGAACACGATGGCAGATATTACCCGGTCGTGTTTGCCAAGATACATTGCAGCCTCGATTGCATTGAGATCTGGAACCTTGCCGGCTGTCGAGAATGATTCAAGCTCGATTTCTGGAGTGGTATAGGTTGTGAGTCTTTTGATGCGGTTTTTTCTGGCTCTTCTTATGCCAGATACAATCCACCAGTAAAGCAGGAGGATACCGCCAAAAATGACAATGATCCAGATGATTGTTCCCTGGTTGTCTTTCCAGAACCTGGCAAAGAGGAAACCCTTTTTGAATGTCTGGGTTGGAAATCTTAGGTCAAGCTGGTCTGTTTGTGTTTTGAATATTGTGATTGAGTATTTACCATCTTTAGCAGTCAGTTCTTTGTTGGAAGAATCGAGAACAGGGACAGCCATACCGTCAAAGCCTTCAATGGCAATTGTTGCTGAGTTGACAAATCTTACCTGTTCACTGATAAAGCTCCCAATAGGAATGATTTGGGCGTCGCCATTGTCAGCATATCCGCCTTTTACGTCAAAGCTGTAGACGAAGGTTTTGACTGAGTTTGTTGATGCTCCCCAAAACCACTGATACTGGTTGCCAGGTTCTATTACCTGAGGGTAAAAGGTTCCGACAGTCCCGGATTTTGATTCGATGAATTTTTGTTCACCTTCAGCAAAGCTTGCGCTGTCAACCCACTGGACAGAATCTTTTGAAATAAGAATCATGTCGTCCCACATTGGTTTTTCTTGGGAGAATTTTGATGTTCTCTTGATGGTGACCGTTCCATTGCCACGATTGTCGTATTTAATATTTACATCAATGTTTTGAATGGTCTCCATTGGGCCGCCAAGAGTGACTGTGACATCTGGTGCGGCAAGCATTTTTTTACCATTTTTATCGGCGAAGTATGCCTGATACAGGAATTTGTCACCAGGATTACCGGAGATCTCATCGTTAACATAGAGACCTCTTTCCCGTGTGATGGTGCTGTTGTTTTGAGCGGTAATCGTATACGACTCGAATTTAGAATTCACATCGTTCAGGTTTCTGCGTTGGAAATAGAGGGTATATTTGTTGAGGAGTTGGGGGTCAAAGTTGCGGAACACCAACTTGTAGTTGCCTTCCGATATCTCGTCGACTGTAAAAATAAAAGATTCGTCCTTTGGAGGAGGGTTACTCTCGCTTGTGAAGAATTTTTCAGGAACGAACATGTTGACCTGAGGGTGGAAATTTGCTGGGGCGTTGTTTTTCTGAGCCCAAACAGAGAGATATTTTTTTCCAGTCCTGTCGTCGGGCGTTACAAAATAAATGAAACGGTCAAAGTTTTTTTTGAGGGTGTTGTCAGCGGTTACGCCGGTTGAATCGACGATCTTCTGAGTGACGTCCTCTGCTTTTTCTATATTTTTTGGCAACTCGACAGGAAGAACCATCTGAACGACAATTTTTTCAATGTCCAATTCCCACTGGAACGGTGACCAACCAATATCCCTTGTGCCAGATTTTGACCGACCAGTTATGTCGTGTGACACGGTGTATTCCCAATGAAGAGTATAGGTCTTACCGGGAGTGGTTGAGTTGTCAAATTCGATTCTGTAATAGTCTCCGTCTATCTTGTTGAACTTGACAGGAATGACGTTTGAACCGTCAGTAAAGCTCTCTGTAACCATCATGTGGCCGGATTCGAATGGTCCGAGCTTGCGAATTTGAGATCTACTCTCGGTTTCCAGGAAGACGAGATCCATCTTCACATAGATGCTTCCGTCGGATTGGACGATGCAATAAGAATTAAATTCTTTAACAGTAGGAGGTGACGCGCTAAAAGTTAATGCAGGCCAAACAAGCGTAATCAGCAAACAAAAAAGGAGAGCCAGTCTCCCGGCTCTCCTTTTTAAAAAATCACTTCTTTCCACGGGTTGTAATTTCGGATTCAAGCCATGGGGCAATGTCTGCGCCGGTCTTGAGTGCTGAAAGGTCGCCCTTGTTGTTCATCTTGACTTTGAACATCCAGTTTGCGTATGGATCTTTGTTGATAATGACTGGATCATCCACGGCTGCTTCGTTGACTTCGGTAACTGTTCCGCCGACTGGGCTGTAGATTTTTCCAAGCCATTTGCCTGTTTCAAGTGAACCGCACTGGCCACCTGCATCAACTTCGTCATCTTCCATCGGAAGCTCGATAAAGCTTATTTCACCAGCAAGTTTTGTTCCAAATTCATCAATACCAACTGTTGCTACGTCTCCATCAACCTTTACCCAGTAATGTTCCTTGTGATAGTACAGATCATCTGGAAGATTGTAATCGCCTACTTTTGCCATAGATAAACCTCCTTATATGCATTACTCGACTCCAATTGTAATATTTCTTAATTTAGGGTCAACAGTTAACAGACTTGAATTATAACAAAGCACTATTTAGAATTTGCAGCGTGAGTTTCAATGAATATGTCGAGATTGATGACTGCTTGATTTTCGAGAATCAAAGCGAGTTTTATATTGGCGTAACAAGAGATGTCAAAGACAGACTTGGCCAAGTTACCTTTGTTGACACAATCCCAATTGGCAAAGTTCTTTCAAAAGGCGGCATCATTGGCATCATTGAATCGTCAAGTAGCGGAGAATGGCCTATGAAAAGCCCTGTTGACGCTGTTGTTACGAGATTTAACGACAAACTTATCAGAAAGCCGGATCTGTTCGGTGTAGCCCCAGAAGATGGCTGGATTGTCAGGTGCAAAATCAAAGGCGTAAATTCAATCAGTGAATTAGGCGAAGTGAAGAAATTTAAGGAGGATTGATGAAAATTTATTATACCAAGACAGACGAGTACGCAATTGTTGACGGCGATGTAGCGACAGTTGGAATCACCAATTACGCTTCCGAACACCTTGGCGACATCATTTTTGTAGACAAAGTCGCAGCAGGTAAAAAAGTAAAAAAAGAAGGCATCCTCACGGCCATCGAATCAGTTAAGGCCGCAACAGATGTTTTCTCACCGGTTTCAGGCGAAATAGTCGCTTTCAATGAAGAAGTTGGCAAAAATCCTGGTTCAGTAAACCAGGGCGCCGAGTCAACAGGTTGGATTGCAAAGATTAAACTCAGTGATCCGTCTGAACTCGACTCACTGCTCGATGCAGCAGCTTATTCAAAAATCCATTCCTGATAAAAGAGGACTAAAATGAAATATTTGCCGCTATCCCCAAAGGATGTCGGCGAGATGCTTGCGGCCGTCGGTGTCAAAGACCTGGACGGCCTTTTTAGCAACATCCCCGACTCGTTGAAATTCAAAACAAAACTTGATATCCCTGAAGCTCTTTCAGAAATCGAACTTAGAAGAGTTGTTGGGAATTACTCTCAGGAAAATGCAGATGCCACGAAGACAATCTGTTTTGCAGGCGGAACGTGTTACTACCACTATATCCCGTCAGCAATCGACTATCTGGCAGCCCTTCCGGAGCTTCTGACTGCATACACTCCTTATCAGCCCGAGCTCTCCCAGGGAACACTCACAGCAATTTTTGAGTTCCAGACGATCATGACAAACCTTACCGGACATCCAATCTCGAATGCCTCGCTTTACGACGGTTCAACCGGAGTTTGTGAAGCAGCCAGAATGGCTGTCAGGGACTCGGACAAGTGCGCGGTGGCAATCTCTGAGCTGTGCCATCCGGAGTACATTGAAACGCTCAAAACGTTTGCAAGCTTTGCCGGTTTTGAAGTCAAAGTCATTCCTGCAAAAGGGACACATACCGACATCGACAAGGTAAAAGAAGTAACAAAATCGGTTGCTGCTGTCATCGTACAGAGTCCAAACGTCATGGGTACAATTGAAGACGTTGAGGAACTCGTTAAAGCAACAAAGACTGAACCGACGTTCTTTATTCAGGTTATCACTGAAACACTGTCACTGGGCATGCTCAAGCGTCCAGCCGACATGGGTGTAGACATTTGCACTGGTGATGCCCAATCGTTTGGCAACCATCTCATGTTTGGTGGACCACACCTAGGGTTCCTTACAGTTACCAATGAATTCCTCAGAAAGATCCCAGGCAGGATTGTTGGTGAATCAGTAGACAGAAACGGTACTCGCTCACTCACTCTCACCCTTCGTCCAAGGGAACAGGACATCAAGCGCGAGAAGGCGACATCAAACATCTGCACAAACAACAGCAACACAATGCTTCGCGCACTCATTTACCTCATGCTCATGGGCAAACAGGGCATAAAAGAAGTCGCGCAACAGAATTTTGACAAGACCCACTACTTTGCCGATACAGCAAAAAAAGCCGGACTGCAGATTGCAAATGACGGCGAATTCTTTAACGAAGTAACCATAAGGCTTCCAAAGATGCCTACAAACTTCAAAGAAGACATGCTTGAAAAGGGTTTTGTAGTCACAGCAACAAAGTATGAAAAAGATGCAAACCTTCTGACGGTTGCAGTCACAGAAATGATCACAAAAGACGAGATTGACGCGTTTGTCAATGCTCTTGCGGAGGTGGCACTGTGAAATATATTTTTGAAATGTCACGTCCAGGCAATGTAGGATATTCGCTTCCGAAAAATGATGTGCCAAAAGCAAAGCTTTCCGACAAGTTTGCCGGAAGCCATGAGCTGGATCTCCCAGAAGTCACCGAAGTCGATGTGGTCAGACATGTAACAGCCATGGCTGATGCAAACTATGGTGTTGACACCGGTTTCTACCCGCTTGGCTCATGCACCATGAAGTACAACCCAAAAATCAACGAGGAACTTGCAGCTCTTCCAGGGTTCGCAGAACTCCATCCCGACACCCCTGCTGAAGGTTGCCAGGGCATCCTCCAGCTCCTCTGGGAGCTTGAGCAGTACTTCAACTCAATCACCGGCATGGACGCTTTCACAATGGCGCCGTGCGCTGGTGCACACGGTGAGTGGACAGGCATGTCGGTTATTGCTCAGTACCACAGAAAACGTGGCGACAAAAAGAGAAAGTACGTTCTCATCCCAGACTCTGCCCACGGAACAAACCCAGCCTCAGCAGTCCAGGCCGGCTTTGAAACAATCACGGTCAAGTCTGATGCTCACGGTGGAGTCGATATCGAAGATCTCAAGCGTTGCATGTCAGACGAAGTTGCTGGTCTCATGCTAACAAATCCAAACACTGCCGGCATCTTTGACCCAAACATCTGCGAAATTGCCAAAATAGTCCACGACAAGGGTGGATTACTCTATTACGACGGCGCAAATCTCGAGGCGCTTATGGGAATGTCACGCCCTGGTGATTTTGGTTTCGACGTTGTCCATCTCAATCTTCACAAAACTTTTGCGACACCTCATGGCGGCGGTGGACCTGGCTCAGCTCCGATAGGCGTAAAGGCATTCCTCAAGCCATATTTACCAAAACCATATATTGTAAAAAAAGACGACAGCTACAACTTCGACTGGAACATGCCAGACTCAATTGGCAGAATCAGGGCAACCTGGGGCAACATCTCAGTCATCATCAAGGCTTACTGCTACATCAGAACAATGGGGCCAGACGGTCTCAAGCTTGCAACGCAGCACGCCGTTCTTGCCGCAAACTATATCAGGGTCAAGATCAATGACCTGTATCCGGAAGGAAATCCTGGACTTTGCATGCACGAATGCGTTATGACCGGCGAACCGCTCAAGCAGTTCCACGTTGTGACCAAAGATGTTTCCAAGAGACTCATGGATTACGGCTTCCATCCGCCAACAAACTACTTCCCGCTCATTGTTCCTGAAGCCATTATGATTGAGCCTACCGAAACAGAATCCAAGGCAACACTCGATGAGTTTATCGCTGCGCTTCGCGCAATCTACAATGAAGCCAAGGAAGGCAAAGTCGACCTTACAAAGGCGCCATACACAACAAAAATCAGCCGTGTTGATGAAACATTGGCTGCAAGAACCCCGATCCTTCGTTGGCAGAAGAAAGATTGATCAATTACACTGACTATCTGACCCAAGCGATAATAGACATGGCAAAAACACAGCCAGAGCTGGAGCATATCAAGCCTCCGGCTCTGGCTGTTTCATTTTCACGAGCGAAATCCAACATTCGTTCGGGTTTGCTGGCTTCGCTTACACCTCTGAGGTTTGAAGGTGGGGCAACTGTAACAAAAAAGGGTCAACATCTGTATGAAATTCCCATATTGCATATCGAAGGTGTTCAGAAGCTTTACATTATAAGTTTTGTCTACCCCAGGTTTCTCGACCTTCCGCTTGAAGAAAAAGCGAAAACCATTGTTCATGAATTGTATCATATATCCGAATCTTTTGATGGAGATATACGAAGATTCAAAGGTCGAACCTATGCCCATTCAGGTCGGAAAGCAAATTTTGATGCCAAAGCTTATGAGATAGCAAAACAATGGCTTTCGCAGACGCATTTTGACACGACAATCCTAAAGATGGGTGTGATGGATTTGAAACGGCAGTATGGAAAGATTATTGGCACAGTTGTCAGACGACCGAGAATCAAGAAACTTCCTTGACTGATACTGTGTTTCTTTTAGTATAGACAACGATGAGAACAATATCTTTGCTTACATGTTTAGTGCTTTTGTTCAGCGCTGGATGTTCAGGTACGTTACAAAACGATGTCAAATCCGACAAAATCTGGGATATTTATACCGACCTTACTTTTGAAAACGATGACTCTTTTATCGCAAACATGAAGGCTAAACATCCAGCTGAGCAACGAATGGTTGTTTGGTTGAGGGACAACAATGAGCAAGCGTATTATGACTACATGCGTCTTCTCAAGTCACAAACATTTGATAACGGGAAACAGATCGTTCTTTCTCCAAATTGCTATTATGTCGATGGGAGAGACAGCCCTTTGACCCAGAAAGATATCATACAGCTCTACTACGATAAAAAAATCGAACCTATGCCGTCGCTTTCACCGCATGGAGCTGTCACCAATTTTATCGAAAGTCTGGCCAATGGCTCTCTTGGTCAAGCCAAGCTGGTGACCGAAGGCAAATTTGCTGACAATTTTTCAACCATAGACAAGCAAAATGAGTTCTGGAAAGAATTAGTAAAGGACAATCTCTATGCCAGATGCATAATAAAGAGGGTGGATGTGTCAAATGATCTTATGTCCGCCAAGGTCACGCTTGAACTGATTCTGTTTACTCAGCAGAAGAGTGACGGTATAGAAATGATTAGAAAAGAAATACAGTACGAAATCCATTTGAACAAGGACGGAACATGGTTAATAAGAAAACAATTCTGACGACATTGGTTGCAATTATTGGAGCATCAATGATTATCGGTTGCGGTAAAAACGGCGATCCGGAAACAATTACCCCCAGAGATGCAAGAACCGGAAAGACATTTTCAAATTCAAATGAGATGTTAACGGCAATCAAAACTGAAAGACCTTTTGAGTACGATATTGTCTATGAGGTGACAAAGGATAATCCCGATGCGATGAAGTCCTACGAAAAATACAATGCGACTACATCGGATATTTTTGAAAAAGTGAAATATGTCGACAAAGACGGTTCTGTTTTGTCAAAAGAGGATTTCGACAAAGAGCTTGTGAAAATGAATCTCAATGGTGAATACGAAAGCTTGTTGACAAACTATTACCAGAATATTGAGAGAGATAATTACAAAGAGGCATTTGGTTTAATTCAGCCAAATAGTCTTTATGCCAATATTTATGGCAATAGGCTCGAAGTTTTCATGAATTCTCAGAAACAGGTCAAGGGAATCGTCAGGGTTACCGATGTGATCCCGTCTGAATATAAACTTGTCAATGAAGGCGAACAAATGTTTCTTCAGATAACATTCAGAACAACCGGATTTTGGATAAGGCAGGTTCTTGAAGGTACGCCTGAAAGTGTTGCCAACAATCTTGAGAAGAAAACCATCAGCTCGCCAACCCAAAACAATCAGACAAACTTTGGTGGTGACGCAAATGCACCAAAGATGCAGTGGCAATATAATGCTTCTGGTAAAACCATTTTCAGGCTCACAAATTCAGATGGCAAATGGTTTATATATGCTCAAATCTGAAGCCAAATTCAAATCTTCGTGGATTACTCCCGTAGGAGCAATTGCAGCAATTGCTGAATCACTTGGAGTAAAGGCAGACGAAACAACCGTTTGTGGTGTTTCAGGTTTTGCTTTCAGACTGGCGGTTGCCGACCAGGTTTTGCCGGTCTTCAACTCGTCGTATATCTGGTTTGATGTTTTCCAGTCAACGTTTGATCGGTTGGGAATAGTGGTATCAATATGGAAATCAGCTCAGGGACAGTTATCGCATCAGTGGTACTGTGATGAAGCAATTAAAAGCATTGAATCGTCTTTGAAAAATGGTCTTCCGTCTATGGTTTGGGAGAGTTTTGAGTTCGGGCTTCTAACAGGCCTTGATCTTGAAAAGCAGGCGTGGGTCAGCGATGGCGTGTCTGGAATTGTTTCTCATCAAATATCAATGTTTGGCAATGGCGAAGTGCCGATAATGTTTGCAGCTGTGCCACACTCTGCCCATGAAATTGACATAAAGCAACAAACACTCATGTCCTTGAGGCTTGCCGTTTCAGTAGGATTCACTTCAAAACCTTCGTACCCAAGCGACCTTCACATTGTAACAGGAGTAGAAGCGTACAAAAAGTGGTCAGAACAGCTTGAGAAGGATTTTAATACATACGGTAATTCCCTGCTTGTCCAAATCGCTCTTGAGAGCAGAAAACATGCAGCTTTGTATCTGGCCAGGGTTTCAAAGTTGTTTGAGGGTGTACCTCAAAATCTTTTATTGAGAGCTTCTGAGCGGTTTGCCCAGGTCAACTCAAAATTGTCAAAGGTTGCAAAATGCTTCCGATTTCCAGGCAAAAAAGAGGATGTAAATAAAGAAAACATCACCGAAAGCCAGGAAGCGCTCAACGACTGCTACATAATGGAAAACGAAGGATTGCAGCTGATTGCAACTGCAATTGAAAATCTTGATGCCAAAAACTGATCTACATGTCCACAGTTCGGTTTCGCCTGATTGCGGAACTCCGATAGCCAATCAGATTCAAGCAGCGGAAAAGATAGGCCTCGAAACGATAGCTTTCACCGAGCACTGGGATTTTGACAGGTTCAATCCAAACAGCGATTTTCTTGTTCCTCAAATGGAACGCAAGGCATTGGCAAGCATAAAGACAAGCATAAAAGTTTTGACAGGTGTGGAGCTTGGGTTTCACAAGGAGTTTGAGGATTATGCAAGGATGCATATTGCCTCAATGCCAATTGATTTTATCCTTGGTTCAATCCACCAGCCAACAGATCTCAACATTTCCGAGATTGGAGAGGCAAAGCAAGTTTTTGACCAATTTGGAAGAAAAACTTTTGACATCTATTTTGATGCCTTGATGGGGTTGACTGGGACACTGCTTTTTGACTCCCTTGCCCATCTTGACATAGTTAAAAGGTTTGCCCTAGAATGCGGGTACAGCTTCAAACCAAAAGAGTACAAGTCGGTGATCTGCGACATCCTCGAGCTGCTTGTTGAAAACGACAAGGCACTTGAGATCAACACGTCCGGGTTGAGGCAGTCACCGGAAGAAACATTCCCGAGTTTTTTGGTGGTGGAATGGTTCCTGGAGCGCAATGGCAAGTATCTTACGGTTGGTTCCGATGCCCATAGACCTGAGCATGTAGGTAAAGACATTGACCTTGTGAATGCAAAGCTCAAAGAGATGGGAATCAAGGAAACAACAATGTTTGTTAACAGAATGCCACACCCTGTTTCAATCGAATGAACCGATTGGCCTGGTTGTCCGTAAATGTAGTAGAAATTATCAGGAGGTCAAAAAAATGATGAAAAGAACTCTTTCAATACTGGCCGTTGTGTTCCTGGCCTTGACAGCCATTCCGTTGACAGCGCTTGGTCAGTCAACTGAAATTTATATTAACAATGGAAATCTTGTTGTTGGCAGACAGTCCATTCTAACGGTTATTGCAAGAGAAGTTGGCACAAAGAAACTTGTCGAAGGCGCCGAAGTGACACTCGACGGGTGCGGAGTTGGCAGTATCAAAAAGTCAAACTCAAAGGGCGAAGCAGTGTTTACAATTGTACCAACCGAAATTGGCAAGATAAAAGTAACCATCAAACTTGACGGCTACCACCCAGCCGATGCAAGTGTACCGGTTGGCCCAGACAGATCCGAACCAACACTTGATATCGACCCAATCCCATCTCCGACCAGGCAAAAACAGATAACAGTTGCAGGCAAAACAAAATCAGGCTGCGAAGTTTATGTTGGCAACGTAAAAGCCACAGTTGACGCAAATGGTGCATTCAAGGCAACAATTGCCCTCTCTGAAGGCAAGAATGTTATCCGTGTGAAGTCATCAACACAGTATGCTTTTGCGACAAAGGATATTACCGTTGAGCTTGACACTCAGAATCCAGCAATGATCCTCGAAACCAAGCTTGAAAAGGAACACTACGTCGATGTGACAAAGATCACGATCAACGGTCGAGTTGAGCCAGGATCAAGCGTCAAGGTCAATGGAATCGATGCAATAGTCGTCAATGACTATTTCGTAGCCGAAATACCGGTACAGATTGGCATCAACAAGGTCGAGATCGTTGCAACCGACAAGGTTGGCAACGCCAGCACTCTTTCGTATGAAGTCAAAGTTTGGCATCTAAAAGTTATCAAGGTAACCATTGGTTCAACAACAGCTTTTATTGATGGCAAGGAAGAAATTCTAACAACCCCACCGTCAATCGTCAGTGGCAAAACCATGGTGCCTTTGAGGTTTGTCGGTACAGCTTTTGGCGCAGCATTCACATACGATGCACCAACAAAAACAATCACAATCACTTATGAAGGCAAAACAATCACTCTACAGCTAGGTTCCAAAACAGCTGTTGTCGATGGAATACCAATGACAGTAGATCCACCGGCACAGTCCATAAAAGGCAGTACAGTTGTACCGCTAAGGTTTATTGCCGACATCTTTGGTGCCCAAACCAGTTACGATGCCCAGACAAGAACCATCACGGTCACAAAAGAAGTCATGTAGCCTTTAAATTTCAACCTTTTTTAAACCCCGACTCTTAAGTCGGGGTTTTTCTTTTTAGTTAATCCTGCTGAACGGCAAACTGGTTAACATGTTAATGCAATAAACTGATTATCCAGAGAGGGGCAAACATATGGAAGACAATACCAAAAAAGAAACACTGGCAAGCATGAGAACTTGGCTTATGGAGCCGAGACCCCAGTATCTTTTACTCCCGGTAATTCTGGTTTTCCTTGGCACTGTGGCTGCAGGATTTTATGATGGCATTATCAATGTATGGCATGCCATTATTGCTATGATCGGTCTTGTTATGTGCCACATGAGTGTCAATATCCTCAATGACTACTGTGACTTCAAAAGCGGAGTTGACCTCAAGACCATAAAAACGCCGTTTAATGGCGGCAGCGGAATACTGCCGGCCGGTCTTATGAAACCCAAACAGGCGCTTTGGTACGGAATAATTTGTTTGCTTCTTGCTGTGCCTATCGGGGTATATTTTGTGTGGTTAAAAGGCTGGATGCTCCTTCCGTTGCTTGCCTTGGGTGCTCTCTGCATAGTTCTTTATACGCCCCTAATTTTGAAGATAGATTTTCCAGAATGGTCGCCAGGACTGGGTCTTGGAGTGTTGCCTGTTTTGGGTGCGTATTTTGTTCAGACAGGACTCTACTCGACAAATGCATTGATTGCTTCAATTCCGTCGGGATTGCTGGTTTTGAATCTTCTTCTCCTTAACGAATTCCCTGATGTAGAGGCAGACAAGATAGCAAACAAGAGAACCCTCCCAATCAGAATCGGCATTAAGGGCGCTGCAATAGTTTACACCATCGTAACGCTTTTGACTTATGCCTGGATCGTTCTGTCTGTTATTTTGGGTTGGATGCCGGTATGGACGTTACTTGGATTGTTGACCCTCCCACTTGCCATTAAAGCCATCCAGGGATCGTTTCAGGGACACGACTTTGCCAAAATCGTACCAGCAATGGGGAGCAACGTTTTGGTCGTACTCGGTACCCAATTTCTCATGGTAGTAGGTTTCTTGATTGCGATACTTGTGAAATGAACGCGAAGAAATGAAACAAAAACAACAGAAACCTCTTCATGTCATTTTCTCCGATATACCGCCACATTATGATTTGATAAACCACATTGCGACATTGGGTTTGGATTCAAGGTGGAGAAACGCTTTGGCCAGAAAATGTTTGGAAAACAGTCCATCAAAAATGCTTGACCTTTGCTGTGGAACGGGCGATCTTGCGTTGACTGTGGCGAAGTTTTCCAATGGATCAACTGAGATAACTGGTTTGGATTTCAGCGAGGAAATGCTCAAAGTGGCAGCTCAAAAAGCCACTAAAAGAAATGCACCGGCTGTAAACTTTGTTTATGGCGATGCCGGATGCATGCCGTTTGAAGATGAAACGTTTGACTCCGTAGGCATTTCTTTTGGCTTCAGAAATTTGACTTATGCCAATCCTGCCGCAAAGAAACATTTGTCAGAAATTCTTCGTGTACTCAAAAAAGGCGGAAGGTTTGTTATTGCTGAAACAAGCCAGCCGAATTCTAAATTTGTAAGGTTTTTCTTCCATCTGTACATGAAGCTTTTCGTTGCACCTGTTGGCATCCTTATATCCAAGAATAAACCTGCATACAGGTATTTTGCAAAGTCAACCTGCGAATACTATGATAGGCATCAGATAAAAAAGCTTCTGCTGGAAGCAGGTTTTCAATCTGTGGAATACAAACCAATGATGCTTGGTGCATCAAGCATCGTGCTTGCTATCAAGTAGAAAACACTTTATTTTTTAAACCAATAAAAAAAGGCTTGCAATCACTTGCAAGCCTTTTTTGCTTTCTATGCTTACGCGCTTATTTTACTTTGATTGTCAGGTTAGATGTGGTTTCCTGGTTGTAGCGGTCGAGAACCTTAAAGACTGCCTTGAAATCGCCTGCTGAGTTATAGGTGTGCTCAAGGGTGAGTGTCTTATTTGGATCAAGGTTTCCGGTCTGTTTTTCTCCGTCGCCCCATTCGATGATGTAGCTGAGCGGTGGATTTGAAGCCCATACTTTTACTTCAACCTGAACTGGTGAGCCAACTTTTGGATCCTTTGTCAAAACCTTGATTGTGTAGTCTGTTTGTGGGAATCCTGTTGTTGCGCTCATGATTTTTACCGAGGCCGACGCTTTGACTGGCGGGATGCCATTGTTGTTGGTGACGTAAGCATCATTTGTGATGATTTTGCCTGCATATTCCTGTTTTTCAACCTTGCACCAGATCTCAAAGGTTTCCGAGGTGCCCGGCTGAAGGGTTTCGACTCTCCATACCACTTTGCTCATGTTGTAAACTCCGGTTGGAGTTGATTTGACATAAACCATTCCGTTTGGAAGTGCGTCGCTGACAACAATGTTGTCCATGGCAACGCCACCAATATTTGTAACCTTGATTGTGTACTTTATTGCTTCACCAAGATTTGCCTGTGATGTGCTGGCAATTTTTCTGATTGCAAGGTCAAAATTGATTGGGTTTGTTGTTTTTGATTCCGTTTTGACTGTTTCTACCTGGCACTCAACGGTGTCAACTTTTCCGCTCATGTAGGCTTTGTTGACGATTGCTGTCACGCCTTTTGAGATTTGACTGTCAATTTTGCCTTCCCAGACAATCTGACCTGGGTAATTGTTTGTTGTCCAGCCAAGGTATGGAGTTGTGCAGTAAACTTCATCATTACCAGAAAAACCGCACTGGAATACAAAATAAGGCGAACCAGCGGAGTCAAAGACAAACGATGGATATCTTACGTCTGCCAAACCTTCAGAAACGTTTTCATAACGATTGATGCCAAGAAGGTCTGTCCAACCGGAAGACTTGAACCATGTGAAGAGGAACTGCTGGTTGTTGCCGGCAATGACCCTTATGAAACCAACTGCTGGTTGCCCGTTTGGCTGCAAGGCAAGTGTTGGGAGGTTGTCATCATAGACAGTGGAGTTTGAAATCCTGTAAAGTCCTGGGTTGCCGCTTGCATCGTACCATGTACCGGAAACATACTTCGAGAAATTGATCCAGCGTCTTGTTACGTAGTCTGCCCAGACAAGGTTTGGCTCGTTGCCGTTCATTTCAAGGCATGGGTAAATCTGGTTTCTTGATGCCGTTGGGAAGATGTTTTCCCAACCAGCTGTGGTTGAGTTGAAGTAAGTCCATGCATTGAGAGACTGTGTCCATTTCGATGAATACATACCATCCTGGAATGACCACCACCACATAAGTCTGTCACGAGCGTAGACAACATAAGGTGTACCTGTCGTATCGAGTCCAAAAGTGAGCCCTGATGGTCTGTAATTCCAGCCGTTGTCAACAATCTTGTCGCATCCGACAGTGTTGTTCATTCTGACCCAGTTTGAGCCATTCCAGCGAGTCAGGTAAATGCCCTGAGTGACGCTCCAGCCATAGTAGTTTGCAAAGATTACAGTTGGGGTTGTGCCAAACAGCCTGATTCTTGGCATCGAGAATTGTGAAAGTTGGTCTCCGATTGGCGCGGAAAGGTTGTCGTATCCTGCCGTACCGTTACCTTTTACAAGAGTTGTTCCGTTCCATTTGGAGTATCTGATCTGATAGTTGGTCTGCCAACCGGATGCCCATGATGTAACCCAAACAAAGTGAGGATAACCCATCGAATCGATAGCGACATCTGGAGACTCGTCATATGTGCCGCCGCCGTTACTGATCTTTGAGAAACCGGCGTTGTTATTTAGATCTTCCCATCTGCTTGTGGTTTTGTTGTATTTTGAGTAGAACACCTCTGTGTCGCTTGCGTTTCCTGTTGTGTCATCTGACCAGACAACGTGAATGTTTCCAAAAGTATCGATAACTGATTTCGGCTCATGCGACGAACCGGTGTTGTTGCTGACATTATCAAATCCTGGGACACCTATGGATGGTTTTGTCATTCTGCCTGTTCCAACAATTTGATCAAGCTGCCATCTGAGGATGATTGGGCTGGTTGCTTGAGCAGGCGCCTTGGCGTTAACCCACGTTGCACCATTGTCTGTTGAATAATGTGTCGGAAGCGGGAAGGCGTTGCCGTTGTAAGTTACGTTCTTTGGCAGAGCATCGTCGATATAGAGGTTTGTGAATGTGTTCAGTTCGTTCTTGTCATAGTTGAGTGCGTAAGAAAGCTTCTGGCCTGGTTCGACAGTTTTGCCATTATCACCAAATGAACCGATGCCTCCACCTATCTGGACGCCTTTGATGAAGTTAAACTTATAGTCAGATGATGGTCTGACAAGAACTTCGAGAATGTCTTCGTGGTAGATGTCGCCTGATGTTCCCCTGACAATAAAGTAGTATTTGCCAGGCTTAAGAGCTGATTTCTTGCAAAGGGTCATAAATACATCAACTTGACCATCGTTTGGTATCCAGACTGGATTTGTCTGGAATTCTGCAGTGAACTCAGGAGCGATCTGTGTGAATGAAAGGTTCACAAAACCTGAGAAACCAACAAGTGATTTGAGCGAAACCTTGTACTGGTCGCACTTGAAGCTTGTGTCAATTGTAATAGTGTCTGGATAGCATCTGATATCAAAATCTGGGAGTGTCTGCTGGTATTCGACAACCAGTGCGAACGGCTGTGGGCCGCTTGGAATGTTCGATGCCTGGACTGAAACGGTGTAGACGCCTGGTGTTGTGAGATTTGTTTGGAAAACGCCTTCGACGTTGTTTTGGCTATCTCTTGATGTTGGATTCTGCTGGGAGTCGTTGCTGTTTGAGATGAATTGGTTTCCGGCAAGGAAATAGGCATTCTGTGGAGCAGTAATCACTAGATCAAGGTCGTTAACAAGGAATGGTGACGATGCCGGGTTTCCTTCGTAGTCTGACCAGACGAGGGTTGCTTTGAATCTGCCTGTACCGGCAACGATTGGGAAGTCCATTCTTTGCCCGGTGGCCAAGCCTGATTTTACATCGTAATATTTTCTAACCGTTGGTGCGGTTGGGAACAGTGTCTGGTAGAGGTCAACTTCACCCCAGCCTGTTTTTGTGTTGGGGTAATATTGAATTGCTGTTCCGTTGTAGTCTTCAACAATTGGTCTTGCGCCATTGATGAGCATACCTTTGACGAGAGCTGCTGATGGTTTTGGCCTCTGCTCGTATGACTTAAGCCACTGACGTGTTAGAAGAGCAGTACCGGCAAGGTTCGGGCATGACATTGATGTGCCCTGGGCTGTTGTGTATGTGGGGGGTCTGTTGAGTCTGACACCGTTGATGATTGAACCTGGGGCAACCAGGTCTGGCTTGATCCTGTTGTCAGATGTCGGTCCTCTTGAGGAGAAACTGGCAAGTGAGTTTGGATGCTGGGAATATACCATGTTGCCAATGTTATGAGCAAAAGATATAGCGGATGTCAGGCGAATCCTGTTGCCTGACATAGTTGTCATGACAGTGCGGTATTCGTCCTGTGCAGGAGTGTTTCCAACAATCCTGACTCTCTGGTTTCCACCAAAGCTTGCGTTGCTTGCAAGAGTAAGAATTGTTGCGCCTGCAGTGGCAGCAACAGTGAGGGCTGATGATGGATAGTTGTTGCCTGAAGCACCGACGCAGATATTGTTTTTTGCAGTAGATGGAGTGCCAAGGCTGTTGCTGGATGGGCCGGAGTTGCCGGCTGAAACTGTTACCAGCATATCCGGGTATTGATAAACAAACCTGTCCAGGTACTGAGACGCAGAGTTGTAAACGTTTACCGATGAACCCCATGAGTTGCTGTGAACCCTTGCACCAAGCTTGTATGAATCGCCAAGTCCGGGGTTGAGCCAACCGATGCCAGCCTGAACAACAATTCCGGCTTCCGGAGCTATTCCTGAATATTGGTTATTTGTTGAATTTCTGCCATCGCCAGCAATTTGGCCTGTGGTGAATGTACCGTGTCCATTGGTGTCGTTCCACGGTTTGGATTGAGTTGGATCTGGACCATCGACGATTGGCGGATTTGGAACACCGTGGCGGCTGTAACCGAAATGACCTACTATTCTTGCCGGTGTACCAAAATCTGAGAACAGTGTGTTCACGTTACCAGAATCAAGACCGGTGTCCTGAACACAAACAACTTCGCCTGAACCTTTGAGACCCATGTCCCAAACGCCTTTTGATGTTGTTGCAAGTCCGGTGTAGTCTGAGATTGGTGATGTTCTTTTTTCAACGCCAAGAATTTGTCTGGAGTTGTCCATTTCTACTGTTGGCTCAATATATGGTTCGATATATGAAACCGTGTTTATGAGTGCAAGCTTTTTGACTGTTTCGATGTTGCATTTTGCCTTGATTGCTCCGGTGTCCATGCCTTTTGTTTCATGCTCAACTTCGACAGGAAGAGTCGGAACAATGTTATTGATTGAGAGGTTGGAGAAGATGTTGATCATTACGTCGACATTGCCATCTTTATCAGCTTTTATGTCATTTGAAATCTTGAATGCTGGATGGTATGGCGAGACTCCCAGGACAAATTCCTTTTGTGCAAACATTCTTGCATTGTCGAAACTTGTGTAGGCGACAACTGCATTTTCAGTGAATGTACCAACCTGCTCTGCGCCGTTGAGGGCAAGCTCGGTTGTCCATTCCTGTTTGATTGGACCACGGAACTGGAAAATGAAATAATCATTATCCGATGGTTCGATTGGTTTCCAAGTGAGTTCTTTTGGGTATGATGTTTGCGGCATGAGAAGCTTGTTCTCGTCGGCTTTGAGTACGTAGCTGCCAATCCTGACGACATCCCAGCCTTCATATATGACAGCCTGGAATCCCTTGGATTCAAGAAGTGGAACAAGTGATGGATCCATGTTGCCTATCACGAATGTGTCGTAGGTTTCCACGATATTTACGCCAATATCGGCTAGGTATTCTGTGTTGGCGCTGCTTGGAAGCATGAAGATTTTAAACATGGGTCCAGAAGCCTCGGAACGGTGTACAGAAACAGGCGATAAAGCAATGGCAATTGCCAAAGTTATCGCGATAAGCTTAAACTTTCTCATCGCAATCCTCCAGAAATAAATTCGATTAAACAATTGTTGACGATGGAATTATACATTCGAAGGTTTAAAAAACAATTAGAAATGGGCGATTTCGGGAATATTTTGCATGATATATATTTAAATTATATTATGAATACGAAATTAATTTCGGTTTATTGTGTTTTTATGTTCTGTATATTGAGACTTTTTCCTAGTTGCGTATAATGCAAAAAATGACTTCAACGGAATCGGTATCAAAAGAACAACTTCTTGCATCATTGATATCCAAGGCGTCTTACGCACAAGACACAGAAAATCTGATTGGCAAAGCGTACGAAATTGCTGACAAAATGCATGCTGGGCAACTAAGGCAGTCAGGGGAGGAATATATAACCCACCCGATGAATGTTGCCTTGATTCTTACCGAACTCCACGCCGATCTTCCCTCTCTTGTTGCTGCCATTCTGCATGACACGCTGGAAGACACTGCCCTGACTCCCGAGTCCGTGAAAGAGAAATTTGGACCTGAAGTCCTGCAATTGGTTTTGGGCGTCACAAAGCTCAACAAGCTTCAGTTCAAATCAAGCAAAGAACAGCAGCTTGAGAATACCAGGAAAATGCTGCTTGCAATGGCAAATGATATCCGGGTGGTTTTGATAAAGTTGGCCGATAGACTTCACAACATGCGTTCGCTCAGTATTTTCAGGCGTGACAAACAGGTGAGGATTGCCCAGGAAACGATGGAAATTTTTGTTCCGTTGGCTGGCAGGCTTGGAATCTACAGAATAAAATGGGAACTTGAGGATCTCGCTTTCAGAGCCATCGAACCAGAGGAGTTTAAGGAATTGGCGGATAAGGTGGCAATGAAGCGCTCCGAGAGGGAGATGCTGGTTGACCAGACAATTTCTGAAATTTCTGAACTCTTGAAATCTGACAACGTGCATTTCGAAATATCGGGAAGAGCCAAAAACCTTTATTCGATTTATAAAAAGATGGACAAAGACGACAAGGATGTCGATGAAATCTTTGACCTTCACGCGGTAAGGGTTCTTGTTGAAGACATACCCACTTGCTACAAAGTCCTCGGTTTTGTTCATACACAATGGAAACCGCTACCTGGAAGAATAAAGGACTACATTGCCGTTCCAAAATCCAATGGTTACAAATCGCTTCATACGACTGTCATTGGTCCAAGAGGTTTTCCAGTCGAGATTCAAATCAGAACCTACGAAATGCATGCCGATGCCGAATATGGCATTGCTGCACACTGGAAATACAAAGAAAAGAACAAGGTCGATGCAAACGATGAAACCAAACTTTCCTGGCTTCGCCAACTGCTTGAATGGCAGAAAGAGATCAAACCGACCGAAGAATTTGTTGAACAGGTCAAGACTGATCTGTTCAGCGACGAGGTTCTTGTTTTCACTCCCAAAGGCGACATTATCAATCTTCCTGTAGGTGCTACTCCGATTGATTTTGCATATCGTATACACACCGATGTTGGCAATTCTTGTACCGGTGCAAAGGTTAACGGCAAAATAGTTCAACTGTCTTACAAGCTCGTCACGGGTGACCGCGTTCAGGTCATGACATCAAAACATGTTGAAGGACCTTCCAGGGACTGGCTAAAGACCGTCGCAGCAAACTCCACCAAGGAAAAAATCAGAAACTGGTTCAGGAAAAAAGCAGAAGAAGAAAACCCCAAAGATGACGAAGAGGAAGAAGTCAAACCCAAACCTCAAGCTCCACAGAGGAGACCATCAAGGGTTGGCAAAGCTGGCGCAATGGTTTTGCTCAAAGGTATTGACAATGCTCCTGTCATTCTGGCTCGATGTTGCAACCCTATCGTTGGTGACCCTATTGTTGGTTTTGTTACCAGAGGCAGAGGGGTGAGCATCCATAGAACTAACTGCCCAAATTTTGCCAATCTCAAAGCCGAAGCCGAAAGAGTGATTGAGGCTGAATGGATTACGGATTCCAAGAAAACATTTATAGTTGGCATCAATATTCTTGTCGAAAATAAACCCGGGGTGCTCGCAAAGCTTTCTGGAATCATTTCTGAAACAGGCGTCAACATCAACATGGCGAAAGCTGTCCCGGTTGATATCAGCAAGTCAAGAATAATCTTCTCTGTTGAGGTTCTGTCAATAAAAGAGCTAAATGACTTGATCGTTTTGCTTGAGAGGGTGCCGGAAGTCAAAAAGGTAGCGCGTCAGTGAGGTCGGTTGTCCAAAGGGTTCTCAGTGCCAAGGTAGAGGTTGATGGTGAAGTCGTCGGTTCAATAGACAAGGGTTTGCTTGTGTTTGTTGGAACCGTCCAGGGAGATACTGCTACCGATGCAGCATTCATGGCAACAAAAATTGCTGGGTTGAGAATCTTTTCGGATGAAAATGGCAAAATGAATCTGGACTTGGGTCAAGTGAACGGTTCTGTGCTGCTTGTCTCCCAGTTCACACTCGCAGGGGATGCGAGAAAAGGGAAGAGGCCAGATTTTACCTCATCTGGGGATCCATCTGAAGCAGTCAAGCTTCTAAAAGAAATAAAAGATCAGCTCATTAAAGCGCAGATTCCTGTTCAGACTGGAATCTTTGGAGCACATATGAAAGTCAGTTTGATAAATGATGGTCCAGTGACGATTCTATTGGACTCAAGGAAGGTTTTCTGATGAATATAGAAAGATTTATTACGAGCATGGCGGTTAATAACACTTATCTGGCCTATTGTCCAGGATCAAAGAAGGGCATAGTCATTGACCCTTCGTATGAGATTGACGATGTGCTTAAAAGAATTGACGAATTAAAACTCGATATAAAATTCATTTTCAACACTCATGGTCATTGCGACCATATTGCAGGGAACGCAGCAGTCAAGTATGCCACAAGGGCAGAGATCGTAATTCATGAACTCGATGCGCCTGCGTTGACAAACCCTGAGCTGAATCTTTCAGCAATGGTTCCGCCACATGTTTTGTCTCCAATTGCTGGTAAAATAGTGAAAGACAATGAAAAGATTGTAATAGAGACAAATCTTGGACCACTCGAATTTGAGGTCTGGCACGCTCCTGGACACAGCCCAGGGCATTGCTGTTTAAAATTTCACAGAGGGATTTTTACAGGCGACATTCTTTTTGAAGGCACAATCGGCAGAACCGATTTTCCTGGCTGTAATGCCATTGATATGAAAAATTCCCTGATAAGGCTTTGGAACAATATTCCTGAGAATTTTGAGATTTTCCCCGGACATAATGAAACGACCAATATGGCTAAAGAAAAGCGCGATAACTATTATTTCAGTCACATGGTCGTTTCAAATCTCTAGATTAATTTCACTGATAACTTCTGATGACGCCCTTGACCCGACCAACAATTACAAGTTGGTTGGGGTCAATGACCATCGAGTCTCTTTTCTCCTGAATCGGCTTGATAATGGCCTTTGTGCCGAAGTGGTAGATCCTGCCCATTACAGGTTTGAATCCATCCATAAGCCCAACCATGATATCGCCTTCCATTAGTCCTGCGCCAGGAATTACAATTAGATAGTCGCCCGACAGGACACCTTCGTTTACCAATGAATTTCCCTGGACAATCACCGCGACGCATCCTGCCTCGGATGGTACAACTGATGCAATCTCGAGTTTTCCCAATTCTGGTGATTTTGTTCTGTTTACAAGGTTTTGGATTGTAGTGATAGAGAGCTCAGGGCTTTCACCAGGTTGTTTGAGTTGGACTGATCTGGCCTTGTTTGGATGGCGCGCCAAGAATCCTTTTGAAACAAGCTTACTAATATGTTCATGAACGGTGGATACTGACGACAGTCCAAGTCCTTCCCTGATTTCGTCAAGTGATGGAGCAAAGCCGTTTTTTGATGCAAAGTCCTTGATGAACTCGAGTACTTCTTTTTCTCTTCTTGTGAGATAGTTTACCATGTTTCACACTCCTATTCCTACATACAGTAGAACCTTAAAAAAGGTTCAATCATGATAAACACACATGCTACCAATATTTTTTCTACAATTAGGAAATAAACTCCTACAATCGAAAGTTTACCGAAAATCTTTAAACTGTCAAATCGCTTCTCAAAACTCAAAAAGCACAGAACAAATCGTTATTTGTCGAAATAGCTTCAAAAAATGACAAATTATGCACATTTACTGTGCAAACATAACACAATGACCATTATTGTAAAATAAAACATCAAACAGACAACAATAATTCATTTTAGAATCTAAAGAACAGTTATGATAATTTTATATCCATTGTAATTATAATAGATATAAATCTGACAGTTAAATTACTTATACCTATTGACAAGTCATTATAAGTCATTTAAACTGCGCGATAGGTAACCTTAAGGAGGCTTGCCATGGAAGATAAGAAACTACTTAGCTTAAAAGAAGCTGCGGAAATGCTTGGCATTCATTACACAACAATGCGCCAGTATGTAAGAAAAGGAAAATTTCCTGTTGTCCGCATTGGGAGGCTTCTCAAAATAGAGGCCAAAGACATTGAAGATTACATCAAAAACAACAAAACGATTCTTGAGGAAAAAATAAAATAGGTGCAATAATGGTTATTTTCGGTTGCTTAAACCAATTCCCTGCATGGAGTGTATTCTTGTCAAGCAACTGTGAAGACATTCATTGTACAAAAAGGAGAGAATCATGAAAAGAACATTGACCATTTTGCTAGTGCTCTCGATGGTTTTCGGTTCAATATTCGGACTGGTAGGGGAAGTCAAGGCTCAGCCAACAGTGACACCAACCGTAACCCCGAACTCTGTCAACCAGATAGCTGCTTTTACATTCAAATGGACCCAGGCTATAGCCAACGTAGACGAATTCAGGGTTATATTCCCGTCAACCTTTGACTTGTCTGCAGCAGTAGTGAATTCCACAACCTGCATGATTTCTTACTATACATCTGATGTCACACGATCAACCAATACAATAATCTTCCATTATCCAACCACCATCTCCATTCCCGTACAGTCAGAGGTTACCATCACCATCAGCAAGGATGCCAAGATTCGCAACCCTGCAACGTGTGGTACGCTTGCACGTCCAATCAATGTGACCAGGGATCTTCACGCTCCTAACCCAGCATCTTCAACAACGGAAGCCCATTTTGTCTATTATGTCGAATCGACGGTTACCTTTGCAGCAACAGATGGTGTTGTTGTCGATCCTCCGATTGTCGATACCGCTGCACAACTCACTCTTACGGCCACCCTTGGTGGATGCGGAGCTCTTGGCGTAGGCGACACCATCAATATTGAACTCCCTTCGTCATACGGTTCATACTCGTTTACCGCTCCTGATAAAGATTGTGTTACAATTGAATATGGTACGACTATTGCTACTCTAGGAGCACCAATTCATCCATCAACGGTCACAAAAGAGACCTACCCTTTGAATATTCTGAAACTGGAAGTTCCATTTGGAACATCAATTCCTGCCGGCAATATCGTTAGGGTGACATTCTCTAGAACCTGCAATCTCAAAACCCCTACAACCGCCAACTATTACTATTTTGGTTTTGGCACGTCAAGGGAAAAATTCTCAGTCCAGTCGACGAGAGTGATGATTGCCAACCATCTGAAAGTCACAGTTCTTGGCAATACCGTTTCGTCGGTTAACCCTGAGTACAAGCTGGAATGGACATTGCATTCAGGAGCAACACTATCAGGTAACAATGGTGACTGGATTGAAGTGAACTTCTATTATCCGACCAACCCTGCTCCTGATAATGCCTCGATTACCAATGATTTTACCATTCCAGCCCAAGTTCCTCCCGCATCATCAATACTTCTGACCAATACCTACGGCTGGTCATGGGGCGGAACATCCTATTATGCTTCGTCGGTTGTCGCTCTTGGGCCAAAGAGCCTAAGAATCAATCTTCCGAGTGGGTTCACCGTGTCTGCTGGTGGAACAATCACCATCACTTTCCTTGCTAGCGCAGGACTCATCAACACAACTGCGGCTGGTACCTACAAACTTCAGGCAAGACATTCGAATGCTCAAGAGTGGATTCCGTCAGATGGATACTCGATTCTTGATGGAGTTATTTTCAACGCAACTCCGTCAGTATATGTAAATCCGCCGACAGTCTCGCAGGAAGCTGGATATACGGTTGTTTTCTCAACTGGCCAGCGTCTTCGTACTGGTGACACAATCACAATCGCATTCCCAAGCGGAACATCCCTGAAGAATTGGAACAGTTCGCTTGCTGCAGGATCAATTTATCTTTTCTCAGGCCCACCAACCGCATTTGGTGCAGATATCATTTTTGATCCGAATATCGATTGCCCTCCAGTAATAAACCCATCGCTAACATACACAGCTCCGCTTATTGG
>JAGNLA010000022.1 GCA_017999835.1 Caldisericia bacterium
ATCTTGCCAAACAATTGTTGGATAACCACGTGAATCCATTTTAACAACAGGCACTTGTGAATTACCTGCATTACTGCTCACATTTATATCCATCGGCTGCGTTGAAGCAGAACCATTATAAACCGATCCTGCGGCACCAACCCAACCAATAAAAGCATTGGTTTGTTCGGCAGCAGGCGCAAACGTTACAGACGCAAAGAGCAGGAAAACAGAAATCAGAATCCTGAATTGTTTCATTACAACCTCCAAAAACATACGCATAATAATCTCATATTACCAAATTAGGATTTTAATTCTTATTTGTCGTTTATCAATCTCTTATTTTAAATGAATGTTTTAGATATTGTTGAGTAAATGTTAATTCACAAACTGATTCGAAAAAATAAATGTGAACTTTGCAACAGTTTTGTAATGGCATTTCAATCTAAACTAAGCAAGACCTGAGGATATTTTTTGAGATCAATAAAAGACAAAGATTTTTTCAAAAAATCCATGGGGAGATTAAGATTGCATGAGTCCTCCAGAGGCAATGATATTTTTTACGGGCTTAGGCTAGATAATCAGCCTGTCTCCTAAACTCCTTCTATAATATAGCATGAATATCCACCATTGAACCTCCATTGGCATTTCTTCAGATGCAAAAATGTATGCTTTGGACCAGAACAACTCAATCCCATTGATATGATTTGATTTTAATACAAACAGCTTTACCAATTCCCTGAATTTATCTTCTGAGATTCTTCCGTGAAAGACAAACTTGTTTTTGTATTTCACAGCTACTTTTATGGGGGCCGATTGGTTGGCTAGGCTTAAGTTTTTCCCAATATCGCTTGTTGTCTGTGATTTAACGGTTATATTGACTTTTTAAGGAAAAAACATGGTCAACTGGTTGGAAATAATTCTTGATGCGTTCAAAGACACACTGAAGCTTCTACCATTTTTACTGATTGTCTACGTAGCCATAGAACTGACGGAGTATTACTTTGGCAACAGGATTCGGCAATTCCTTCAAAGGGTTGGCTCTGCTGGACCTGCCGTTGGTGCGGTCGCTGGAACGCTGCCACAGTGCGGATTTTCTGTCATGGCATCCGCGCTTTACACCCAGAGACTGGTGACTGTTGGAACCCTGATAGCGGTATACCTGTCAACATCTGACGAGGCTCTGCCAGTTCTTCTTTCTCATCCAGACAAAATTAGCCTGGTGCTGCCGTTGATCCTTACAAAACTTGCCATAGCCATACCGGTTGGTTATCTGATAGATTTTACTTTCAGAAAACAGAACAAAAAAACTTTGGAACACATAAAGGCTTATTCAACAGGCCACGATGATGCGACACATAACCACGAATCGCTCAACGACCAAACCGCATGTTGCGGCCACCACCCTGATTCAAAAGCGAAGAAATTCAACACCCACCAGCTTGTCCTCCACCCATTGGTTCACACAGGCAAAATCCTTGCCTATATTTTCATCGTCACGCTGGCGCTAAACGCAGGCGTGGCCTGGATGGGCGAGGAAACCTTTCACAAAATCCTGCTCTCAAAGTCAATTTTCCAGCCGTTTGTGGCAGGTTTGGTTGGGCTAATCCCCAACTGTGCAGCCTCAGTGGCACTCACGCAGCTTTACATCAACGGTTCACTGAGTTTCGGTTCGGTGATCGCCGGGCTTTGCGCAAGCGGTGGTCTTGGCATCCTGGTGCTGTTCAAGGAAGAGAAAAGCTGGCGCGAGAGGCTGATGATTGTAGGCTTGCTTTATGGAATCAGCGTTTTGGCCGGGATGATAATCTCACTGATCAGATAATAAAAATTCCCTCGCCCCAAACCTCTCTCATTTTATGGGTCAGAAAATCAAAAAACCTTCTCCTGTATAGGGGGGGGTAAAGATGGATGAAGTGATTTTCCATACAAAAAAAGAGGGGTGGCAAAACCCCTCTTTTGATTGATTCAAACTAACTTCAGATCTTTTCCCCATCCTGGAGATACTGGATGACAAGTCCGGACTGGACTTTCGGGAAATAGTCGGTTGACTTCTGCGGCATGGTTTCGTGATGCTTGGTCACGTCCTCGACCGCTTTGGTCGGGGTGTAGTTCATCAGGAACACGCACTGGTACTTACCTTCAGTGAGAGGTTTGACTGCGTCTTCGGTGTAGCGTTCGTAGTCGACGTTGGTCTGTGCGGCAAGCTTTGCGTCATCGATGCTAAGAATTGGTTCGAGGATGAGCTTGTGCAGGATTGAAACGTCCAGAATCTTCCAGTCGTTGCTCATATTGACCGGGATGTCGTGGGCGAGTTTTTCATTCTTGAGGGTGAGAAGATACATGACGTTTTTGTCCTTGGATAAAAGTCCAAGGGCGTGTTTGTCCATGTTCTTTCTCATTTCCTCGACAAGCTTTTCCGAACCGGAATTCAGGCAACAACCAATCGGCATCTCGGTGACGTTGAACTTTTCTTTGATTTTGCCAAGCATGGCGTCAAAGTTGAAGTTTGGAACGTCACGGATGAGCCTGTGGGTCGGGAACACATAGAGGCCTGGGTCGCTCATGTTGATGAACGCTGCCATTCTGTAGTTCCATGCTTCGTCACCCTTCCAGCCAGGAGTTTTCTCCCTCATCTCATTGCGGTAGTTGAGGGCTGTCTCGTAGCGGTGGTGGCCGTCGGCGATGATGATGGTCTTTGAACCGATCATGTCCTGGATTTTTTTGACTTCCGTTGGGTCGTCAATCTTCCAGATTTTGTGGTGGGTGTCGTAGTGGTCATGGGCATCAAAGAGCGGTTCGCCTTTTGTGTGGGTGTCCAGGAGCTTGTTGATGGCATCCTGTTCATCACGATAGAAGAAAAGGCAAAGACCGAGGTTGGTCTTTGTGGCACGGGTAAGCATGAGCCTGTCCATCTTTGGGCCGGAGAGTGTGTGTTCGTGGGGATAGATGACGTTTTCGGAATAGTCATAAAGCTTTGAGAGAGCGATGAAGCTCCTTCTGACAACGACTTTTCCGGTTTCAGGATGTTTGTACTCCTGGTTGTAGGCGTAGATTGTGTCTTTTCCATCACGTTCAAGCACGCCGGAGGCAAGCCACTGCTGGAAGACTTCGTTTGCCCTGGTGTACTTGTTGTTGGTGTCGGAGTCCCCCGGCATGTCTTTGGCAAGTTCTATCCTGATGGCGTTGTTTTCGTGTTTTTTGTAGTAGTCTTCCTGCATCTGCGGGGTGATTTTGTCGTATGGCTGGGTTATCAGGTCGCCAATGTCGCCGGCTTTTTTGGAGTAATGGACTCCTTTAAACGGTTTGATTTCGTACATTTGGTCTGTCATGCTCCTTTAAAATAATCAACGATTTTTTCTGCAAGCTGGGTGCCTGCCCTACTCTGACCTTCGTCTGTCTGGGCACCGATGTGTGGCGTTAGGCTGACGTTTGGCAGAGTTGCAAGTTTGTGAGTGTTTTCCGGTGGTTCTTTTTCGTAGACGTCGATTCCAGCAAAACGGATTTTGCCTGATTTGAGGCCTTCGTAGAGCGCTTCCTCGTCCACTGTTCCGCCACGGGCACAGTTGACAAGAACGACACCTTTTTTCATTTTTTCGATTTCCGGTGCACCGATGATGTTCTTGGTTTCTGGTGTGAGCGGGATATGAAGCGAGAAGAAATCAGCGTTTGCGATCAGGTCATCTTTGCTGACAAGCTTGATATCCTTGTCCGGTGATTCCTTTACATACGGGTCAAAAGCGATAACCTTCATGCCCATTGCGATGGCGCGCTTGGCAGTTTCGTAGCCAATGCGTCCGATGCCTATGAGACCGAGGGTTTTTCCGTAAAGCTCGATGCCTTCCATCTGCTTCTTTTCCCACTTGCCTTCCTTCATGGTGGAGGTTCCGTAACCGATCCACCTGCAGGCGGCCAGCATGTGACCGATCGCAAGTTCAGCAACCGAGATTGATGTTGCTGCCGGAGTGTTTACAACTTTGATGTTCTTTTCTTTGGCTGTTGCCTGGTCAACGTTGTCCAGACCTACGCCGGCACGACCGATGATTTTAAGGTTTGTTCCAGCGTTTATGACGTCTTTTGTGACTTTTGTGGCGGAACGGACAATGATTGCGTCATAATCTCCAATTTTTGCAACGAGTTCTTCAGGCGTCAGCTTAATAACATCAACCTGATGGCCTGCGTTCTTGAGCAGGTTGATTCCATCATCTGCAATTTTGTCTGCAATCAAAACTTTTGCCATGTTCCTCCTTAAAGGCTTACCACTGGCAGGCTTTCATGAAAGCCGCGATGCTTGTGCCTATCTCGAACTTGTAGCCAAGCTTTGCAAGGCAGATTTCGAGGGCAACGAGTGCTGCGATTTCATCGTAGATGTCCATATAACCCATGTGGCCAAATCTGAAGATTTTTCCTTTGTAATCACTCTGGCCACCACCAACGAGGACACCATACTCATCTCTCATCATCTTTGTAAGGGCTGCTCCATCAATGCCTTCTGGAACCCAGACTGCTGTGACTGCGTCGCCTGGCTCTTTTGCAAACAGCTTGAGGCCGATTGCTGCGACGCCAGCTCTGACGCCTTTTGCCAACATTGCATATCTTTCCCAAAGTTTTTCTCTTCCGCCGGCTTTTTTGATCATCTCAAAAGCCCTTGCTGACTGGCAAATGATTGTGATTGGTGGTGTCCATGGAGTTTCTTTGTCTGGAATTTTTTTCTTGTACTCTCTCATGTCGAAGTAGAAGCGTCTGTTTGTGCACTTCTCGACAAGAGCCCATGCCTTTGGTCCGAATGAAACAAATCCGAGACCTGGCGGGAGCATCATGCCCTTCTGCGAACCACCGGCGCATGCTTCGATGCCCCACTCGTCCATTTCGAACGGTACGACACCGGCGCCTGAAACGACGTCAACGCAAAGAATTGCGTTTGTCTTGTTAACTATCGCTGCATATTCTTTTGTTTTTGAACATACGCCTGTTGATGTCTCTGAAAGCTGGCAGAAAACGACTGTTGTTTCTGGATTTGCCTTGAGAGTTGTTTCAAGTTCGGCTGGCTGGACAACATCGCCCCAGTCCTTCTTGATTTCAACGAGTGTTGCGCCCCATGCCTTTGCAAGCTTTGCCCATCTGTTGCCAAAGTTGCCGGCGTTGAGAACAATAACCTTATCTCCTGGTGAGACGAGGTTCTGCATGCAACATTCCATAGCACCTGAGCCTGATGATCCAAGAAGGAAAACGTCGTTCTTTGTGCCGAGGAGATACTTCAGATCCTCCATGCACTGAACAACCATCTTCTTGCCGGCTGGGCTTCTATGGTAAGTAATGTCGCGTGCGCCTTCGACGCGAACTTCTTCTGGGAGCGGGGTCGGTCCCGGAGCTAACAAAAACTGCTTCATGAACATAACACTTTCCTCCTTTATATTGTTCTTGAAATCAAAAAGATTCCAAAGCCAATTACAGCAACGCCTGCCCACCTGACCCAATTTATCGGTTCGCCAAGGACCAGGCTTGATCCGACAAGAGCGAAAATATAAGTGGTTGCGAGGAACGGGTATATGTAACTGAGTGGTCTCTGCTGGAGCACCCAAACCCAGACGAAGGCCGCAATGACATAGAGGATTGCGCCTATAATTACATTTGGATTTGTTATGATTAGAACCACCGACTCCCAAAAGGGCTTCTCGGTTAGTTTACCCATCCTGTTGAGGCCCAGCTTTAGGATGATTTGCCCTGAAGCCATCAGCAGAGTGCTCAATATCGCAACCAGTTCCGCCATAATCGCACCTAGGAGTGTAACAAGTAAAAGTCGCATTTCAACCCCCCGTCAAAATCCAGTATTTAGGAATCGGCTTATTTTTTACATGGTACTTCCATTGACTGGAAAATGTTTTAGAATTAATTGGAGATGATTGACCTTTTTTTGGAATTCCAGTTGAAGAATCGCTCATCGGCAGCCATGCTTGAACAATTCAGGATTTATTTGACTGATAAAAATAAGGATGTCCTGAATGTGACCGTCGAGGATGTTAACCAATATCGCGATCACCTACTGCAATCATATTCAGTTGAAGAAGCCACCGAAAGATTATTGGTTATTTCAGAATTCTATAAATTTATGTCCAAAAGAGCTTTTAAGGCCCAACTTCTCAAGAACATTGGCATTATCCTGCTTCAGGCGTTTGCCATCTATGCCTCGTCCGTTTGGATTGTTCCAAAATACCAGTGGCCGTCGATTCTTTGGCTTGATGATATTTCCAGTCTTTTGTTCGGAACTACAAAAATCTTCTACCTTCCAGGGTTCATTGGCACACTGGTTACTTTGGGGGTGATGTTTGTTTTGCTTGCCAGGGGTTGGCTTGAACGACCTCGAAACTGGCTTGGTTGGATCGTGCTTATTCTTGACTGGTGGATTCTGGCGGTTCTTTATGGACTCGTCATTGGCGATGAGTCACTTTTTCTGTCCGGTGGGTTGAATAACTACCTTATCATTGCAGCTTTCACGGCATTCATTCTTGGCTTCAGGGAAATTGTCGGTCTGGCTTTCATTGTTCTGATGGTTCTTGCAGGGTTCCAGATAACAAGCATCTCGAGCATAATCGTTGGTATGAGTTTTCCATATCTTCTGTCACTTACAATCCTTATCTTTGCTCAATCTCCCGAGGTTTTTGACAGGATTCTGGGTTGGATAAACAAGCAGTTCCTGACCGGTAAAGCTCAGGCTGCAACGGCCGAAGTTGCCAAATCAGTTGAAAGTGCAGCTTACCAGATAAAAAAAACTGCTGGCTTGCTCGTTGATAAACTGTCTCTTCCAGGCAAAACCAAGATGTTTGACTGAAATACCCCTTGTTATTGAAATAATAAACTTTTTATTTAGAATATTTTCTGGATGCGGGAATAGCTCAGGGGTAGAGCATCGGCTTCCCAAGCCGGTTGTCGCGGGTTCAAATCCCGTTTCCCGCTCCAATTCGAAGACCTATTTTTTGATTTTATCCTTGTAGAAGCGCATTTCGGCGTATTTATTGACGAACCCCATTCTTTCGTACAGCCTCTTTGCACGATTGTCGTACTCAACGTGAAGATACATATCATTGTCGATATTCTGAATGACAGTTTCAATAAGTTGCTGCCCGATGCTGTAGTTTCTGTATTTCTTGTCAACTGACGCAAACAATAGACAGTACTCAGGAATATACATGCTCATGCCAGTGGCGAGCATAACAATTGCACCGGCAATCTTGCCTGCCATTTTCCCCAACACGACAAAACCACCCTTTGACGGCTTTTCTGTCAGAGCGTCAATGATCCCTTGTTTTGTCATCTGAAGAGTATCATTGAATGGCTTCATATTTTCGAACATGAATTCGGAAAGATCGTCGATATTGATGTGTTGTTCTAATTCTCTTATTGTTTTTATAACAAGCATCTCTGCGTTTGCCTCGATCGGTCTTTGAACAATTGGCACAATGGTTGAATCCCTTATGTCGCCATACAAATCTGGATTTGGGCTTAAAATGGGCGATGCATCGATATCACTTGCCTTAAGCATTGAGGAAACCCTTTGTAAATTTGATAAAAGCATGTTTTGTTCCCAGTCGTCAAGCGTGTTGAACTCATTTATAAAAACGTCCTGAAGCAACTGCGGAGATTTTTCAAGTACCTGTTTGCCAATTTCTGACAGGGAATAATAGACACATCTTTTGTCATCGTTTGACCTGCTTCTTGAGATCAAACTTTTCTTCTCAAGTTTGTGCAGGATTTCTGCTGCCGTTTGCCTGGATATCAGGCATCTTTTTGACAGTTCTGGCATACTCATTTTGTTGCCATTATCTAACTCCTGTAGCAGATTCAGTTGCGATACGGTCAAGCCAATGTTCTGCGCAAGACTGATTGAATGCACATTCACTTGTTTGATAATTTTTCGTAATTCAACAATTACTTTTTGATGAGCGGTCATTCTAGTCATGTTTGCTCCTTATGATTGGTTTGTGTCTATGATTTTAATAATAATGGATTATCGTCGTCCAATAAAGGGAATTGATTAATGAATATTTAATATAACTGAATATTAACCATATATTAACCAGTAAAAAATTGAAATAATGATTATTTCAGAGACCAATTTCAGTGATGTCAATTGACTTAGAAACAAAAAATGACGGTAACACATCATTTAATGCACAATACATTGATGGGGATACAAATGATTCGTTATTGTTTTTATGCACCTGCCTATTTGTTAAAATGTACACTTGCAAGAGGGCTAACAAATCGGTATAAATTTGCTTGAGGCGACGTAGCCAAGTGGTAAGGCGATGGTCTGCAAAATCATTATTCAGGGGTCCGATTCCCCTCGTCGCCTCCACTCTTCAAGGAAAATCCCAGATTTTTAAAAAACTTTTTTGATTTTTTTAGAATTCCAATGAGAAATCAGCATAAGGTGCTGAATGAGTCAAGCTTCCCATCGATATTGCATTAACGCCTGATTGAGCATATTCCAGGCAATTCTCGAGTTTTATGTTTCCAGAGGCTTCAAACAACAACCGTTCTGGCAAGGCTTTGATCGCTGCCTTAATATCCCCTGGCTTCATGTTGTCAAAGAGAATTATGTCAGCATCGGCTTTGGACGCTTCAATGGCTTCAGCAAGATTGGTTACTTCGCACTCGATTTTTGTGTAGATTGAAACAGATTTTGCTCTTTTGACGGCTTTCTCAACCGAGCCGACGGCTTTGATGTGGTTGTCTTTGATAAGGTAAAGAGAACTCAGATCGTGTCTGTGATTCTGACCACCGCCAATTTTGACTGCGTATTTTTCAATCATTCTAAGCATGGGCAGTGTTTTTCTGGTGTCAACGACAGTGCAGCCTGTGCCTTCGATTTTGTCGGCAACCTTGCGGGTTTGCGTGGCAATGCCTGACATATGGTTGAAAAAATTGAGGGCTGTCCTTTCGGATGTAAGAATAGAGCGGGTCTTGCCTTCGACAGTTGCCACAATATCACCGTGTTGAGTTTTTGTACCTTCTTTGATTTTTACTTCGACATGTGTAGAAGAGTCAAGGATTTTAAACGCCATTTCGAATGCTTCAAGCCCACAGACAACCGATTCCGATTTTGCCGTGAGGTTTGCAACTGTCATCGAGTCTTCTGGAATCAGGGCATTTGCAGTGATGTCGCCCCAGGCAATGTCTTCCCTGAGCGCTTTTTCAACAAGCCATGCTAGGGCTATTTTATCCATGACCACGACTCCTTTGGGTGAGTTCCTGTTTCAATTTCGACGGAATCACCGTTTACTCTTGACTTCAAATGCACACGTTTTTGAGACCAATCCTCGTTTTGTGAGTCGATGTCCGTTCTGTAGTGTGCCCCTCTGGATTCGGTTCTGGTTAGCGCCGAAGCAGTAATTGATGCTGAGATTTGATAGAGATTGGCAAGTTCAAGCATACCAAGTGAATCCTTTGTGCCACATTCAAGACAAGGGAGAATGCTGTTGAAATGTTTTTCAAGATCAACACCATTTCTGTCGATGCCAATGTTTTCCCAATTTTGAAGTCTGAGCTGTGTTCTGGTTATTGGCAGGTCGTGCTTGGACAGATCTGGTTTCGGCATTACAGGTTGTGTCTGATTTCTTTTTGAGCCAAGAATGGCGTTGGCAGCGACAACTCCGGTTACCAAGCCTTCTGGGATTGAATTCGAAGCAAGTCTGTTTGCTCCATGCATACCATTGGATGCAGCTTCACCGCAAGCGTAGAGTCCTGGGAGTGAAGTTTTGCACTCTAGATCAGCCTCAATGCCACCCATCATGTAATGGGCTCCGGGCGAGACCGGAATTGGCTGGATTGTTGGGTCGAAGCCGGCTTTCATGCATTTGTTGTAGACTGTCGGAAATCTTTTTGAGAAGAAGCCAGTATCAAAGATGGTTGTGTCAAGGTAAACCCACTCTGATCCTGTCTTCTTCATTTCCTGGTAGCATGCTTTTGAAACTACATCCCTGGGGGCAATCTCGGCCATTTCGTGATACTTCGGCATAAAGCGTTCGCCGTTGGAATTAACTAACTTTGCGCCCTCTCCACGGACTGCTTCGGTGACAAGGAACGGTTGGCCTGGAATGGCAAAGCAGATGGTTGGATGGAACTGCATAAATTCCATGTCCACAAGCGTTGCGCCTGCCCTCATGGCCATAACAGTGCCGTCTCCTGTTGCGACCTGGGGATTGCTTGTGAAAAAGTAGGCTTGACCGCAACCACCAGTAGCCATCACCACATTTGGAGTCGAAAATACAGCGTCACAATCGTCGACAATCGCTGTGATTCCGCAAACAGAACCACTGTCGTCAGTTAGGATGTCGATTGCAAAGGATTCCTCAAAGATTACTGCCGATGATGAATCCTGAATTCGTGTACACATTGCCTGAGAAATCATTTTGCCAGTCTGGTCTCCTCCCGCATGGAGGATTCTCCTGACCGTATGATAAGCCTCACGACCCAGGAGATACCGACCTTCTTCGTCAATATCAAAACGTATGCCCATTGTCTCGAGATCCTTGATAACCTGGGGTGTCATGTCAATGATTTTTTTAACAGCATTTTCACGCGAAAGTCCTGCACCTGCAAGCATAGTATCTTTTAGCCACAGCTCCGGCGAGTCGTTGTTGGCCATCGAGATGGCAAGACCGCCTTGTGCATAAAAGGAGTTTGAATCAACAAGTCTTTCTTTTGTAATTAGAGCAACCTTCATGTGTGCTGACAACTTGAATGCACACATCAGTCCAGCAACGCCAGAACCGATAACAACTGCGTCGAACTGCCACGGTTCGGTGGCTGTGGTGCGAAGAAGATGTCTTGGGATTTTAAAATTCATACATCCTTTCGATAGCTTTTCTGGCTAGCATCGCAGTCTGCTGGTCAATCCTGACGATTGTCTGTTCAGTTCTTATGGCCTCCAGGAGCAGTTCTGGATAGGTTTTTTTCATGTTTGGGCAAATTAATGCTTTTGAGGCTATGTACATTTTCACATCAGGATAAAGTTTTTCCAGACGTTGTTTCATACCGACCTCGGTGCCAATGATGAATTCTTTGCCAGGGTTGCGTTTAATGTAATCGATCATGCCAGATGTTCCGGTGACGTGGTCTGCAAGGTTTCTTATTTCTGCTGGGCATTCCGGGTGAACCACGAGCAGGGCGTCAGGATGTTCGTATTTTGCCTGTTTGATGTCTTGAATTGGAATGTGCCAGTGAACGTTGCAGCAACCTTTGTGAAGATGGACTTTTTTACCGGTTTTTTCTGCAATCCAGGAGCCAAGTCCTTGGTCTGGCACAAATATTATCTCGTCTGAATTCAACTTTGACGCAATGTTGAGCGCGTTTGATGATGTGCAGACCACATCTGAAAGGGCTTTTATTTCGGCATTGGAGTTGATATAGCACATGACAGGAACGTTTGGATGTTGTTTCTTTAGTTCAATAAGATCCTGTGGTTTAATTGAGTCGGCCAGAGGACAGCCAGCTTCTTTTGCAGCAATCATGATTTGTTTCTCAGGCGTCATTATCGCGGCTGTTTCAGCCATGAAATATACTGCAGCAAACATTATTTTTTGCTGTCTGGCATTTTTTGCTGCCTTTGAAAGCTCGAGCGAGTCACCAACAAGATCAGCGCATTCTTGAACGGCCATCACTTGATAGTTGTGTGCCAACAGGAGTATGTCGCGATCAACAAGCTCTTGGCGGATCTGTTTTTGAATGAAATTATCCATTGGCAAGAATTTACAAAAAAAACCTAATCAAATCAACTGTCTTGATTGGATTGCCTGTGGCGTTATAATTCATCATTGTGGAAGAACGCCCTGTTGACCCCAATTTTTTAAATGATGACGAAGAACTTTCGCTCCGTCCGTCAAAGCTGTCGCAGTTTATTGGTCAGGACAGAGTCAAAAAGAATCTTTCAACATTTCTTGAAGCTGCCAGAAGACGCGATAGAACCAAGTTAGGCAAAGGCGAAGGCATACTTGACCACATCCTTTTCTATGGCCCACCAGGACTAGGGAAAACCACACTAGCCTGCATCATCGCAAACGAAATGGGATCGTCGATCAAAAGAACAACCGGAAAAGCAATTGAAAAGGCTGGCGACCTTGCGGCAATACTTACAAGCCTTGCAGAAGGAGACATCCTTTTTGTTGACGAAATCCACAGACTTAATCCGCAAATCGAAGAAACCTTCTATGGCGCAATGGAGGATTTCCATTTTGACATTGTGCTTGGTAAAGGTCCATCGGCCAGAACAATAACCCTCCCTCTCAACAGGTTCACGCTCATCGGAGCCACAACGAGACTGTCACTGTTGTCCAGTCCTTTGCGCGACAGATTCGGAATCGTTGAAAGACTCGATTTTTATTCGGTAGACGATTTGGCAAAAGTTGCGGTAAGAGCCGGTCAGGCTTTGGGGATTGAAATAAATCCTGATTTGGCAAAACTTATTGGCAAACGTGGTCGGGGAACGCCAAGAATTGTCCTTCGGTTGCTCAGACGTGCAAGGGATTTTGCCCAGGTGGCAGGTTCGGCTGTAATAACCAAAGAAACCCTTGATGAAACGTTCAAAGCGCTCGAAGTCAACGAATTTGGCTTGGACAAAATGGACAGAAGACTTTTGATGACCATCATCGAGCGGTTCAACGGAGGCCCGGTCGGTCTTGAAAATATGGCTGCCATTTTGGCTGAAGACAGGGATACCGTAGAAGACGTAATTGAGCCCTACCTTTTCCAGGAAGGCATGATTGACCGCACTCCTCGTGGCAGGGTTATCACCGACATCGGTTACAAAGCTGTCGGCATGGCCAGAAAGAGCGAGATTGACCAGTACCTGTTCTGAAATTCTGCTTCACTGCTGTTGCGGCCCGTGTTCGCTTGCATCCATCGATTTTTTGGTCTCAAAAGGATTTTCGGTAAAACCTTTATTTTTCAACCCAAACATCGAACCGGACGAAGAGCGTTTGAGAAGACTGGAAGCTTTTCTTGTCTGCTGTAAGTTCAAAAAACTTGACCCCATTGTTGTTGACGAACAGACGTATAAAAAAGACGGAACAAGATGCCAGGACTGCTTTTCATTTAGATTGGAGAAAACTGCCCAGGTTGCAAGGCAGTCAGAAATAACTTTGTTTACAACCAGTCTCTTGATTTCACCTTACCAAAAGCACAACCTTCTGGCTGAAGTTGGCAAAAGATTTGATAATTTCAGATATTTCGATTTACGACCATTCTACAACAACAGTCAAATGCAGGCAAAAGAGCTTGGAATATACAGACAAAAATACTGTGGATGCCTGGAGAGTGCACTGGAGGCCAAATGGCTATCAAAAAGAACTCAGGAGAAAAGCAGACTGAAATCCGGACCTTGCTCCGACTGGGTTCCTGACTGGCTTAAAGATTGTTAACTGCTTTGAGTTGCAAACCATTCAAGAAACATTCTTAAAGCTTTGCCTCGTGCAGACATGCGATTTTTTTCCTCAACTGAGCATTGAGCGTTGGTTTTACCGGTTTCATTGATAAAAATCGGGTCATAGCCGAAACCATTGTCGCCTTTCGATTCAAAGCCGATTGTACCGTTTTGAATACCTTTGAAAGAGACGGTGCCGTTTTTGTCGGTGAAGGAAAAGATGGTTTCAAAATGAGCGTTTCTTGCCTGAACACCCTTCATCAGCTCCAAAACTTTTTCGATATTCTCTTTTGTTGAGCCGGCAAACCTTGCCGAATGCACACCTGGTTTCCCGTCCAAAGCATCGACGCAAAGACCTGAATCTTCTGCTAGCGTTGGCAAGCCTGTCTGCTCGAAGATTGAAATTGACTTGAGTATTGAGTTTTCCTCTATCGTTTCCCTGTCTTCATCAGGCATTGTCGCTTCTACTTCATTGAGTGAGACGAGGTCAATGTTTGTGGCAAGCGATCTAATTTCCTTTATCTTGCCTTCGTTTGTTGTGGCAAGAACAATTTTCATGACAAAGAACCAGTGGCAGCATTTATCTTTTCAATGACCTGAAGAATGCCATACATGCCAAGCTCCATCATTTCATTGAAACGTTTCATGGGGATTGTTGATGTTTCCCCTGTGGCCTGAACTTCCGAAAGATTGCCGTTTTCATCTGAAATGAGGTTCATGTCAACCTGAGCCTTGCTGTCCTCGTCGTAGTTGAGGTCGAGCAGGAGCTCGCCACCAACCATCCCAAGCGACACAGCGCCAAGATAACTTTTGACCGGGAAATTTTTGAACTTCAGATTTCTGCAGGCCTGGACAAGCGCCACAAACCCGCCAACAGTTGAAGCGACCCTTGTGCCACCGTCGGCCTGGATGACGTCGCAATCGATGGTAATTGTGTTTTCGCCCAAAACCTTCATGTCGCAGCATGAGCGCAGAGCCCTGCCGATGAGTCTTTGAATCTCGACAGACCTTGCTGCCTGTTGTTTTTTTGTTATGTCGCGGATGATTCTTTGTGGAGCGCATCTGGGGATCATGGCGTACTCGGCTGTAACCCAGCCGTGACCTATGTCCTTTAGCCATGGAGCCGTTTTTGGCTCCCAAGATGCCGTGCATATGACTTTAGTGTTTCCCCAGGTTATCAGCGCTGATCCTTCAGCGTACTTGGCAAATCCTGGTTCAATGGTTATTGGTCGCAGTTCGTCGTTTTTTCTACCGTCAGTTCTCAATTTGTCAACTCCTCAAAATATTGCGTAATCGCATCACAAAGCACTTGCGCAAGCTTGTTTATGTTGTCAGTATTTGAAATCCAGCTTTCAGCTTTCTCATTTGAAAGATGGAGTGGCTCAAGCAAAACGGAAGGCATACTGTTTATGCTCCTGCAAATGTCAAATCCAGTCAGCTGGCTGCCCATATTGTCACCTGGAACAGCTCTTGTTGCACGGTTCTGTACAAGGTCAGCCAACTTCTTGCCTTTTTCGGTGTAGTAGTATGTTTTGCAGCCATTCTCTGTTTTGTCAGTTGAAAAACCCATGTGCAGCGACAGATAAAGGTCTGCGCCTGAGCCGTTTGCTGACGACACTCGTTTGTCTAGGTCTGGGTTGTTTTTGTTTGAATCGTCCGTGCGGGTCATTATGACTTTTGCGCCGTCGGCTTGAAGTTTGTCTCTTACTTTGAGTAGGACATCCAGGCAGACTTTTGACTCAAGGGTGCCGTTTCCGCTTTTGCAACCGTCATCGTGGGTTTCTCCAGGCCAAAAACTACCGTGCCCTGGGTCAAGATAAATCACCTTGCCGGATAGACCACTCTTGCTTTTTTCTTTGATGAGAAAAATCAACCTATTAGGATTTTTTGCCTCCGAAACTTCCAGTGTCTCATTTTCTTTGATGGTTATTAGCAAGGTTACCGTAGGAGCCTTATCGCCGATTCTGGCCTCATATCGGACATTAACTCTGTTTTTGTCAATGTTCTTTGCTGCTGCATCACCAAGGATTGCGTTCGAGATGGTAACTTTCACTCTGCCATCGGCCTGAACTTCCTTTTCGTAATACTGCATGAATTTGATCTCTGTTGTAAAGGTATCGCACCCGCTGTCCTTGTCGGCACAACCGCCAAAGTCAAGCTGTTCGATGATGGGGTCAAGATAAATGGTTCGAGATTTCTGGACAAAATCGTACTTGAAACCAAGCGCAGAAGCGAACGATTCGATTGGAATGAATACACTGCCATTCTTTTTTTCTGGCGCAGGCGAAACCATGAACACATTCTTGATGTTGTTGACATATTTGCTGACCTGCGGGTCGCCGATTCTAATGACAAATTGCTTCGTGTCAGAAATTTTTAGTGTGTACTGAGTTTTTGTGGAGTCCTCAGTGAGCAAGTACCCAAGCGTTTCCTTTATGCCTGCAATCGGAACCATCGGCTTTGCATCCTTAAAATATGGAAGAATACTGCTGATTACGGGTTTATTTTGGATAAGTACTTTTGTCACTGAATCGGCCGAACGTGGGTAGATTTTGAGAACAATCTGCTTGGTTGCAGAATTCAAAGGCTCCAGATATGTGTCAACTTGTTTGTTTGTGTCAAATGTCACCTTGACGATGGCAGGCGAAACCGAGACCTGTGTGATGGTTGCCGAGTTGACTAGCGTTGACGTGATTTGAGTGTATGGTTGAGGGATTGTGCTGATAGCGTTTTCTATATAAAGCTGGATGAGCGAGTCGTTGGGTTTTTCTTCGACTCTTAGGTCTTGAGGGTTGCCGGTGTATCCGAACTTGAAAATGATCATGTTGTCGATAGGGGAATATTCGAATGTTGTAATTTTTGCCTGTTCGAGAGCTGTTTTCTCGGTTTTTTTAAGATAATCACCATCCACCCATCCGGAGACGTTTCCGCTGGTGATTCTGAAATACAATTGTCCTTTATCTCTTATAGCGACCGAGTCAACGATACCCTGACCTCCGGAATAGATAGGTACGCCTTCGTTTCCGGCAGGTATTGTTGTCAATTTTGTTTCTTTCTTTATTTGGACCGAGGTACCAATCAGATTTGAAGGAGGCAGAGTGACATTGCCAACAAGCTTGATATTGTCGCTGATTACCCAGCCGGTTTTGTTTGGTTCGACAAGCGTGACCAGATACCATCGCTCGTTTTTGTTTGTCAGCGCTGCGCCAGAGACGGTACATCTGTACACAACGTCTGTATAGGTTATGATTTTTGCATTCTTTGACGGAGAAGTCCTCAAATAAGATTGGGGACTGACTGTCGGGTAACTCAGGTTTGACTTTATTTGAATGAGCGAGCCGATGACCCAGCCTGTGCCAAAATCGCCGGAGACCTTGTACCAGAGGTCACCATTGACGTCCGTTTTACTGGAAAGAATTTGCAGTTCTACGTTTTTATTTATAGTTGTAATTTTTGTGGCATTTGTGCCGGCTTCTTTTCTGATATTTGTGCCGGGACTGATTATGGCCAGCATGCCTTTTCTGGGAGTTTCTGTGGCAGGCTTGTCAATTCTGGCCATATCTGATCTGACCCAGCCATGATTTCCATTGGGCAGAACCACTTCGTACCAGATTTTTCCATCCTTATCCTTGGTTTGACTGGTTATCTGCGGTTTGATCGTGGAGGTGGTTCTGGTAACAAGAGAGCTGTCAAGGGACGGTGCTGACCTGATGTTAACGAAAGCATCAATGATTGCCACCTTACCCGAAACTGGTTCGGATTTGACAGCATCGGTGATGAAGTTTGAGACAACCGTTGACAATACCCAACCTTGCTTGCTGTCCTTCAGGTCGATTTTGTACCATGTGGTGCCATCTGACGAGGTTACCTTGGAAACAATCCTGAAGGTTTCGATACTGTTAAGCGTTCGGACAACGCTGGTGCTTCTGGACGGCCCTGAGCGGATGTTGATTTTGTTTATCGAAGCATCCAAAACTAAACTTTGGTTGGATATTTTAATTTCCTCGTTGATGGTGTTGATATTCACAACTGCAGCGCTTACCCAGGCAAATTTTCCATTTGGAAGTTTCACCTTAAGCCAGGTCTCGCCGTTGGCATTTTTTGACGATTCAATGACATCAAATGATGCTGGAGGTTTGATTACTGCGACTTTATCAGAGTCAACGGAGTTGCTTGCCCGAAAATTGGTTTCCTGATAAACAATTACGACCTGCTTGGACGCTGCAATAATCGGTAGAAAGCTTGAGAACAGAAAGAATGCAAGCATACAAACTATTGCTTTTTTCATCACCTCTCCTTGATGGCCCTGTCCAGATCTCTCTTGTTTTGGCGTTCTATGATTCTGTCCTTATGCTCAAAATCCCTTTTTCCATGGGCTATGGCAATCTTTACCTTAGCCAAGCCTGTTTCGGAGAAGTAAACCTCTATCGGCACACAGGTGTAGCCGCCCTGGAGCAGCCTTGCGCCAATGCGCCTGATCTGAAACTTGTGTAGCAAGAGCTTCCTTCTGCGTCCAGGTTTCTCAGGTTGAAATGACAGGGAATAGTTGCTTATAACCATGTTGAGGACATATGCCTGCTCGTTGACCACTTCGACATATGCATCTTTCATGTCGCATGAACCGTTGCGAAGCGATTTTACTTCATCGCCGGTCAAGACGATGCCCGCTTCATAACTATCCTCAAGTTTGTATAAATATGACGCCTTTTTGTTCCTGGCGACTGGTCCTTTTGAAATCATACCGGTTCAATTCTACCTTTTTTGCATTTTACGTCAAGTTTTAATGATTGGTGCTAAAATAGTCATATGCCTAACTTTGAACTCGTGAACATGATTGGAACAGACATAAGGATAGAATTGGTTCGCAATATGACCGAACATGACCAGGACACCATCCTGCGTTTGACGCATCAAGTTCTTCAGCCCCTTAACGCGCAAAATATTGGCATCTACATCTCATACCCAAAGACCTATCCAATGGTTCTGAAAAAGAAACACAAAATTGAAGCCCTAATCATCGGTGCGCCTGTTGAAATGTTTTCCCACGACGAAACGTTCACCGAATCAGAGATGGGGAAGAAAACGGTTTTTTACACGGCAGTTTTTTGTTTTACAGATTTCTCGAGCGCAAAACTTCTTGAGAAGGAATACCTTCAGTTTTTGAAAAACAGAAAAGTCCAATTTGAATCAAGGCACATGAGGGCTGACATCTGTATTGAGCAAGGATTCGAAGTAAAAACAAAATTCTTTGAATGGTTGTCAGATGGCAAGCCCATGTGTTACTGCAGACGAGGCTTATAATGAAACATCTCTCTCTTGATTGGTATTTGACTTCGGTGAATCCTCGAGTGTGTTCTCCATCAGTTCGATTTCTTTGCCATAGTATAACCCATCAAACTGCTTTGTAGCGATTCCACTAAGTTCGGATGAGATAATGATATCTTTGAACTCTACCCTCCTTCCATCCTGACGAATCAATGAATTTGTATCAGTTTTGATGGCGAAGGCTCCGATCCTGCTGTTCCAGCAAATGATTGTTTTGTTCTTTGTGTCAATCTTTTCAATACGGCCTCTGATGAACTCTGTTGCTATATGTGGCGATGTCCCGATAACAGCTGTGAGCATCAAAGCCAGTGCGATTATGCCACTCATTGTGTTTCTCCTTTCAACAGAGAATGTTACATAATTTAGTACTATCTATAATAGTAGTTTTGTAAGTTAAAAGTCAGAATTGGTAAAAAACTTTAGAAAATAAAAAAGGAGCCGATGTGTCGGCTCCTTTTAAAAACACTATCGATTTGGATTATCTTCTCCCTTTGCCTTTTCCACCCTGGCCTTTTCCGCCACCACAGCCGCCACCGTTTCCGTTTCCATTGCCATTTCCACTCTTTTCCTTGGCGTCGATTGATGTTGCGTTATAGGTGCCGTCATCATTCTTTGTTCCGTCAAACCAAGCCATGTAGCCAACCTTCAAATCTTCAATCTTGGCATCCTTGCCATCAACTGTGATCTTGGCATCGGAATTGAGCGTGACTTTGAAGGTTCCGTTCTTTGCGCTTGCAAGAGTGACTGTTCTGGTGGAAACATCGATTGTCTGGATCTTTCCGGCTAAACCGTTGCAAACCTGGCCATTGCGACCAAGTGTTATTGTTAGCGTTTCGCCAAGATAGGTTCCATCAGACTGCTTTGTTGCTGAACCTTCAATGTGACTGCCGACCTGGATGTCACTCAAGGCAATTGTTGCCCCATCTTTTGTGACTTTTGTCGATGAGTTGAATTTGATTGTGAAGTTGCCAAGCTGGCCATTCCATGCCGAGATTGTGTTGTTGGCCGTATCAACCTTTTCAACCCTACCCCAGATGTTCTCCGAGGCAAAGACTGTTGCTGCACTTGCGAGAACCACTACCATCAACGCTACTGTTATAAACTTTTTCATTACTAACTCCTTTCGAGGTTTGTGTTTGTGTAGGTTCTTGTCCTACGGAAAGTAGTACGATAGCCAATGGTTAAAAGTCAGGTTGGCGATTTAAAGTTAGGTTTTATCAAACTTGAAAACCTTGCAGTTGCATTTATGGAATACGCAAAAGCGATTATATCAAACTGTTTGTTGACTTTGTCTGATTTACCAATATTGTTTTCTCATTACTGGAGCGGTGGCCGAGCGGTCGAAGGCACTCGCCTGCTAAGCGAGTAACTGGTGTAGAACCGGTTCATGAGTTCGAATCTCATCCGCTCCGCCAGTACAAAATCCCATCAATGAAAACAACTTTTTTTGATTTTTTATGCGTTTTCAAAACTGTATTTGGCTACAAAAGTAAAGTTTTATTACTTGAATATCTATCATATCAGACAAAATGAATTACTTTATCGAAGTTGAGCAATCCCGTTTGCTGTGTTATCATAACAAGAACGTTTTGTGTAAAAAGGAGAAACGCATGAGTGAGATCAGAGTCAGGCTTGCCCCCTCGCCAACAGGCAAGTTGCATATTGGTAACGCAAGAACAGGACTGTTTAACTATTTGTTTGCCAGACACACTCAAGGGAAGTTCATTCTCAGGGTAGAGGATACTGACGAACAAAGATCCACTCATGAATCGGAAATGGCCATATACGAAGGATTAAAATGGTTGGGGATGGACTGGGACGAAGGTCCTGACAAACCTGGCAAATTTGGTCCATACCGCCAGTCCGAAAGGGTCGACATCTACAAAAAATACATCGACCAGATGATTGACAACGGCACAGCCTACTATTGTTTCTGCCCCCAGGAAGAGCTTGGAGCAAAACGTGAAGCAGCAGAAAAAGCCCACGTCATCTATCGTTACGACAATACCTGCAGGAATGTTCCGATTGATGAAGCAAAAAGACGCGTTGCAGCCGGTGAAAGGGCAACAATCAGACTCAGGGTTCCAGACGATGTCAAAATCAACTTCACTGACCTCATCAGAGAAGATGTTGATGTCGAATCGGAAACATTCGATGATTTCATCATCGCAAAGCCGGGCGGAATGCCTCTTTACAACTTTGCTTGTGTCATTGACGACCACCTGATGGAAATAACCCATGTTTTGAGAGGGCAGGATCACCTGACCAACACTTCAAAACAGATTCTCATTTACAAAGCCCTTGGCTGGGAAGTTCCAAAGTTTGGCCACTTCTCGTTGATTATGAATACCCAGAGAAAGAAGCTTTCAAAGCGTGAAGGTGCAGTTTACATCGGAGACTTTCAGGCGATGGGCTATCTACCTGAAGCGGTTGTCAACTTCATCGCTTTGCTCGGATGGAATCCTGGCGACAACAGGGAAAAAATGACTTTGCAGGAGATGGTTGATGCATTCAGCCTTGGCAAAATTCAGCGTTCTGACGCAATCTTTGACCCGGAAAAACTCAAATGGCTCAACGGCGTCTACATTCGCGAAATGCCACTTTCAAAGCTGACCGACGAGGTCATCCCTCATCTTACAGCTGCTGGGTTTGATCCAAACAAACGAGACAGAAAATGGCTGGAAAGCGTCATTGCTCTCGAGCAGGAAAGAATAAGGTTGTTCTCCGAAGCTCCAGATGCATTCGATTTCTTCTTCAAGGACGAATTGAAATACGACAAATCTCTTCTGGACTCGAAGAAAAAAACACCAACAGAAATCGCCAATGCCCTCGAGATAGTCAAAGATGAGTTATCGAAAATCGAGAACTGGAACCATACAGAGATTGAGAACACATGCCGAGCCCTTGCCTCTTCGCTCAACTGGGGCGCTGGAGATTTGTTCATGCCCATTCGCGTTGCTGTGACAGGAAAAAAGGCCACGCCTCCATTGTTTGAAAGCATGGAAGTGCTTGGACGCTCTCTTAGCCTAGATCGCATTGACAAAGCCGCCTCTTTGATTAAAAACTAAGGTGCGGCTGTAGCTCAATTGGATAGAGTACCGGTCTACGGAACCGGTTGTTGCAGGTTCGAATCCTGTCAGCCGCGTTTTTTATTTCCGGTAAATTAAAGGGATTATGGACGGATTTCCAAAACTGGCTTTCGATCAAGCAAGGCTGGCTTTAGAACATGAAGAGCTGCCTGTTGGCGCGGTTGTCGTGCTAAACGGGCAGGTCATCGGTTCCGGATTCAACCGTACATTTTTGGATAACGACCCAACAGCCCACGCTGAAATTATCGCCATCAGGCAAGCAGCAAAAGCAGTTGGTGACAGGCGTTTGACCGATGCTTCCATCTATGTCACCCTTGAACCATGCCCAATGTGCGTTGGTGCAATTCTTTTAGCCAGAATAACAAAAATATATTTTGCCGCATACGACCCTGCCAATGGCGCCTGCGGCTCAAGGCAAAACCTCGCCGTCTACCCTGTCTTTGGTTGGAGTGCCCAGGTTTTCCAGATGCCGGGGCAGGAAGAGTCGGCTCAGCTTATCAGAGAGTTTTTTCAAAAAAGGAGAGGCAAATGAGCAATCACACTTTTATCAAAGATTTCCAGCATGGTCAGCAGATTCCCCAGGATTATTTCGTTTGTCTGAAAAAAACCGACCGCCAAACCAAAGACGGCAAACCCTATATTCAGTTCACGGTATCTGACAAATCAGGGCAAATTGACGGCAAGATGTGGGAAAACTCGATAAAAGAATTCGGTGCTGACTTTGCTGAAAAGATGGTTGTCGTTGTGCGTGGTCGTGTCGAGCTTTATGAAGGCAGACTGCAGATGATCGCTGACAGGATAGCAAAGGCAGACCCAAAAAACTATGACTCCTCATGGTTCCTGCCCCAGTCGCCTGTCGAGATTGCCGACATCCTCTCAGAAATTACTGGTTTACTATCATCGGTCAAGGATTCTGGACTTACCAAACTCATCGGTGCTTTCTTCGATGACCCTGACATCATAGACAACTTTAAAACTGCGCCAGGGGCAACAAACCTCCACCATGCCTATATCGGCGGTCTTGCCCATCACACACTTTGCGTAATGAAATTCTGTGACCACCTAACCCAGCTCTATCCTTCAATTGACCGCGATGTGCTGCTTGTTGCCGGGCTATTCCATGACATTGGAAAAACCAAGGAAAACAATTGGGACTTGTACTTCGAGCGCACCGATGCCGGTGAACTCATCGGCCACATCATCATCAGCCGCGACATTTTCCTCCGATGTGCAAAGTTGGTCAACCTCGACCCAAGGCTGACAACCCACATTGAACACTGCATTCTCAGCCACCACGGCTCCTATGAGTACGGCTCGCCCAAGCTCCCCATGACTGTGGAGGCGTTTGCCCTCCACCTTGCCGATCTTGGCGATTCCCGCATGGACGAGTATTTCAGGATGCTTGAAAAAGTTCCTGAAGGCGGCTCAACAGACCGCATCAAGTTCCTGGACAACCGCAAGCTTTACAGGCTCTAAAAAACTTTCCTTGCCAAACGGCCAAGGTTTTGCTATAGTGTGCTATCGTGTGGAGAGGTGGCTGAGCGGTTGAAAGCGCCTGACTCGAAATCAGGTATGTGGGGCGACCTGCATCGGGGGTTCAAATCCCCCCCTCTCCGCCAAATGGAGGATATTGACAATGGATAAGCAACCAGAATATTCTGCTAGTGCTTTTAATTGCCCAAATTGTGGAGCATATGCTGAACAAACATGGATCCCCCTTTGTTTACAGGAAGTCAATTATAGCATTGGAATTATGGAATAAATGTTGCTAAATGTAATGCTTGTAAGAGAATATCGATATGGTTAGATGGAAAGATGATTTATCCTTTATCAAACGGCATAGAATCCCCCAATAAAGACTTAAATGATGAAATCAAAAATATGTATAACGAAGCAAAATCAATAGTAAATTTATCTCCTAGAGCATCTGCCGGATTGCTAAGATTGGCGTCTCAATTGTTTTGTATTCAATTAGGCAAAAAAGGTGAAGATTTATACAATGAAATTGGCAATATTGTTAATGAAGGATGTCCGATAGAAGTTCAACAAGCTTTTGATATTCTAAGGTTAGATGGTAACAAGTCAGTGCATCCAGCAGAAATATCTTTGACCGATAAAGAATTTGATGCTGAATTTCTCTTCTATTTGATAAACTTCTTAGCAAACAAATTAATTACTGAGCCTAAAAAAATAAAGGAAAAGTATCTGCAGCTTCCATATTCAAAGTTAGAATCAATTGAGAGTAGAGACAAAAAGGAGAAAAAATGAATTTATCTAAAATAATTCTTATTATTTTAGGATCTGGTGCATTTGCTGCTATTATATCATTTTTATTAAATTATTTTTGGTAATTCCCACCCTCAGCCACCAACTTAGACCATATTACTCCTGTTAATCAACATTTTCAACAACAATCTCACTTGATACGATGTAGGTTCTTTTCTGTGATTGTACTTCCAGACATAATCAGCAA
>JAGNLA010000008.1 GCA_017999835.1 Caldisericia bacterium
CTGATTATGTCTGGAAGTACAATCACAGAAAAGAACCTACATCGTATCAAGTGAGATTGTTGTTGAAAATGTTGATTAACAGGAGTAATATGGTCTAAGTTGGTGGCTGAGGGTGAGAATTACCCAAGAATTGTCATAACCGGCATGACCAGGAACAGCGAAACGGCAAGTGTTACCAGACCACCAATGAGCATTGGCAATAAGAAATCCGAAAATAACATGCCAAAACCACTCAAATCAATTCCATTTTCCACCATGCCTGAAAGCATCTTCGGGTCTAGATTGAATCCGCCCATATTTCCGGCTCCATGAGTAAAAAGCGACCCAAAAGAAGCACCGGCGAAAATTATCAACGGGACTGCAGCAATAATTCCCAACACCACTTCAACACCAACATAAACGCCCAATTCACCTATTTTTTTGGTGAAGAGCTTACCGATAAGATCAAATCCTTTTTGTATTTTGTCGTTCATGCTTTAAATGTAACGGTTTTTAACCTTTTAGTCAACAAGTAATCTATGCTTAACCGAAGCGTAATCTTTGTAAACTCATAAACAACTACGAATTTACTTGATTTATTTGGGCAAACGATGAAAATCGATTGAGTGCCGGAGTGGCGAAACCGGTAGACGCACGAGACTTAAAATCTCGCGTTGGCAACAACGTGTCGGTTCAAGTCCGACCTCCGGCACCAGAAACAATCATTGATGTAACCACATCACCAGGAGATGTTTATTGCCCCACATCAAATCCAATGGATCCACAATCCATTATCTATGCGAAGGTTCAGGCAGGGATATTGTTGTGCTGCCAGGCTTGTGGACAAACTCAAAGTGGCTGGCAAAATACCTGGATCTCAAGACCCACGGAAAAGTCTGGATAATTGATCCACCATATTCAAACCTCACCCATTGTAGGGCAGGTCATTCAATAAATTATTATGCAGACAAAGTAATCGAGGCCATGAAATTGCTCGGAATAACTAGACCTGTCATCATGGCAGAATCGCTTGGCACAACTGTTGCTCTCACCATTGAAAAACGCACTGGAGCAGAAAAACTGGTTTTGGTGGCTCCGGTTATCAACGTAGAAAGAAAACTATTTTTATATACGTTCACTCAAATGCTCACGCCAACACGGTCTCTTGTCCACCAGCGCGCAAACATGATGTTTCGCAGAAAACCAGAGATGATTCCACAAGCTATAGAAATGATGTCCGGCTTTGGCAAATCCAAACTTCTTGGCTCAATAATCGCCATGAAAAAATACAACGCCCTAAACTTCAAACCATCCTGTCCAACACTGATAATCGGCGGTCAGTACGACAAGATTTCCACCCCAGAAAAACTCGACACTGTCTCCCAGGCATTTGGCGCAAAACTTGTCATAAACAAAAAAACCGGCCATCACGTAACCGAATACGCGTGGCCGGAATGTTTTGAGCAGATTGTCGAATTTATCGAGGCCTAGAGCTCCATTCCACTCTGAGGATCGGCATATGCATCGACTCTGTTATAGTCTTCAAGCAGCGACAAGTCTTTTTTCGATATTGATTCGGTAATAATCGGCTCCTTTGAATCCTCTTCATATTCCTGGAAACCAATTGTGACCATGATTTCTTCAAATCCAACAATGATCAGTGCTGCAAACGGCCAAATCTCAATTGACGGGACAATTATGAAAATTCTGAGGAAATACTTGAGCAATATCGGTAGAAAAACAAAAGCAACCAAAACGAGCCTGATAAAGTTGATTAGCCAGAAACGTTGAGCTGTTGCCTTCCACGATTTTGAAATTGCCGCAAAAAGACCTTTGCCCTGAATCATAAACATCGGTGTATATGAAACCTTTGTCATCAGCATAACAATTATGATCCCAAGCGCTAGCAACACTGGCAAATAGAATCTTGCTCCAAGGCCATAGATACCTGAAAGACGGAATACCAGAAACGTCAAACCCATAATTGCCAACATGACAGCAACAAGAAACATTGAATATGCTATCATCTTTTTCGTGTAGTTCTTTATGCCTATCGAGAACGTTCTCTGGGCAATGTGGTCAGGATCAACACAACCCATCATGTATCTGGTCGAACCGGCAAAAGCTATTGCGCCGAGGAAAATCCATAAAACCATAAAAATAAGCACTGTCCATATTGCTTTTGTGGAACCAAGAGTGATCAAGCTGAAAAAGGCTTTGTTAAACGATGTGTAGCCATCCGGGATTAAACCTGAGAAAATTTCGGCAAACAAAACGGACAGATACGCTGCTGCAGCATAAGCTGCTCCAACGCCAAGTAATCCCTCACCATGTCTTGGTACCCTTCTAATCAGATGTTTCCAGAATCTGCTCATTTTCCGCTCCTTTCAGCGATGAAACGCGACTGTCGGTTTGAGAGCCAATGTCGTCCATATGATAACCGCTCCCTGAGAAAAACCAAACAACAGACGAGGCTGCCCATCCTGTTGCTTGCAGGGCAAACTTAACAGACTCATAAATGCCCATCGAAACAATTCTGGCATCTAGCAACAAAAACGATGTTGCGTTAAGCACAAACGCAACAATCGACACCAATACAAACAAAACTGGAAGTGATCTTAGCGATGAAAAAACTGTTTTTTTGAATGACTGGACAAAACCACCTCCCTGGCTAACGTAAAGGTATATAGGGACAAAATAGAAGAAAACAGTCATCACAACAACATCTCTTATCGATCCAAAAACCACTATGCCAACAGCGGAGCTAACAGTTACCTTTGCAAGCAGCATTTCAACAAGATACCCGAAAAGCGATGACGCAATAATCATGGGTAGCATGAGTACAGTGTATTTTACATACTCCCAAAAACATATCTGTCGCGCCTGATTGCTTTGAAATCTGAGCATCAAATTTACAATCACTCTCCCAAAAGCAATAAAAATGAAGAACTGGACGATAAACATCGTTACCCAGACAATCGGCCATTGTTCAACCATGGACTGCGAGAAAAGCCCAAAAGAAAAACAGGACACGAAATAGCTTATCGGGGACATTTTATCAAAACAGGACCAGATGCTGCGCTCGACAGGAATAAAGAAAGCCAGCAATCTTATAGTTGCAAAAAAAGCGATTGTCTGTGCTATATGCCACAGCACAAGCGCCAAACCTGCAAAACCGAGCAAATTCCTGTTTGCCTGATCGCGCAGCTTTTTTACAAACACTTTCATTTGGTAAACACTGAATCTTTCATTTGAGGTGGCTTCCTGATGCCCAATAAATGTAGCAGGAGCCCGGTCACGTCGGCAAGAGTCCCCAGAGGGGCAAGTTCTCTTCTGTCAATTTCATTCACAGGGATAAGTATGAGCGGAACCATGTTTGTTGTGTGAGCAGTGTGTACATTGCCCATTCCATCAAGAAGCTGCTCAACGTTGCCGTGATCAGAGATTACCACCATGTTGTAGCCAAATTCCTTTGCCACATCGGCAATCTGTTTTGTAGCTTTGTCAACAAACCTCACGGCTTTGATGGCTGCTGGAATGTTGCCGGTGTGGCCAACCATGTCCGGGTTTGCAAGGTTGCAGGCTATGAAGTTGTACTTCCCCGATTTCATGGCCTGACTCAACTTTTCAACAACCTCTGGGCCTGACATCTCAGGCTGGAGATCGTATGTGGCCACTTTTGGTGATGGCACCAGGATTCTGTCCTCTCCAGGATAGGGCTCTTCCCTGCCACCGTTGAAAAAATAGGTCACATGGGCATATTTTTCAGTTTCGGCTATTCGGAGCTGGGTCAAACCAGCATCGGAAATTGCTTTACCCAGGGTCATATCAATGTCCTGGGTTAGCATATCGTCTGTAAAAACTATTGGCAAATTCAGTGATTCATCGTAGAGGGCAAAACAGGTGAAAGTGATTTTTGGAAATTTGTCTCTGGCAAATCCTGTAAATTCCTTTGCAGTCAGCGCTCTGGCGATTTGCCTTGCACGGTCTGGCCTGAAATTGAAATGGATAAATGAGTCACCGTCATCGATGGTTGCCAATGGCTTTCCGTTTTGAGCCACAACCATCGGTTCAATAAACTCGTCAGTAACGCCATTGCTGTATGATTCTTCGATTGCTTTGACAGGATCATCAATTAATTGGCCAACGCCTGAAACCATGCAATCGTATGCTTTTTTGGTTCTATCCCAGCGATTATCCCTGTCCATGGCATAAAATCTGCCTGATATGGTAGCAATTTTTCCAGCACCTAGTGCTTTGAATTTGTCCTGGATTTCTTCAATGAATCCAACCGCTGAAGCTGGAGGAGTGTCTCTACCATCAAGGAAGGCGTGGAGGAAAATGTTTTTAACGCCGCGATCCCTGGCGATTTTTACTATCTCGTACAAATGTTCCAGTTCTGAGTGAACACCACCATTTGAACACAGACCCGCAAGGTGGAGCTTGGAATTTTTGGCTTTATCGATTGCTTCGAGCAAAACTTTGTTTTTTGCAAGGCTTCCATCCTCAACAGCTTTATCGATGAGTGTCAGTTTCTGGTAAACTATCCTGCCAGCTCCAAGGTTTAAATGCCCTACTTCAGAGTTGCCCATCTGTCCTTTTGGGAGTCCAACGTTCAAACCTGACGTGTCAAGCTGGGAATGAGGGTTTTCATCCCTGAGTTTATCGATGTTTGGCGTGCATGCAAGCGTGCAGACGTTACCTGAGCTTGGAGGGGCAATGCCAAAGCCATCCAATATTAATAACAATACTTTCCTGTCGTTCATTATCCAGATGATTATACAAAAACACCGGTCATTGACAACACAACATTGGTATCATAAACTTTTATTGATGAGCAAAGCAATTGTTGTCACATCCGGTAAAGGTGGAGTGGGCAAAACCACTGTCACAGCAAATATAGGCTACAGTCTTGCATTGATTGGCAAGAAAGTGGTTCTTGTCGACACTGACATTGGCCTGAGAAATCTTGATGTGATGATGGGCCTTGAGAGTAAAATAATTTACAATCTAGTCGATGTGACTGATGGTATCTGTGAGCTTTCCCAGGCATTGATCAAAGATACGAGATTGTCGTCAGACCTGTATCTTCTACCGGCATCCCAGTCAAGGCACAAGGAAGATGTCAGCTTTGACCAGATGAAAATCATAATATCACTTTTAAAAAAGAACTTTGATTACGTAATAATCGACTGTCCGGCAGGCATTGAACACGGGTTTGCAAACGCTGTTCATGCGGCAGATTCTGCAATAATAGTGGTCACGCCTGAAGTCACTTCTGTTCGTGACGCAGACAGGGTTTTGGGGCTGCTTGAAAATTTTGAGATAACCGACACTAGCCTGATTGTGAACCGAGTCCAACCCCACATGGTAAATACTGGTAGAATGATGACAGTTGACCAGATAACCGATTTGCTTGGAATAAAACTTCTTGGCGTCATCCCCGAGGACAACAACGTCATAGCCTGCACAAACAAAGGTGAACCGGTTGTGCTAAAAGGTCGAACACCTGCAGTAAAAGCATACAGTTCCATTGTTTCCAGGCTTGAAGGCAATGATGAACCGATGGGCAATCTTGGCAAAAAGGGGTTCTGGTCGAAGCTTTCAGACAGCTTCGGGAGGTAGGATGCTATTTGGGCTGTTTGGTAAAAAACAGGTTCAGCCTAGCGCAAGCGAAAGGCTTCAAATGGTGCTCATTCAGGACAGGCAGTCGGTTGCGCCTGAGCTGATGCAAAACCTGAAAAGGGATATCCTAGAGGTCATCGACCGGTACGTCATCATCGAGCGCGACGGTATCGACGTCAACCTCACTGTCAGCAACAAAGTCACCACCCTCATCGCCACCGTCCCCATCAAAAACGTCAGACGATCCGTCAAGAAAAGTAAGCTTTGACTTTAGCTCCTCAAACTGGGTCAGTCCTGAGATTTCCCTGAATTTGTCAGTTACCTTGAAAGTGATGATTCTTCTTTTGAATTTTGTTGGTTTTTCAACCCTTTCGAGCAAACCCTTCCTCATTAAACCTTTTATCGTGCTGTCAGATGAGGATCCACGATATTTATTTATCTGGGTCAGTGTTGCCTCGCCTTTACTGGCAACGACAGCCAATACCTCGACATGAGCAGATGAAAGCCTGCGTTTGGCAGGTTTTCTGATTAATGGTTTTACAACTTCGGCATAGTCAGGGTTTGAAACCAACTGTGCCTTTTGGTTTGAAAGATGCAAAGAAATACCAGAATCCTCGTATCTTGAAACCAGCTGATTGAGCGATACTGCCACCATGGATTCGGAGCAATTTACAATTTTCCCAATTTTTCCGTAGGACAGCGGTCTGCCAGCACAAAACAGCACCGCCTCAATTGCATTTATCAGTTTCACAGTTTTTCAATCATTATCGGACCAAAAGGTTCAGATTGCCAGGCGTTGACCTTGCTAAGCTTCATCAGCTGGAGAAGCGCCAGGAGCCTGGTTATGACATCCAGCCTGGAGGATGATTTACCGAGCAGCATTGAAAAAAGTATTTGGATGTCCTTTTTGAGCCACTCGAGAATCTCGCCCATTGCTTGTTTGAGGTTTATGGTAACCCTTCTAACAACAAGCTGTTTTTGGTCTGATTCTTTTTTGTCGTTTGCAAGTCTTGAGATGATCGATACCAGCTTGCGCTCTGATGGCATGACAATCGTTTCCGGGTCAGATGAAGTCAGCTGTGGGTGAGGATAGCCAAATGAATGGATGGTTACGCTCTTTTGGATCATTTCCTTGAGCTGAATCATGGTTTCATAGTTTGAATCAATGTTGTCTGCTGTTTGTCCCTGCTTGAACACCGACTCCTTGACTGGAACAATAAACTTGCCACCATTTGCAACAAATTCTGCTTTCATCTGCAGCAGATGTGCGGCTTTTTCAAGCGATTCTAGGTGTTCTGACTGGATTGTTTCGGTTTCAATTATGTTTTCCAGCAACGCACCGGTTATCTGGGAAAGCCTGATCTTGTATGGTGAAACAGCGCCCGAACGGGCACCATGGATCACCAGCCCAAGACTCTCAGGATTGACCATACTTCATGCCCATCCTTGAAAGAATTTCATTCCAGATTGGATTTGTGAATTCACATGCTTTTTTTGCACCATCATTGAGAATGTCCCAGACCATGTCTGGCTTTGTGACGTATTGTTCCCTTTTATCCCTGATTGGAGCAATGATTCCATCCAAAGCCGATGATAACTCTTTTTTACACGCAACGCAACCCAGCTCGCCACTGGCGCACGCTTTTGCCCTGCCTTCAAGGTCTGGGGTTTTGAGGATTTTGTGGAAACTGTAGACTGAGCAGACTTCAGCCCTGCCTGGATCGCTCTTTCTGACCTTTTGAGGATCAGTGACCATGAGCGACACTTTTTTGCCTATGACTTCGGCATTGTCGCAAAGGAAGATGCCATTGTCATAGCTTTTGCTCATCTTGCGTCCGTCGGTTCCTGGAATAACCGTGTGATCCCTAAGATATTCCTTAGGCTCAGGGAAGGTTTCACCATAAAGATTATTAAACCTTCTTGCTACCTCTCTGGCAATTTCAAGGTGTGGTCTTTGATCTTCGCCGATTGGAACCAACTCGCCTTTGTAGGCAAGGATGTCAGCAGCCTGAAGCACCGGATAGCCAAGCAAACCGTGGCCGATGCTATCGTTCAGGTTGAGATCCCTGACCATATCCTTTACGGTAGGATTGCGCTCAAGCCATCCTGTCGGAGTGATCATTGACAACATGAGGTAAAGATTGAAGTGAATTGGAACCTGGGACTGGACAAAAATGGTGGACTTTGTTGGATCCATTCCGGCTGCAAGCCAGTCTGAGACCATCTGGAGGATGTTGTCCTTGACGTCTGCTGTTTTGTCATAACCAGTTGTCAGAACGTGAAGATCGGCAACCAGAAAGAAACAATTGTGTTTTTCCTGAAGTTCGATATCTGAAAGCAGAACCGAAAGATAGTGACCAATGTGCATGCGACCGGTTGGTCTCATGCCTGTAAGGATGCGTGACATTTTTCTACAACCCCCTATTGAATAGTGCGTTTGCAAAGTATGAGAAATAGGCTTCGCCAGACGAACCGACGATACCTGTAAACAGCTTGGTTCCATCGATAACAATCCTTATCAGTGGCGTCCATATGAACAGAATCATGATGATTATCGAACCGACCACGTTTATCAACTTGCTATCGAGTACACCTTGCGGCTTGTGATAGAGCAATGCAACAAGTATGCGAAAACCGGCAAGTGGCGGAAGCGGGATGAGATTGAAGATCGCAAAAAAGATGTTGAACGTTGCAAAAAACTCGAAGATTCTGGTAAAAAATCTCAGGTCAAGGTTGAGGAGCGGTTGGAGGGATTTGAAAATCCATAGAAGTAAGAGAGTCGCAAGACCAAGGGCTAAACATGCAGCAACACCACCAAGTTCGACCCAAACTATTTTTTTTCTGTCCTGTTTGAGGTTTGTCAGGTTTACAGGAACCGGGCTTGCCCAGCCAGGGTAGAACATGAGCATGGAGATGGTGCCAAGGATATCGAAATGCACAGGCCACAAACTCATTCTGCCTGCAACTTTTGCCGACGAATCGCCAAAATAGTATGCAATTCTGGCTTTGACGTAGCTGCTTATGATTGTCGCCGGGATAAAGCAGATGATGATTGGCGCAATATCAAGCAAATACTTCCTGATATATTCAAAAAAACTGCTTTCAGCCAACCAGTAGCCTCCTTGCCATATCCAGCTCTTCCTTTTCGCCCCAGATCCTACCAGCAACCTTCTCTATGAGGACTGCCTCGAGAACTGAACCGAGAGCCTTGCCAGGTTTGATTCCATCCTTTATGAGATCATCCCCGGTAATGGATAACTTTATTGCTCTGATTCTAGCGATTTCATCCAATGCTTTCAAGGAATCGCTGGTTTTGAGCATGGTCATTGCAAATACTATCGTTGAGTCTGACAGGTTTCTTGCAACCTTGAACAACCTGACATTGTCCTTTTCGGAAAGGACTTCTATCAGTTTTTTTGCGCCATCTTTGGCTGCAACAACTGCATCGATTATCTTTGTGCCAACCTTAAGGTGCACAAGCATATCCTTGAATGAGTTTGCATCCTGATCTTCGGCGATTTGTAGAAGCCTTATGATCTTTACGTCTGGAAAAAAGCCAAACTCCATCGAGGTTTGCATCAGCTTTTCAATTCGTTTGAGCTTGATGCCCAGATGCGGAGGCACTTTGGAAAACATTGAAGACAGACCCTTAATTTTTTCCAGCTCAACAAGCATCTCCGAACCAGCAGGATTGCCCAGTATTTTGTCAAGTTCCTGAGCAGTTCTTTCATTTTTGGCAGTAGCAAGCAATCCAGTTTTTATTGCATCCTTGGCAAGCCTTATGGTTTCCATATCCATTTGAAACCCTAGAAGATGGGAGTAATAAACCGCTCTTAAAATTCTCGTTGGATCCTCGACGAATGAAAGGTTATGGAGAATTCTCAAACGTTTGTTGGCAATATCGTCCAAACCTCCTGTGTAATCGATAATATGGTCTGCTTCTTTGCCTGTTAGCGCCAGCGTTAATGCGTTAACGGTAAAGTCTCTCCTAAGCAAGTCTTCACGAATGGAACTCTGCTGGACTTTTGGGTGAGAACCGGGTTCGGTGTAGTATTCAGCACGAGCAGTTGCAATGTCTATCTGAATAAGGCTTGTCATGACTCTTGCCGTTCCAAACCTCTCATACCTTATGAATTTTCCACCAAGTTTTTCATGAACTATTGCTGCCAAATGAATAGCATCGCCTTCGACAAGAAAATCCAGGTCAGAGAAGTTTCGGTTCATGACCATGTCCCTGACTGCCCCGCCGACAAGATAAAGATTGACGTCCATTTCTTTGGCTGTTGCTTTCACAACATCAATAATTTCCTTTATTTTTGGAGGAATGTTTTGAATCAGTTCGCGAGTTTGCACAGAGTCGAACTGCGTTGGTGGCGGGAATAGCCCAATGTCTTGCCCTCGATGCCAGAATGCAGCTTTGAGAACATCAGATCTTGTGACAATACCGACCAGTTTGCCTTCAGAGAGTACCGGCAACCTGCCAACCGAGCCCTTCATCATCAGTCTTCTTGCTTCAACAATTGAGGCTCCGGCTTCAATGGTGAGCACTTCAGTAGTCATGAAACGCTTTATCGGAGAATCGGAGAATGCTGACTGAGCCCTGTCCAGATCACGCCTTGTAATGATCCCAATGAGCTTGTCGTTGTTGACCACCGGCAACCCGCCATGACCATAACGCTCAAGTATCCGTTTTGCCTGACTGACAGGCATGTGAGGATCGATAGTTTTGACAGGTCTGCTCATGATTGTTGAAACAGTGGGAGGTGGCATGACTTCTTCCTGACAAACCTTCAAAAGCCTCATATAGGCGATATTTGGTTCAAGTTCACCTTTGATCTTTGCTGCTGCTGCCGACTTGTGTCCGCCTCCGCCAAAATGACTGAGAATCTTTGAAGCATCGACCAGCCTCTCGTCAAGCGACCTGCCAACAAAATACGTCACCCCTTCAAAAGATGAGCTGGTAAAAATTGCGTCTGCCTCTACAAGGTCAAAGAGCTTGTGGGTTATAAACGCAAGGTTGTCAACGTAGCTTTCATAAGAAACGCAGGATATGGCAATCAGGATTCCGCCCATAGGGACAACTTCGATGTTGTCCAAAAAGAGCTTCAGAATCTCCTTGCCCCTGTCGTCCAAAGCTGTCTGAAGGAACCTTCGGATAACCTGGAGGTTTGCGCCGTGTGACAGGAGTATCGCCGCCACCTCGAGATCTTTCGGTGTAGTAGTCGGTGAGATGAGATTTGCTGTATCCTCATAAACTCCGGTCATCATGACCGTTGCTTCCTGTGGAGAAATGTATATCTTCCTCAGGCGAAGCAAAGGAACAAGCATGGTTGTTGTTGAACCGACCTCTTTTTGCACCAATTTTGCTTTACATTTGACTGTACCACTGCTGTGATGGTCAAAAACAACACATTCTTTGAGGTTTGGAAAGCTCGCTATAAAATCGTCAAGCTTTTTTGACGGTCGAGTATCTACAATGTAGAGTTCTTCAACTGATTCCTTGTTAATGTTTCGAAGTTCATTTAAAGATATGAAATCCCTGTAAATTGACATAAATTGTTTGACCTGCTGTTCCAAACCTGACTGGATTGCAGGAAGCGCCCCGGGGTAAAGTTTGGTTATTGCAAGCATAGCCCCAAGAGCGTCGAAATCGATAGCTGAAAGGCATGTTACAAGTCGTTTTACAGATTTCATTAAAGCAAATGTAGCTTCTTTTGTCTTGTTGTCAAATCCTTGAAACAATCCGTACTGCTACTATCATAGGTTTTGAAAGGACAGGATAATGAGAATACTTGCAAAGGATGCAGTCAATCACATTGGGCAGGAAATAACCTTAGAAGGATGGATTCACAACGTCAGGCTAATGGCCGACTTTTCGTTTGTTGTTCTCCGCGACAGGACAGGTCAGGTTCAGGGAATCATTGAGAAACCAGACTTCGTAGTTCCAGAACTCAAAAACGAAATGGCAATAAGGCTCAAGGGCAATTGTGTCAAGTCAGACATCGCAAAAGCTGGTTTTGAAATCAAAGTCACAGGTGTTGAAGTCCTTGGAAATGTCATCGAAGACCTACCAACCCAGGTTAACAAAAAAGACGTCAAGGAAAGCCTTGAAAGGCTGCTTGACTACAGATATTTTTCACTTCGTCACCCAAAGCTCAACTCTGTTTTCAAGATTCAGGCAACCATATCCCAGTCCTTCTCGGAGTACCTCAGATCTCAAGGTTTCACAGAAATCCACACTCCAAAAATCGTAGCCTCAGGCACTGAAGGTGGAGCAAACCTGTTCAAGATTCAATATTTTGACAGATTCGCCTATCTTGCCCAGTCGCCACAGTTCTACAAACAGATGATGGTTGGCGTGTTTGAAAGGGTTTTCGAAGTTGCACCAGTTTTCCGTGCTGAACCACACAACACCAGCCGCCACCTAAACGAATACACCTCGATGGATTTCGAGATGGGTTTCATCAAGGACGAAAACGACGTTATGGACGTTGAAGAAGGGTTTCTTCAGTATCTTGCCATGCTCCTTGACGAAAGGTGCAAGCCAGAGCTCGAACTGCTTGGCGCAACAATCGAAGTTCCGAACAAGATTCCAAGGATGCGCATGAGCGAGGTTCACGAAATCCTTGAAAAGAACTACAAAATAAAATATGAGCCAGGTTTTGACATCGACCCTGAAGGCGAAAGGTCAATTGGTGAATGGATAAAGAAAGAAACCGGTTCTGACTTCGTTTTCATCACCGGTTATCCGATCGAGGCAAGACCAATGTACACCTATCCAGACCCAGACCACCCAGGAGACACCAGAGGTTTCGACCTTCTTTACAAAGGACTCGAAATCACAACTGGCGGCCAGCGTATCCATGACTACAAAATGCTCATCGACAACCTCATCAAGTTCAAGATCAACCCAGACGATTTCACATTCTACACAGACATGTTCAAGTTCGGCATGCCACCTCATGGTGGTTTGGCAATCGGTCTTGAGAGGATCACCTGCCAGATGTTGGGTCTCAAAAACATACGCGAAGGCACACTCTTCCCAAGGGACATTGAGCGCCTGACACCGTAGTGTAAAAAAATGCAAACCTACCACTTCATAACCATTGGTTGCCAGATGAACATCTCTGACTCGGCGTTCTACGCCAGGGTGCTTGAAAGCGCCGGCTGGCAGGAATCCGAGCTGGAGAGAGCTGACTTGGTTTTTGTCAACACCTGCGCAGTTCGGGAAGCATCTGTCCACAAGATGGAATCCTGGATTGGTCAGCTTGCCGCATACAGGCGCAGAACCGGCAAACCAAAGATTGGCGTCATCGGCTGTGTGCCCGCCATCGACCTTGCCATTTTCAAGAGGAAACACCCTCAAGTTGACTTTGTCCTTGGGACTTTTTCCAGCAGGCAGGAGATGGAGCAGGCTCTGCTCCAGGCTGTTGAGTGCGACCCTGCGGAAGGCAAACCAAAACCGAACAAGGTTACAGCATATGTTCCAATAACCTATGGCTGTGATTCATTCTGCACCTACTGCATTGTGCCTCACACCCGAGGCAGGCTCATCTCGAGACCTGTTCACGAAATTGTCGACGAGATAAACGCATTGCTGGACAATGGTGCTTTTGAGGTCATTTTGCTTGGTCAAAACGTTAACGCTTTTGGCTTGGACAAGGGTGACCCCGACGGTTTCCTCAATCTGCTGGAAACCGTGGATTCAATAGAAAAACTCAAACGCTTCAGGTTCCTTACCAGCCACCCAAGGGACATGAAACCTGAGACCGTAGAAAAGATGAAACATCTCAAGAAAATGGCTCCCTACTTCCATCTTCCGGTTCAATCCGGCAACGATGAAATCTTGAGGCGCATGAACCGTGGTTACACAACTTCACAATACAAGGAATTGATAGCTTCCATCAACGAAAATTTCCCTCTCAGAGGGCTGACTACTGACCTTATAGTCGGTTTCCCGGGTGAGACCGAGTCCATGTTTGAGGATTCGATGAAATTACTCGAAGAGATTAGATTTGACCAGGTCTATTCAGCACAATATTCAAAGCGTCCCAAGACACCTGCTGCAAATTTTGTCGACCAGGTCGATGAAAAAGAGCTGAACCGAAGAATAAATATAGTTGTCGACAGGCAGCGTGAGATTGCCTCGGAAAATGCCAGAAAAAACCTTGGCTTGATTTTCCAGGTGCTTGTTGAGGACTGTATCGAGGAGATGTCAGTTGGTATGACTGGTACAGGAAAGTTTGCCAGAATCAACGAAAGCCTTGAACCAGGACAGCTGGTGACTGTAAGAATAATCGATGCTGGCGATGGTCCGTTGCTTGGAGAGCTCCTTGAACCCTTGTGACTTTGTCCGCCAGTGCGAGAAGAGCCTTACGGCAAGGTTTGAAGAAATCGACACCATTGCCGACACAAATTTGTCTCGAATCCTTAAAGCTTTTTCGCACGTCAACCTGACCACTGCCGACCTTGCCGGTTCAACCGGTTACGGACTCGGAGACATGGCAAGGGACAAACTCGAGAAGATCTATTCTGAACTGTTTTCAGCCGAGGCAGCTCTGGTAAGACCCCAGATCGCCTCTGGCACACACGCTTTGGCTTGCGTCCTTTTTGGTTTGCTCCGCCCAGGTGACACGGTGGTTTCGATAAGCGGTACACCTTATGAAACACTTCAGGAAGTCATCGGCATTCGCCCGTCGAAAGGTTCGCTTACTGAGTTTGGCGTCTCCTACAAACAAGCAGACTGGCGAAGTGAAAACCCCAATTCGGACTTGATAAAAAACACAAAACTCATCATGATCCAACGCTCTTCAGGTTACAGACCAGGAAAACCGGTAACTCTCGAACAGACAGAAAACTGGATAAAAATTATAAAATCTGCAAATCCTTCCGCAATTATCATGGTTGACAACTGCTACTGCGAGTTCATGGGAACACGAGAACCACCTGCCGTCGGCGCTGATGTTGCCGTTGGGTCGCTTATAAAAAATCCTGGTGGCGGGCTTGCCTTAACCGGCGGATACATAGCTGGAAAACAAGAGCTGATCGATCTTGTTGCAACCAGAGTCACTGCTCCTGGCATCGGCGCTGAGGTTGGCGCAACCTGGGGCTTCATGATGGACGCTTTCAGAGGACTTTTCCTTGCACCTTCTGCTGTTGCAGCGGCTCACAAAGGCGCAATTTTGTGGTCGAAGGTGTTTGAAGAGCTGGGTTATCAGGTCAACCCAAAATCTGATGAACAACGAGTTGATACCGTTGTTTCGATAAAACTTAGCTCAAGAGACAAATTCCTCAAGTTCGGCAAGGCCATCCAATCGGTTTCACCGATTGACACCAAAGCCACACCTGAGCCATTCGCCCAACAAGGATACGACGCACCAGTCATGCTTGCCGGTGGTGGTTTTGTTGCCGGTGGCACAAGCGACCTTTCGGCAGATGGTTTGGACAAGGATCCCTGGACTATTTTTGTTCAAGGGGGAGTCAACCTTGGCCATATCAGGCTTGGAATCATTGAGGCGGTCAACCAGATTTCGAGATAATCGAGAATGCTACAACAACACATCTTTAATGCAAAGTTAAACGTCTATGCTTTTATTTTAAAGTTACCATGTGGCAAAATATCATAAAAGATTGTTGGTTAGTTTTGTACATCACCATTGCTGACAGTGAGGATCCAAATGAACAAGACACAAAAGAACATCAGTCTGGGAATACTGTCTGTTTCCAACCCAGAGTTTGTCTTTCTATCCTCCAACGGAACAGTAATCTCTCAAAAAGAAGTAACTCGCAAGCCTGATGAGCCAAACAGGATTGTCACTTCCTGCATCGACATTATGGAAGAGTCAAATATCTCTATGTCCAATATCGATCAGTACATTGTCCTTTCAGGTCCAGGATCGTTAACAGGCATCAGGGTTGGACTTTCGCCCATCAGGGCATGGAGCTACATTACCGGCAAGCCCATTGTCGCTTTGTCCTCGCTTGAGGCGCTTGCCCATGGTCGTGAAGGCTCGATTCTAGCATTGATACCTGCAAGGCGCGATCATTTCTGGATTCAGCCATTTTCAAACGGCGAACCAGAAGCGCCTAGAATAATTGAGGTGTCATTTCTCGAACAGTACAACACTCCTGAGTGGACATGGGTTTGCCCACAACCTCTTGAACCATCAAAAGCGAAATTTTTACAGAATCATTTATCGCCTGAAACAATCACAAAATTGGCCTCTACAAAAAAAGCACAGCCCTGGATGAAGGTTTTGCCGACATACCTTTTTGAAATGGACAATGGTATCGGTTAGGCCAGCCAAACCACTCGATTTTGAACGCATCTACGAAATCGAGTGCGCTTGCTTTTCGACGCCATGGGAAAAGGAGCTTTTTAGGGATGACCTTGAAAGAAACCCTGACTCTCTATGGTGGGTTGCCATATCCGACCGTCAAATCATCGGTTTTGCCGGTCTCTGGCGTCAGTATGATGAAATACATATCATCAATGTGTGCGTGCTTGAAAACCACAGGAGAAAAGGCGCCGGTTCTCAACTTGTCGCTGAGTTGATCAAAAAGGCTGAGGAAGACGGAGCCAGACTCATGTTGCTTGAGGTTCGAGCATCTAACACTCCAGCGCAAAAACTCTATGAAGCGTTCGGGTTCAAAAACATGTATATTAGAAAAAAATATTATCAGGACAACGACGAAGATGCTATAGTTATGATGAGGGAAAGATGATATCACTAGGAATCGAGACATCATGCGACGACACTGCTGTCGGCATTGTAGACAGCTCAGGTAGAATACTGTCCCAGATCAAAGCTTCACAAGACAAGGTTCATCAAATCTGGGGTGGTGTGGTTCCAGAACTGGCATCCAGGGCACACCTTGAAAACATCCTCCCTGTGTTTGACACTGCCTTGAAAGAAGCTCAGATCACCAAGGATGACATAGACATCATCTCCGTCACCTACGGTCCAGGGCTGGTTGGCAGTCTCCTTGTCGGTCTTGAGTCAGCCAAGGCCATCTCCTATGCATGGAACAAGCCTCTTGTCGGGGTCAACCACCTGAGGGGTCATATTGCTGCTGTTATGCTTGCCCAACCTGAAATAGAGATGCCATCGCTTGGTTTGCTCATCTCTGGCGGTCACTCTGAAATTGTCTACGTCAATCCTGATTTCTCGCTCCAAATGCTGGCTGAAACCCGAGACGACGCAGCGGGAGAAACACTAGACAAATTTGGCAGGGTTTTAGGTCTCGACTATCCAGCCGGCCCAGTCATCGACAAGATGTGCTATGTTGGCAATCTCAACGCTGTCTCGTACCCAAACACCAGACTGAAAGACAACTCTCTTGATTTCAGTTTCTCAGGACTCAAGACCGCAGGCCTGCGCGCCATAGAAAAGTATCCTAACCTGCCACAGGAAGACATGGCAGCTTCGTTTATGAAAGCTGTGGTGGATCAGCTTCTCGACAGACTGATGCTAGCAATCGAGAAAACTGAGGCCAAATCGCTATTTGCCGTTGGTGGCGTGGCATCAAGTTCATATTTCCGCGACAGACTGACAAAACTAGGCCAAAGCGTTGATCTTCCAGTTCGAGTCCCTCCACCGTCGCTTTGCACTGACAATGGAGCAATGATTGCCTATTGCGGATTTCTTTACAACCAGATAGGCTATCGCTCGAGCCTTAGCATCCAGCCTCAATCACGACTTCCGCTTGAAGCATTCTGATTCCTTGACAAGGTTAAATGAAAAAGTTAAAATAAGGTTTATTAAGGAGGTCAACTATGAACAACCAGGTCTCTCCTAACAAGAAAAAGGTTCTCATTGTCGAGGACGAACACAAGATTCAGGAGACACTGTCATACAACCTTCGTTCGGAAGGTTACACCGTTTTCACAGCCCTGACAGCCGAAGAAGGGCTCGAACAGGCCAGGAGAAGACAGCCGGATCTCATAGTGCTTGATCTCATGCTCCCAGGAAAAACAGGCATTGAGTTCTGCCGTGAGTTCAGACAGGAATACGACACGCCAATCCTCATCCTTTCGGCAAAAACAACCGAGATAGACAAAGTCGTTGGTCTTGAAATGGGCGCTGACGACTACATGACAAAGCCATTCTCAGTCCGAGAATTCCTCACCCGTGTAAGGGTTCTCCTTCGCAGAACATCCAAGACAACAAAGGTTGTCGAGGAGCATCCTGTCGAAGAGATTCGCGTTGGCGACCTTATCATGAACTACTCCCAGAGGACATGCCTTGTTGCCGGAAAACCGGTCAACCTTGGCTACAAGGAATTCGAAATCCTGTGGTTCCTTGCCCGTTCACCCGACCGCGTGTTCACCCGTGAAAACATCATGGAACATGTCTGGGGCGTTGAAGCACCGCTTGACACCAAGACTGTAGACGTTCACATCAGGTGGATAAGGAAAAAGATCGAAGTCCATCCAGAGAACCCAAAATACATCGAAACCGTCAGGGGCGTTGGCTACAAGTTCAGCACACACAAATCGGAAGAATAGGATAAATCGATATTTTAAAAGCCAGATTCGTTTGAATCTGGCTTTTTTGCTTTGGAGGTGATTTTCGTGAAATCGCTAAAAGATCAGTTTCCAGCAGCCTTGGGTGTCCACAACCTGGATGCTGCAGCAACAGGTTTGCTGCCAAAAGTGATTATAGAAGCAGTCAACAGTTACTGGGTCGAAAGCGGAGCCACAGCCGGACGGTCACCATACAGAAAATCAGCCATGGCAACAAAACTCGTCGAGGATGCCAGGAGAGAGATTGCCAACTGGTTCAATGTTTCTTTTGAAGAAATAGTTTTTACTCCAGGCGCAACCCACTCCCTCAACTGGATTGCAAAAGGTTTGGAATTGAATACTGGCGACAAGGTATTGGTCACCAGAGCAGACCATCACGCGAACATCCTTCCCTGGATGGATTTGAAAGCAAAAGATGTCGAAATCATTTGGGTTGATTGCGACGACCAAGGCATTATAGACATCGACGATTTCAGGCAAAAATGTAGAGGTGTCAAGGTTGCTGCATTCTCTGGGGCATCCAACGTTTCAGGAGCGATTCAACCGATAAAGGAATTGGCAAACATAGCCAGAGAATCCGGCGTAATCTCGGTCGTTGACGCCGCCCAGCTGGCTCCTCACCAACAAATAGATTTTCCATCGGTTGGTTGTGACTTCATGGCTGTTGCCGGTCACAAGATGATGGCTCCCAAAGGTCTGGGGTTGCTAATCGGCAGGAAGGGAGCTTTCTTAAAACTGAAACCGACAGTCGTTGGTGGCGGGGTGGTGGTCGACGTAACCGACGAAGGTTACCAGCTCATGCCAAAACCACTTGAATACGAATCCGGAACGCAATCCCTTGAAGGGATAATCGGTTTGGCAGAGTCGATTCGGTGGGTCAAAACGATAAACCATCAATCAGCAGAAAAACAACTGAAGGCTTTTGACAGCAAGCTTTGCGAGTTTTTGAAAAACAGAAATCTCAAAGTGCTCCATCCCCAAAATTCGACACCAACAGTGTCGGTATTATTGAAAGACAATGAACCGGCAATAGTTGCACAAAAACTTGACCAGCTGGCAAACAGCCAGGTTCGTTCTGGTTTCCTTTGTGCAATGCCATACCTGAAAAAGATAGGAGCTTCTAAAGGGGTGATGAGAATCTCTTTCGGACTGTGGAACGATGAGGATGACCTTGCAGCTTTCATCGACAACTTTGATAAATCTCTCAAATAAAAAACACCCCAGAAAAATCTGGGGTGTTTTGATATTGTTTGTTGCTAGGCTATCATTCAAGTCCAAACTTTTTGATGTTTGCGTCTGCAATGGCCTGAATCTTTTCCATGACTTCCTTGCCTTCAGTCATCTTGAACAGATGCTTGAAGCGGCTCTGCGCCTTGAGATAGTCAGTCACTGGAACTTTTTTGATTTTGCCAACTTTTACGAGCTCGCCGTTTTCATATTCCACGATTGGGAAAAGACCTGTGTTTACGGCAAGTTTTGCAACATCAACTGTTGTTGCTGAGTCAATGCCCCAACCAAGTGGACAGACAGCCTGAGCGTGAATGTATGATGGACCATTGGTTTCAACGGCTTTTTTTATCTTGCGCTCAAGATCCTTGAAATTTACAACTGACACTGAAGCGACATATTTGACCCTGTGTGCGTTTGCAATGGCGATCATGTCCTTCTTGTCTGTGTGGTTGCCCCATGAGGCGTCGCCAAACGGAGATGTTGTTGTGCTGCCACCAAACGGTGTCAGCGATGAACGCTGAATACCTGTGTTCATGTAGGCTTCGTTGTCAAGGCAGATGTACATGATGTTGTGTCCGCGTTCCCACATGCCTGAAATGACGCCCATGCCAATATCTGCTGTTGCTCCATCACCGCCAATTGCCACAACTTTCACGCCTGTTTTGCCACGAGCTTTGAGGGCTGCTTCGATACCTGAGGCCACTCCAGCGTTGTTTTCAAACAGCGAATGAACCCATGGAACTTCCCATGCCGACTGTGGATACTTTGAGGTGAAAATTTCCGAGCAGCCTGTGGCGTTTGCCACAACACAATTTGGTCCGATGGCATCCATGATAAGCTTCATCACGAGAGCTTCGCCACAACCGGCACATGCCGTATGACCACAAGCCAGGAGATGCTTTATTCCAAGTTCTTGTCTAAGTTCGTCAGCTCTGTTTGCCATATCAGTCCTCCACCAATTCTTTTTTGAGGCCTATCCACTCTGAGCGATGCGTACCCGGATTTGGGTTTGCAATGACGGTGTGGAACTGGCTTTCGATGATGTCTCTTCCACCAAGACCGTAGATGTAGCTGTCTACCGGTGGTTTGTTTGGAAGGTTGTAAAGGGCTGCCCTGATTTCGGATCCTAAAATTTCGCCGACACCAGCTGACATCGCCTTGTCGAATACGATAACCTGTTTTTTGTTGCCGAGAGCTGCCTTAACGGTTTCCTCTGGGAACGGTCTGAAGGTCTTGATCTTGAGGAGACCGGTTTTCTTACCCATGTCTCTTTGCTGGTCAACAACCTCTTCAAGCAGACCGGTTGTTGAACCCATTGCAACGAGCACAACTTCAGCATCATCGAGTTTGTATCCCTGAACAAGTCCGCCGGCTTTTCTACCAAATGCCTTTTCAAAATCCTTGCTGACCTGCTCGATTATCGGCAGTGAGTCAACATTGGCTTTGTGCATGAGATATCTTGCTTCCATGTGATGCGATGGCTCTGTAAAGCAGCCAAGGGACATCGGTGCTGACGGATCGAGCATCTGGAACGGTTTGTACGGTGGGAGGAACTTGTCAACTTCTTCCTGAGTCGGGACATCGACTGTTTCAAACGTGTGAGTGATGAGGAAACCGTCAACGTTGACCATGTACGGAAGCTGGACTCTTTCATCCTGGGCTATCTTCATGCCGATGATGTGAAGGTCAAGAGCTTCCTGGGCGTCTTCGGCAAAACCGAGGATGAAACCAGAGTCTCTCATGGCCATGACATCCTGCTGATCAGACCAGATTGAAAGCGGTGCTGAGAGTGAACGATTTGCACAGCACATAAGGAGCGGGAGTCTCATGCCAGCGCAGTTGAAAAGCACTTCGCTCATGAGAATCAAGCCCTGGGATGTTGTAGCTGTGTAAGCCCTTACTCCACCAGCAAGTGCGCCAAGGACAACTGAGGCTGCGCCAAACTCTGATTCGGTGTTGATAAACTGTGTCTTGAGCTGACCATCTGCAACAATCTGGGCAAGGTCTTCAACGATGTGAGTCTGTGGCGTGATCGGATATGCTGAGATGACATCTGGTCTTGTCAGGCTTGCACCAAGGGCAATTGCCATTGATCCTTCGATGAATTGTTTAGCCATTATCTCACCTCCAGAACCATCTCGATGCACTTGACCGGGCAGACATTAACACAAATGCCGCAACCCTTGCAATAGTCGAGGTCTGGGTGGAATTTGTTCTTAAGGTCGCCATAGATGCAACCTTCTGGGCAATAGGTTGCGCATGTGCCACAACCGATGCACTTGTCAAGATTGAATTTTGGGAAGTAGTTTCTCCAAGAACCTGTCTTGTTTGTTCTTGATGTTCCCGGGGCTACATTAATACCTGGTTTAAGTTTCATCTTGCCCCCTTTGCTGCTTCATAGGCTCTTCTGCAAGCCTTTGCATTCTTGTTACCGATTTCACCAGAGAATTTGTGGTGAACAGCCTTCTCAACCGATTCGATTGAGATAAGTCCTGTGGCGCCTGCAAATGCTCCAATCATTACTGTGTTTGGAATCGGTCTGCCGATTTCTTCAAGGGCAATCTCTACAGCAGGAACTGTGATGATTTTTGCCTTTGTGTTCAAACCAAGCTCTTCTGGCTTCTTTGCCGAGGCAACGATAACCAGTCCATCTTCCTTGAGTCCAAAGAGACAATCAACAACGCCAATGAGCGTTGGATCCTGGATGATAACAAAGTCCGGGTTCACTATCTGTGCGCGAGTTCTGATTCTAGCATCACTGATTCTAGCAAAAGCTTGGACCGGTGCTCCTTTTCTCTCTGAACCAAAGCTTGGAAACGCTTGCGAGGATTTGCCATCGATGAACGCCGCGTGAGCCAAAATTTCTGACGCGGTTACGGCACCCTGGCCTCCTCTTCCGTGCAATCTGATTTCTTTCATACACCACCTTCTATTAGTGTCTTAAAACCAAACATGAAATTATACTTGAAATTGGTGTTTGTCAAAGGGAAAAGTATAAATTGCATTAAAGGATTATATAAAACGGTCATGTAACCTTTTGCTTGTCGTTGACTTTGCCTTGTCCAAGCACTATCTAATCATAATGTGCTGTTGTCCAGGATAAATATTGTTATAATTTTTTTGTGATACGGTCAATTGAAGATGCCGCAAGGGTGTTATCCCAGGCTAAAAAGGTCGCTGTTTTAACAGGCGCAGGGGTGAGTCAGGAATCTGGCATTGAAACATTTCGCGATGAAAACGGTGTGTGGTCAAAGCTTGATCCAATGATCTGGGCTACTGTTGAGGGGTTTCTGTCCCAGCCAGAGAACGTATGGGATTGGTACGAACAACGTCGGCTGACTATTAGAAACAGCAAGCCAAACGCTGGCCATCTGGCTCTTTCCAAAATGGAAAGCATTTTTGAATCATTGGCTGTTGCCACGCAAAACATTGACGGGTATCATCAGAGTGCAGGCTCAGGTGTCGTGCGTGAACTCCACGGAAACATTTTTAAAAACAAGTGTCTGGCTGAAGATATTTGCAAAAACGTTTTTGATTCGTCAGTCACACCTCCCAAGTGTCTGGAGTGTGGGTCGTTTATAAGACCTGATGTTGTGTGGTTTGGAGAAATGCTGCCAGAGAAAGAATGGAGTCTGGCGCGAGACGACGTGCAAGAATGCGATGTTTACATGGTTATTGGCACATCAGGCATGGTCTGGCCGGCAGCAGGCTTGCCAACAATTGCCAAAAGAAAAGGTGCAAAAATAATTATCATCAACACAACCGAGTCCGAAATTGACCAACGAGCCGATGTGCTCATCCGTGGCAAGTCGGGCGAGGTTCTGCCTCAAATTCTCAAACTTTTGGAAAAATAAAAATTTTAAGGAGAAAAAATGGATTCACTACCAGGAGTGGCAATACTTATCGATTTTGAAAACATTTGGTTCAGCTACAAAAACAACTACGGTCATGACCTCGACCTGAAAATGTTCTTCCCAAACCTGCGCGACATGGCCAGAAACAAGCACAAAATATTGACCGCCATCGCCTTTGCAGACTGGCTCGAGTTCACAGAGCTCATGCCCAAGGTTCAGAGCCTTGGCTTTGAAATCCGCTACGCGCCAAAGCGCCTCAAGTACGGCACAGAGGTTCGAAAGGAAAACATCACCGACATAGCCATGAGCCTTGAGGGTTTGACAATTGCACTCACACTGCCAGACGTTGAGAGGTTTATTCTTCTCTCAGGCGACAACGATTTTTCCGAGCTTGTCCACAGACTTCTGAGACTTGGCAAGGACGTCATTCTTGTCGGACTCGAATCGTCAACCGGTTCGGAACTGATCTCGGCTGCTACTGAGTTCATTCCTCTTGAGCGAGTGCTCGGATACATCCCTGGCGACGAGGAAGATGCCGAAGCGCCAATCAGGGCATTTGTTCAGTTGATGAACCGATGGGAAGACAGCTCCATGAGCTACATCGGATTGTCTCATGTTGCCAAAGAATTGCTTCCTGATTCAATCGTTGGGGACGACTACAAAGACAGGTTCAATTTTATAAACATGCTCATTGAGAAAGGTCTTCTGCTCAAATACGAAGTCGACACGCCATCGAAAATGAACCGAAAAGCCATCGGCATCAAACTCAACCGCAAGCACCCGTTAGTCCGGAAAACCTTGAAGGACGTCCAGGATCTAGATTTGATAGAGTAGGAACAACTGGGGAGGAAAGATGGCATTACCAAAATTTGATGAATTCATTCTACCAATACTTAAAATCATGGTAGACAAAAAACCAAGAACCAGTTCTGAAATAAGCGAACTCGTTGCTTCGTCATTGAATCTTAGTGAAGAAGATAAATCTGTAATGGTTGAGAGTGGGAGAGAAGAAGCATATATAAGTAGAGCCCATTGGTCAGTGTATTATCTTTATCGAGCGGGCTTGCTAAACAAAATTAGAAAAAGCACTTGGGAAATAACTGATTTGGGTTTAAACATTGTAAAGTCAAATCCTGCAAAAATTAACAGCAGATTTCTAATGCAATTTGAATCATTCAAAAAATACGCAACAACAAGAAAAGACGAAGCTGATACTGATGCAGATGCAGTTCAAAAAACGTTTACCTCAATCGACTCAGAGCTATCTCCAACCGAAGTAATCGATAAAGCTTATGCTAAATTGAATAAAACACTCGCAACAGATCTACTCGATGAGTTGCTAAAAACCTCTCCAAGTTTTTTTGAAAAACTTGTAGTAGATTTGCTTTTGGGCATAGGATATGGCGGATCTGGCAAAGACGCTGGTAAAGTCGTTGGAAAATCCGGTGATGGCGGAATTGATGGCATTATCGACCAAGATAAACTCGGGCTTGATAAAATCTATATCCAGGCCAAAAGATGGCAGGGAAACGTTGGAAGTAAGGAACTAAACGGCTTTGTAGGCAGCCTGGTTGGCTTTCATGCAGACAAAGGGGTTTTCATCACAACGTCTGATTTTACCAAGGATGCATACGATTATGTCTCAAAAGCAGGCAAAAACATCATCCTTATAAACGGTCAAAAGCTTGTCGAACTGATGATCGAGCACAACATCGGTGTAAGCGAACATGAAAGGTTTGTAATCAAAAAAATTGACCACGACTATTTTTCTGACGAAGATATCTGAGAGAGTTTTTTCATTCAACTGCTAATCGCAGAAAGATGGTCGCGGTATCTTTTTTAAATTGTATTCAATGCTCTCGCAAATTAAATTGAAAATAACTCAAACTATCCAAAACTCATTTCTTAGCATTTTGTCTTTTCTTAAAGAGCCAATTGATAGGGAAAGCAGCTATTATGATAGCAATAGCAACTATAAGTATCAAATAGCGATATTTGATTATTCCTGAGTCCATTATGCCCTTTTCTGCATCATATTGCTTCACTTCATTGTTAATAGGCATATTGGATGATGAATTGACAAATTTAATTACAAATATCACTGAACTGTCAGCTTTGTCGGTATTGCCTACAAATGAAGTGTACGAGTCACCCAAAACTTTCATCCGGTCGTACTCTGCCTGATCCTGATAAACAAGTTTCTTGGTGCTATCGAGCGCTTCCTGAACTTTTTGCGTGCCACCAGCCTTGTCGATGGCTTTCTTCATTTGTTCCATGGTTTTGCCAAGTTTTGATGTGTCGGGCATCGAATCAAGCTGTTTTTTGAAATCAGCAATCATTTTTTTCATCTCAGATTGTGGTGGAACAACTTGTCCATTGTATTTTCCGCCATCAACAAGGATCTTTAGTCCGTCGATTGCCTGACCGAGTTGCTTTGGGATGTCAGCAAACGGTGGAACCGTCTGTCCTTGAACCTTGCCACCCTTAATGATGATTTCCAGACCGTCGTTTAGTCCCTTGAGTCCGTCAATTGTGGTGTTGACCCCAGGCAAATCCATGCCCGAAACCTTTCCACCGGTTGACAGGGCTGTCAGAGTGTCACCAAGCAGCTTCATCTGGTCAGGAAGGCTTGAAACCGACGGCACCTGCTTGCCGTTGATTGTACCACCTTCAAGCAAGGTTTTGAGCGTGGAAGTTGTCGTGTCGGCATTTGTTTTTATTGGGTCGATTTTGCCAAGACAGGATTTTCGAAGTGAATCAATATCATTCAAGGCATTGAGTATGTTCTGGTCGGTTGTCTGATTTCTTATTTGTTTGATAGAGTCTTCCATGTCTTCAAGGTTTGCCTTGAGCTTGAAAACATCCCTGGAAACTTTTGATGACAAATCACTTGTGGTTTGTATTGAAGTGACGATTTCGCCAATTCCACCTGTGTTTGCCTGAAATTGGGAGTTCATCATGTCAAGCACCTGCTTGTGACCTTCAGATAATTGCTTGAGACCTGAAACGCCATCTTGCATGGTCTGGAGATTTTTGGCGTATTCGGTCAACAGCTTTGACAACCCGTCAAGACCGGTTTTAGCTGTGTCAACAGCTGTTTTGACCCCATCAAGCAACTGGGTTAATTGGTCGATGTTGCTTGAGGCCTCTGTCAGGTCAAAGTCCATGTTCATACTCAACATGTCAAACAGCTCCGGGTCGGAGCCGAGGTTGCCAAGCACGTCTATTGAGCTTTTGTCAACTGATGGAATGTCTATCTTTGGTGTTTTTGGGATTATTGAAATCTGCATGGTTGGAAGTTTGAGTGTGTCTGAGGTGATGGTGAAGTTTATGGATGCTTTTGGTCTTGGAAATACCGACCAGGTGTAGTTGCTGTTGCTGCCAACCGTCAGGTGCATGGTTTCGTCGCCTTTGATCTCCTTGAAGTCTTTTGTGTCCATCGAAAGCTGCGCCATCACAGTCATTGGGTAGTTTATGTTTTTTGTAAGGGTTTTCTTTGTGTCGCCCTCTGTCCAGGCAAGGGTCTCCAGTTTGGAAAGAGTGTTTGTGAATGTTATTTGAACTTCAAGCTTCCCTGAGCCTTTCACTTCTTCGGGTTTCACCTGTTTGCCATTCAGTTTAAGCTCAACGTCAAGCGTTACTGGCAGCTGTTTGTCGGTCTTGCCAGTGTAGTAAATATCCTTGTCGCCTTTAATGTTCCAGACAAGCGAACCATTTTTCTCTTCCGGTTTGATGTTGCTTTCAAGGATGGTTGTTTCCTTGAGTTCTGGTTTGTCTATGACCGACAATCCGTTATAATTTCTTGCCCTTATCCAGTTAACAACTGATGTTTCCTCGGTTTTCCCAGACCAGTCCATAATGGTGTAGACTGTCTGCGTCCTTTCCAGGGTTGAAGTTGTGGCAAGTACGGGCACAACCTGCAAAAAAACTAGTATGGCGATTGCGAGAATCTTAATGTTTCGCATGGAATCTCCTTTTTATCTGTTCATATATCAGAAGCAGCGCTGGCAGGAAAACGATGACAAATAGTCCTGAAATCAATGATCCTCTGGCAAGTAGCGATCCAAGGTCTTTTATCATGGTCAGCTTGCTGGTCACCGATATGGCAAACGTTGCAACAAACAGCGTCAGAGCTGAAACAAGTATCGATGGTCCTGCCTCTCTGATGGTTTTGAGCATTGCTTCCTTCGGCTCAGCCTTTTCCAGCTCCTCGTAGAACCTGGTGCTGACAAGTATCGAATAGTCAACCGTTGCTCCAAGCTGGATTGCCCCAAGCGAGATTGTGGCAAAGAAAAACACAGGGTTGGCATTCATGTACCATAAAATGGCAATGTTTGTCCAAATGGCTATCTGAATGGTTGCCACAACGATTATCGATGGAACAAATCTCCGAAGTGCAAGCAAAACAAGCAGGAAAATTGAAACGATGGTGGCGATAGAAACCAGTTGCATTGAACTGTTTGCGGTTCTGGCAATGTCAAAGCTGAGCATGTCTGTTCCTGTGGCATACATTTTATCTGGGTATTTTGACTCCATGTCTTGTATGTTTTTGAATGTTTCGTTCTCAAGTTGCTTTGGCATTGCTTCAAGTGTGACGTTTATCAGCGTCAGACCTTCCTTCTTCATCTTTGAGAGTATTTTTTCTGGGATGAAACCATCCGGGATTAACGCAACTCCTGTGGTGCTTGGCCCCGAAACAGACGCAACGCCTTCGATTTTTGCCAAGTCTCTCTCGAGGTTCTCAGTTTCCAGTGCAGTCATATTCTGACAAATTACACTAACCGATTTTCCTGAGCCAAATTTTTCCGATACCAGGGTGAAGTCGTCCTGAATTCTCTGGTTCAGTTTGAACCCGTCTGACATTGCATATGTCAGTGGCTGATTGGCATTGCCAATGTAGGCTGCGCAACCAATTACCAGAATGACAGCAAGCAGCAGCTCTTTGTTGGCAACAATTCTTTTTGCCAAAGGAGTTAGGTCTGGAATTATGTTTCTGTGCCTTATTGCCGATAGTGGCTTCTCAAGGAAAAGCAGTATTGCCGGAAGGATGGTTGTGGTGACTACGAACCCGACAAAAACACCTTGTGCCATTACAATGCCAAGATCCATTCCAACACGGAGACTCATAAAAGACATGGCAAGGAAACCGGCAACGGTTGTCAACGCTGCTGATGAGATGGAAACTGTTGTTTTTGCGATTGCGTGAGCCATTGCCTGGTCATGTGGCATGAGGTTTTTCTCTTCTTCGTAACGATGAAGGAGAAATATTGAAAAATCCATCGTTACAGCCAACTGAAGCGCTGCCGATACTGAAGACGAGACAAAGCTCATCTCCCCCCTCCACAGGGCTATCAGACCAAAATTAAACAGGATTGACAAACCTGTACATACCATGAAAAGCACTGAATAGGCCGGCTGGACAAGAGCGATAAGAAGCACAACCAGAACGGCAATGACGGCAATGACAAGCGTTGATGTCTTGACTGAATCAGTCATCTGGCGAATCTGATCCGAATACATATAGGAGCCAACTGCTCTGGACTCTTCTCCGGCGGCATCTCTGATTTCTTGGTCAAACTCAGCCATAGGCTTTGCTTTTGAGTTGACCGTGACCTGGACTACTGTCTCGTCACCTGTAAGAAACTTTTCTATGGCTGATTTTGTAGCAAAATCAACAGGGACTTTTATGTCCTCAAGGTCAGAGTACCAAAAGGTTTCAGTTACACCGTTTATTTTTCTGACATTTTCCAGAATTTGCTCAATTTGGGCTGCCGGCAGTTGTGGCAGAATGAGGAAGATCTTGTCAGATAGACCAAACTGGTCGGTCAAAAGCTTTTGCCCTTTTACCGAGTTGAGGTTTGGCGGTAGGTAGGAATAGAGGTCATAATTGACTTTGAGCCTGGTCATCGATACCAGCGACAGCAATATACAGCCGACGGTTAGGATGACTATCAGAAGCCTGTTGTTAACAACAAAATTTGAGAATCTTTTAAGCATTGGTTTCCTTCAGAATTCCAAAAAGACACATGTCCACAAACTCTCTAATCTTGTCACTTGAAGGAAAGTCCTCCGCCTTGGTTATGGTTGAAAAGAAAAACTGCATCACAGCCATGATGGCCATCTGGGAAATCGATCTGTAATCAAAATCTTTTAAAAAACCTGATTTTTGTGCAGTCTCGAAGAAGTGGATGAATGCATTTTCTACTCTTTCAATAATGTCGCGAAAAACCTTATTCTGTTTTGGATCGTTACTGACTTCCCCGGCAAGAACCCTCATGATGTCAGCGTTCTCTTTAAAGAAAACCATGTAGCTGTCAAAAACAGTGTAGACTTTTTCAATGAATTCGCTTCTGGACATGCTCGGCCCTATCTGTTCAAATAGAGCGATTCTTTCCGACTGCGATGTTGTGATCTGTTGGGCAAGCTGGAATACAACATCCTGCTTGTTTTTGAAATATAAATAGAAGGTTCCCTGCGCTAGCCCAGCTTTGGATACGATGTCAGAAATTCTGGCTCCTGCAAACCCTTTAACACTTATTACTTTCCTGGCTGCATCAAGTATCTGTTGTTTTGTATCCACGCTGACTCCTTTCAGGGTGACGAGTCAGTCACTGACTGACTCGTCAGTCATAGTATAACTGATATTCTTTGTGTCAAGATAAATCGGGTTTCGAATTTCTTAATGATTGGTCTTTGCAATGGAGTCAATGTTTTGCTAGACTCATGTGCGTGGAAAAATGGCTTATCATAGGATTGGGCAACCCTGGAACAAAATATGCCCACACAAGGCACAACGCAGGTTTTGACGCTGTAGACGCGTTTGGCAAAATGCTTGGTGTCAGGCTGTCAAAAACATCCTGCAACGCAAGGATTGGCAGATTCAAAGATGACAATTTTCAGTTTGTGCTTGCAAAACCGCAGTCTTTCATGAATCTCTCCGGCCAACCGGTCAAGTGTCTGGCAGATGCCAATCAGATACCATCGGACCACTGGATTGTTCTCTATGACGACATCGACCACCCCGATGGCACACTGAAGCTGCGTAAAACCGGCTCAAGCGGCGGCCACAAGGGAATAAATTCGATATTGAGTGTCACTGGAAAAGCCGATTTCTACCGCATAAAAATTGGTGTTGGAAGACCTGAAACCAGAGACGAAGTAGTGGATTTTGTACTTTCAAAACCGGAAAAAGATTCGCTTTTCTTTGAAACCATCAAGCAAGCAGCGCTCATGGTCAAATGCATCATAGAGGAAGGCTACGACATCGCCGGAAACCGTTACAACACCTCATCGAAGAAGGAAAATATCCAGGATGATCAAATTCCGTGAAATTGGCAAGATAAATTCGCCATTCAAAGAGCCCAGCGGAATGCCAGTCCAGCCTAAAGCCGGACGCGGAATAAAAGGAATCATCGAGCTTCATCCAGAGTTTGTCGAAGGGCTGGCCGATCTTGACGGGTTTTCGCATATTGTTATCGTGTTTCACCTCCACAGGCCAAAAAAACTCAGCATCTCAAGACTGCGGAGTTTTCTCGGTCTTGACAGACCATACAAGCTAAAGGTTATCCCTTTCATGGACACCGTCGAACGAGGAGTTTTTGCCACACGCGCCCCAATAAGACCAAATCAAATAGGCATTTCCACAGTAAGACTCGAACGGGTAGAAGGCAACAAGGTATACTTTCAAGACTGTGACATGATCGATGGTACGCCAGTACTAGACATCAAGCCTTATTTCCCGGAAATTGTCGATGGCGATCCGCTCAGGTTTGGCTGGACAGAGAAAACAATTGGCAACATTGACAAAATAAGATCTGACGAGAGATTCGAATAACATTTCATCTGTCGGTAAACAAATTCCAGCCACCTCTGAGCACCACAGACTCAAATTGTCGAGCAAATTTTTGATTGCAACGCTTGATTCGAGTTTTCAAGAAATCCGTAACCCTGCCGCTTATTAAAAATATCATAGACATTCTCAAGGCAAAATCACACTTGTTTCATCAATTCGATCTGTAACAAAGTTATGTCAAAATTAAGTTTGTAAAACCATAATGATCATGATATATTACAATCGATTTATTGATCCGATGACAACTGTTTTTGACAGATAGTTTTGCGAAGGGGTGCAAAATGAAAAAAATAATTCTTTTTGTAATCGTGTCATTTGTGCTAGTCTCAACTTCCAGTCAGCATGTTGTTTATGTTCACGCTAACACTGACCAGTTTGAGCTAAGCGCAACCGGCGAGTGTGGATTTGTCAGCCTCAAATGGAATGAAGTCAAGAACGCCAACGGGTACTGGATATACAGAGGAACAGAAAAAGGCAAGGAGTTTCCAACTCCTCTTACAGATTTCCCAATCAAACTGACCAGTTATACCGATAGCACAAACATCAAAAACAACACACAATACTGCTACTATGTGACTGCCGTTGACACCAACGCCAATGAATTTGCACGCTCTGGTGAGGCTTGTGCAACAACAATATGCAACCAGGAAAGACAGGAACCCGACTGCAAGCTTGTCCTCAAATATCAGATTGGCAATTCACTGTATTGGGTAAATGACGATTCAAAGGGGCCGATGGAGACAGCGCCGGTTATAATCAATTCAAGAATGTTTCTTGTCATAAGATACGTTACCAGCGAAATCGAAGGTACAAAACTTGAATGGATCGCAAGCCAAAAGGAAGTCAAGATAACAACCCGAAAAGGCGATATTATTGAGTTGTGGATTGGCAAAAAAGATGCAAAGATAAACAGTAAAGTAATCCAAATTGACCCAAACAACCCAAAAGTTGTGCCAGTTATTAAAGATGGCAGGACATTGCTGCCAATGAGGTTTGTTGGAGAAAATCTTGGCACATCCGGTGACGGCGGTATAAAATGGTTTGACTCGACAAAAACTGTTGAGATAAACGTTGACGACCCGGTGTGCGAAAAAGAAGGATTCAGATACCCGAAATCTACACAGCTAAAAGACAATCTCTACGAATTTTCCGTCGAATATCACACAAAAAATGATCAATTTCCAGATGATGTCAGTCTTGGCATGGCGGTAAGCGACAACAGCAAAACGTTGAATTTGGGAAGATCAAAAAGAAACAAAGCCACGAGCAATGACCTTCAAACTGTAAAAACACCCGATGCCAAAACCGAGGATATCAAATCTTCTTTCGGCAAGGCAAGAATTTATCGGTTCAGGATGAGCTTGGAATATGGTCTTTTGTATTTCTTCAGATTCATCTCAAAATCCGAGAGTATGCCTGCAGAAGGGTATATGGGACCCGTGTTCGTTGCCCCACCCAATGCAACTGAAGCCGGAGACGTTGACCTAGAAAAGACTCAGGAAGATCAATCGCTTACCATTCAAGGCTTTTTCACCAATGAACCCTATCCCATGATTGTTGAGGATTACTGGCTGATATTTGAAAGGGCAAATGCTCAAACAAACAAAATCCCAATACGCCTTGAAAAGGGGCAAATTGTTGAGGATGGCACTTTTGTCTGTCTTGAAGGATCAAAAAAGACTGACAGCAAGGGCTTCTCGATGCTTGTAGCAAAGAAGCTCCTGTTTTCGCAAAAGATTGTTAGTGTCAAGCCCCAGCTCTCCGATATTGCAATATCAACTATACCGGCACTGCCACAATGCCCCAGCAAATTTGCCGTTATTTTTGCAGGATCCCTGGATGATGCCAAAGTAAAAGATGAAGATGAGGTTGAGCATGTTTACAGGAGGCTAAGGGTTGATTTTGTCGGTGAAGTGCTATCCAATTACAAGACCTGCTTCAATCTTGGTATATGCAAACAGAATATCAGTGTATGTTTTGGCGCAGGAAATGCTGAGATTGACCTGATCTGCGCTGATGATGGTGACGGGAATCCGTTTGATTTCGAATGGAACGACCGTGAATGTAGAACAGCCATGGAGAATGACGCACAGAGATGGTGGAGAGCCGGGGATGGATGGAGTGTTAAGCAAGGTTCCGTTAATGGATTTACCCAGAGCATGGCTGACATCCAATCAAAGATTGACGCACTCCCCACAGACGTCACTCCTGAAGTTTATATCTTCATCGGAACACACGGAAATATTGACATCATCGGCACCTTTGACGGTCATGTAATCACATACCAGTCGATCGTCAACTACATAAAGGACTTCATAAAGGGTAACTTTGCCATCTTGCACGCAAGATCAAAAATCAGAATTCTGCTTGACACCTGTCATGCCGGCTCAATCATCAACAACATGGAGGACAACTTCAAATCAAGTGGGATGGACTATCTTCAGGTGGCTGTTTCAAGCAAGAGCAATGAGCTTGGATATGGCATATGGTCAGATTTTTCCGAGCCAAGCTATGCTGGTGCCGGAGGCTCTTTTGGTATACCATTCAGGATCAGCCTCGATGCCCAGGCAAGGACAAATCCAAACAAGGAGACGGACTGGAAAGTCGCATTCGATTATGCAATGCTAAACGATGTCTTTGTTCTAGGGGTGGAAAAAGAGCTTGATGATGGATCGACAATCACCATCTACACACACCCCCAATATTGGCGCTCAAGAGATATGTACGCTTTTTTCACAGGTCCTGCGTTTGAAGAACCGCTTGAACCGGTAGACGAGGTCAAAATCAACACGTGCAGAATTGGCATTGATGCCTCAAACATGACTTTTGATTTCTGTAATTGCAGCAAAAGGCTAGATGTTTCTGATTTTCCTAAATCATCGTTCACAATCGTCAACAGGGGGATAAAGCCTTTCAGGGTTATTGATATTTCAGCAGATGAGGAGGCTCTGTCAAAAACTACTTCTGACAATGTTTTCAACTTCAGTTTGCACAACGTCTCAAGTTGTCCCGATGATTCATACATTGACTTTGATCTAGCCTATAACGAGTCGAGAGAGATATTTGTCTGTATAGTCCACCATAAACTCAACGCGCAACCGGTTGACAGCAATGGCTACATGCTGGAGGAAGATGGACTGCCAAAATATGTTGAAGTTCCAATCATAGTCACCTACGAATTCGGTGATGACAGGTTCACACAGGAAGCAACTGCCAGAATAAGGGTAAAAGGTGAATCATACCAGATGAGCTATGATACATACGCCTCAAGATCAAGCACGATTAAAGGCAAAGGACTAACCTGGGATCCAGTCGACACGAAGGTAACAGTGAGATCTTCTGCCACTGGTCTCCCTGAAGGCGTACTGGCAGGACCATACGGAAACGGTGACATTGATTTGTCGGTTTCAACAGATATTTTCAAGAATGCCAATGGATCCGGGGCATTGTATGGTTATCTGAAATCTTTCAAACTGGACATCACCTTCGACACATTGCCAAGTGAAGGATGTTTTGATGAGTTTTACTGGGGTTGGGTGTCCAGTGCAGTCTTGCCTGATTCAGCAAAAGGCAAATACACCACTATGTATCCAACCAGAACTGACAACTCCTATAAAAAAATCACGATCATCTTCATCCCTGACGCCCACTCCAGAGATGGTTTCAACACAATCATCGGCAAACACAAGTTCAAATTCATCTTATATCGAGACAAGAATCATGATTGCAACGACAGAATCAATGAACTTGAAACAGTCAACTTGAATCTGGAAATTGAATTCACCAATCCACTATAAACCAAACTCCACCGTGCTTATTACAAATAAACGTAAATAGCTCGAATCGTCCAAATCTCGTTGGCATTATTTGAACAATAAAAAACCGCCATCATAACAGATGGCGGTTTTGAAACATTTATCCTTTTATCAATCCGTAAGTTCTGCAAGAGCCTTTGCTGCATCGTCTTTTGACGGAGCCTTGCCATGCCAGTTCACGTTGTTTTCCATGAACGACACACCCTTACCCTTGACTGTGTTTGCGATTATTGCCTGCGGTTTCCCTTTGACGGTTTTTGCCTTTTCATAGGCCTGTTTGATTTGGCCATAGTCATGACCGTCGATTTCTATTACTTCCCAGCCAAAAGCCCTGAGCTTGTCAGCAAGGGGGTCGATGTTCATGACTTCCTTGGTCGAACCGTCGATTTCAAGACCGTTTTTGTCGATGATTGCCGTGAGATTGTCAGCCTTGTAGTGGGCACCGGCCATAAACGCTTCCCAAACCTGACCTTCCTGGAGTTCGCCATCACCAAGCACGGTCCAGACTCTCCACGGTTTGCCATCAAGTTTTGCGCCTAACGCAAGACCGAGTGCAACAGAGATACCCTGCCCAAGCGAACCGCCTGATGATTCAATGCCTGGAATGCAATTGATGTGCGGGTGTCCCTGGAGTGGGGAACCAAGTTTTCTAAAAGTTGGCAGCACACAAGGGTCACAAAAACCTCTTCTGGCAAGCACTGAGTAGATCAGCGGTGTGACATGGGCCTTTGAAAAAATGATTCTGTCCCTGTCTTCCATCTGTGGCTTTTTCGGATCGATGTTGGCCGTTTCAAAATAGAGCACGGTCATCAGGTCTGTTGCCGACAGCGACCCACCCGGGTGTCCTGAACCGGCTGCCTGGGTCATCGAAATTATGTCGCGTCTGATCTGCTTTGCAATTGCCTCGAGGTTTTCTGCCATTTCTAATTTTCCCTTACCTGTCCTGCCGTGCCTTTGTAGAACGGCTTTTTGATGATCTCTGCGTTCAGCTTCTTGCCTCTGACTTCGACCTGAACCTTTGCGCCAACCTTGTATGCATTTGGAACATAGGCCATTGCGCCGATGTAACCAGCTGTAAGGAGTGGGCCGCCTGAGGTAGTGTTGCCGATTTCCTTTTCGCCGTCAAAAACCTCGAAGTGCGATCTTGGAATTCCGCCCTCTTCGAGCATCTTGAGGCAAACGATTTTTTTGTTTATGCCAGCTTCCTGAGCCTTGAGGAGCGCTTCCTTGCCGATGAAGTCCTTCTCGAACTTTACGACAAACTTCTGTCCGGCTTCCAGTGGGTTGATTGATTCATCCATCTCGTTGCCATAGAGCCAGTAACAAACCTCGAATCTGAGAGTGTCGCGTGCGCCAAGGCCGATCGGCTTGATGCCAAATTCTTTACCGGCTTCCATGATTGCGTCCCAAACCTTTGGAGCATCAGCGTTCTTGACATAGACTTCAAAACCATCTTCGCCTGTGTAACCGGTTCTGGCAATCATGCCATCAAAACCTGCAACCTTGTCGAATCTGAAGTGGAAATATGGAAGGGCTGGAGCGTTGAAGTTTGTGAGTTTCTTGATAACGTCGGCTGCCTTTGGCCCCTGGACTGCCATTTCGGCCCATTCGTCGCTGTGATTGGTGACGATTGCGTCTGAAGTTTCATGCTTTTTCATCCAGGCAAAATCTTTGTCTGCGTTTGAAGCGTTTACTACCAGGAAAATTCTTTCCGGGCTGACATAGTGGATGAATAAATCGTCGAGTTCTCCACCATCTTCTTTGATCATGGCTGTGTACTCGGCTTCACCTGGTTTCATGCCTTCCACCATGTTGGTGAATAGCTTTTCAGCAAGCTTTGCTGCACCTTTGCCATTGATCTCGACTTCACCCATGTGGGAAACATCGAAGATACCTACTGCTTCACGGACAGCTTTGTGTTCATCCATAATCGAGGTATACTGAATCGGCATTTCATAACCGGCGAATTCAACAATCTTTGCGCCTAACGCAACGTGTTTTTCATAAAGCGGCGTTCTTTTCATTTTTTGCCTCCTAACCTCTTTGAAGTTTAGAAGCCATCAAGTTAAATTCAACTATTTTAAAAGTTTCTTTACAACCACTTTTGCCAAAAGCTTGGCAAGGTTCTGCGCATCCTTGAGCGAACAGACGATTCCTTCGCCGTAATTTCTTACCGGAAGACACAACGAGACCATCGGATTGGCTGTCACAGCCATACCGACTCTCATGTCCTTTGTGTCGAATTTGTCGCTTATTGCCACCTGGAGTGGGATGTTCGAAGAGCTTGCAACTGTCTTTATTGATTCAACAACTGCCTTACTCCTGACAATATAAGAATCTGCAATGACAAGAACAGGGCCTTCTTCAAGCTCTATTTTCACTTTGTCCGGGTGGTTCGGTGTGTCAGTTGCAGTATAGAGGTCGATAGAGATGGTAAGATCTGGTTTTTCGCCTGTCATGACAGCCATGGCGCCCCTGCCACCAATCTTCCCCTGGGATGCAAAAGCAAACACAAGGTTGTTTGGCGTGGTGTCGATTTCTTTGATTGCCCAGGCAAGGATTGTCGAGGTTATGTTGCCGTTTGCTCCAGCAACGAGTCTGTCACCTTCAAGTCTGAACTTGACCGGAAGACAGGCGTGGTCGCCGATTGTGATGTGTTTTGCTGCCGTTGCCTTGTCCTTGGCTCCGATGTCGATAAACATCTTTGAAAACTGAGGTTTGCCGTCTGGCAGGTCTTCTGTTCCAACCAAACCGGTGATGCCGGACATGAAAACAACCTGTCTGCCAAGAACATCCTTCTCATGAAGCCCTGATGATGGATAAAACCTTACAAAGCCACGATCGTCAATGAAGTTGGCAACTATAGAATCATGGTCAATTGAGGTCATGACCAAAATTTTTGAACCAGATGATTCTTTTTTGACCAGGAGGTTGCCCATGAAATCCTTTGTTGTGGAAATTGGGGCCAGAAGCTTGGATATTGCATCGGTCAGATTGTCCTCTGATCCTGATGGAGCCTGTATGCCGGCGAGTTTTTCTATCATGTCTTTCATAGTGCAATTCCTTCCTTGTCAACCGTTTTGATGTAGGCTTTTGTTAGTTTGACAATGTTTTCCAGGTCAGCCTTGCTAGCAAGAGAAACCGGAGAATGGATGTACCTGCAGCCGGCAGCAACAACCAGGCATGGCGTTCCACCGTTTTCCATGTGCATCAAGCCAGCGTTTGTTCCACCTGTGACTGTACCTTTATACTGCCATGGAATTTTGTTTGTCTGAGCGCATTTCTCAAGCTGGAGTCTGGTTTTCTTTGGGATGATAACCCCTCTGTCCTCAAAAGTGATGACCGGACCAGCGCCCATGCGAGAACAAACCACATGCTCATCGACTTCGGGCGTGTCACCGGCCGAGGTGCCTTCAAGACAGATGACCAGATTTGGCTTATGTTTTCGTACAGCGTATCTGGAGCCCATCACTCCAAGCTCTTCACCCATGGTAAACGACGCAATAATCGTGCAATCGGTTTGAGTCTCGAAAACCTTGGCAACAGCCCAGCAACCAGCGCGATCGTCAAAAGACTTTCCTTTAACGATCTCGCCCCAGTCTTCAAAAGTTGTGTCAAACGCAACTGGTGTTCCAATTGGAGCAAGCCCCTGGGCTTCATCCTTGGACTTGCAACCTATGTCAATTGCGTAGCTGGAAAGTTTGGCAACTTTGGTTATGTCGGAGTTTTCATCGTGTGGCGGAAGCAAACCCATCACACCATGAATTTTTTCTTTGCCAACCAAAACAAACTTTGCTGGCAAAACCCTGTCGTCGATTCCGCCAAGGGCAACGACCCTGAGATCGCCGTCACCGGTGTAGCCGTAGACATGAAACCCAACTTCGTCAAGGTGAGCGTCAAGCATTATCCTTGGCTTGCCAGGTTTGCCTTCTTTTATAAAAGTCAGGTTCCCAACATGTTCGCCCTCAACAGGCGAAAGATTGAATTTTTCTTTGAAAAATTCAATAAGAATGTCTTTTACTTCCTGTTCATGGCCAGGTGCGCCGAAAGCGTTTGAAAGTTTTTCAAGCAGTTCCATCACAGAACCTCCTTCATGTCTGGGGAGAGTCCCGTAAGGAACTCCGAAAGCAGGAGGGCACAATTTTTGGTGGTTTCAAGCTCGATGGTTTCAACCGGTTGATGGAGGTACCGAATAGGAACGCCAATGTCACCTGTCGGGCAACCTAATTCAGTTAGCCAGATGGCCTGAGACTCAGTGTAGGAATTTTTGTAGGCTGCAACCTCAGCCTTTACGTTGACCCTTGAGCCAGCCTCTTTGAGGTTTGAGATTATTTTGTCACTTGAGATGGGGGTTTTGGTGATGTAGACATCCTTGCCAAAAGGCATATAGGTTGGCAAGCCTGAAGAGCCAAACTGGTCGGCAGGCAAGACATCGATAGCAATGGCAATGTCTGGTTTTATTTGGGCAAAGGCGTGTCGTCCTCCGGATTGGTTGACCTCTTCCTGGCAGGTCGAGGCAAACACAACGTTGACGTTGAGTTGTGTTTTGACCAACCTCTTTGCAACTTCCAGCATCGTGACAAGCGCTATCTTGTCGTCTGCAGCATTGCAGGCGATCCTGTCGTTTTTGAGCTCGACAAACCTTTTTTTAAAATAAACCGCATCGCCGACTGAGACAAGTTCTTTGACTTTTTCACAGCTCATGCCAGTGTCAGCGTAGAGATGCTTGACTTCAAAAACCTTGTTTGCCGAAGCTGCCGTCTGAAGGTGTGGAGGTAGGATACCGATGATTGCCGGAACATCCTTTTTCCCCTTGATGAAAACCTCTTGTCCTGGGAGAACTCTTGGGTCGAGCTGGTTTGCCCAGTCAACGATTCTGATAAAGCCATCATCGGTAAACCCGGCAACAGCCACACCGACTTCATCGCCGTGACCAGAGATGAGAACAGTCTTTTTATTTTTGTCAGGTTTACCAAAGCTTGCATAGGCATTGCCATGCCCGTCAGTCCAGGTGTGTAACCCAATTTCCTTGGCTTTTTTTGTGAAAAGCTCTGCAATATCATTTTCATGGCCCGAAGCGCTTGGACACATGACTAATTCTTTAAGCGTTTGTTTCATCTGATGGTCTCCACGATTTTACAAAAGCCTTTGCCTGATCCTTGTTCTTTATCTCGCCTGTTGCCTGACCGTCAAGCATTGCGTCAATGATCTGACCAACAAGTGGTCCTGGCTCGATCTTGAGGATGCTCATGACTTCCTCGCCGGTAAGCATTGGTTTTGGTTTGCCAATTTTTATGGATTGGTCAATCATTGCCCTGACAAACTCATGATAGTTCTCAAGGCTGCCAAGTGGAAGCATTTCTGTGGCGTAAGCATCAGCAATACCAATAAGCAAACTCGGAATTGCCAGATTATCCAGGTCTCTAAAAAACCTGTATACAGCCCTTGGAGAAACTTCATCGAGTTTGAGCAAGTTGTGCGGTCTCATATGATTTTCAACAAGCATTGACACAGCTTTGGTTTCCGCGCTTGAGAACTTGAACTCTGCCATTCTCTTTTCGATCATCTCAGCCCCAAGCTTGTCATGACCGATGAAATGGACTTCCTCGTCGTAAGTGATGGTTGCCGGCTTGCCAATGTCGTGAAGCAGGGCAGCAAGCTTGACAATGATAATCGTCTTGCGGTTCGAGGCTATGACCTTTGAGAGAACACTCCTTGCGTCATCGGCATACTGTCCGAGAACATCGTCAAGTTCCGTAATAATGTCTTCGATGTACTTGTATGTCCACATCAGGTGCTCAGCAAGGCCAAGTGCGTGTGGTTTGTTCTGGATTATTGACGTAACAGCCGCAAATTCCGGGAACAATTTGCCAAGAAGACCTGTTCTCCAAAGTTCTTCTACCAGCTGGAACGAGTGGTCTGCTTCCATCATCCAGCAGATTTCGTCCCTTACGCGTTCTTTGGACGGCTTGCTTATAAGATGGCTGAGTTTTGTGATGAACCTGAGCGTGACAGGATCGATGGTGAAGTTCATGTCAGCTGCAATCCTGAAAGCACGGATAAGCCTGAGTGGGTCTTCGATGAACCTGTCTTGGGATAGCGCCCTGACCAGTCCTTTTGACAAATCTTTGACTCCTCCCTGAGGATCAAGCAGGTCATTATTACGAAGGATCAAACCTATCGAATTGATGGTGAAGTCACGAGACAGAAGGTCGTTTATGTGGTTCTCGTTGAGAGGAGTAATGTCAATATGAGCGTCATCCTTGACCATTCTGTGGATGTCACGTGTCTCATCCAACAAAACGTGGGTGTAACCAGCCTTAACAAGATCGGCAACCAATTTTGCCGGATTTGGTGTGGCAATATCGATATCCTTTGGAGTTCTTCCAAGAAGGATATCCCTAATTGTGCCACCGACCATCATTGCTTCCGGGTGGAGTGCGACACCGGCAAAGTGCGTTTGGATGGTCTCTTTAGCCTTGCGAATCAATGCATCTTTTGGTAGAATGATATTCACGAAACTGATTTTACAGAAAATGGAGTTGTTTGCAAAGTGCCAAATAAGAACATAGGTTATGCAATAACAATTATTGCGGTTTTGACATTCTTTTTTGTTATTTCAATCATTTTTTCCAGTAAAGCTGTTGCCGTAAAAAATAATGGAAACATAAATGTTTTGGTCACTTATCAAAAAACAATCTCAGGCTTGTTCGACGAGCTTGGCATTTCAGTCGGCATAAACGACAGAGTGGTCACCCAGCCCGGAGGCAGCGTTGTAAACGATCTGGACGGTCAGGTGAAATCAGGCATGCAAATCGAACACACCATCGCCATGCCATTCGTACTTGAATCAGACGGTGGCAGGAAAGAGCTCTTCGCCACAAAACAGAACGTTCGTGACATCGTGGCAAGGGAAGGTATAAAACTTGGTCCACTCGACAGAGTGGAGATGATGCCCGACCCAGAGAATCCAAACAGGCTCATTTCAAAAGTCATCAGGGTTGAACACAAATTGGTCAAGACAAAAACCAGAATACCGTACGAAATCACTTACACTCCAAGCGCCCAGGTCGAGCGAGGAAACGTCGTCGTCTGGAAACCAGGCACAGGTGGTGAGCGTGAGGACACATATAGACAGGTTTTCGAGAATGGAAAACTGAAATCATCAACTTTTGTATCAAGCAGAATTTCTAAAAAACCGATCTCAGAAGAACAAGTAATCGGCGAAGGCGAGATCCCAGGCGGAGCTCTCGAGGTCTACACCATGGACTCAACCGCCTACTCACCAACCGTTGAAGAATGCGATGGCGACCCATGGACAACAGCCACAGGCATGAAATCCGGTTATGGAGTAGTAGCTGTAGATCCACACTTCATCCCTTATCACACAAAGCTTTACATCGAAGGATACGGTTACGCGATCGCTGGCGATTGCGGATCTGCAATCCAGGTAAACAGAATTGACGTATTTTTCTACAGGAAAGAGGAGGCTTTCAGGTGGGGGAGAAGGAAGGTTAGAGTCTATGTACTTGAATGGCCTAAAGGGGCTAAAAGATGATCTTGCCCGATATGAGATAAGGCTCAAAAGAAATCTCGGCCAGAACTTCCTTCACGACAAAAAAGTACTCGACCGCATCGTGCTTGAAACTGGCCTCGACTCAACAGACTGGGTGCTTGAAATCGGTGCAGGAGTCGGTTGCCTGACAACCATACTCGCACAGGTTTGCCACGAGGTCACAGCCGTTGAAATTGACACCAATCTGAGAGCCCTGCTCCAGAAAAATACTGAATTGTTAAAAAATGTCAGGCTGCTTTTTACCGACATCAGAGAACACAACATTGGTTCATCAAAACCAACCAAGGTTTATGGCAACCTTCCATACTATTGCGCCTCTGCGATCATCAGGCAATGGGCTGAGCAGGCGCCAAACGCTCCTGCATATTTTATGCTTCCGTCGGAGATAATGGATCACGTTGAGGCAGCCCCGGGAACAAAGAATTACACCGCTTTCTCAGTCTATGCCCAATATGCTTTCACAGCCAGAAAGCTTTTTGAGGTTCACCCTTCATCATTCTACCCAAAACCAGATGTCGGGTCTGATTTTGCCGAGTTTTCGACAGGCAAAACCCCGAGGATGTCGCCTGAAAAGGAAAACCATTTTATCAAAGTTGTTGAGGGAGCTTTCTACAACAGAAGAAAAACTCTTTCGAATTCACTGGTCGAGGCAGGGTTCGACTCTGACGAAGTCAATTCAGCGTTGGTGTTCCTTGGTTTGGACAAAAACATTCGCGGAGAGGTTTTGGGACTAGAGGAGTTCAAACGCCTTGCAGGCTTCATTCCGATGTAGCGCAAAAATCAACTGGGATCTCTACATCACAGGCTTGCTCGAAAACGGTTTCCACGCCCTGGATTCAATAGTTGCACCAATAGATTTGTTCGACGACATCGATATATGCATCTCTAATGGATCAGGAATTGAAGTTTTGTGCGATATTTCTCCAGGTCAAAACAATCTCGCCTGGAAAGCGGCAGACAGATTCCTAAACCATGTTGGCCGCAACCATAAAATTGTGATCAAGATCACAAAGGGGATCCCTTCTGGCGCAGGTTTGGGCGGCGGATCATCCGACGCTGCATGCGTTATTAAAAGCTTGAACGAGATGTTAAACTGCAAACTTGATAGAGAAAAACTCAAAAATATAGCCGAGACAATCGGTTCAGACGTGCCATGCTTCATTCATGATGGTTGGCGTAGAATGACTGGAAGGGGAGAAATAGTTGAGGACTTTACAGCTCCCAATAAACATATTGCGTTAGCAATACCAGATAAGCCAGTTTCTACCGCACTGTCCTACAAAAAGTTCGATGAAAACCCGGAATTTTTAAAACCAAGAAAAGACAGGTTGGAAAATCCGTTTAACGCTCTGGAAGAGGCCTCCATATCAATCGTACCAGAAATAAAAGAAGTTCTTGAGTTGCTTTCATCGACTGGTGCAAAACCATGTCGTATGACCGGCTCAGGATCCGCATGTTTTGGTGTTTATGAAACAAAAAAACAGGCCGACACGGCCTGTCTCCAGATGCAATCATCAAAACTCAAAGTTTTCAGTCTCAGTGCGGGCTTTTAAACCTTGCTATCTCTTTGCTCATTTTTTCTGTCAACAATCGTAATGTTCGTCTTGGAAAATTTATTGTCAGAGCGTTTTCAAGATTTGTACACAGTGCTTCGATACTCTGCATATCGTTGCCCGCCTCGGCAAGGGCATTGTCAAAATCAATACTTTTTGCTTTGAGTTCTTCCCTGGCAATTTGTGTGAGAGACTCCTTAAGCATGTTGATTGACTTTATCTTTGGAAAGCTGATTCCAAACTCAAGTGTGGCTAGCGACGAGAATAGGTTTTCAGGTGTTTCGTAGATATCCAATGAACATGTTGGTTCACCCATCAAGGCCATGGCCTTGGCCATGTCCTGGGTCACAGGAGCTTCATTAATCGGGAACCTGTCACTTATTTCTCCAAAACTGCAGTCAAGCAGCATGCCATGGTGAACAAACAACAAAACACTGTCAGACCAAGTATTTATGAATATACAACCTGAAAATTCCTCCTCCACCATTCGGTTGAAAAGCTCATCCACAATGAGCATCCTTGGAGAGAAATTTCTAAAAACAGGGTACTGGGATAGCAAACCAGAAAAACATGCCAGAACATCCTGATGCATCGATCGGATTTTGTAGATGTCGCCTGACACCTGCGCCTGATCCTTTTCCGCCATTTCTACGGCATCTTTGCCAAAATAAAGATGGTTTGTTGATTGATAGGTTATTATCAACGGTCTTCCTCGATACACCAAAGAGCCAAATCTTGATGTTGGAAAAGTTGCCTCGAGAATGCCTGAAAACATCTGAGTTCTTACCGTATAAAGCGCATCTTTGGGGTCACTGGCATATTCCGTTCCAAGAGATTTTGGTTGAGAGCCTTGCGGAAAGTTCAGGTATATGTCAATCATTGTTTCCCCCACGCAGATTTTCTTTCACCACTTCAAGAAGTCTCTTTGGTGCAAATGGCCTGTTAAGGTAGGCTTCAACACCAAACGATTTGGTGATCAGCTTTGTGATTCCCTGCTGAGGAGAGCAGACGACAACAATTGGAATTTTCGATGTGTTCAAGTTTGTTCTGAGCCTGTTGATGACCTCGAAACCATCCGTCTCTGGAAGGACAAGATCCAAAATTAAAAGAGACGGGGTTCCAAGTTCAAGCTTCTTGAAGACCTCATCGCCTGTCATACATGACAGGATAACAAAACCTTCGGCATAGAGTGGCTCAAGAGCTGCAAAGACCGCCTTTTTGGCTTCATTGTTTTCTTGAGCTACAATAATCAGCTTGCCCATTCGAAACCTCCGTCTCGTTTGAGTAGTTTTTTATGCTTTTACTGTACTATCTTCTTCTCTTTGATGAGCCTTTCCTCTTTGATGGAGGTGGACCCTTGCGGTACGACTGTATGTCAGAAGCTGATGCGTTCTGGTTTGGCTGGATTGTAGTCGAAATAGATGCGGTTGAGGTTGCAGTGGCGACAAGAATCGGGGCTTCGGTTTTCTTTCCAGACTTGAGCTCTGCGTTCTTCCAGATAACAAGAAGTGGAGCAGCGATATAGATTGATGACCATGTACCAGCAAGTAAGCCGACAAAGAAAATGAGCGTGAAGTCGAGAATTGAACTGCCACCAAAAATCAACAGAATGATAATGCCGATAAGCGTGGTTGTACCAGTGTTGATTGACCTGATGTATGTTTCGGTGATTGATTCGTTTATCATTGCTGCGTATGTCATCTTGCCAACATAGTATCTGGAGTTTTCTCTGACTCTGTCCATGATTACGACAGTGTCTTGCACGTCATAGGAGATAATAGCCAGCAAGGCAGCGACAGCCGGTGAGTTGATTTCGACGTTTGTGATTGCCAGCACACCAAAAACAAGGAGTGCGTCGTGGATAAGGCATACGATTGCTGAAACGGCAGCTCTTGGCTGGAATCTGAACGAGATGTAGATGAAGATGATGCCAAGTGCAACAAGAAGAGCAAGAACCATTTTGTTCTTGAGTTCCTGACCAACAACTGGGCCAATGGTGTCAACACTAAATTTGTTTTTGTCGATTTCGCCGAAGTTTTCCTTCTTTGAAAGATCGGCAAGCACTGCCTGTCTTTTTGCTTCAGAGGCTTCCTGGGTGCGGACGAGGATTGCATTTGCCCATGTCTTGCCCGATTCAGCTTCAGCAACATTTCTCTGAACCTGGAGAGTATTGATTGGAACACCATTCTGGGCAAAGATTATTCTTACTTTTTCGAGAACCTTTTCGTCGCTCATTGGTTCGCCATTGTCTTTGAAGTTATCTTTGAAGGCGATATTCATGATGGTTCCACCGGTGAAGTCAAGACCCCAGTTGAACGGCTGACCCGGGATTTTTATTGTTGAGTTGGATGAGTTGTCAACTGGACCAAACTTTTCCTGGAGCGAAGCAGTAATTTTTGCTGCTGCGTCAGATGAGATTTCGTTTGCCTGAATGTTGACTCTCTGGTTTGCCTTGAAATCGCCTGTTGCATCCAAAACATTTACATTGATGTTGTCAAGCTTGTTTGCAAGGGCAATTTGGGAAGCTTCTGAGATAATCTTACTTGCTTCCTCTTTGGCCGGTTCTTTGAAGATAATCTTGAGTTCGCTAGCAGATGATCCTGATGCAATCCAACGAATTCCGACAATAAGTGTTGAAAGGACGATGATCGCCACAAAAGCGAGGACGAGCCATCTCAGCTTGCCGATGATATCCCATTTTCTTGGATTCCAGATAATCATTTTGCACCTCCACCAATTGATGATGAACCAAACATGAAGGCATAGAATGCTGAACCTGGTTCTGGATTAACAAACTTTACGAGCATGTCCATGATGAACCTGGTTACAAATACTGCCGTGAAGAATGAGGCCACAATGCCAAGGATAAGCGTTACTGCGAAACCTTTTACTGCTCCTGTGCCCATGAAGTAGAGAACCACACCACCAATGAGAGTGGCAAGGTTGGAGTCGATAACTGTTCTGAGAGCTTTGGAGAAACCATTTGCTGTTGAGGTGGCTTCTGTCTTGCCATCCCTAAGTTCTTCCTTGATTCTTTCAAAGATAAGAACGTTGGAGTCTACGGCAGATCCCAAGGATAAGATTGCACCTGCGATTGCCGGCAGTGAGAATACTGCTCCGACGAGCAACAGGAATGCCATGTAAACACAAACAAAAATGGCAAGGCAAACTATAGAAATGAGACCAAGTCCACGATAGATGGCAAACATCCAGACAGCTACGAATGCAACTGCAAGGATGGCTGCAAGCTGAACGTTAGAAACCGTATCCTGACCGAGTGTTGCACCGACGACTTTGAGTTCTGCCGGGTTCGGGTCAAGTTTGATTGGGAGCGCGCCGCCGTTGATGAGAAGGGCGTTTGTTGTTGCCCATTCTCTCTGGGCTGCTGGATCGTCTGACTGGCCACCGCTTGTGATGATACCTTTGCCGTCAGTGATTGCGTTTTCGACGTTCGGGTTCATGATCATCTTTTCATCAAGGTAGATGGCTATCGGATCATGGTTCTTTGCTGCTTCTTCTGTTGCATTCTTGAACTTTACAGCACCTTCGTCTTTGAGTTCAAACTGTATGTGCCATTCGCTGCCAATTCCACTTGAAGAAGCGCCATAAACGGCAGTTGCTGACTTAAGATCACTGCCAGAAACAACGACATTACCGTTCTTGTCCTTGAATTGCAGGAGAGCTGTCTTTCCGACAATGGCAAGAGCCTGGTCAACATCCTGGTAACCAGGGATGTCAACGATGATTCTCTTGAGATTGCCCTGACGCTGGATGACTGTTTCAGAGACGCCAAGTTGGTTTACACGGTTCTCAAGAACATTGATAGTGCTTTCAATTGATTCGTCAGTTACCGGGGCTTCTTTCGTATCCACGGCATCCAAAACAATGTGAACACCACCACGGAGATCGAGACCCAGCCTGTACGGGAACATAGGTTCGTCTATCTCTTTGGACATGTTGTTCTTGTCCATGACTGTCCTGGTCGTTGTCAAAGTTGACGGGAAAAACGCAATGAGCACCGAGACAAAGACAATCAGAACGATAAAGACTAATTTAGTAATATCGTTTCCTTTCATTCCACACCTTCCAAATTGATTAAAAACAACTTACAGATTATATTAACAGATACCAATCCTTGTCAACAAACAATTCCCTTTGGGATTCACATTTTTTTCTTTGGCGTCAAGTTCGAGTTTTTTCCTTGACTGACACTACCATACACCTAAAATTGATCTTTTGTAAGATGCACGCTTGGACTCCTCATGTCACAATCAACCTGGGGGCCATAAGGCATAATGCTTGCAAGGCATTGCATTTGTGCCCTTTTGGCTCGAGAGTTTGGTTTGTTACTAAAGTTGCGGCTGGCGATGAGAAGATCGCCGGGTGTCTGCTTAAATGCGGTGGTTTCGGGCTTGCCGACTCACGGCTTGAAAATCTGGCAGGAATCAAAAAAACCAACCCAAATACTCACACAATGCTCATCCGTCCAGCAGGATTGGAGAGAGCAGAAGAGACCGTTGATTTGTGTGATGTATCACTGGAATCAGCAATAGAAAACATTGCTGCTCTCGGAAATTCAGCCTGTAAAAAAGGCAAGATCCACAACATTATTGTTATGGTCGAAATCGGCGACCTCCGCGAGGGAGTGCCGGAAGACCAAGCCATCAAGCTTGTCAGGGACGCATCAAAGGTTTCGGGTATCAACATTGAAGGCATCGGCTCAACTCTCACCTGTTTTGCAGGTGTAGTCCCCGATCACTCTCACCTGGACAAGATGATTACATTAAGGTCAAGAATTGAATCCGAAACAGGTATAAGCCTGAAATGGATTTCCTCAGGTGCCACAAACACTCTCCCCATGGCACTTAATGACACACTTCCAAGCCAAATCAACGACCACAGAATAGGTGAAGGAATAATACTAGGAACAGATGTCACTGACCGTGGAGTTCTCAAAGGCTTCAGGTCTGATGCGTTCATTCTCACCGGTGAGGTCATAGAGGTTTACACCAAGCCAACCGTCCCAACCGGAAGAGTTGCGCAAAATGTCTCAGGTCACGTCCAACACTTCGAGGATCATGGCAATCGTAAAAGAGCATTGTTAAACTTCGGAATGGCCGATGTGGAACCAACGCTCCTGACTTCGTTAAGCAAAGGAGTTCAGGTTCTTGGCAGCACGTCAGACCACACCATCCTAGACGTTGAGGATTCTTCCGAACAGATAAAAGTTGGTTCAAAAATAGATTTCTTGCCGGGTTACGGTGCGCTTGTGCGCATCATGAGCTCAAAATATATCTCAAAAGTGTACAAGGAGGATTGACATGGCACATAAAAAAGCAGGCGGTTCCGCAACAAACGGCAGGGACAGCAATCCAAAGTATCTGGGCGTTAAGGTCGCAGATGGTCAGTGCATTGACGCTGGCGGAATCATCGTCAGACAGCGCGGCACAAGGATTTATCCTGGCATCGGCGCCGATCTTGGCAGAGACCACACAATCTACGCAACCGTTCCTGGCATTGTCCGTTTCAGAAGATTCGGAAAGACAGGAAAAAAGGTTGACATCGACCCAATCCAGTAACTAGATGTTTGTAGACAAGGCGACCACATTCGTCCAAGCCGGCAAGGGTGGCGACGGTGTCGTCACGTTCAGGCATGAAAAATACGTCCCCAGAGGCGGGCCTTCAGGTGGAAACGGAGGCCGTGGAGGGGACGTTTATCTTTTGGCAGACCCTGAGCTAAACGACCTGTACTGGCTTTCCGAACATCCAGTCCAGAAAGCCGTGGACGGCAAAAACGGTCAAAACAACAATAAAACTGGCGTTTCAGGCAAAGACCTCATGGTTAGAGTACCCGTAGGGGTCAGTGTTTACTATGGAGACGACATGCAGTTCATGGCCGACCTGGTTGAACCAGGGCAGGAATTGCTTGTTGCCAGAGGTGGTAGAGGTGGCGTAGGCAACGCTTGCTTTGCAAACGCAAGAAGACAGACCCCCCATATTGCAACCGGCGGAGAACCAGGTGAAGAAGCCACCATCACCATCGAGCTCAAGCTTTTGGCAGACGTTGGACTGGTAGGATTTCCAAACGCTGGCAAATCAACACTTATCACCAAGGTTTCCAATGCGAATGCCAAGATTGGTCATTACGCCTTTACAACGCTCCAACCTCAACTTGGCGTAGTCCAGACAGCCAATTTTTCAAGATTTACAATGGCTGACATTCCAGGACTCATCGAAGGCGCGCACGAAGGCAAGGGTTTGGGATTTGAGTTCCTCAGGCACGTTGAACGCTGCAGGGTACTGCTCTACGTCATCGACTTGACTGAAGACGATCCGGTTTCGACACTCAAAACACTTTGGAACGAAATCAAGCTTTGGGACGAAGAAACTTTCGAAAAACCAGCATTCATTGTTGGCAACAAGGCAGACCTCTGGGACGCAAACGATCATGATGGACTTGAAGAGTTTGCCAAAACCAGAAACATTCCGTACATGCGAATCTCAGCTCTCGAAAAAACCGGTGTTCCAGAACTTGTCGATCACCTTTGGGAACTGGTAAAAACCGTACCAAAGCAAGAAACTAGGGTCGCCCAGGAAATCAGACTCATCGACAAGTCTGACGAAGTCACAATCGACAAATTTGAAAATGACTGGGTAGTCAAACATCAAAGACTCGAAAGAATCGTTGCAAAAACCGATTACGAATCCGTTGACGGCAAAGCGTTCATCGAACGCCAGATCCGAAGGCTTGAAATCGAAAAAAGATTGCGCAAAATGGGAGCTGTGGACGGAGATATGGTTGTAATCGGCAAGATGAGGTTCATGCTTGAGTAGAATCGGTTTGCTGGGGGGTTCGTTCTCCCCGCCTACCAACGCACACCTCTCCATAGCCTGCTTTGCCAAATCACAGTTTCAGCTTGATTTTGTTCTGCTTGTGCCATGCTCTGTGCCAACCATTGGCAAACTTGAAGCGCCTGTCGCAGCCCATCACAGATTCAACATGTGTATGATGGCAAGTTCAGGCATTGACTGGCTCAAGGTTGCTGACATCGAATTAAAGCCAGAGCCTGTCTATTCCTACCAGACACTTGAACAACTTACGCAAATACACCATGGCTCAAACTTTTTTTTCATCGGTGGCTCCGATACACTTTCAAAAATTGACCAATGGCGGGAACCAAAAAAACTCGCAAGTTTGACAGATTTTGTCATTGTGCCAAGAAACGGTGACGTTCAAAGCACTATCGATGTTTTGAAAAGTACAGGAAAATCAGAAAGCGGCATAAATATTCTTGATTTTCCCAGAAATGACATATCATCAACTATAATAAGGAAACGCATCAGGGCTGGCCAGCCATGTGATTTCATGCTGGCAAAGTCAGTGATAGACTACATAAGAAACAATGACCTTTTCAAGGAGGCAGAAACTGGAACCGATTGAACTAGCAAATAACATCGTAAAGGAACTTGAAGACCTTAAGGCTGAAGAAATCAAGCTTGTGGACGTGACCGGCAAGACTCCGTTGTGTGACTTCATGGTCATCGCAACCGTACTCTCCCCGCCACAAACACAGGCGATATCAGACAGGCTTATGCAGATAACAAAAAACAGGAACGTGGTCGTCAGAAAAGTCGAAGGCAGTCCAAGATCAAGATGGGTGCTTGTCGATTTTGGCGACGTCATTGTCCACCTGTTTGGCAAAGAGGAAAGACTATACTATAATCTGGAGGATTTATGGGAAAAGTATTCAAGACCAGCCTAATCCTGTTCTCTGTCTGCATGCTGCTTGCATCATGTGGCAATGCCACCGAACCCCTTAAACAAGAACCAACGGGAGAGCAGACCTCTTCGGAAGAGATAATAACCGATTTGAACCAACCGATCTGGATTGGCAAGAGTTTTTCACTTATGGACGCCACCTGGAAATTCTCCAACTATAAGGTCGCAGAAACAATTGGCGACATAAAACCTTCCAAGGAAGCATTCCACACCATAGACGTTGACATCGATGCCAAAACGCCGTTGAATCTTGAAAACATCCGTTTTGAGATGGTTGATGTGTTCGGCAACAAGTTCAACCTGACCGAAAACAAAGATGTCTACAAATCTGTCGTTTCGGCTGGCAGAATATCTGTCGACCAGATTCTGGCAATGTCTTCTCTTGATTACAAGGTCACGCTGGTATTTGAAGGTCTTAAGAAAACTCAGGGCGTATCAATCGAGATACTTGAGAAAACTGATTCTGGCGAAAAAAGAATCGCGCTCATCGACACAGGCGTGTGATGAAAAACTTTTCTTTACTGGTTTTGTCGCTTGTGCTTCTTTCAGGCTGTGGCCCGGAGCAACAACCTGTTCAAAACGAGTTTCTGCTTAACACAAAGCAGGCAGGTGACGTAAAGCTTGCCAGAATCGGCGAGGAAGTCGACGTTGCAGACGGAATAATGTTTGTTCTCGACGAAGCCAAAATGATTCCCTCGATTCCAAATCTCGATGTTGACAGCCCTTTTGACAGAATATTCAGCAAAGTCGGCAGTTTTTTAGTCTGCAAGGCAACCATCTGGAAAACAAACCCAGACGCACAGTTTCCAAAATATGACGTCATCAGTGTTATCCCATCGTTTGGAACACTTACCACCGACCAGTTCATAATCAGACATGCCGAAATGGCTTATGAAAAATCATTATTCGATCCATCAAAAATAACGACAGACAAACAACAATTCTTGTTTGTTTATGAAGTTGAATTTGACGAACCTGGCTGGTCTTATCATTTCTACAAGGAAAATGGCAGCAAGACTGAAATCTACAGGATTATCGATTCAGGAACATAGAATATAGGGGTTTTGGCATGAGAAAAACATTCTTATTTTTGATTGTAACTATTCTTTTTGCATGTAGTTGCAATAACACGGCAAACATCAACCAACCCGAGATGAAGATTATATCACAATCATTTAAGGATGGGGAGGCCATTCCTGTTGACTACACATGCGCAAAAGGAGACAAATCACCCCAAATATCATGGACCTCAATACCCAAAGGAACAGTAAGCTTTGCTCTTACTTGTGAGGATATCGACGCTCCAAACGGTGTTTTCACTCATTGGATTGTCTACAACATGCTTCCTGTCACCACAAGACTGCTTGAGGATCAGCCAAAGATAAACTATCTCCCCAATAGCGGCATTCAGGGAACGAACGATTTTGGCAACTTCGGCTGGGGAGGACCGTGCCCACCCACCGGCAAAGCTCACAGATACGTATTCACCGTCTATTCGCTGGATATAAAACTGAGAATCGACAAAAATCCAGTCACAAGGCAAATGTTCGATGAAGCCATAAAGGATCATATCATCTCATCTGCAAAGGTAACTGGAACGTTTGAGCAGAAAAAATCTAATAAATAATCATCATTTGTTGATGATTGAGTAGAGTTTCATATTTCGAAATTTGCCTTTTATGAACAGTTGCTCTCGCAAAATGCCTTCAAACTGCATACCAGCTTTTTCCATAACTCTGTATGAACCCACGTTTTCTTCGATGCATCTGGCTTCGATCCTGTGCATCATGGCAAGTTCAAAGTTGTACTTAATAAACGCTTCCAGGGCCTCGGTTGTATAGCCCTGCTTCCAGAAGTGTTTTGAAATGGCATAGCCAACCTCGCACCTCATGTGCTCGGGCCAATGCTGAACATATCCTATTGCACCAATAACCCTACCACTTTCTTTGATGCAGATTGCCCAGTCTGACGGGTCATTGTTTTCGTATTTAACAATCGATGATCTGATAAAACTTTTGGCATCTTCTGTGGATCTGTGCGTCTCCCAAATACAATAGACAGAGACCTCCGGTTGTGCACCGTAATGGTAGACATCCATCACATCATCAAGTGTCAGCTTTCTCAGGTACAGCCTTTCAGTGTACAGGTCAGGCGTGTCAAAGACAAATTTCATCAAAACCTCTTTCTGATCATCATGTCAGTGATACTCCTACTGGTTTGCCTTATTTCTTCCTTGTATGCCAGCAAATCGTTGTCGTTGAGATACCCAAGCACATCATTGAGAGCCAGAATTGCCTTGTTTGCCAATTCCGATCTATCGGGAGTATTTGGTTCCAGTCTGAGTTTGTTTTGAATGTGTCTTGCCAGAATCATTGTAATTCTTGGTTTGTAATAAAACTCAACCAGCGGTGTCCTCTCAATTGTTTTGTGCATTTCTCCTATTTGGGTATAAACTTTCCCCCATGTTTCCGGTATAAGTCTTTTTGGGTTTTCATCAATGCTTCTTGAAAAGAATGAGCCTCGAATCGTTTGTCCCTGAACTGAGTCAAAAATTCCAACTTCACATCTGGCCATTTGATAAATCATCTCAACCCAGGTCAGATCGCATTCTTTTTTCTCTTTATCAAATATTTGCTGGGCAAGCCTTAGCTGGTTCTTGGATTTTTCAACCATACCCATGTTGGCGTATGCAACAGCAAAACTGGAATATTTCAAAACCAGCAGGTCATCCTTGGTCTGATTTGGCATAAGACTTTGTAACTCAAGTTCTGCATTGGCAATGAAATCCATTAATTCCTGCCAGGATTGTCTTTCGATGATCTCATCACTTTTGAGAATATCATAGACAACAATATAGGATCGAAGCTTAATCGTCGTAGCTTCAAGCTTTAGTTTTTCCAAATGCTGTTGAAATCTGTCATTGTCTTTTTCCAGAAAAGACAATATGGCTCCCTGCTGATAGATTTGGACTATATTGGTTTTCAATCCTTTTCCATCGAAAAAGTCAATACATTCGTCAATAAGCGCTTTGTTCTCTTTGATCTTTCGCATTGCGTTGTTGATAACGATTGCTTTCATGTAAGAATTTGCTGCCAGAATATCGTAATGATGCGCAATCGCTTTCTCCAAAACAATATCAACAAGTTCCTTTGCCACTTGCGGTTTACCAAGATTTGTGTAAAAGGATGACATGTTGAACATGGCAATCAATTCCTGGTTTATCAGATTGCGTTCCTTTGATTCTTTTCTTACCATTTCAAGGCACTCGATTGCCTCTTCATATTTGCGAAGCTTGGAATAGCCGATTGCAAGAATGTTCTTTCCAAGAAATCTATCATTGACACTTGTTGACTGTTCAATGGATTTTTGAACAAATGGAATGCCCTTTTCAGGTTGAGACAAATGAATGTACCCTGAGCCAAGGTAATAATTGATCATCGATCTGGATTTCATGGATGTAGCGCTATTGATTAGTTTCATAGCCTCAAGCGCCGTTTTTATTTGTTTTTCGTAGTTTTTTGCACCCAGAAGGATGGCAAGTTCACAAAGATAGAAATCTATCTTGTCTTGTTGTGATGATTTCATTTCCCAGACTGATTTTCTGTATCTTTCAAGCAACTCACCAGCTTCGGCAAGCTTGCCATTCTGGGTTTGTGACCTGACGCAATAATAATAGCATAGGTTTCTGACCGACGAATCATTTACCAGCTCGATGAAAGGCAACACTTCGGAGGCATAGTAGTCTGATTTTTTGTATTGCTGGAGTTCATCAGCCAAAGCAAAAGCTTTTGTCACATAGCCAACCCCTTCATCAATTCTCATCGCTTTGAGATAATGGATACCGATGACAAAACAAAATTTCTTTGGATCAATTATTTCAAGTGCCGATGCTATCTGAACATGAAGTTTTTGAATTTCATCATCGCTGATGGTTTTGGTCACAACCTCCATCAAGGCTCCGGAACTCATTTCAACCACAAAATCGGATCCGGATGATCTTTCAGAAATCATGTTTTCATCAAACAAGGTTTGGATTGATCTTCTGAATGTTTCATATTCCAATCTGGAAATTGACTGGAGTTCATCTATTGAAACCGGATGGTTGAGCAAAGCCATCTTGTTGAGCAAATCTCTGGCGCTTTCAAAGCCGGTTATTGATTCAAGCTTTGCAGACATCAATTCGGCAAGGGACTGAGGAAGAGAGGTCACCGTGATGGTCTTTCTAAGGTTTCTCGACTCCCTGATCAGCTCGAAAGCAAACTGGGGATTTCCTTTTGTTCTTGTGGCTAGCGATGACAACTCCTCAAAAGTAATCTTCCTGCCAAGCACTTTTTCGGCAAGCAGAGAAAGCTCATCGTTGTCAAAAGGGCTAAGCTCAAGGCTCAATTCGAACCTGAATGGAAGTTTTTGGCTTGATGTCACAATAACGATTGATTTGTAATCAGAACAAAATTTCACCAGATTTTCAACAACGCCATGCGTAAACTTGTCCATGCAGCCATCAAAAGCATAGACAACAGGAGTGTCTCTAAATGCCTTTAAAAGAATGTCTGCAACAATCAACGGCGCCTGACCTTCTTCGTTCTGATTTGGCGCATCCTCAGGAAGGTTCAGTTTGTCGGCAAGTTTTGGCGATACAGATCGAATCAGTTGCGCATGGGCCATCGCAAAACCAGCATCAATACTAAAATCATAATCTGCAAGAGAATCAAGCAATGTTGAAATGATTGGGAAACCCGGTTGACTCACATTTCCATCACATGCGATGAACCTGACATATCGCGAAAGCGAAACCGATTGGAATTCTGCAAGTGTTCTTGTTTTACCAAAACCGTTTCCGCCAATAATTTCCAATGATTGACCGCTGCCTGTGATTGAACTTGTAAGCATGTCGTTGAAACGGTCAAAGATGTCTTTTCTTCCAATGTATGGCGCTTCTTTACTTATATAATTGAACGAGAGCTTTTGCGAAGGTGACAATCCTTCAATAAACGCTGACAGATCTGCAATCAACTCCCTGTCTGTTTGATAACGTCGTTCAGGCCTTTTTTCCAACATCTTCAAGCAGATGTTTTCAAGCATCGCTGGGACAGTGCTATCAATTTCAGTAGGATTTACCGGTCTTTCTTGAATAACTTTATAGATAAGCGTCACCACATCGTCTGCAACAAATGGAGGTTTACCCGTAAGAATCTCGTATAGAACCGAGCCTAGAGAGTAGATGTCTGATCTTTCATCCAATCCAGAGCACATAAGTTGCTCAGGAGACATATACTCGGCAGTGCCAATGAAAGTGCCAGCTTTAGTTAGCATTGCGCTGTCGGAGTCGTTTATGTGGGCAATGCCAAAATCAAGTAACTTTGGAATGCCCTCTGAAACAATTATATTTGAAGGTTTGAGATCGCGATGGATTATACCAATTTTGTGAATTTCCTCCAGCGCCATTGCAACTTCCATGACTTGCCTGGCAGACTTGAGATAATCACCCATCCTTGATATTGGCTGCCCAGGAATGAATTCCATTGCATAATAAAGATGCTCGTCCGTTTCGCCAGAACTAATTAAACTGACAATATTTGGGTTGTGAAGTTTTGATAAAATCTCTATCTCTCTTAGAAATCTTTCCTTCATAACAGCAGGATCTTTTGATTGATAGACATTTGCAAGCTTTACCGCTACGATTTCACCCGTGAGAAGATCCAGTGCCATATGAACCTCGCCCATGCCACCTTCGCCTAGTTTCTCGATGATCTCAAATCTTCCCGCAATGTCCATTTTTAAAATAATATTATTAATATGGCCAATAGGCAATAGGGTATCAAAATCGTAGAGGTCTATAAAAGAAGGGTATATTTAAAACCTATTTATGCTATTATTGTAAAAAAATTGAAGAAGGTTGGAATGACCAAGAGAAAGAAGATGGGGTGGATAAGGGGATTTGAACCCCCGGCCTCCAGTTCCACAGACTGGCGCTCTAACCAACTGAGCTACATCCACCGCTTAGCAAGTTTAGTTTAGTGAGGGCAACGGCGGTGTCAAGGTAAAAGGAAAGGGGCTTGACAAAATTATGTGTAAAATTAGAATGTGGATTAGCAGTCTAAAGAACAGACTGCCAAAAGTTGAAAAGAAGGCGAAGATGACAGACGATACCGAGAATATTGTTCAACAGGAACCAACCGAAGACACCCAACAACTTGATCTTGAAAAGAAAGTAAACGAACTTGAAGAAGAGGTGTCAAAACTTCGTACGAGCCTTTACAACCAGGTTAGCGACAACGCCAGACTTCAAAGGATCGCTGAAAGGGAGAAATCCCAGCAGGACGCCAAGACCAGGAAAGAGATAGCGAAGATGCTCCTTCCTGTTACTGACGATCTGGAACGAGCCTACTCGATGCTTGGCGACGACGAGAACCGCAAATCGGTGGAGTTTATCCTGGGGAGCCTTGTGAAAGTTCTGGAACAGATTGGTCTGGAACCGATCGATCCGACAGGCGAGATGTTTGACCCCTACAAGTGCGAGCTTGGAGGGCAAGAAGCATCGGATCTGCCTAACGGAACTGTTTGCAGGGTTGTACGCAAAGGCTATGCGATTGGCGATGAGATAATTCGCCCGGCGACAGTCGTCTGCTCAGTCTGCCAAAAGAAAGATACGGAGGAGAAAAATGAGTAAAATAATTGGAATTGATCTTGGAACAAGCAACAGCGCAGCTGCAGTCCTGATTGCCGGCAAACCGACAATCGTACCAGCGGCCGAAGGTGTTTCAATCGGTGGTAAAACCACACCTTCCTACGTCGCAATGACAAAGGACGGCCAGCTTCTTGTCGGAGAACCAGCAAGAAGACAGGCGGCCTTGAACCCGGAAAACACGATAACAGCAATCAAAAGGAAAATGGGCCAGAACGCAACAGTCAGCTTATTTGGCAAGACCTATACCCCACAACAGATTTCATCATACATCCTTCAAAAGATCAAAAGAGATGCCGAAGCATACATGGGTGAGTCAGTTAGCAAAGCCGTCATCACAGTGCCAGCATACTTCAACGACGACCAAAGACAGGCTACCAAAGATGCCGGTTCAATTGCTGGGCTTGAAGTAGTAAGGCTTGTCAATGAACCAACTGCAGCTGCCCTTGCCTTCGGTGTGGACAAAACCGGCCAGGACATGAAGATCATGGTCTTTGACCTTGGCGGTGGAACGCTTGATGTCACCATCATGGACTTTGGTCACGGTGTTTTTGAAGTCCGTTCAACGTCAGGCGACACGCAGCTTGGTGGAACCGACATGGACAACATCCTCATCGATTACATCATCGGTGAATTCAGAAACGACACCGGCATTGACCTCAAGGGCAACAAAGATGCATCATTCAGGCTCAAGGAAGCTGCAGAAAAGGCAAAAATCGAACTTTCAACCACACTTGAAACCCAGATAAACCTCCCATTCATCGCCCAGGATGCGTCAGGCACACCAAAGCACCTTACTCTCACAATCACACGCTCCAAGCTTGAGATGCTCGTGAAACCAATCATAGACCGCTGCCGTGGACCACTGGAAAGAGCCATAAAAGACGCTGGATTGACGCCAAACCAGATAGACAAAATCATCATGGTCGGTGGACCAACAAGAATGCCGATGGTTTTGAAGTTTGTTGAAGACTTCATGGGCAAGCAGGTTGAGCGCGGCATTGACCCGATGGAATGCGTCGCAATGGGCGCAGTCATCCAAGGCGCCGTTCTTGCCGGAGACGTGAAAGACGTTGTCCTTGTCGATGTCACACCGCTAACACTTGGTATCGAGACCATGGGCGGAGTCATGACAAAGATGATCGAGAGGAACACCCCTGTTCCAACCAAGCAAACCCAGGTTTTCTCGACAGCTGCCGACAACCAGCCGTCCGTAGAAATCAACGTCCTTCAGGGCGAAAGACAAATGGCTTTGGACAACCTGAGCCTTGGAAAGTTCATCCTTGACGGCATCCCACCAGCACCAAGGGGCATACCTCAAGTAGAGGTAACTTATGAAATCGACAGCAACGGCATAGTCAACGTTTCAGCCGTCGACAAGGCAACAGGCAAACGCCAGTCAATAAGAATTGAAAACGCAAACAAACTCGACAAGGACGCCATCGAAAAGATGAAACGTGAAGCCGAGATGTATGCCAACGCCGACAAATCAAGACGTGAAAAGGTAGAGCTCAAAAACAAAGCAGACACTCTTGTTTACCAGGCAAGAAAGTCAGCCGGAGACGCCAAAGGCAAGGTTGATGAAGCAAAGATTTCAACTGTGACAACCCTTGCTGACGAAATCGACAGGCTTGTCAAGGAAGACAAGACTGACGACATCGAGCCAAAACTCAACGAACTTGATAAAGCGCTCTCAGAGATGGGTCAGGAAATGTACAAGAACCAGCAGCCTCCGCAGGGTCAGCCGCAGGATCAGCAACAGCAGCAGACTCCTCCGCAGAGTAACGGTGGAGACGGCCCAACCGTTGACGGTGAAGGTAGAGCAAGAGATTAAGACAAAGCATTGTAAACAAATCTTCAAGGTTGCCGGTTGCACACTGGCAACCTTGACTTATTTAATAGGAAGTTGAAAATGGGTGTGATGGCAGGAAAAGATTATTACGACACGCTTGGAGTTCCAAGAGGTTCTACAGAAGACGAGATAAAAACCGCATACAGGAAACTGGTCAGGCAGTATCATCCGGACACAAACAAGTCTCCTGATGCAGAGAAAAAAATGGCTGAGATAAATGAAGCATACTCGGTGCTTTCAAACAAGGAAAAGAAAGCCCAGTACGATCAGTTCGGCTCAGTGCAGCCTCCAGGAGCCCAGGGCGGAGGATACGGTTACTCAAGCTATCCTGGTGGTGGCTTCAACTTCACAGAAGATGTCGGTTCGTTTGCTGATGTTTTCGAGACTTTCTTCGGTGGTGGTGGTGGCAGATCAAGGGCAGCCACAACATCCAATGAAGGCGCTGACCTGAAAGCCGAAACCGCGATCACGCTTGAAGAGGCATTCTCAGGTAAAAAAGTTGTTTTGGAGATTCCAAGGTATGACAAATGCCCAGACTGCGGCGGAACAGGCGCAGCCCCAGGCACACAGCCGACAAAATGCCCCATCTGCAACGGCAAAGGTAAGATAAACAGAACCCAGTCCACAATCTTTGGCACTTTCCAGACAGCATCGACATGCCCGGAGTGCAAAGGCCAGGGAACATACGTCAAAAGCAAATGCCCAAAATGCGCTGGGCAGACAGTCGTCAAAAACACTCATCACATCGAAGTTGACATCCCTGCAGGCATCGAGGATGGCATGAGGGTGCGAGTCAGGGGTCAGGGAGACACAGGAAAATTCGGTGGTTCGACCGGTGACCTGTACGTTGTTGTAAAAATCAGGGAACACAAGGTGTTCGAGCGCGAAGGTCCAGACCTTCACAGCACAGTAACCATTTCAATGTACGAGGCCGCCCTTGGCGCAGAGATTTCAATATTTACAATCGACGGCAAGGACAAAATCACAATCAAGCCAGGCACCCAACCTGGAGACACCTTCATCCTCAAAGGCAAAGGCATGCCGCTGCTAAACAGCCAGCGAAAAGGCGACCACATCGTAACTTTTAGGGTCGAAGTGCCAAAGAAGCTGACCGCAAAAGAAAAACAGGCGCTCGAAGAGATTTCAGGACTGACCAAAAAGAAGAAGTGAAATGGGACTGATATTTGGCACAGGCGGAACACCGCTGTCGACGACAGAACCTCATAAGACCGGCGCAATAAAGCGCGTCAGGGAACTTGGTCTCAACGCCCTGGAGCTTGAATGGGTTCAGGGAACTCCACCAGTGTCAAACGTCAAATCCCTTACCGACGCTCAAGCCGAAGCAAATAAGGAACCAAAGGTTGTCCTTTCAGCTCACGGATCATACTACATCAACCTTGCTGGTGAAAAAGACGTTATCGACAAATCCAGGGAGAGGATTTTCAAAGCTTGCTGGTGCCTTGGAAAAGCTGGTGGAAGAAACGTAGTTTTCCATCCTGCATTTTACCAGAAGCTTTCACCAGAGGAAACCCATAAGCTTGTTGTTGAAAACCTAAAACTCGTGCTGGCTCAAATGGAAACCGAACACGTTTATGGCGTTCTTCTTCGCCCAGAAACAACCGGCAAGCCAACCCAATATGGTTCGCTTGAGGAAATTCTCAGACTATCGGTAGAGCTGCCAAACACAAGGCCAACGATAGATTTTGCCCATCTTCACGCACGAAGCGGCGGCAAGTGCAACACTTATGACGAGTTTTGCCAAATACTTGAGACAGTTCAAAAAGCTCTAGGCGACGTCGGTCTTGGGGATCTTCATGTCCACATGTCTGGCATCGAGTACACCCAGAAGGGCGAGAGGAAACACCTCCCACTTGAGGAGTCGGACATGAACTGGCGCGACCTTTTCAAGGCCATGAAAGCTTTTGACTGTTCCGGCACAATAATTTGCGAAAGCCCAATTCTTGAGCAGGATGCCCTAAGGATGCAGGAGTTTTACAGAAGTCTTTGACCTCTTGACAGCCTCCGTATAATTAGTTTTTGATGGAGGCAATATGAAACTTTTTTCGTATATTTTGCCGTTTGTTCTGATTCTGGTGTCTTGTGGTCAAGAAGTCACCAACCCAACTGTTGTAAGCAAAAACGACATACCCCCTGATCAAGACAAGCATCTTAGCCAAATTGACTCTAAATTAACTTCACCCGATCATTATAAGCTTATCATTCCAAAATTGGTCGAAGATATTTCAACATTTAATGTAAAAGGCTTGGATAAACCAATATGTACCATAAAAGATGCAGCTTTAAATGCATTTGGCGACGATGAAATCACATTATTCAAAAACAATCTATACTATACAAATACAAAAAATGAAATGGTTGCATATGACCCTATAAAAAACAAAAAAATATGGGTCAATAATGACATTGATTGGAGTAACGATTATATTGATTTCAACAGCAACATCATTGATGATATCGCCCTGAACAATGCTTTTAACATAAAAACCGGTAAATTTTCTATCCCTTATTCAAAAGAAAATCCAATCTCGGTCATCGATACAGAAAAAGACTGTATAATAGTAGCTTCAAGCAAAGGATTAGTTTCAAAATATAACTATAAAACCAACAAAACGATCTGGACAACTGAATTGGACACACCAAAAGAGGCGTATGTAGATGCAGTCTATTCAAGGGGAATAATCGGCAATTGCCTAATCACAAACGGACGTTACGCCCGAGGTAAAGGCGAATGTACAAATAAATACGGCATCGATATAGATTATCAGCATTTCGAATACCCAACCGATTATCTGTGTGCAATTGATACAAATAGCGGTGAGATACGCTTTTCATGCAATAATAGCACTACTTATCAAATTGATAACGAAGAAAAAAAGATTTACGTCTATGCTGACGGAAAAATTTTGTGTTACGATATTATGAGTAATAAAGAAGAGTGGACTGTCGATTTAAAAGGTAATGAGCTGAGAACACTTAACAATAAATACGCCCTGGCGCAAACACCTTCCGGATACTCACTTTTCGATATGAGCAATGGCCAGCTTTCCTGGGAGTTCAAAGTGCCTTACAAAGAGTTTCTCTTAAAAAAATGCGATATTGGAAAACATACAATAACATTAGAGATATACTCTGACCAATATCTAGAAAAATCTGATGGCTATTGTGGAGATCTCATTAGTTTCCATACTCTAGAATCCTTTGAAATACAGCTTGCAACAGGAGTATTGCTTGGCAAGTCAATCATTTTCAATTCGTCCTACATACAATCAGAAATTAAATATTACAACGATTATATTGCCAAAATCATGCCTTCGGGAAAAGGGATTGGCATTTGGGATTTGAAAGGCAATCTTATCCTTGAGATAAACGATAATAAAAGGTTTCCTGAAAAAATTTACCGAGACCATCTAGGTTTGAATGTGGAATATCATGATGAAATCTGCATTTACAATGATAGTAAACTCACAAGCACAATTCGAAAAAAAGACATGCCGGACATGTGCCACTATGAAATAGATTCCCTATGGCTTGACTTTGACGACAGATCTTTGACAGTTGAGGATTACAAAAACAAGACAATAGCATACTATCTTCTTCAGGGATATGATCCAAACGGAAGTCTGATTTTTCAGGACGAAAAAAAACATTTATCTTGACACTAACAACGGACTTCTTGTTATTGATATAAAAAAGAATAGATTTTGTCACCTCAACAATTTTGTAATGATTTACGACAGCACTCAAAAAACTATTAACGCTATAAATTTCTTCTATAAGCGAGTCGGAAATGATGTTGAGATATACATGCTTGATAGGCCATTAATGGTCAAAATATTTAATATGAGAAATTAAGATAGAAAAACTTTTAAACCTCTTGACAGCCTCTGTATAATCATTTGACATGCGTGGAGGAGCCGATGGAAACACCAGCAGAAAACGATTCTGATCTGTACTTGTGGCTTGAACTTGAAGATACCAACAATAACAAAGTTGCTGACTGGGTCAACGAGAAAACCAAGCTTACGCAAGAGTATTTAAACAGCATTCCAAATCGAGAAGAAACCAGAAAAACCGTAGAATTCTTTTGCAACCAACCAAAATATGAAATTGGCATTTCCGGTGTTTGTGTTCATGGAAGCAACATTTTCTATTTAAAAAATGAAGGTTTAGACAATTGCAGTAAATTATACAAGAAAAACGTTGATGATAACAAAGATGTTCTGCTTGCTGACCCAACAAAGATTGCAAACTCGGACAGCGCTCATTTATATCTGGTCAGCATCTCGCATGATGGCAAATATGTCGGTTTTGCTCTTTGCAAAGGTGGCAGCGACTGGTGCGAGCTAAGGGTTGTTAATGCTCGGGATGGTTCTCTTTTGCCAGATAAAATTGAATGGGCAAAAGTCAGCAATTTGGAGTTTTTCGAAGAAGGATTTTTTTATTCATCATACGCTAAACCGCCAGTAGGTCAGGAAACAACATCAATCCCGAACGGTCACAAACTTTGTTATCACAAACTAAACACACCTACGTCGGAAGATGAAATAATCCTGGACAACAACAGCGTTATCGGGGCTAAAGATTTTTGGGGTACACTTGTCAGCGAAAGATATCTTGTTGTCAGATGCATCTCCCCTTCATCAGTTCTATGGGTATGCAAAGACCTTTCAGGAAAAGATGTTGGTTTCAAGAAGTTGTTTGAAACCCAGCACAGCGACGGACTCTCACTTATTGGCTCAAGTGGCGGCAAGGCTTACTTTCTTTCATTCAAAAACACTCCCAATGGCCAGATAGTTTCACTCGACCTAGATTCAAGACAACCAACTGAGCTCAAAACAGTCATTGCTGAAAGCAAAAAACCGATAAAGAGCGCATCGTGCGATTGTGGGAAAATATTTGTCACATATTTAGACGATGTCAAATCGGCAGTTTTTCAGTTTTGCGATAATGGGCATCTCGAGCACGAGATCAAGCTGCCATTTTTGTGCACAGCCAGGACATCTTGTGGCTCTGTCGAAAACAAATTCACGGTTGTTCAGGTAAAATCATTCGTTTCACCCAAAACACTTTTCAAAATCGACCTTCAAACAGGGATTACAACTCCATTGTTTCAAAACAAAAACTTGCTAGACCCAGGAAACTATGAAATCAGGCAGGTTTTTTATAAAAGCTTCGACGGTACGAAAATCCCGATGTTTATTATTGGAAAAAAGGACAAAATAAAAGACACCGAAAGACCGCTTGTTTTAAATGGGTATGGCGCAGCAAACGTCTCAAACACACCTTTCTTTTCATATTTTGCTTTATCGCTGATTGAAAACGGTGGCATCTACGCAGTTGCCAACATTCGTGGCGGAGGAGAATATGGTTCCCAGTGGCACAAAGCAGGAATAAAAGAAAACAGAATCAACTGCTTCAAAGATTTCATCTATGGAGCTGAATTTCTCATATCAAAAGGCTACACTTCAAAAGAACAGCTGGCAGTCTATGGCGGCTCAAACGGCGGTACCCTGGTTGCTGCATGTATGAACATGAGACCGGATTTGTTCAAAGTAGTGGTTTCAAATTCAGGTTTGCACGACATGCTCAGGTTCCACAAAATCAGCTTTGGTTCATCCTGGATAAATGAATATGGGAATCCGGATGCAGAGTCTGACAGAATTTTTTTAAAAGATTATTCGCCAATTCACAACATCAAACCAGAAACCGTTTATCCTGCCATAATCATTCCTGCGTGTGAAAATGACGACAGGGTATCTCCAGTCCATTCGTTCAAGCTTGTAGAGGCATTGACGCAAAACAATGCTGCTGGAGGTCCTTTTCTTTTGCGCATGCAAAAAGGTGGTGGACATCAATTGAGAAACCAGAATTCTCAAATAGATGAATTTTCTGACATTCTCAGTTTTGTTTTATGGAAAACAAAAAAATTAGATTGAAAAAACCAGCAAAGGTAGTTTCTCGGAAGGTTTCTTTGTTGTCGGCAAGCCAAGGGTTATGGAAGTTGTAGTTTTATTATTTTTTGTGATCGTCAGCTCCACACCTTTTGGATTGTCTTTGATTATTGGTTTTGAAATGCTTTGACAGAATGGGTATGCAGGTTCATTTCCAAGGCTCCAGCTGTGGATGCCTGTGGTAAGAATCCTGCCCAAGCTGTCAAAAATGTAGATGGTGAAATCACCTGAATCTGGCCAGCCAATCACAAGTATTGCGTTGCCATAATGACCGATAAGCCTTATCGTTTCTTTCGGATTACCTTCGATAACCTTTGGGTCGCATGCAACACCGTCGGAAACAATTGACAAGGCAGCATCGGGAACCCATTTGCCATTGTCAAATTTCCATGGAAGAAGCACGGTGCCGCCAGCATAACTATAAATGCGTTCCGGTTCGTCTATTTTGTCGTCGACAAAAACCCAGGAATCGTTTGCAGGTCTATAACAACCGTGGCCAGGCCAAACAAAGACATGCTTGTTTGTTTGGTTGCCTTCTCCATCCAATACAAATGCAGTCTCAGTTCTTTTGTCCATTTGTGATATTTATATCATAAATCAATGAGAAATGGAAGAGCCATTTATAATCATAGCATCGGATTCCTTAAATCCCTTTAAAACCGATGGTTGTTTTTTCTTGATCAATCCTTGTGCTTCCAAATAATTTCTTTTCGTTTTCAACAACTCCATTATCCCTGGGCTGCTGGCCTTTCTCACTCTTTCAAGCAATCGGGCGCATTCGATAAGGTCATTGTTTGTCAGAAACGAGTAATCGTCATTGCTGAAACCATTGACTGTTGGAAAATATCCATACCATAGATCCCCATTGGGTTTTGCCCATTTGGTCGATGTTTTGTTGAGTGACTCAACCAATTTGTCAACCACCCATGAGCAAGATTTGTCTCCTGTTACGTCTTCATATTCGAGTAAATAATTGATAATGCATAGCGTATGGTTAAGGGAAGCATGAACTTTTGGCTTTGTTGTTGAATCAAAGATATAATCACTGATAAGATAGCTGCCATCGCCATCAATATCAATGGAAATGTCATCGAAATTATCGGCATAATATCTGGCAAGTTCAGGAATAACCAACCTTGCCTTCTGGCTGTCAAGAAGCTTTGCGCATTTGATAAGAAACCTTACACCATCCGTTGAAAATCTGGTGTCTACGTAATCAATGAATCCACCATACATACCTGTAAAATATACAGGCATGATTGGCATTCTGGCGAAACCTTCCATCCTGGCCTTTTCGTATGCCATTTTCATATTAGTCAGCACAATGTCATAGAAAAACCTGTTGTCCAATTGGCAATACCACATAAGCATTGATTTGGCAGCATAAAATCCCGGATTTGGATAATAACAGTCGCCATCAGCGCCTTCAAAAAAACCAGATTGAGCTGAAAGCCACCACCCATCAGAAAGTAAAGGTTTAACTCTCCATAAATCATGCGAAACCAGGAAGGTGTGATTTCTCTGATTTTCCAGATCAAGCAATCTTGAGTTTGAAACAAGAACAAAGCCTTCCTCAAATTCGCTTGTTGTTGGTTCCAGGAAAATTCTGATTTTAATGGAGTTATTACCAAAAATAATGTTGGCATCCTGTTTACAATCAACACTCTTGAGTAACCCAACCGGACAAGGTCTGAACCTTCCGGTTCGAGAAATAAAGATAGATGGTTTGTTTGCACCAAATTCAAACAGAGCCGGGCCCTTATCATGTTTTGCAGAAACACCGCCAACCTGTGACAACCTGTATCTCGAATTAATATTATCGCCAGCATATTCCGAACGATCCATATAATCTTCGTGTTTCCAGTATCTTATCGGGCCAGATATCTGGCCGACAGTGAAGTCCATGTCAATAAAAGATTTAGGGCTGTTGTGTTCGACCCGAAACCAGACCAACAGATCACCATTCCCCATTGATTGTTTTGTAATTGCCAATCCACTGCTTCTGCTGACATATTTTTTTTCGTTAAAGAACGATTCGAAGTCCTGATCAACAATCTTCACAAGATCAGCAACTCGGGTGTCTGTGTACACAGCGATGTCACAAGCTACAGGTTTTGGACTGGTGTAATTTACCGGAAAAACTGACAATGAAATGATTGTCAAAACCAATAATGCCACAATCTTGTTAACCGTCATCCTAACACTCGCAGGTCTTCACCATGCCTATCAAGGCTGGTTTTTTAGGTTTGTATAATGATTTTAACAAGGCCAGAGCAATGCCAATCATCATGATGATTGAGCCAAACCACAACAAATCCAGCAATCGTCTTTCAGAAACGGTAACGGTAAACAACACCGTACCTTTTCTATCCGGTCTTTTGTCGCTAAGCGCAAATGTTCCATCGCCACGATAGAGCAATTCCAGATTATCTTCCAAAACTACAGGTTCGGGATTCATTTCATCGTATGGAACTTCAGCATTGAACTTTTGTTTACCATCACTGAGTGTCACCACAGCAGATGAATCCTTGAATTCTTTTACTTCCAAACGGTATTCGCCACGATCAGCCACTTTGGCCATTGTCAAATCAAAGAATATTGATTCTTTCAGTGACGAAAAAGAGACCATGATATTTTTCGGAAACCTGTTTTTTGTCGAAGGAACGAACACCCATGCTCGGGATTTTGCGTCCCATTTTCCACTGACTGTTCCAATGATTTCTTCTGAATTATATTGCAGCTTATAAGTGGAAATGAATTTTGAACCATCTTTATCCATGTCAAAGCTTGATATTACGATTGAATAAGAACCAACCTTTGCCGGAACATTTCTGGCAAGAATAACGCTGTTGGAATCCTGGAAAATTGATGAAGCCACAACCCCAAGTGCCAGAATGGCCAGACCGATATGAGCCAAATACGAACCCCATTTTACAAACTTCGTATTAGCCACGCAGACGAGGTTGGCTCCAATGCAGAATCCGGCAATAACTGAGAATACGATCATCATCCAATCCCCATCGTGAGGAATTACGAGCACAAGCAAAACAGCCATGACAATTGGAAGAATCATTTTTTTAAAAAACTCTTTTACTGGCAAAATTTTCCAGGATTGAAGCGGCGATATGGCGCTGCCTACAAGCATTATCACAGCAACTGGAACCAGGATCGTTTGGTAGTATTTATGCGTCAAAGACATCCCACCGAACATTGGCAGGATTGTTGCCACAAGCACCAGCAAAGCAAACACGGTTATGGCAATGTTACCAATACCCATGACAACTGGTTTTGAGAAACTGTCAGTCTGCCCAACTGAAGGCATAAGTTTCCAGCTTTTCCAGACTGATATGACTGAAAAAACCGAGTAACCGACAAAACCTGCCAGAATAATCCAGAAAGCCCAGTTTGAACCAGAGAAAGTGTGAACCGACAGATCGGAGAGAGCGCCAGACCTTGTGATGAACACCGCTGCCAGCATTGAGATAAATGATGCCAGCACAGATCCAACAGCAGCCTTGAGACCAAGGTTTGTTCCCTCATCAATAATCACCGCATGGATGGCAACCGTCAGCAAAAGCCAGGGCACAAGCGAGGAATTCTCAACAGGATCCCAACCCCAGTAACCGCCCCAGCCAAGGGTTTCATAAGCCCAAACTGCACCAAGCAGGATACCGACACCCAACAGCAGCCATGAAGCAATCAACCAGGGTTTGATGGCTTTTCGCCAAGCTGGAATATTTTGTGGTCCAGGATTGGACAGGAAAATAATTGTCAAAACAAATGGGATTGCCATCAAGGCATATGAAGCAAACACAACCGGAGGATGGCTAACCATCCACGGATTTTGAAGCAGAACGCCCAAACCCATGCCATCATCTGGAACAGGAGAGATAACCTTGAATGGATCGGCAAGAACAATCAATACGGAGATCATGATTACAAGGGGGTAAGCAATCCTCAAACCTTGTCTTTTTGAATGGTTGCCTGCCGAAAGGATGAAAACAACGATCGACATCATCAATAGCCAGAGAATCAAAGAACCGGCATCGCCCGACCATAGTACAGAGAGTTTGTAAATCGTGGGCAAAGATCGTTGGCTGTTGTGAAAAATATACTGATAACAATACCAACCCTTGAAGATGCCATAGAGGGTGAACGCCGTAATAAAACCTGATAAAACCAACTGAGCCCAGGCAAAAAATGAATGAATTCTTCGATCTGGATTTGTAATGATTCCAGCTACGGCCACGGCAATTATAAGATAAAGGCTTACAGTACCGGGCACTGTTCAACTCCTATGAACGCCATGTGTTAGATTTTATAGCGCAAGTGTAATTATCTCAAGTCTTTTTGCTGGGGTTTTTCCTCGTACTTTGAAGGACACTTTACAAGCACAGATTCCGCTTCAAACCAGTCGTTTTTTTGCGAGAACGATCCAGACACCACACAGTAGTCTGCATGTGGAAGGTTTTGAGGAAATGGTTTTTTGGAATGGATTTTCATTCTCATCCCAGATTCGTCCAAAATGAGGAATTCGCTGTCACGGATAGAGCTCTTATCCACTTTGCCATAAACCTGAAGATAGCTCCCGGATTTTGCCTTGGAGAATTCATGAGTGTATGGAACCATCGAACCCATGAACGCCCAGATGGCAACGCCTGCCAAAATCAAGGCAACCATCGTACCGATCAACGATATATTCTTTTTATTCATTTTCTTTCAGTTTTTCAAGCTTTTTCAACCTGGAATCGAGAACCACAACATAAGCCAGTATCCCGGCAAGCATGACTACAGCGCAAATCAAAACGGTCAGCATGAAGCCTCCTTGTCAATTCTGACAGCCATTTTCAAAAGTGTGGCAAATAGCAAGCTGATGCCCACGACAATGCCAACAAGCCCAAAATAGGTTGCCTTTGGCAGTTCCAGACCGCCAATCTGTTCAGGGTGGAGCGATGGCATGATTCTTGGGTATATAAACACCAGAAACGGCGTTGTTATGAAAGCAATGATGTTGTATCCTGCCGCAATGACACTTCGCTTTGCTGGATCGGAGACAGCCATCCTGATGCCAAGGTAGGCCAGATAAATGAGTATCAGGAAAACGATTGAGACTTCTCTCGGATCCCAGTTCCAGTAGCTACCCCAGGTTGAACCTGCATAAATTGAGCCTGTGATGGTTGCAAGAACCGAGAACAGCAAGCCGATTTCTGCTGAACGGTGGGCATAGAAATCACTGATTTTGTTTCGTTTTGTCAGGTAGAGAACTGAAAAAACCAGTGAAACCAAAAATGCAAGAACCGCAACCCATGCGCATGGGATGTGGAAAAATATAGATCTGGCCTTGTCCTCCAACACCTGAATCTGTGGAGTGAACAGCAAACAATAGACAATTGAAGGTATAAGAATAGCAATAGAAGCGTATATCATCTACACCTCGATATATGGCAGAATGGCAAAGCCTCCCGCCAGAATAGCAGCCGACAGCGCTCCGGCTACCAATATCAGATTAGCAGAAACAGCAACGCCTTCAATACAAGATGAAGTAATCATGATTAAAGAAACAAGAACCGGGAGGATGACCGGCATGACAACAAGCGGGTAGAATGCACCTCCACCCTTGCCAAATCCAAGCAAAAACCCAACGGCTCCCTGAGAAACAGCCAGGCAAACTGATCCGGCAGCAACAGAGACCAACACAGCCCCGAACCTTGCCATGTCGACCTTGAGCCACACTGAAAGAAGTGTTGATGAAGCAATGCCGATTATCATCAGCAGGATTGCGTTCGAGGCTACTTTTGCGACAAACACCAACCCTGATGACACACGAAGCCTAAGCTGGTCAGCAGTACCCATTTCCTCTTCGCGCAAAAACGTTCTGTAGGCCTGGTCAGCAGACGAGAAAAACATGACAGCCCAAATCAAAACCGAGATGACTTTTGGCGAAGGGTTTTCTGTTGCCAGAGGGAAAGCTAGGGCAACCGAGAAAGCAAGAGCAAGTGACAGTCCAAGCCCTATCATCTGTTTTGACTTTAATACCAGGCTAATTTCTTTGCCAAAAAGTGCTGCAAAAATATTCACTTTGACCCCAAATCGACCAAGACCGGTAACTCCATCCAGGGATTATTTGTAGAAACAATCGTCAAGCTCTGTCTTTTTGTTATCATTCCGGTCAGCGTTTCAATTCCAGCAGAATCGAGGTGCTGTTCAGGTTCGTCCAGAACCAACAAGTCAGGATTACCCAAAAAAGCAACCATTATCCTCAACCTTTGCTTCCATCCGCTTGAAAGCTCTCGGTATAACTTTGATTTATACTTTGACACACCAAAAATATCGTCAATTCTGGAGTTGGTTATGCGTTCAAAAAATCTGATGTTTGCTTCAACGGAAAGTTCATCATATAGGCCCATCTCAGGAGTAGCAAATCCGACTCGTCCCAAAATGTCATGTTTTTCTAAAGTTTTTCCATCAATCCAGGCCATCTCGCCTTTTGTCGGTCGAAGCAGTCCACAGATTATCCTACAAAGTGAAGTTTTGCCAGATCCATTGGCGCCTTTGACAAGCCAGGCGCCAGAGTCTGCTCTGAAGGTGATTTTTTCAAACACCCTGCCTGACCCGTAAACCAAACCCAAGTTCTGACCAATGATTTGCACACAAGCCAGTATAGGCTTGATTTTAACTGGGTCAACCAGTAACTTTTTATAGTGGAAAATTATCTAAATTTATGTAAGGAGGAGTTATGGCAAGAAGTTATATTTTATCGGCGGTAAGGACACCTATAGGAAAATTCCTGGGCACTCTTCAACCGTTCTCCGCCATGGATCTTGGCGGATTCGCCATTAAAGGCGCACTTGAAAGAGCAAACGTAGATATGGACAAAGTTGATGAAGTCATCATGGGTTTGGTTGTCGGCGCTGGTTGTGGCCAGAACCCTGCAAGACAGGCACTGATCAAGGCCGGAGTGGCTCCGCACACAAACGCTCTGACCATCAACAAAGTTTGTGGTTCAGGCCTCAAGGCTATCATGCTTGGAACCCAGGCTACCCAGCTTGGCGATGCCGACATTGTGGTCGCCGGTGGCATGGAATCCATGACAAACGGGCCATATCTGCTTGATGGTGCAAGACACAAGGGCTATCGCTATGGCGACGGCTCCCTCATAGACGGAGTCATAAAAGACGGTCTTTGGTGTGCTTTCAACAACAGCCACATGGGCAACCTCGCCGAGTACACCGCAAAAGAGGAAGGCGTAATGCGCGAAGAAGTTGACACCCTCTCCTTCAACTCCCAGGACAGAGCGGCAAAAGCTCTTGCAAACGGTTGGTTTGCCGATGAAACAATTCCTATCAAGATTGAAGTTCCCAAAAAAGACCCAATCATCTTTGACAAGGACGAAACGCCAAGGCCAACAACTATGGAATCGCTGACCAAGCTCAGACCAGCATTCGATAAAGATGGCATTGTCACTGCCGGCAACGCACCAGGACTCTCCGATGGTGGCTCAGCAGTTGTCATCGCTTCAGAAAAAGCGGCCAAGGATTACAAGCCAATCGCAACAGTTCTTGATTTCGCCTCTGCCCATGTAGAGCCAAAGAAGCTTTTCTGGGCGCCAATCCACGCTGTCAGGAAACTAATGGACAAAAACGGCTGGAAGATTTCAGACTTCGACGCCATTGAAGCCAACGAAGCCTTTGCAGTCCAGGCGTTTGTCAACGGAAAACACCTCGGTTGGGACTGGAACAAAGTCAACATGGCCGGTGGCGCAATCGCCCTTGGTCACCCAATCGGTGCCTCAGGCGCAAGATGCGTTGCCACACTCATCGGTAACCTCAAACGCACAGGCGGAAAACGCGGACTGGTCACCCTTTGCCTTGGTGGTGGCGGCGCAGTTGCAATGGCCATTGAGCTTGTCTAGCAAAAAGGAGAAACCCTAATGGAGATTAAAAACGTAGGAGTCATCGGTGGCGGCGTCATGGGCAACGGAATCGCCCACGTCTTTGCAAACAAAGGCTACAATGTCACAATCTGCGAAGCCAACCTCACCCTGGCTGAAAAAGCCAAGTCGATAATCAAAAAGAACCTTGAAAGGCTGCTCTCAAAGGAAAAGATAACCCAGGCTGAAGTCGATTCGACCCTTGGAAACATCAAACTTTCCGAGAACCTTTCAGATCTTTCCAGTTGCGAACTCGTCATCGAAGCCGTTTCTGAAAACAGACAGCTCAAGTACACAATCTACGAAAAACTCAACGGAATCCTCTCTGACACAGCGATCATGGCCTCAAACACCTCAACAATTTCCATCACCGAACTGGCAGCAAAATACAAAAAGCCGGAACGCTTCATCGGAATGCATTTCATGAACCCGGTTCCTCTCATGCAGCTTGTCGAGATCATCCGCGGCATGCTCACAACCGACGAAGTCTACGCAGCCATCGATGATCTTTCCAAGAAACTTGGCAAGACACCGGCCGTTGCAAACGATTTCCCCGGTTTTGTCAGCAACCGCATCCTGATGCCGATGATCAACGAAGCGGTCTACTGCCTCATGGAAGGCGTCGCCACAAAGGAAAACATCGACACAGTCATGAAGCTGGGCATGAACCACCCGATGGGTCCACTCGCCCTTGCCGACCTTATCGGTCTGGACACCTGCCTTGCAATCATGGAAGTGCTCTATGAGGGTCTTGGCGACTCCAAGTACAGACCCTGCCCACTGCTTCGCAAGATGGTTGCAGCAGGTCTCTATGGCAGAAAGAACGGTGTAGGGTTTTACGATTACAGGGAAGCAAAGTAGGCCGACTCCGTCGGATTAGAAATGTTTTCATCAAGCCTGGGAGTTACTCCCAGGCTTATTTTTTATCAAACACCATGCTCATCAATATCGCCTTTACCTCAGGTGTAATCTCATCATCTGGCAAATACTCAAACTTTATATCAAAGCATGTAACTTCATCTATTTTTATTATTCCTATTTTTGCTGACATAAATTTATCCTCTACCCAGACAAACTCAGGTTTACAAAACTTAAATTCAATGTTTCCACTTTTGAATTGCTCATAACCATATGCGTTATCTTCAATATCTTTAATATTGTCAATATTGTTGCCAATTCTAAAATCAATCCTGTCACCAGTATGTGCTGGCTTAGTATTGTTTATTTTTATATTACCGTATTTTTCTGTGTTATCACTCGTATAATCGAGCGCCCAGTCTTTGGGATAATAAACCTCAATTTTATACATACCAAGAATTGCCATTCTTATATTGCTCAATTCAACCGATTTACTCGAACAGGACGGCAAGAGCATTACGCAAACAATCAGAAAAAGCCAAATCTTTTTTAGCATACCTACATTTTAATCAATAACTATACATTATGTCAATTCTCTTGGTTTCGGTATCCCACCCAACATCGCACCCGAGTGATTCGCCAAGAAACCTAAACGGTACAAGCACTCTGCCGTTTCGGATAACAGGTTTGATGTCCGGATTTGACTCGTGTATTTCAACATCGACTCCATCAAGGTTTGCGGTGTTTCTGCTCACCCAAAACTTGAGGATGTGTTTATCGGATTTGCACTCCACCATTCGCTCCTTGTCATCCCAGCTGACAATCCCACCGATGCCCTCTACAAGATACCAAGCTGGCATGAACGTTGAGCCGTAAATAACCATTGGCGAAACATCCATTATTTTTGTGGTTCCGTCGACTGTGTACTCGGCTTTGCCAATCCAAAACTCCAGCTTTATAGTTTTTTGCTCAGGTGTCTGCTCTGGTTTCGGTTTTGGTTGTGGTTCAGGTTGTGGATCAGGTTTTGGTTCTGATTGTTCCACCTTTTCACCGATGCAGTAGACATAGTTGTCATACGAGCCAAAGACCACAGTTTTGTTGCCAATGGCCGGCGACGACCTGACCACGCCGTTTGTGTGTTGCTTCCATTCAACTTTTCCGGTACCGCCATCCAGGCAGTAGAGGTTGCCGTCTCATGAGCCGACAAGAATGAAATGACCAGCAACAGTTGGAGAGGACACTATCTTGTCAGCCTCAGCCCTAAATTTCCAGGCAAGCTTGCCAGTACCAATATCCAGATTATAAAGGTGGAAGTCGTTTGAACCGATGAGCACCATGCCGTTGCAAAACGAAGGCGAAGACTCAATGATTCCAGTGGTTTCGAACCGCCACTTCAAGCTTCCGCTGTTTGCATCCAGCGCATAAACATTTGGGTAATTCTCACCCTCAGCCACCAACTTAGACCATATTACTCCTGTTAATCAACATTTTCAACAACAATCTCACTTGATACGATGTAGGTTCTTTTCTGTGATTGTACTTCCAGACATAATC
>JAGNLA010000023.1 GCA_017999835.1 Caldisericia bacterium
TTAGAATTTGTAGTTGTATTTTCAACAGCTTGTTTGTTTCCTGAAGAAGTACAAGCATTGCAAAATAAGCAAAAAATGACAGTTATAATTAAAAGTGAAGTTTTTTTTGATATCGACATATACAGGCCTCCTTGATTAAGTTAACTATTATAAAAATATTAATAATTTATAAGTTAATTTCAAGGATTATTATTTATTTGATAAATGAATTTGTTTTATTGAAGTAATAAGTTAGAAAATTACAAATTTACTTTTTTAAGTTGCCTTTTTATGTGAGATACTATTAAATCGTTTAAAGCATTACAATGATCAAATCTTTTACTTCTAATAAATTGTAGTCACCTTTTTCCTCATGGATAATACAACTTTTACTCTTCTTTGTGGAGCGAGTTGGGATAAGATTGTTTTTTATTACTTCTCAGGTTCATAGAAATCGTGTGGCTTAGCCATTGATTTCAATATAGCCTTTAAGTTGCAGAAATAGTGTTTATCGACGAAGTCGCATTTAATGAAACCGACGGATTTACTCCGCGGTTTCAATAAAAACATACATCAAGGCAAATAGTTTTGCCAATAAGCCCGATTCGGCTTTAGCCGAACTAAAACACCGCGAAGCGGAACACCTCTTGTTTCACAATGTTTCACACAACTTATCCACATGTGGACGAAACCTTGAATCAAAGCCAAAACTAGACTTAAAGATAGATTTTTGATAAAAAATGTTTCACGCAGTTTCACGCAAGCGTTTAACTTGCAATTTAAAGCCAGGGTACTATAATGCCAAACTTGAGGGGGTGAAAGGTATCGACACTTGACAAGTGAGCTTTTCGGCAAGCCGAGGTTGACGCCAGGCCTCGTTAAACAGGCGTCAAGGCATTAACTGCCAACAACAACTACGCACTCGCAGCCTAAGTAGCTGAGACGGCAATGGGCAAGATCTGGTTCCTGTAACCCAAAGCCGACGCACTGGAACTTCCGATGCATCTGCCTCCCGGGTGGTTGCAAAGGGTACAAACCGGGAAAACCGACTGGAAACTCCGGCTCATACCAGAAGGTTACCTGAGTCGGGAAGCTTGTAATTCCGAGGGTTTGTGAGTCAGGCTGGACACGGGTTCGAATCCCGTCACCTCCACCATGGCATTTAAAAAGTTGAAAGGCAACTGATATGGGCAAGATATTTTCTCTCTCCAACCAAAAAGGCGGAGTCGGCAAAACTACAACAGCCGTAAACCTGGGCTTTGCGCTGGCAAAGATTGGCAAAAAGACTCTTATTTGCGACATCGACCCACAAGGCAACGCAACGACCGGTGTCGGCGTCGACCATACCGATAAAAAACATGACTCCTACAAACTGATGATTGGCCAGTCCTCCCTTGAGAGCGCTGTTGTTCAAACCTCCTACAACAACCTTTATGTTGTCCCTTCAACAGTGGATCTTGCTGGTGCAGAAATCGAACTTGTGGACATGCAACACAGGGAAACCAAACTCAAAGACGGACTTAGAGCTGCAAAAGAAATGTTTGACTTCGTGCTCATTGACTGCCCACCATCGCTTGGTCTTTTGACAGTAAACTCATTGGTTGCCGCTGATCAGCTGCTTATCCCAATCCAGAGCGAATACTATGCTTTGGAGGGTGTAACCCAGTTGCTTTCAACGTTTCAGCTTATCAGAAAAACACTCAACCCAGCTTTGTCCATCTTTGGAGTGCTGCTGACCATGTACGATGAGAGAACAACACTCTCTCGTGCAGTTGCAAATGAGATAAAGCAGCACTTTGGAGATGTTCTCTTCAATACCATAATCCCAAGAAATGTAAGGATTTCAGAGGCTCCATCCCATGGAAAGCCAATAAGTGTGTACGATCCAACCTCCAAGGGAGCCATAGCATATGAACAGCTTGCGCAGGAGGTAGTGGAGCGTGTCGGCAAATAAATTTGGTCTTGGGAAAGGTCTTGGAGCGCTTCTGCCCCAGGACGAGCAGAAGGCTGGCGTAACAGAGCTGCCGATTGGAGACATCGCATACTCTCCATTCCAGCCCCGAACCCAGCTTAACGAGGAATCGCTTGCAGAGCTGGCGCAGTCGATAAAACGTTCTGGACTCATCCAGCCAGTTGTCGTTCGGAGAACTCAAACAGGCTACGAGCTGATCGCTGGTGAGCGAAGACTTCGAGCAGCAAGAATTGCCGGTTTTGAGAAGATTCCGGTCGTAATTCGCGAGATTTCAGACATTGACGCTGCCGAATTTGGTCTGGTTGAAAACATTCAGAGGGAAGACCTTAACGCCATAGAAATCGCCAGAGCCATGAGAAGACTCCATGAAGATTTTGGCTACACCCAGGAAGCAATCGCAGAAGGCGTAAAAAAATCGCGCCCATACGTTGCAAACCTCCTAAGGCTTCTTGACCTTCCAGACATTGTGCAGGACGCAATTCTTACAAATAAAATCTCCGAAGGTCACGGACGGGCTATGCTTTCTCTCAAAGACCAGGACATGATCATCGGCATGATGGACAAGGTTGTCAGAAACAACTTCTCGGTGCGTGAAACCGAGAAGGCAGTAAAGATCGCGCTGACTGACCAGCCAAAAAAACCTGTAAAAATAGACAAATCACACGAGATGCTCCAGGCTGAATCAATCCTTCGCGAATCGCTTGGGACAAAAGTCCATGTGAGCAAAGGCAGGATAGAAATAGAGTACTACTCAAACGAGGATCTTGTCCGAATTTGCGAGGCCATTTCTAAATGACAGATAGACCAACGGTCTGGGAACCCATAGCCACACCACAGGATTTCAACCAGAAACCCAGCAACCCAAAACTAAGGATTTGGGCCATGATCGTTGGTCTAGTGCTGATGCTTGGTTTTGTTATTTATGTGACCTTTTTGCCAAGGCAGTACGAATACATAATAAACATCGACTCAAATCCGCAGGGAGCAAAACTTTACATCAATGACGAAATTCGTGGCACTACCCCTTTGAAGCTATCTCTCCCGCCGTCTTCCTATACCCTCAAACTGGAGAAGGAAACCTTTAACACATTGACAACAAACATAGACGTGATAAAAGATAATGAGGTTTTCAAGTTTGATTTGACCAATCAGGAAGACTCTGTTTACATCACCACCATCCCCGAGGGAGCGATGGTTTTTGTTGATGAAACATTTGTCGGGTTATCGAATCTGAAGTACAAGCGTGATTTGGAGAACATTCACAAAGTGAAAGTTTCACTTCAGGGCTTCCGACCCCAGGAAAGAACAATAGACTTTTCGCAAGAGCGAGACATCATATTTAATCTCGACAAAAGTTTCTACGATGTAAACATCAAGACAAACCCTCAAGGCGCTGTTGTCTACATTGATGAAATATATAAAGGTGAAACCCCCATGACTGTTCAGCTTCCAGAGGGTGATCACAGCTTAAGGCTGGTTTTATCTGGCAGAAAATCAATCCTTAAGACTGTGAAAGTACAAACACCTCTTGATTTGGATTATTCTTTTGATGATGAAGGATTCTTCTTTGACACCATGATAGGCCGCGAGTCTGCGCCAGGTGCAAAGGTCTATTTGTTCCATCTGGACGATAATCTTAAGGTAAACTCAAAAATCCCGCCGTTGTTTGTTGGTAAAACTCCGATAACGCGCTCTGTAAACGACATAATGACCTATCTGACCACTGACCTCAAAACAAAGAAAGCCCTCATTGTTGCAAATCACCAAACTCTTGGTGCAACTATGAGAATCATTGACTTTGACCCAAATATTTCAAACAAGCAGGACTACATTTTACAGCTATCGGGACTCTCCCCGATGCTTACGTTTGGACAACCCATTGAAGGGATAGATTTTAACAGCATAATTACCGATACTGAGATAAAATTCCAAGATTTGGACAACAATCTCCGTTTCAAAGAATATTCTATGAACGGCAGCTATTATATCATTGACAGGGACAACTACCCCAAAGGGACGATACAGTTAAAGGAAAAACCTGAAAAAAAGATTATTTCCCCTGACGAAAAATTTTTAGTGACCATCTCAAAGTCGAAAGCCTCTCTCATAAATATGGCAAGCGGCAAAGAATTGCTTTCACAGTCAGGCACTTATGCATATTTCACAACAGACTCGAAGTTTGCTGTCATTTATAATCGAAGCCAGCTGGTAAAGATTGATCTTGGAAACTTGTCGAAGGAAACAAAGACATTGACGATAAACGGCAAGCTTATCCCGATGAGTCAGAATTTGGCCATTGAAACAGACAAAGGAAAGATAACCGGAATAGTCGACTTTGAATATGGCAAGAAAACATCATGGAACGAGATATTCACAGAAAACCCGCTTGAACCACAATATGTTCTGATAAGCAATATTGCTGGAACCGACAACGTATTGGTCATCGGCAAGCTTTGCGGGGTTAATGTAATGATCAAAGCCGAAGGCAATCCGATGCTCATATATTTCTGGGTTCCTGAAAATGCAATTCTGAAGGTCATTTCTCCAAATCTATGATTACTTATCCACAACATATATCCACATGTTGATAAGTTGATCTAAAAACTAGACATGTTTTGGAGAGCATGTTTTTGGTCAATTAAAAAAATTGTAATATCCATTTGTATAACCAATATTTTTAAGATGTGGAGCCATCATATTTTTGTTATCACCAAAAGTTATCCACAATCACAAATCGATAACGAAAAATTTCTGGCTTATTGATTCTATAAAAATATCATGTATTGAAATGAGAAAACTGGTTGTGATATTGTCTGTAGTCCTGCTTGCTTCGTGCACCTCTCCGACAAACTATTGGACTCAGTTTGGCGGTCAGTCAGGATTGCTGTTTGCAACTGGAACAAATCTTGGTTCAGAGATTTCCCTTGCCTGGGATGCCGGTTATGGCAGAATGTTGTCTATGGTGTGGCCTGTGGCCGATTCCGATCATGTTTATGTGGTCGTTGACAACCCTGATGATTATTATTCAAGTTGTCTGGCATCAATCTCAAAGCTGACTGGTTTCATCGACAAACCATTGTTCCCGATTGGGCGTGGAACAAGTTTTTCAATGGTGTGTGACAGAAAGTCCATTGTCCTTTCTGATGGGCCAAACATTACAAGATACGACAAGACGGACATGTCAAAGATGTGGGAGTTCAACCTGGACGAGTCTGAAAACGTATTCCAGTTTTCATCTGTAGACGACATTGTTTTCATGGTTACAGACAAGGGCAACATGTACTGTTTGAGCAAAGATACCGGCATGTCGCGCTGGCAGCAAAAAGCCGACGAAAAGTACTTCTATCGCTGGTGTTGTTCGAACTCGAAAGTGTCACTGGTTGAAGGTTATTCATCCAATGCCATGATGAAGGTGATGGCTTTCGATAATCTTAGCGGAGAATTTCTGTGGCAGTTTGAAACTGAGGGCGACGCGATGATTCCGCCGCAGATGAATGGTGACAGGATTATCGTTAACTCAACCGGTCAGATTACTCAGCTTGATGTAAAAACCGGCAAACTTCTATGGTCGCAGCTTGTAAGAAACACTTCAGGATTGCCCAATAAAATCGAAAAACCAGGCTGTTATCTTCAAGATACATACTACTTGATAAACGGCAACAGGCTGGTTGGTTACGATATCCAAACCGGTACCGTTGTAGATGAAATAATAATCCCCGTTGAGTCTCAGGTTGCCGGCATGGTCGCCTCAAAAGACTCGATTTTCATATCCTTTTTTGGCAAGGAATATCTGTTCTGCTACAACATAGACCAAAAGAGGTTTGTAAAAAAATTCGAAGGTGACAGAACGGTCATCGGCATGGGCATCTCCGACGGCCTGATAATCCAAACCATCGAATCAGTGCTGTATTTCAAATAGTTATTCCAATAAAACTCAAGTCGATAACGTATTTGAAGATTTCCCTTTTTTGCATTTTTTGATATAATCAGTATTGGGACGTAAAACTAACTTCTTTATGACGATGAAATATGCATTCAAACAAAACTAATTAGGATTATATAAAATTCGCTACAAACAACAGTTTGGAAGGAGTCCTGATGGATCTGCATATCGAAGATAATGCACTTTGGAAGAAACGCATGAGAGCGCCACAAATCAGAAGGTTTGTCATTGCAAAAAACAACCCAAAAACCGGAATCATTGCGTCCAATCATGATGGCATCTTGAGAACCTATTTTTGGAATCCGATAACCGGACAGCTTGACGACAAACCGTGCCTTGAAGAAGACTATTACGGGGTGCTGACCCCTGATGGCAGGTACGTGCACTACTTCAAGGACACAAAAGGCAACCAGCAAGGTCACCGGTGGAGGATGAATGTAGAAACCGGAGAACATGAGGATCTGACCCCTGACCTGCCCAATTATTTTGGTTTTCGGACAACATTTTCCGATGATTCAAAGAAATTTGCATTCATTGCAAGCTTTGCCGAATTTGCAAACATTTTTCTGCTTGACTTTGATGACGCCGGAAAACTTTTAGGCAGGAAAACACTTCTGGAGACAAAAGAATCAATCATGATGCCACGACTCTCTCCAGACGGGAAACTGCTTGCATTCGCTTCAACTGAAAACGGGGACAGGGATACGAGCGCAGTGCTGTTGCTTGATGCCGATACAGGAAAAGTTGCAAGGAAATATTGTGCCGGCAAAGGATCCAAGTCTTTTACAAGAGTGTTTGTGCCAAACACAGACAAAATGATAATTGCCATCGAGAAAGATTCGGATATGAAAAACTATCTGTGGAACTACAAAACCGATGAGCTTGAGATGCTTGGCATCAAAGGCGAAGGGTTTGTCGACGTCAGCGACATCACAAAAGACGGCAAGAGGGTTTTGGTAAACAGGGAATCAAAAGCCTGGCAGCATTTTTCGGTTTTCAACATTGATGGCAAATCGCATGTAGAACTCGATAAAATTGAAGGCATGGCTTCCCCATTCCAGATTTCAAACAATGAAATTTTCATCCTAAACACATGTTCAAGCTACAGATCGCGAATTATGGTATTCGACCTAGAGACAGGAAAACTAAAAAGAACTGCTTTGGAGCTGCCTGGTTCGATTGAAGCCAAGAAAGTGGAAGAAGTTTGTTTTGTTGGGGCTTTGGGTGACAAAGTTTTCGGGTGGCTCAAAAAACCTGAAGGCAAAGGACCATTTCCTACAATCATCGAAATGCCAGGAGGACCATTTAATTATGCTTACAACACCTACGAATCCGATGTCTACCTTGAGCATGGAATTGCACGACTCTATTTCAGCTATCATGGCTGCGGCTCATTTGGATTGGATTTTCAAAAATCCATTATTGGCAGGATAGGAGAGCTTGAGCTTGAGGATATGGTTGCAGCCAGAAACTGGCTTGTGGAGCAAGGCATTGCCATTCCTGACCAGATTTTTTTGATGGGCGGTTCTTACGGTGGTTACCTGACTCTTTGGGGTATGGTCAAAAGACCTGACCTTTGGAGAGCAGGACTAGCCAGAACGCCGATTGCAAACTGGGCAGCCGACTGGGAAGACACAAACGGAGAACTGCAGAAAACGCAAACCATGATGTTTGGCTGCACTCCTTCGGAAAACCCAGAGCTTTGGGCAAAGAGTTCACCGATAACCTATGTAGAAAATCTCAAGGCACCTCTTCAAATCATTGCCGGCATAAACGACACCAGATGCGCAAAGCGACAAAACCAAAACTTCATCGCAAAAGCAAAAGAACTTGGCAAAGACGTAGAAGAATACTGGTTTGACGAAGGACACGGCAGCTTTGCAGTCGATGAGCAGATAAACCAGGTTGAACTTAGGCTGGAGTTTATAAAGAAGGTTTTAGGATAAACAACTTATCATTCACCTGCTAACAATTTGAAGTATGTTTCCATTGATACATTTGTTTATATAATCAAACTTGGAGGAAACCATGAAACTTGACCACGACAAAACAAACTTTTGGAAGCAACGCGTAAGACAACCTAAAATATCAAATTTTGGTTTTGCAAGAATGAACCACAATGTTGCAACATTGGAATGCAACAAGGATGGCTGTGACAAAACATATATTTGGGATATCAAAACAGGTCAGCTCAATGATTTACTTGGTGATGGGGCAAAACATTATGGATATCTGAGTCCTGATGGAAGATACTGGTACTACCTCAAGGACACCAAAGGAAATGAGCTTGGTCATTGGCACAGGATCGAGATTTCTTCCGGGGTAACAGAAGACATCACGCCAGACTTGCCACTGTATTCCGGCTATTCAATGTCAATTTCCGACGATTCCAAAAAGATTGCAATTTTCTCTTACTTTGAGGAGGATAAGAGAGTTTACGTTATCAGTCTGGATGAAAACTTCGAAACAATCAAAAGGAACATGGTATTTCAATCAATAAACAACATTGACGGTATTGCCATATCGGGTGATGGTAAATTGGTAGCCATTTCATCGGATGAAGGCAGAAAAAACAACAAGCAGGCTACGCTGATCATTGATACCGAAACTGGAGATACCCTTCACAGATTATGGTTGGGTGACGACAAATCTGTATTTACAGAATTATTTATCTCAAACACAAGTTTGGCAGCAGTTCTCGTTGAAAACAAAATAATGAAGTCCGGCATCTGGAACTATAAAAATGGTGAGTTTGAAATCATCGAATTGAATGCAGAGGGTGATCAGTCTGTACGGGATGTTTCAAGCGACGGGAAACTGCTTCTTTTGGAATCCATGTACAAGTCACAATCGTGCCATTATGTTTACAGTATCGAAAGAAAGACAAGCGTGAAGCTGGAAGACTTGAACGGCGAGACATGGCCTGAATGCTTTGTCGGAAATGATCTGTATCTGCTCAACAATAACTCTCAGGAGAAATCTGCATTGAAGATGTTTGATGGCCAGACTGGCAGATACAAAGGATTGGCATTTCAGTTGCCTGATTCCATACCATCTTCCAAAGCCGAACTTGTAACATTCAAGGGAGCAAACGGTGACAATGTCGACGCATGGTTCAAGAAACCCGAAGGTGTAGGGCCTTTCCCAGCTATAATTCAAGTGCATGGGGGACCTTTAGTCTTCAACGGTGAGTATTACGAAGATGATGCCTTTGTGGACAATGGTTTTGCAAAATTATCGGTTAACTATCACGGTACTTATTCATATGGCGAGTCGTTTGATAAATCAATAATCGGTAGAATTGGAGAGTTTGAGCTTGAGGACATGGTGGCAGCCAGCAATTGGCTTGTGGAACTGAGAATAGCCATACCTGACAAGATTTTCCTGATGGGCGGGTCCTATGGCGGATATCTGACTCTTTGGGGTATGGTAAAAAGACCAGACCTTTGGAGGGCAGGGATTGCGCACATACCAGTGACGGACTGGAAAATGACACATGAAGATTCGACTGACTTCATGAAAGCCTGGACGATACAGCTGTTTGAAGGCAAACCTGAAGAAAAACCCGAACAATATGTGAAAAGTTCACCAATTACCTATGTTGAAAACCTTTCTGCCCCCATTTTTATAACTGCTGGAATAAACGACACAAGATGCGCAAAACGCCAAAACCAAAACTTCATCGCAAAAGCAAAAGACCTTGGCAAAGACGTTGAAGAATACTGGTTTGACGAAGGACAAGGCTCTAATGTTGTGGATGAACAGATCCACCAGATTGAGCTAAGGCTGAGGTTTATGAAAAGGGTGCTCGAGAAATAAATAACTCCCCGTTTTATAAAACGGGGAGTCTGTCAGTATTGATTTAATGCAGTTCTGCCGATGGTTTTGCGCTACCTGATTCGAAGAATTCCTTCGTTGGCTGAGGAAGCAGGTAGTAAAGCAGAAGGTCGCGGTGGTTCTTGATGAATTCCGGTGGGTTCAAGCCTTCGTCAATAGTCAGAGGGAGCGAGTTGACGTAGTGGCCTGAACGCTCTTTGTAAATATCGAGTTTTCCGGCAATCATGGAGACAAATTCTGGTTTCATCGGGCCTGTCTTGCCGTATCTTCCAATGACCATGTCGCGGAATTCCCTTGAAACGACCTTATAGCGTTCACCTGTTTGGATATTAAACGTTGCCTGGGAGCCAACAATCTGGGATGTTGGTGTGACAAGTGGTGGGTAACCTGTATCGGAACGAACCTTTTCAACCTCTTCAAGGATTTTTGGGAGGAGTTCGAGTTGACCAAATGTGTTGAGCTGTGAATAGAGGTTAGAGTACATGCCGCCTGGCACCTGGGCGTTGAGCTGGGCTTCATCAGGTTTTGGGTAGCCAAAGCTTGTCATGATATCAATGTTTATGCGCCTTGCTTCATCAAAGTTGCCAGCCTTGACCATATCAATGGCTTTCTTCATCTTGTCAGTGGTTGTTGGTGGAAGTGGGTAAGGAATCTGTTGTGGGAGGTTGTTTGGCGTGATGTCAAATTTGGCCAGTTCTTTTCTTATAGCAAGAAGTTTTTTGCCAGCGCGTTCTATGGCTTTGTGGTCGAGTCCGTGTTCGATGCCAAGAAGTTCGGCATAAACTGAGATGAGCTCGATGGCAGCGTGGCTGAGTCCACCTGCAAACGCGCCGATGGCTGTGTCTATTCTGTCGCAACCTTCAAGAAGTGCAACAATAGCAGTGGTTTCGGCAAAACCGACGGTTGTGTGTGAGTGAAGTGTTATAGGAACCTTGAGGTTTTTCTTGAGCGCCGGGATGAGAACAGCTGCATCCTTTGGACTGAGCAGTCCTGCCATGTCCTTGATTGCTACCACATCTGCGCCGTCATTTTCCAGTTCGCCTGCATATTTTACAAACCATTCAGTTGTGTGGATTGGAGAGGTTGTGTAGGAAAGCGCAACCTCGGTCTTTGCACCCCATGCCTTGGAGGCAAGCAGCGACATCATGAGGTTTCGCCTGTCGTTTAGAGCATCAAACATTCTCATTGTGCCAATGCCTGATTTGATGGCAGCCTTGCAGAAGGCAACGATCATCGAGTCTGGATATGGAGAATAGGCAAACAGATTCTGACCACGAATCAGAGCGCGGATGGATGTCTTGCCTTTAGTGATTTTATAGTATTGATCAAGCCTTTCCCAAGGATTTTCCTTCAAAAAGCGTAATGGTGCGTCGATTGTTGCGCCACCCCAGAGTTCCAGTTCAGAAAAACCTGCATCAACAATGTCCCCAATAACCGACATGCCTTGAGCTGTTGTCATTCTCGTGGCAAAAAGACTCTGCTGTCCGTCCCTCAAGCTGAGGTCGCAAAATTCAACTTTCTTCATGTATTCAAGTCTAGAGGAAAATTTTGGTAAATTCAACTGGAAACCTGTTTGGCAAATATTATAATCACATCTGTGAAACAGATTGGGTTTATATTGGCGTCAGTAATTTTGTTTTGCTCCTGTGGGCAGACCAACAACAATAAAACAAACAGCCTTGGCATGGTTTGGAAATATGAAGATTTTGAGCAGCCGTTGTCAGTTGGTGTTGCAATATCAGGCGATAAAACGATGGTTTGCTCAATGTACGGCACAGAGTATGCGCTTATAGAAACATCGACAGGGCAAAACATCTGGCATAAAACCCTTGAGGATGTTGAACCAGCCAACGAAAACATATTCCAACCCGTAGATGCTGGACGAAAAATGATGTTTACAGCGGGAAACCAGCTTCGGTGCTTTGACATGGAGGACGGAACCCAGCTTTGGAACTTTGGCGCGCAGGAAACGCAGATTGGCCCACCAACATTCTACGAACCAGCTGTGGCAAACGGCAGAATTTATATCGGCTCAAACACTGGCTCATTGTTTTGCCTTGATGCACCGTCAGGCATACAAAACTGGCAGATAACGTCAAAAGAAGATGCTTACGGCCCGACAATTGCTCTGAACAACAAAATCGCAACACTCATGCTTTCATCAAGAATAGAATGCAGGCGTCAGGATCAAGGCTGGCTTGTCTGGAAGAATGACCACTTCAGGATGCCTCTTGAGCAAATCCCAAACGATGGGAAGATACTTTATCTGTCAAACCCGGGGCCATCAATTGCAGCGCTTGACCCTGACGACATGAAAGTGCTCTGGGAAACGTCACTGGACAAAAAGAGCGGGATGCTTGCCATACCTCCAACAGTTGATGAAAATTTTGTTTATTGCTGCGATGAGAACAAGATTTATAGTTTCTCCAAGGCAGATGGCAAACTTTCCTCGTCTTTCGAAATTCCTTTTGACCCGGAAACCCTCAAGACAAACTCGGGCTTGATATACATGACATCAAAAAACATTCTCTATTGTTACGACAAGTCAGGCAAGCAACTGGCGCAGTTCAAGGAACCCAACGGAGACAAACTTTGTGGCTTAGATTTCGGCGCCGGCGTGATTGTTTGCTGGACAGCACGAACAATCTACGGGCTTGCCAGGTAGGCACCATTGTAGTAGACTCCTTAATAAGGAGGAGCAATGAAAAGAACGACATATTGGATTGTAAGCATAGCAGCAATTCTTGTTGTTGCTACAGTTGTAGTTTTGATTGTTGGGAGACCATTTTCAAAGAAAACAGAACCGGTTGCAAAAATTGAAAGTCCAGATGATTTTGAATACGAGTGGAAAGACAATCTTGGATGTAGTGATCCATTGATGCCAATTAACTTCTCGGACCCTATGATTGTTAATGATTCTTCAGAATTTTATGCTCGAAATTCTGATATTGATTGTGTATGGAGTAATGATGATTATAAAGTTGATAAAAAGATTACTAACAAACCAGAGGATATTGCTAAATCATTTTCTTCTGTAAAATCACGGGAGATATTTTATATTAAACCAGAAGATAAAGGCATTGAAGCAAAAATTGGCGATCTGGTTGTTTTGTCAACCTTGAACAAAAAAATCGACATTCTTCCTGATTATGAAACAGTCGATGATGGAATAAACAATTATAAAATGAAGATTCTCATTGCCGTTAATGGTGGAAAGCAGAATCTGGAATTCATGTCGATAACAGAGGATGGTAGAAAGATGGCATCATCTGTTATCGTTGATGTAAAGTAGAATATAATTGTAGTTCCTTGACAATGTGTCTGTTAGCTTATTTCAACCTTCCAGCTTTCATTATCCTCGCTTGTCAAAGTGACAGTTTTTCTGTAGTCAAAAAATCCTGGCTTTGGATCGCGGAACTCAATGCGATACTGACCACCCTTGAGATTAGTGCCCATCTGATGCATCTCCTTGAAGTAAAGGTAGGCTGTGAAGGTGTCGGCGCCGTTTGTCACGGTGAAGTCACCCTTCTTTGAGAACATTTTTTCCTTTCCTCTTGGGATGAGCAGATATGTGTGCTTGACTTCGTCATCGGTGAGACGAAATTCGATTCTTTCCATGCTGTTGCCTCCTTGCCTGTTGATTATACACGAAAACCGGATTTAATAAAAGTCGCGATGCCGTACATCAAGACAAAAGCATTGATAATAGGGAAGAAACTCCATAAGGAACATGACAAGAACCTTTTGCTTTTGCTTGAGGATGGAAGAAAAATCGAGGCCAAGATTAGAAAAGCTCGTGACACTTCAGCAAAATGGGGAGCAATAACCGAGCCTGTTTCATGCGTTGAGGTCGATATTTATGAGCGTGCAGCAAGGTTTACCATCACCGGAATCGATATTGTCAAGTTTTATGGACAGTCATCCTACAAGCTCATGGTTGCCCAGGAGTTCATCTGTGAGGTGGTCGACAAAACAACCCCGTATTCTCACCCTGAGGAAGAGTTGTTCGGCACAGCAACTAAGGCTCTCGATGCGCTTGAAACATCGGATTTGGGAACGACAATCGCCTGGTTTCTGTTTGAAATATTGAGAATAAATGGCTACCCGCTCCATGTTGACACCTGTGTGTCGTGCGGGGCAAGCATCGATACTGATGCCTGTTTTGACCTTCCCACTGGATCGACTGTATGCCGCGGTTGCAAGTCTGCAGTCAGCATTAACTTCCCCTATACAGCAGTGCAAGCTGTCAGAAATCTCGAATGCGATGAATGCAAAGCCGATATCCCTCAAAAAATGGCACAGGGGCTGATAAAGCTGGAACTACGAATTTTGACGGCAAGGTTTGACGCAAACCTGAGAACATCTTTACACGTTTTGAGCTTGTGTTAAAATCGACATGATGCGATTAGGAGCAAAATTCATTCTGGCACTGACGAAGGTTTTTCCTGTAAAAGGCGTTCATCCGCTTGATCTGGAAGAAAAGGGATTGGGGTCATATCCACAGTGGGAGTACGACATCGCTGTGAAAACGATGAAGTATTTCCCGAAAGAATACACCTCAAAAGAATTCCTGTCCGGCAAAACCGTACTCGACGATTGCTGCGGTTCAGGTGGGAAAGCGTTATTGCTGTCCGAGCTTGGGGCTTCCAAAGTTATAGGAATTGACATTGGCTCAAAGTTTATTGAAGAAGCGAACAATTTTGCAAAATCAAAAGGAAATGCCAACGTGGAGTTCAAGGTTGGCGATGCGCATAGTCTTCCTTTTGCTGACAAATCCTTTGACCTTGTTTATTCCTTCGATGCATTTGAGCATGTTTCTATGCCTGACAAAATGCTCTCTGAGGCTAAAAGAGTTCTCAAGCCTGGTGGAAAACTAATAATGTCATTTACCACCTGGGGAAAGGCTAAAGGTCATCATTTGACCGATGCCATAAACGTTCCTTGGGCTCACCTGCTTGTCTCTGAAGGAAGCCTTATGGAAGCATATAAGGCAAAAGCCAAACCAGAGAGGTACATTTTCAGGGCAGGATCGCCAGACTCAAAGAAGCTTGCCTACTGCAACAAAATGAACCTTAGATGGGCAAAGAAACTTGTAAAAAATTCCGGAATGAAAGTTTTACTTTTTAAACCTGTTTCTTATCCAGGCTTGCTTGGTATAATGACGAAAATCGGTTTGGCTGAATACTTCAGCCGCGTGGTAACAGCAGTTTTGGAGGCTTAGGGTGAACAAAAAACAGATTGAAAAGATTGCAAAAACGGTCAAATCGGACAAAGAATTCAAGGCGACGATTGAAAGAATCAGAGTCGAAGAAAAAAAGAAAACCACAAAGGCATTGATAAACACAGCAAAAGTTGCAGGCATCGTTTGTGCGGCTGCAATCATTGCGGCAGTCGTTCTGGGAATTATCAATAATATTGACCTTTCTACAACTGCAAAAACCAATACCGTTAAAGCAATAATCAAAACCGCTCAAGGTGACGTCACGCTTGAACTGAACAAGGACGCAGCGCCAAGAACGGTAGAAAACTTTATTTACAATGCAAAGAATGGTTTCTACAACAAATCATTCTTCAACAGAATCATTAAGGATGGAATTCTTGAAGGCGGAGTACCGCAGGATGGAGTTCCTCTTGAAAACCAACCTCCAAAGGCTAGACCTGGCATCAAAGATTCTATTGATTATGAAATTACAAATCTGAACCATGATACCTGGTCGGTTGCCATGGCGTCAATTGATGGAAAAGCAAGCAAGTCAATATTCTACATCTGTCTTTCCGCTCAGCAGAAACTCAATGGAAAAGGTTTGGTTTTTGCCAAGGTTGTTGATGGATTTGACACCATTAACAAGCTGACAAACGTAAAATTGATTAATCAGGTTTTGGATTCAGAGATTGCCAAGGACGACAAGGGAAATCCGACCCAAAATCAGAATCACAATGGAATTCTCTATCAGGTTGCATCTGATGAGAAGAGCAGAGCTGAAAATGAAGATGACGTTAGAATCAACGAAATACAGATAATAGAGTAAACTAACTTAAAACTAACTTTTACATTTAAACCCCCTTGTTGTAGAATGATTACTAAAGAATCAATCTACGGCAAGGGGGTTTTGTTTATGGACGAATTTGCAAGACAGATTGGTAGAGCCGAGGCTCAGTACAATTGTGGAAAAGACAATCTGGAATTTGGCATCGAACTGGCAAGGCTTTACAGTCAGTCACCCAATCTTGAGAAAGAGTATCAGGAACTGGTTTCAACACTTGTTGACAAACATGGCTCGAGCTTTTCTCTTCAAGAATTAATTTACCAAGTTGCAATAGCAAGAAACGACAAAGCTTTGGCTGAAACAACAGCGCAGCGCGCCATTGAGATTGAGCCTAAAAATATCGATGAGTTGAGAAGAAAACTGATGATTTACCGTGATTTGAACAAAAAGGACGAGTCAATTGACGAAGTTCTGAAATTTGAATCAAAAAATGGTAGATCGCCTGACACTTGCTGGTTCCTTATCGATTCGTATCTCAGCATTGAAAAACGTGATGAAGCACTGAAAGTAAAAACTGATCTTGAGGCCATGCCGGATTCATATTTAAGAAGCGTTGTCCTGGCCTCATCAACAATCAGTCTTGCAAAAGGCGATGTACATGATGACTGGGAAAAAACTCAGGATTTGCTTCTTGGTGCCATAAAGAGCGAACCAAAAAATCCTCTTGGTTACAAAGTGCTGATTTTGTCATCAAAAAACCTTATCCCAAACAGAAAAACGCTTGACACCATTCAAAAACTTGCAATCGACAACGGCATCAGTGACATGTTCATACTTCTCAACTTGCTTGGCATTTATATTGAATATTCAATTATGCTTCGTGACGAAAAGCTTTTTGATACTCTGGAACTGATTTTGCCTGATTATGAGAAGCCAATTCTGTCTTTGCTTCGTGTGTTGACAGTTTATTTTGACAATTATGGCCTGGCCAGATCAATTATCTCCGCATGGTTTGACCAGAATGAAGCCTTAAAACCCGAATTTCCGATCTTTATCTCAAACGTGGCCATAAGCCTTGCCACCGATGCGAAGAAGGGCATAGGCTTGAAAGCCCCCGCCGTTGGCGATGGGAACGATAAACGCATGAATAATGATGAGTTGGCGCTATTCCTGCAAAAAACCGCCGTTAGGGCATTGGAGAGATACCTTGTGTCGACTCCAAATAACTCGGATGCATATTATAGGCTTGGCGTGCTTTACAAGTCGATGAACGATGAGCGCGCGTTTGCAGCATTTGAGAAATCTCTCGAATTGATGCCTGATAACATTAACGCTATGTACCAGATAGCCGTTATTAATGACCAAACAGACAACGACATCGAAGCCTATGAGATGTTCAGGAAGATCGCAAGCTCGAGGTCAACTGAAATGAGCATGATGATCGATGCCATGGTCAGAGCCTCAGAGATAGCCATTAAATATGGCTGGATTGATGAAGGCGAAGAATTTCTGGAACATGCCAACGCTTTGATGCCAACAAACCCTCAGGTTGTAACTCTGCTTGGAAAAGTATTCTTGAAAGAAGCAAAAATCATTGGTTCAGACTTCGCGCTTGTTAAGGCCCAGGAGAATTTCATCAAAGCGCTTGCTTTGGATCGAATGAATATGGATGCAGCGTATTATCTCGGTCAGGTTTTCTACATGAAGAGAGAGTATCTGGCAGCGATAAGACAATTCAACGAAGCGGGTAACTTATTCAAGCAGTGCTCGATGCTTTGCAACTTCTGGGTTGCCAGGTCATATCACCAACTTTACAAACAACTCCTTTTCTCATCAAAAGATTTCCTCAAATCTGCCATTAAACACGCTGAAGGGTTGAGGGTCATTTCCGAAAAAATCCCTGAGACGCTGGAGTTTTTGGCGGAGCTTTACTATGAGGCTGGTATGGGCGATGAAGCAGACAAGCTCATGGATAAGGCGAAGAAAGCAAAAAGGAATAGTAAATTTAAATCGATTGGTGGCGAAATCGGAGAGGTCAAGGTATTGGCTGTTTATGCCCCACAAGTTGCAAGAATCGATGATCCAAACAGGGTAGAGAGGGTGTTTTCAAAAGGTTCTATAGGCAAAATTGAAGTCTCCTACATTCCTGGTAATGGTGGCTTGCTGATAACAGGTAACATGGGCGAGTCGTTCCAAAATGCGATTGAAGTGGCATATGCGTTCTTCAAGCGATACCTGCACTCAAAAAACAGAATGCAAGATAGTGACTATGACATTCATGTTGATGTGCCGGGCTGGATGCCTAAGTTTGACGGACCTTCGGCTGGAGTTAACCTTGCTTGTGCAATGATAAGCGCATATTCGCACAAACCTATTCCGGGGAATGTGACCATGACAGGTGAAATTTCATTCCATGGCAATGTCATGCCTGTTGGAGGAATAAAAGAAAAGATTGAAGCAACGTTTGAAAAAGGCGTAGACAAGATTTTCATCCCAAGAGAAAACAAATGGGATTATCTGGACATGCTTATCAAAGACACAAAACAAGAACAGCTTGGTGACATTGAGAATACGCAATCAAAAATCCCTGTTGTGGTCGCTGTGCAAAAAATCGAAGAAGTTATCGACGACCTTGGAATCGGTGTTGAGCCATTGCCGGAAGAGCAACAAGAAAAATAGTTCGAATTAGTATAATATATAAGGGTAATTCTCACCCTCAGCCACCAACTTAGACCATATTACTCCTGTTAATCAACATTTTCAACAACAATCTCACTTGATACGATGTAGGTTCTTTTCTGTGATTGTACTTCCAGACATAATCAG
>JAGNLA010000024.1 GCA_017999835.1 Caldisericia bacterium
TGCAGGAGCTGCACTTGAGCTTCTGTCTTCTTACTTTATACAGTTTTGTGTTGCCACACCTTGGGCATGTTTTCATAGTCACCACCATTGTAATGCATTTGGTGGCTCATTTGGAGAATTACCCAAAAGAATATCTGGAACGTTTGTCGATTTGAGATTATCGTTTGCCTTGGGCATTGTTTTGCTGCTATTTTGTGTGTGTACGTTATCGGCTCTTTTATCATTTCAATTTTTCGCAATACCAACATTTCTCGTTTTATCTTCAATTTTTGCCGTGGCCTTTGCGATCAGCCTTTATCTTAAAACTACTGTCGTTGTGACGTTTGGAAAAAATGAACGCGTAGAAATATTTGGTCCTTTGATGAGAAAAGAGATTAATGGAACTGTCAACTATTGGGCAGGACTGCAGCCGACCGGTGGATTCCCCAATATTCTCGACCTGAGACTCGACATTATGAATCCAGGATCAAAACCGATCGTTTTGCTTGAGAGGATCCCTGTTGGAGCCGTTCCTCCGATACTTCCGGTGTCAAATCAGAGATTTGTCATCCCAAGAGACCTGTTGTCTGATGCAAGCCACCCAGGGCCACTCTGGAACATAGTCTCACACCTACTTGAACGGGATGAAGGAAAGAAAAAAGATTAGGAGAGAATAATCTCTCTTATACCATTATAACAGGTATTACTGTGAATTGTTCCCATTGTTGCTGGTGTTGCAATCTGAGAGACTATTATCCTATCACCATTGCTAATGTATCGATTTAGATACTCAAATATCGAAGCCGCATCGGATATTTGTCCAATACCTGAGGTAATCCACACATTGTTCATAACTTCATGGCTGTAATTCATCGACTTGAGAATGTTGACAATAAGTGAATTTGTGTCCAAATCCTTAATTTGAAAAGCAACCAAATAATGTTTCAAAAACCAACTCCTCGTTGAGATTGTGAAGAATTTAGCAGTATTTAGTTAAATATAAATTAATTATTACTTAACATTTTAGAACTTGAGGTTAACTACAGCCATCATCTCAGTTCCACTTGAACCACCTGTCAATCCAACCCTTGCAACTATGGTATCGCCATCGATCCAATCGAAATCAGATACCACTACTTTACCAAGAAACTGCGGAGATTTTGGGTCATTGAAGTATGTCAGCCTCTTTTTACCTGAGCCGTCAGCATTCATAACCCAATAATCCATCTGAAGCTTTGTTGTGTCTTTTGCGCAGTTTGTGCCTGAGGACGAAGCCCAAACAATTTTCTTGCCGTCAGGAGAATAGCGCGCATGTTCATCCCAGTCAGTGTTGCTGGTCAACTTTTTTTGGTCGGTCTCGTCCAGGTTGCAGGTGTAGATGTCCATGTCAAAATAACCTTTGCCGTTTGGGATGCCTGAGTAAATGATCCTTTTGCCATCTGGAGAATATCCATGAGTTTCGTAGAGTTGAAGGTTCCCGGGGTTTAGAGTGTTCATGTCAACAAGCTTCGGTTGGCTGGCCAGCGAGATCTGAAATTCCATCATTTCCCAGCTTCCAATCGGACTTTGAGACGGGATGGCATTGCCCCAGATCAACCTTTTCCCGGTCGGCGAAAACTGTGGGTGAAGCGAACCCCCGCCATTTCTGACTTTTGACAATTTATAGAAATTCTTCCCATTTTTGTCTGTTATGTAGATGTTGTTGTTGATGCCAATCCCTGGTGAAGCATAATATTCATTTTTCATTTTGTACGCCGGATCCTGTGATTGGAAAACTATGAACTTGCCGGAAGGATCCCAGCTCGGGTTACCGTTGTGCTTTGGCATCGATTTGTTTGTTGATGTCAGGCATTTCTTTAACGAACCATCTGGCCTCATGGTCCAGACATCATAATATTTGTCAGAGCCAAGCTGATCGTATACAATTAAGTTGTTGACTTTGCTATAGCTAACTCTGCCAGCATTCTTTTTTATCAGCACTTTCACCATGGCATTTGCGTTTGACTTGAGAACATCCTTGAAAGCCTGGCCGGTTTTTGTGATTTTGACTGTATTTGCAAGGATATTTGCTGCAACAGCTTTATCCAACCTGGCAAGAATATCTTTGGGTTTGGCTGTGTCATAGGAACTGTCATACGGGATATAGGAAAAGAAATAACCTGACCAGGGGAAAGAAGCGTAAGCCACGTTCAAATTGCGAGAGAGCGTTGAAATAATCTTGATAAATCTGGCATCAAGCGGTTCCCAGAAAGAATAGGCATCAGCGACACAATTGTTTACATAATCTTGCTGTTGAGGAGATTTACTAAATGAAGCTGACTTATAAAGCCATGCTTCACCGATTACAACATCTTTCCCTTTTGATTTGACAAGATTTGCAACCGAAGTCACATTTTTTACAAGACAATCTCCATTGACCGGATAGGCGTGGATGTCAATGTAATCGAGAGGCAGGTCGCACATGAGCTTGAAATATTTGATTTCATCCCAAGAGCCTGCGCCTGCGCCAACCTTTATTCCGTCGTGTTTGAAACCACTCAGAAAACTGGTAAGCGTTGTTTTCCACAATTCCGGCGTAAAATTGAAACCGGTTATATATTTCTGCGTTGAAGGTTCGTTATCAATCGTCAACCAATCAGGTTTTATTTCTTTGGCAATCAGGATTATCTGATCCTTCTTCTGCTTGACGTAATCCCCATACTTTATGCCTTTTATCTTCATGGAAGGGTTGCCGACAGCCTCATCCGGAGAAATATTGTGAACCTGAACCATCAAAGACATACCTTGAAGTCTGATCTCCGAGGCAATTTTTTTGTAGAAAGCAAGATATTCTTTTTGTCTTGGAGTAGATGGGCGAAGAATCGGGAAAGAGATGTTGACAGTCAAGCCATTTGTTCCAAGTGACCTTAAAACGGCTATATTTTTCTTGATAAAAGTAAAGGTTTCCGCCTTCAGAAGCTCAGCTCCTTTGCAAGAGTTTGCAGAAACCAGTTCTGTCCCTATTGAACCCCAGACTACGTCTGACGGTTTGACCAGTTTTTCATTGTCTGATATTTTCTTCTCAAGTTTCTTGTACAACTCGGAATACTTTTCTGGGATCACTGTATCTGCATTTATCTTGTGTGGAAGTATGCTAGATGCTATGGCCATAATAAGCATTATTATTGTTAATGTTTTTTTTCTCATTGTTTCACCTTGTGCAACAATGTTACAATGATTATTGCAAAAAAGTCTCAAATAATGGTTAAACTGGTTATTAGTACTGATTTGATGTGAGTTTTATCACAACCTGCCAGATATCAAACGGCTTCATTTCCATATCAATTCCGAGATATGCGGCAAAAGAAAACGGTAGCATCATCACGCCATCATCCATGAACGGTTTTGACCGCGGATCTTCTTCCGTCCAAACATTATTTATTCTGGCAGTCGTCCTTCCAGCCCAATATTCAGCAACAATACCATTTAGCTTGCACGTCATTTTCCCAGTCACTGGTTCATAATCACAGGTTCCACCAAGGTTTTCCACCATAAACTTCACAGGGAGACACACAAAACCTTCGATTCGCTTCATCGGCCTTGGCAAAAGCTTGTAACCACCGTTAACAAATGCGCTTGGGGAATTAATTCGAAACCTCAGTTCTTTTTCTCCCTGTGGCCAGGTGCTCCTGGATATTTCGTAGGATCTGACTGCATAGCTGCCATCTTTGTTCTCAAACACCGTCATGTAAGGATCGCCTTCGTTGAAAACAAAAATGTCGGATATCCCCATTTCAAAGAACCCCGACTCCTTGCCATTGCTTGTTATCAATAATGATGTTTTGGCCGTTTTGTCTGTGTTCTTGATGACTGATCCAACCAAACCATCGTTACTCCACCATGAGAATGCATCCAGCCCTTCAAAAGCATGTCCCCACAAAATTTTGTTTGATGCAACATCAAGACAGATGAGGTTTATCTTTCCAAAGTCATCCTTGAAAGGGTAGTAGAGTTTTCCATAAAGGACGCACGGTTGTCTGAAAGGGTTTTTTATCACCTTGTGCTTAACCACAACCTCACCGGTTGAAACTTTGATCACAGCTATATACTTTGCATCGCCATCTGTCATAACTGTAAAGTATTGCTGGTCACCCCTGGGTTTATAAAATTCATCAACCATATAGTACTTGCCCTGTTTTGTCCACTTCAGCGTTCCGCTCTCAGGGTCAAAACAGGAGAGTCTGTCTGAAAGAATTACTACCCCGTCTTTGTTGGCAGCTAACAATTTCGAATTTGATGCAAAGCCTTGAGAAGTTTTTACAGAATCAAAAACGATATCGCCCCTTTGCATATCTCGGCAAATCAGCCTGCCTTCACTCAAGCCAACATAGACGTAATCGTAATAAGCACTGGGCGAATAAGCCATTATATTGCCAGAACCATATTCGTTTGCTCCATAATTATATTTCCAGGTTGTTAAACCGGTTCTGCAATCGATGACAGCAAACTTCGCTTCTTTGCCTTGCGCGCTTGAAATATTGATAGCTAAAAGATTTTTATAGGCAAGCATCTGTGAAATAGCCAATCCCTTCCCAACCGAAAAAGGTTTTGACCAGATGTCTCTCCCGATGAATTGATCCAGGCAACGGATTTTGCATATTCCGTTGCCGTCAATGCAAGACAACGATATGTAACCCCAGGATGATGCAACTGAATCGATGGTTATCTTGCCAACATTTCCTGACCACATGGGTACCAATCCCATAATCGTCTGGCCTTCAACCGGAGCAATGGTAAAAAATAAGGTGAAAGTCAAAAGAAAAACTAAACTTTTTTTCAAACAACCTCCACATGAAAAATGAAACAAGCACCCATCAGGTTCAAGTTTGCACAAATTGCGGGAAATGGCAAGCGACTAATAAATTGAAATTACAAAAACAGTCAGTTAGAATGGTTGCCATGAACAGCAAAATGAAGTGGACAGTGAAAATGCCGTTGGCAACAAACCCAGTTGTCATAATTGATCTTTTGAAGATCTTTCTGATTGTTTTTGTGGTTGTGGCCCTCCTTTTCACAATCATCTTTGCCACAAACAACGAGATCGAAACACTGCCACCGATGCTGGGCATGTTTGGTCTGATATGTCTTGGGTTGTTGGTTTTGTCATGGCTGATCATGCTCATCGTTTTCGGCAACCGAATGGAAGTCGAGTATGAGATCGATGAAAACGGAGCCATTATGCGAACTCTAGACAAGAGAGCCAAACTGGCAAACCGACTTGCCGTTGGTGCCGGTATTCTTGGCGGAAGCGCAGTAACGACTGGTGCTGGCCTGACAGCCATGTCCAACGAGAACATATCCATTGAGTGGAGTTGGATTCAAGGTTTCTCAATAAACAGAATAACCAAAACCATTGCATTGCGAAATTCCTGGAGAAATGTTATGGTTATCTACTGTTCTGACAATTTTACCCAGGTTTGCGATTTTGTTAAATCCCACGTCATCATCACTGAGAAAAAGAGGAAATCACCTCTTTGGGTCATGCTTGGCTGGACAGCATTGGTTATCCTTGTTTCATTACTGATGTTTGTCGAATATCCCGGCTATTACAACGTTGACTTGTTTGCGGCAATTTTCGTGCTGTTGTTCTCGGTTGCAAGTTTGTGGTTTATCCCGTTGTTATCATATGCAACTTTTGCCGGTGTAGCCTGGATTCTAGGGTCAACAAGCTACTGGTTGTTTGCAATGGGCGAAAGCACTTATATTCGTGACTCAGAGTGGATTCCTTTTATATTGTTACTGCTCGGGCAATCAGTACTGGTTTGGATTGGCATCAGACTCCTTCAAGGAAAGATTGTGTCCATGCTTTTTGGAGATCAGACAGGACAAAACTGACAACTAGGAAATATAATCCAAGATTTACACTAGTTTACAATTTATCCTTTGATTAACTTATTTCTGGTTCTGCTTCACCAAATAAACCATGGTTTAAATCAATTCGTCATTATTTAAGTATCTTTCATTTTTCTTAGATATTGATGATTCGTCGTTTAACCTTGTATGATTATCATTCCTCGCAAGCAAGAAAGGGGGTGTTTGTGAGGAATATTACCATATCAATCATAAGTCTCGTTTTCTTACTAAGTGGCTACATAAACTTTCCGATAGCCAGGAGCCAGGGGTCTTGCTCGAGCAAAAACCAGCAAGAGCAAGAATTCCAGTCGACATCAATTGACCCAAAACGGAAAGAGCTCTGGGAGGTGGTTCCCGACTTGGTCAGGTCAAAAGTCATCACAGAAGAGCTCAAAGTCCATCCTGAGGTTGCCCAGAAAGAAAAGGACATCATCGCAAAGTATATCAAATTCTTCGGGGCATCGGTTGGCAGACAGATTGGGACGATAGAAGCATTAGCGTATCGAACCAACTGGATCAACTTCAACATAATCAACAAACACGAGTGTGTGGTGTGGGGTCACGTAGAAAAGGATTTTGAAAAGAGAGACAAAACCGTTGTCAAGGAGGGGGATTACCTGGCACTCTACAAACTGTCAGGTAAGGATGCTGTGTTGTTTTGGGGGCCGGTTGCTGCAACCGACGAAGACCACAAGAAAGCCAGCATGTCGCCAGGGTCTAGATATAACAAGTGTTCTCTAGTGCTTGATTTGTCTCGAAATGAATATGTCCACGCCAGACCTACATGAATCACTGACAGTTGGACTGGATGTTCAATAAAATATGTCAACAACTGCATCGAAAAAACCATAATCTTCGTCCTTGAACCGAAAGTTCCTTCACCTGGCAGGCAAGGCACACTCTCAATTCACTTAAAAGATGAGAGGGGCTGTCTTCCAAGCACCACAGAGCTAGAATGTCCTGCCTACAACGACATATTCGAAAAATGCCCCTGGACAACCGGCGACAGCATCAGCGTTTGCAGGGATAGAGATGGAGAAATCTTCAAGATTCTGTTCAATGGTTCCTATATTGACTTAACCGCTCCAAATCAACCTTTCAAAGACTATTACTGGTTCTTTGAGTATCTAAAGGTAAAAAACAATCCCGAGCATTGAATTTTGATTTCGCCTGTTGGCTCGTAGCATTTTTCAACAAAATCTGGTATAATGCCTCTCAAACAAGGAGGCATGCGTGAAGAAACTCGTTTTCATTGTGACTGTACTTGCAGTCATGGCATCAACATTTGCTACTGGAACCCATGTAAGCGCCACAACAAACCAGGAGAGGCTGTTGACTCTTATCAACAATTACAGACAGTCTAATGGTTTGTCGATTCTGACAGTCAGAAATGATGTCGAAACCGTTGCCACAGCCCACTCGAAAAACATGCACGACCAGAATAATCTCAATCACGTTCTGGACGGTAAAAGCCCTTCCGACAGACTCAACGACGCAGGCATCGGTTACACAGCCATGTGCGAAAACGTTGCGTTCAACAAAGGCTACTCCGACCCAGTCCAGACTTGCCTTGACGGTTGGGTAAACTCCCCGGGTCACAACGCAAACATGCTCAGCTCAAGCGTCACTCATGCGGGCATTGGCATTTATTATTCAGATGCCAGAGGCTGGTGGTTCACGTTCATGGGCATCAAGCCAACCGGAGATGACCAGGGCGATCCAGGCGAGGGCGATGAAGAGGACGAGGGTGATAGTCAAGAGATTAATCTCACTCTCAAGCAAGGCATGTCCTCAAGCTACAGCATCACTTTCACAAATACCGGTAACGTCGCTTTAACAATGAAAACAACAGTTGTTTCTGGTTTGAAATGGATTACGGTCACCCCATCCACGGCCACGATTGCTGCAGGTAAAAAACAGGTCTTCACAATGAAAATCTACGCCTATACTGACATGAAACCCGGCAAATACACCGATACGGTAAAATTCTCTTGGAATGGTGGAACTTCCAGCTACGTCGTCAACCTAACAGTAATTGAGAATCCAGACTTGCTTAAATCAGATTTCCAGATCACTGGTCCTGACTCTTTGGCAATTCCTTTCGAGCAAGGTGCATGCGCAAGCATAGATCTGACTGTGAAAAATATCGGCTCAACAGAAATAAATCTCTCGATATCAAGTTCTTCGAACCAGCTTGGCCTGTTCAAGATATCCCCCAATTCAATCCTACAAACAGGGACACTCAAACCAGGTGATTCAAAAACAATCAAGATCAGCATCGTGATGCTCAAAAGTACAAGTCTTAAGAGCGCAATTGCATATTTTATGTTTGCTGACAAAACGATGAAAAAAACCTTCAAAACAACACTAACACGAGGCAGCTCGCCAATGTTTTCCATCTCAGGCCCACAATTGATAAGAATGAATTTTGTTGGCAAATCGAAAACTTTTAATTACATAATAACCAACACAGGCAAAACAAAATCAACCTTTGACATTGGAATATGGTTTGACAACTACGATTTCCTGGATATTGACTACACCACAACGATCAGCAAAACACCAATAGAGGCAGGCAAGACCGGGATTATTAAAGTAACCTTCAATCTTGTCAAGAAGCCTTCGGTAAATTCCGTCAACGGTTACATTCAATGTAACAAAACTGGCGATTCGTCCGAGAAATGTTTCGAATTCAGACTCATTAAATGACAAACAGGCCAGATTTTTCTGGCCTGTTTGTCTCAAACTTGTTTTTAGTCCAAACTTATCTGGTATCTGAATGGTTTACCTTTGTACTCGGTCTTCCAAAGGTTTGCCGATTCCTGAACCGTGTTCCAAACTGCACGACCGGATTTCACATAATCGCATAGTGTGTCAATATCCTTTGAAATCTTTTCCAGCTGAGTGTCGGTGATCTGTCCCTGGCCGATAAAGTATGAAGCCGTGTAGAAACCATCGGATGGGGCGACACCGCTTTCCAGCTCCTGGACAAGTTCTGTGACTCCAACAACTCCAACCTGGTTGCTCCCAACGTGAATCAACCGTTGGCTGTCGTCGTGAACTGTATAGTTGTATTTATCCTTTGGTCGCCAGCAGCCTGTGCTACGCTCATCATTGCCTTTATGGAGGAAAGTGGCAGCGCCCCAGAGAATCTCTGGCTTCCAGAAATAGTCAGGATATATCTTGCCAAAAAGTCCAGGAATCAGCTTTGTCCAGGCTTCGCTTTCAGGGGGGTCGTAGATGAAACCTCCAACAACCGGCGACGGTTCGACACCGAGTTTTGAGATAAGATAAGCCACATCGGCATAGTTATATTCAGTTTCGTGCGCATGGGCATCGACACTGAAGCCCATGTCTTCTTTTATCCACTTGACCACATTCTTCCCGTTTGTTGATGAAGTCACGTCCGATGTGTCGTATTTGTCGACAGCCTTTAGAAAATTCCAGTCAGACTGAAAATTGTAGCTTGCGCCTTTTTCCTTGATCATCTTGCAAAGCTTGACCAGCTCGTTCCTGTTTTTCAGGTACAGCTCCTTGTTGCCAAGAAAATCCATTGCATTAACACCTTTGCCTTTGGGTTCTTCGTTGTGCGAAACGATCATCAGGTGAACCTTGGGCAGATTGTCTGATTTTGGCGGCGAAACTTTGGCTGCAACCAGACTGAAGTCATCAATGAGAATTGATCCTTTGCCTTCAAAATAAACGCTGACATTGTTGAGGTTCCAGCCCGTGGCATCAAACTCTAACTTTGTTTCTTTCCAGGTGGTTGAGGCAGCAATGTTTCCGCTGGATACCGTTCGCTTTTGCGATGATCCGGTTTTTCCAAGCACAGCCTGGAGTTTGAGCGTACCCTTTGGGTCACCTTTTGTCCAAACTGAAAGCGTATACTTTCCATTTGATACATTCAGATATTGTGTCACCGACGAGACAAACTTCCCTGATGAAAGCTTGAAACTGTGCTTGCCAGTCCTGGCATCCGATGAGTCAGTACCAACCTTTGAATCCCAGTATGAGCGATAGTTCTTGTAACCGTCTTCAAAGCTGACGTTTCTAAGCGCTGTTGATCCGACTCCACCCCAAGGCGGTGTTGTGGTTGGAATGTATTTCCAACTGGATTTTCCTGGGTTTGCCTTCTCCCAGGTGTCAAACTGGGTTCGGATGTTTGAAACTGTTTCCCAAACCACTTCGGGACTGCCGTTAGCTTGTTTTTTGCCTAGGTAACTGGTTTTGATGTACTTGAGAAACTCCTCAACCTGATCACGGTAGATAATCGTACCTGGGTGATGAAGCACGCCAAATGACCATATTTTTTGAGCTTCATCGCCTGTTGCGTTCTTCCACCGATTATACTTTTTCTCAAAGTCAGCCTTCACGGTTGGCAGGGTGCAATCAAAAAAGTTGTGGGCTGCTGGTTCGCCAAGTTGAGGGTAATGGTCGAACATCACAAAACTCTGTGTGAAATCCTCGTCGAGAACCCTCTTTGTATCGTCAACCTTTGCCGGTCTGAAAGGGTGCGGAGCAAGGTAGCCGGTATAGGAGATGGCGTATTCGTTGCGTTGGCCTGCTGTGTTTGTGTAGTTGTATTTCTTGGCAAAATCGCCTTCGTTTGACCATTTGTATGCAGAGTCGCACGATGTTTTGTTGGTCGAAGGGGCAACAACCTTGTCCACCCAGTATCGGTTGTCTTTCCACACCCTGTCGGCAATTGACATGTCAAATGCCGAAGAGTTACGGTTTACCTGAGTGCCAACATCCTTCCACTTGAGTTCACCGGTTTGAATGTATGGATGGGCATGGGTGCCAACCTCGTGACCTGATGTCTGCAAATCCTTAAAGATTTGCGTCTTGCCAGCCTTGACCGCTCTTTCAACATGACTGCCATTAAACAGCGCTGTGATCTTTGCGCCATATTTTTCAGCTGTCTGCTTGAACCAGAGCAGGTCGGTTGATTGCGACTTGAAACTTGTGTCGCTAAGGCATGGTTCTATGTGACCAATAAAAAATAAATACAGTGGTGGCTTGGTCGTTTGAGCCTTTGCCTGAAGAACAGGCATCATCTGGAACAATATCAATAATGCAACTAATGCTGTGAGTTTCTTCATTTCCGACCTCCTTTTTCTTTTGATACGAGGAGGTTTGGAAGTTTGTCAGGCTTTGGTATAAAACAAGGTCAGACCATACAAAATTACGACAACAGTCAAACCAGAGTCGGCCAGTACTGCAAGATCAAGACCGATTATGCCCAAAGAAGCCAAAATCAGGAACGTAAACTTGACGGTCAAAGCCAGAACCGTGTTCTGCTTGATTACCTGCATGGCTCGTCTGCCCAGTTTTATGACGAAAGGCACGTAGGCAAGGTTTGAATTCATCAGCGTCACGCCTGCTGTCTCCATAGCCAGGTCTGTGCCAGAACCCATCGCAATGCCGACATCGGCAATGGCAAGCGACGGTGCGTCGTTGACTCCATCGCCAACCATGGCCACAAACTTTGACTGTTCTTTCATTTTTTTGATGATTTCAAGCTTTTGCTCTGGCAGAAGATGCGCATGAACGGTTTTTACGCCAAGTTTGCCTGAGATGTAATCGGCAACCTTTTGGTTGTCACCGGTGAGCATGGCTGTCTGGATGCCCATCTTGTTGAGTTTTTCAATGGCTGCCTGAGCCTCAAGTCTGAGAGTGTCTGAAACTGCAAGCGCACCCATGGTTTTCTTGCCATCGCTGACATAAACAACCGTTTTTCCCGAGCTTTCAAGTTTGTCTGTTGCTGCCTTCATTTCAGGTGTGATGTCTGATACCGATTCAATGAAAACAATGTTGCCTATCACATGCTCTCTGCCATCACAGGTTGAACAGACAACCTTTCCGCCTTTGCCAGGAGTGTTTTGGTAGGAGTCAGTTTTGTGTGGGACAATCCCTTTTGCGCTTGCATAGGCGACAATGCCCTGAGAGATTGGGTGTGAGGAGTATTGTTCAACACCCGAAGCAGCAGCCAGGATGTCTTCCTGGGTGTAGCCATTGAACGGTATGATGTCGGTCACCTCGGGCTTGCCATAGGTGAGTGTTCTGGTTTTGTCGAAAGCAATGGCTTTGACCTTTGAAAGTGTTTCCAAAACAACTCCACCTTTGATGAGCACGCCTTTGCGCGAGGATGAACCAATCGAAGCTGCAATTGCAATCGGTGAGGTCATCACCAATGCGCATGGGCAGGAAACAAGCAACATCGAGAGTGACTTCCTTAGCCAAACAAGGAATGTTGACGGGTCAATCAAAGTTGGTATCAGAACAACAAGAAAAGCTGCACCAACAACGATTGGTGTGTAGTATGTTGCAAAATTGTCGATAAATTTCTGGGATGGAATGTTTGAATCCTGAGCCTTTTGAACAAGCTCTACTATCTTTTGGTAGGTTGAATCCTTGTTTTCTTTAGTAACTTCAATTTCAAGGTAACCACCATGATTCATGGTTCCGGCATAGACGTCGTCACCGGCTATTTTGTCTTTTGGTATTGACTCGCCTGTGATGGCTGCCTCATCGACCGATGAAACACCCTTTTTCACCTTGCCGTCAAGCGGGATCATGTCGCCGGGTTTTACTGCAACGACCTGTCCAACCTTGACCAAATCAACTTTTACACTTGTGCCGTCGACAAGAAAGGCAAACTTTGGTGAGTTATCGATAAGCTGTTCAAGGGCACGCCTTGACCTGTCAAAACCCTCATCTTCAAAAATCTCGGCAATCGAGAACAAAAGAACGACCATCGTGGCTTCAAACAATTCACCAAGATAGACTGCACCGGCTGCGGCGATGGCCATCAGAAAATTGATGTTTAGGAAACGTTTTTCAAAGAGTCCTCTAAACGCTGAGATGGCAACAAAATAACCGCCTGTTGCTATGGCTACATAGAAGAACCACTGGTGAATCGTGAACGGAACGCCTGTCCATTTGAGAACCAACGCTGTGGCCAGGAATATTGCTGAAATAATGGCAAGAATTTTTCTTTGTTTCATGACAGAAATCTTACTTACCACGGGCGCCAACCCATTAAAAACAGAAAAACAGGCTGAAAATCCAATTGAACAGATGACAAAATGGGATTAGAATATCCCTGAAATGCCACAAGCCGATTCAAGCAACATCTCCAAATGCCCACGCTGTAGGGCAAAAAAAATCTATTCCATCAGGAGAGACAACGCCCGTTGCAGCAGTTGCATGTACGAATGGCATCCGGGCAAACTCCCAACGCACATGGAACCAGAGAAATGGAGAGACATTTTGAAAATGTTTCTCCAAAACCTCTCCTCCAGTGCAATCGCCAAAAAATCAGGCCATAATATTAAACAAATCCTGAAAGCCGTAGGATACGCAAGGTCAGCAATAGCAGCCGATGTTCCAACGGCTTTTTTAGAATTGGCAGAAAACATGGAATCGCTTCGTTTTTATGATTTTGGTATAGACAAACAACCCATCTTTGGAATTATTTTTCATAAAGATTACATCTGGTTTTCCAAGATTGACAACACTAAACCGACAACAAATCCACTCACAGGGATAGGATTTTCAGCATATGTCAGTAAAAACTCATTCGAGCTGACAGAAGAAGACCAGGAAACAAGAAAAGAAATTGAAGATTTTTGGTCAAGCCAAAAACACGTTTTGACAGGGAGAAGCGGTCTAAGATCAGAAAAATTCGGATTATATCTGGCTGAGGCAATCTGGAGGCACAACCACAGAAAACAAAGCTGCACCTCTCAGATTGAACATCTTCTTTACATCATTGGCCAGGCCTGGTACGTAAGAAACAAGAAATAATCTTACTTGCTCAAGACCAGCTGATTTTCTTTCAAATCCAGCACAATGACGTCACCTGAAACAAACTCGCCTGAGAGAGTCTTTTCAGCAAGCGGGTCTTCGATCAGGTTCTGGATGGCACGAGCAAGCGGCCTTGCGCCAAGCTTGGGATCAAAACTCTTCTCAACAAGTGCAGCCAAAGCCTCATCGGTTGGATTGATTTTCAACCCTTCATCCTTGAGCGTGTCGTTGAGTTTGTTTATGAGAAGTTTGGCTATCAAAACGAGTTCTTCTTTGGTCAGCTGCTTGAACTGAACAACAGAATCGACTCTGCCTAGGAATTCCGGTCTGAAAGCTTTCTTGACCGCGTCACCGAGTCTGCCTTCTTCCTTCTCGTCATTTTTTGCCTCTGCGTCAGCAGCAAAGCCGAGAGATCTGGTCTCTTTCCACTGTGTGCCTGCGTTTGAGGTCATAATCAGGATTGTTTGCTTGAAGTCTACAATTCTGCCCTGGGAATCGGTAAGCCTGCCGTCATCCATTATCTGGAGAAGGATGTTGAACACATCGGGGTGGGCTTTCTCGATTTCATCGAGCAGGACGACTGAGAAAGGTTTTCTTCTGACTTTTTCAGTCAGCTGTCCGCCTTCTTCAAAACCAACGTATCCAGGAGGTGCACCAACAAGCCTTGAGACTGAATATTTTTCCATGTATTCGGACATGTCGATTCGGATAAGCGATTTCTCCGAACCATAGATATGAGATGCCAAAACTCTGGCCAGTTCTGTCTTGCCAACACCAGATGGACCAACAAACATGAACGAACCTATTGGCCTGTTTCTTCCGGCAAGCCCGACTCTGGCTCTTCGAAGTGACTTTGCCACAACGCTGACAGCCTCATCCTGGCCGATAATCCTCTCGTGGAGAACATTTTCAAGGGTTAGAAGTCTTTCGCGCTCTTCTTGCATGAGTCTGGTGGTTGGAACGCCTGTCCAGTCAGATACAACTTCGGCGATGTCTTCTTCGGTGACTACAGGATTCAGGGCTTCAATGTCCTTGTGCCAGTTTTCACGCTTGAGGTTCAACTGATCCTCTATCTGCCTTTCTTTGTCACGAAGCTGGGCAGCTTTTTCGAACTCCTGGGATTCGGCAGCATCGTATTTTTCCTTGCGAAGCTCTTTCTTCCTAAGTTCGAGTTCCTTGATGTCAGGCGGTAGGTTGAGAACCGAAATCCTGACTTTTGCGCTGGCTTCATCGATAAGGTCAATGGCTTTGTCAGGGAGGAACCTACCGGAGATGTACTGGGCGGAAAGCTTGGCTGCTGCTTCAAGGGCAGCATGCTGGATGGTCACTTTGTGATGGTTTTCGTAACGGGGAGCGATGCCAATGAGGATCTTGAGTGTGTCTTCGACAGACGGTTCCTCAACAAGCACCATCTGGAACCTGCGTTCAAGAGCAGGGTCTTTTTCGATATGTTTGCGATACTCGGTGAGTGTTGTTGCGCCAATGCACTGAAGCTCTCCTCTGGCAAGCGGTGGTTTGAGGATGTTGCTTGCGTCGATTGCACCTTCAGCTGCGCCAGCGCCAACGATTGTGTGGATTTCGTCGATGAAAATGATGATTTTGCCTTGGGCTTTGTTTATCTCATCAAGGATGGCCTTGACCCTTTCCTCGAATTCACCGCGATACTTTGTACCAGCGACAATCGAAGCAAGGTCGAGGGAAAGAACCCTTTTGTCCCTGAGTGTTTCAGGGATTTCACCGTCAACGATTTTTTGAGCTAGGCCTTCAACAATGGCTGTCTTTCCCACGCCAGGGTCGCCGACAAGTATGGGGTTGTTCTTTGTTCTTCTGGAAAGAATCTGGATGATTCTGGTGATTTCCCTTACCCTGCCAACGGTTGGGTCAAGTTTGCCTTTTCTGGCTAGAGCCGTAAGGTCACGGGAATACTGCTCCAGCATTGATCTTTTCTTTGAGTTGTCTCCGCCTTCTGGGCCAATCTCTTCAACTCCTTCGTCAAGTGAAGCCCTGAAACGGTCTGAATCAACGTCCATATCTCTTAGAATCCTGGCAGCAAGGCCTTCGGCCTCGGACAGGATGCCAATGACAAGGTGCTCTGGCGTGAGTTTCTGCGAATTCTGGTTTTTCATCTCTCGCTCTGCAAGCTCGAGAGCCCTCTTGGCTCTGGCTGAAAGCACGATATGGCTCTTTTGAACAGGGCCTGTGGCAGAATTTCTGACACCTCGAATGAGGGTGACTATGCGATCGCGTAGGGAAGTAAAGTCTACTCCCATATCTCTCAAGGCTGATACAGCCTGGCTGGTACCCTCTTTGACAAGACCAAGCAGAAGATGCTCGGTGCCCAGATAATCGTTTCCAAGTTCAAAGGCTTCTTCCTGGGCAAGGTAGAAAACCCTCTGTGTTTTTTCGTCTAAATTACTCCAATTCATGTTTTTGAATGTAACCCATTTACAAATCATTATCAAGAATACTTTCAAACTGTAGACATTAAAAACGCATTGCAATATACTGCTTTATATATGGAAACCGACCCAAAACGAAAATTTTTGAAGACTATATGGTTCTTGTTTTACATTATTCTGGCAGTTTCACTTGTAGCATTCATGTGGCCATCCGTTCCTGACAAAAGCTTCGTTTACAACCTTCAAGGTGAAGTTGTCGTCTATGACGCTAGTGGTCGCAGCAAGAATGCATCCATCAATGACGAAATCAAGCCAGGATGGATGATTGAAACAAACAGCAAAGCCATGGCCGAAGTCAGACTCAATGATGGCTCGCTTTTGAGAATCAGCGAGAACACAAAACTCGAGGTTATTTCAGTATTTATCAATCCAATGATGGGTATCAGGCATGCCCAGTGGAGAGTTGACTCAACCGGCAAAAACGGCGGCGTTTACGTGAGTACGGGGAAAACCGGTTCGGTCTATGAAGTTCAGTCGAATCAATTTTCGGCAGTCATCTCTACAGGATCCATGAGAGTCTACGCCGATGACAAAGGCAATAATATAGTCAAAGTCGTCGAAAACGACTCAAAAGCTATATTGCTTCTTGGAGACAAAAAATTTGAAATACCATCAGGCAACCAAGCCGTAATAAACGGAAGGGAACACATCCTAACAACTGCCGAAAGGGATAGCATCGACGACGAGAACGTCACACTCGACAAACCAAAACTCATTCTTGACTACACCTCGCCGACCATTGAAAAAAGCGCAAAAGTTTACGGTCAAACAGGTTTAAAAACTGCAATATTCCTTGATGGAGAAAAATACGTCGACTCAGACGCCATGGGTAACTTCACCGTTGAGCTTCAGCTTGCCATTGGAAAAGTTGAGCATGAGGTCAAAGTTGTCGACTCAGCCGGACGTGAAAACTCAAGAATATTTACAATTGAACGAATAGGGCTTGGAGACCACAACCTGATGGTGCTAACTCCAAAATCCGGCATAACGACTTCTGCTGACACTATTGCCATAACAGGAACGATTCAGGGGTCGGAGAAGTTGACAATAAACGACGAAGTTGTAACAGTTTACGGCAATACTTTCAGCTCAACCCAAAAACTGATTTCAGGGTTTAATACGTTCTACATCAAATCTATTGGAAGAAACGGTGACGCGAGAGAAGTAACTATCTGGTTGACAAAAGATCAGGATAAACCTGAGGCCAGCCTCAACATTTACTACCCAATGCGCGATGTCACAACCTCAAGCAGTTCAATCGACATAAAAGGCACAACAACTGCAAAAACAATCAGAATTGGCTCTGTATCCAAGGCAGTAACACAAGGTAATTTCAGCATCACTTACCCTCTTGAATACGGAAAAAACGTGATCGAAGTGTTTGCTGAAGACGATGACCACAAGCCAATCAGCAGGACTGTCACCGTGACAAGACTCATACCAGAAGGGCTGAAGCCAGACATCAAACTAATGAAATACCCAACGCTGACCAACTCTTCAAGCGTTTCGTTACAGGGAACCGTCTTCAACGCAATAGCGCTTGCCGTTGATGGCAAGGATACAAGCTACGAAGCAAACGGTTATTTCTATATCACGCTACAACTGACCAAAGAAGGCAAAAACACCTTTACTCTTTCAGCCGTTTCAAAGGACAACATAGACATAAAGATCAACGTTGAAATCTGGAAGGACAGCACGCCTCCTGATCTTTCAAAGATAAAAGCCACCAAGATCAAACCTGAACAAGGAAAGGCCGACGAACACAAAGTCGTTGTCCGAGGACAGATCGAGCAAAACTGCGAGTTGTTCATCAATGGCACAAAAGTGAGTGTTGAAGGAAGTGGCGATCTTCGAAATGTCCTGTTCGTGCTTTCCAGCTATGCAAACCAGACTGTTACAATCAGAGCTGTTGACAAATCCGGCAACGAAGCGACCAGGGAGATCACAGTCAATGAACCTTAAAAACAAAATTGGAACAAAATTTCTAAACCCGATATCCATAGCTTACATCATTGCATTCGGAGTATTGATAATTGAAGCAGCAGTTTTTGGGATAACATCCTGGCTCACCTCTGATTCAGGTGGCGGAATATTCAATCAACTCCCGGCAGTCATTTTCACCATTGCAAATTCTGTGGCTGCCTACTTTTCGTCTCTTAAGGCAATGAATACCTACGAAACCCATGATGAATCCAGAAGAGTCTGGCGA
>JAGNLA010000002.1 GCA_017999835.1 Caldisericia bacterium
GGTCAATGTTGGGGTTAACTGAGGATTCTGATCTTGCGTTCTTGTCAGTTGCCCTTGTTATAAGAAGGAACGTTCCTTCTGAGCTGACCGGGGTGTTGACTGAGAATGACCATGTGTTGGTCTTGTTGTCGAGGTTTGTGTCAACCCATGTCTGGCCACCATCGAACGAGAGTTCGACTTTTTCCATGATTGACTGACCTTTGCATTCGCCCATTATTTCAAATGGGATTCTGATTGTGTCCTGGTCAAGGACATTTGTGAACCATGATTTTGGTGTTGGATCAGATGCCAAATCGACATCATTGTTTCCGCCGCTGACTGCGGCTGGTGGTGGTGGAGGCGGCGCCGCCGCTCCTCCTGGGCATCAACCATATGGTCTGAAGGGCGTCCAAACTGCACCAAAACTGGTTGCCGTGACGAACAACACGAGAGCAAGGAAAACAAGTGGTAATGTTTTCTTCATCAATGTCTCCTTTCCGCCATCCTAAAACGGCTAGTAATTGACTATATTATCTGTTCAGCATTGGTTTTGTCAATATGAATGTGACGCATAAAACTAATGGAATTACCTTCTGACAATACTTTCTCCTATTTAAATGTTAGCATTTTTTTAATGACGTTCTGTTTTTATTCGGTTTATGTCTTGCCTGCCATCAAGAAGAAATGCTTAAGGAATAAAAATAAAAACAGGGAAGTTGACACTTGCTTAAAAATAATTCGCATGTATATTTTCTTACGTGAGTAAAAAAAGTGTAGTTCTACTCGTTCTAGATGGTTTGGGAGCCGGCCCGGCACCAGATAGTGACAAATTTGACGACTTGGGTGCAAACACCCTCAAAAATGTTACCGATGACGGTACGCTTGCTATTCCTGCGTTAAAAAGATTTGGATTGTACAACATCTTAGGCCAAGACAACGAATCCCAGGCTTCCTGGGGGACAATGACACCGGAATCAATCGGCAAATCCACAGTCGAAGGCCACTGGGAAATGATGGGGCAGATTACAGACAAGCCTTTTGACACATTCCCGGAAGGTTTTTCAAGCGACATTCTTTCCCAATTTTCCGACAAAATCGGCCGAGGGGTCATCAATGCAAAAGTTGGGTCAGGCACAAGACTGATTGCCGAACATGGCGACGAACATCTTGCAACTGGCAAGCCAATCATATATACGTCGGCAGATTCAGTGTTTCAGATAGCCGCACACGAGGACATCATAACAGTTGGCGAACTCTATCAGATGTGCGAGATCGCCAGGGATTTGCTGGTTCTTCACAATCTTGACGTGGCAAGAGTCATTGCCCGTCCTTTCATCGGCGAGTCCGGCAATTTCATCAGGACATCGCGGAGGAAGGATTTCGTCAAGCCGATACCTGAACCAAATACATTAAGGAAGCTCAGAGATGCTGGCGTTGTCATATCAACGGTTGGCAGGACAAGCGACCTTTTTGGCAATTATGCCGAAAACTCAACAACAGCCATTAACAACATCGACGCGCTAGACTATTCCAAGATGTTCCGCCAGGAGCATCATGATTTTATATTCGCCAACCTTGAGGATTTCGACATGAGCTTTGGCCATAGGCGCGACAAGGAAGGTTTTGCCGAATCGCTATGTATGCTCGATTCGGAATGGACAAGGTTCACTATGTCAATGGGTAACGGCGACCTGTTGCTGGTCGTGTCCGATCATGGCAACGACCCGACATTTATGGCTCATACCGACCACACACGTGAAAAAACCATTCTCCTTGCGTACATGAAAGGTTACAGGGGCGTTGACCTTGGCAACAAAAGAATGGTTGACGTCGGCGCAACAATATGCGATTTTTACGGACTTGTTTCCGATTTTGGAACTTCGTTTCTCGAACAGATCAAATCGGAAAAGAAATCAGCTAAAAACTAGCCTTTGTAAATCCACCTGAAAGGCTTTTTTTCTTCCCACGGCGCCTTGACAAACAACTGCAATAAAAGCTTGTTCATGTCGATATCTCGTCCATCAAGCTGTGCATTCATCTCAGGCGTAATTGCCGAGAAGAGTATCGGCAGATTCATTTCTTTTGACGCAGCTCTTACGACTTCCAATCCAGAAAGGTAGTCTTCAAGTGTTGTCAGCTCCTTGAGATGTGGATTTGCCACGATTGAGCTGAAGTGGGCATGAGCGGCAAAAGCAATTTCAGATGCTGTCCTGATAATCTGGGTAGCCGTAGACATGAACGGTCTGAAAGGGTTGATGACAAGCGTGAACTCGTAATCCTGAGGGTCAAGCCTTGCAACCACTTGGGCTATTGTTGTAGAGCCTTGCTTGTCGCCACCAACGTCCATTATCAGCTTTCTTGACGTGTCAGCTATCCAGCTATAGATGTGCGCCGGGACAATGGGCATGTCCGCATAGGCGGTTGGGCCTTCGGGAGTGAGGACATGAAGCCCGGATTCCTTTAGTTGGTCAACAACATCCCTGATTCTGATGTACGGTTTTACGACGTCAAAATCGAGCAATGCGACGTTTTCACCGTTTTGGTGCAATGAAAGCGCATAATTGATTGATATTTCTGTTTTGCCAGATCCAATGGGGCCTACAAACAGCTGGATTCGTTTATTGTTCATGACTCCATACTAGTCCGGCAAGTTCATCTGTTCCATCAAATGCCGGAGCTGTTTCGGTTTTGCAGATGTAATCGATATAACCTTTTATGTCTCCAACAAACTTTGCGTTTGTTGAAAGCGGGCCTGTAAAAACAATCATTTCCGGTCTCTGGCACATTACAGCCATTCTGCCGATTGTTTTTGAAATCTGGTAAACCATGGCGTCATAGATAACTTTTGCCTTTTGATCGCCTTTTGCCACAACTTCCTCAAGCTCTTTGAGGTCGGCAATGCCAAGATGACTGAAAACGCCGCCGTTGAACCTGACCCTGGCAATCATTTCTTCTCTTGTTTTTTTGCCTGAAAAACACAGCCTGTAGACACATTTCTGGTGAAAAAACCCAGACCTTGTCATGGTCATCGAGCCTTCACCGTCCCAGGAGCTGTTCATGTTGAGCAGTTTTCCGTCTCTCCATGCTGCCATCGTGATCTCGTCATTGGAAAGATAGCAGGTGACGACAGGTTTGTTCTGTCCACATGATTTTTGGGCAAAATTGTAGGCAAGGCTGTGGTCAAGGTAACGTCCAACCATCCTGCGTTCAATCTGAGGAATACCTGAAAAGCGCATGACGTCGGAGAAGCAGTCATAGGTGAGGGGGTAAGCAGAGACCATTTTCTTTGCGCCTATGGAGGCAAGAATGATTGTGCCATAATTTGTTTTGTCGAAACCATACTTTGCCTGGCAGATGCCATCAACCACATCAGGGGTCAAAGCCAAGAAACCGTCAAACGTTTGTGGAGCCATGGAGTAGCAGGTTACGCCAACATCAAAGTTGTCGACTGAGAAAACATTTTTTACAGTTTCAACAACCGAGCCAATCTCACACGAGCATTCCGGGTATGGAACGCTGGTTGTTCCGACTTTTTCCTTGCCTTGATAGCAGGCAATGTCGATCCTGTCGTTTGCTGGATAAACTGAAATCAAATTCATGGCAGTAACCTCTTTCCTATTTCCGGATGATCTCTGAACTGATATTTGTTTGTAATTTCCAATGTATTTGGAAGTTCTCTGAAGTCTTCGATGAGTTTTTCGTCGTCTGCCGGCCCCCAGGCATCGATTTCAATATAACCACATTCAAGGGGAATATCTATTCTGAGCATGATATTGTTGTAATTGTTATATGTTATCTTAGCCTCTTCCCAACGGCATTTGACACCAGAGATGTAAACGGTTTTCGAAACAGTGGGCTCGATACCTGTAGTTTTCATTATCGGTTGCAGAATTTCTTTGTCGAATTCGCCTTCCTTGACCTTACCGTTGTAGAAACTGCCAATAGTGAATCCATAGGATAGCTCCTGGTCCTGGTTTGGAGTTGTGATCTCAACAGGGGCATAGGTCAACAACGTGAAGGTGTACGCATTTTTAACATCAAGAAATTGGCTTGGGTACTGGTAAACAACCCATTTCGGGTCTGGTGTCATACGAAACAGAGGGGTTGTGAAGGTTGTCGAACCGGTCTTCGGGGTGCCGCACCCGGCAAACGTGAGTAAAAGCGCAAAACTAACGAGGATAAGAGAAATGCGTCTCATTTGTGATAACCACACTCCTTACTGACTGTCTGATGTCAATTATAGATTGGCTTGAGATTGCTTCAATCCTCAGTTCGCCACGATCCAAAGGCAGGGTCAAATACACAGACCAACCGTCTTTTTTTTGGATCTCGCTATACCAAACAACGTTGTTTCCAAGTTTTTGCTCTTCAGAGACAAGTATCTTGTCGCCCGGGTTTCCCGTGACTACTTCCCTGGCTGGATGGTTTTTTATTGAGTACTGATCTCTCGACCACGTCAGCGTAACCTTGCCGGAATCACTCTCGAACACCAGAAGATTGTTGGTCTTTTGAGTTTGGGTAAACCCAGGAGGGATCGTCAGTTCAAAGAAATCACCCTTAAAAAGAAACCACGATCCTTTGGAACATCCACACAAAAGTGCCAGACAAAAAACGGCAGACAAAAGCTTTCTTCTCACTTTTTGAAAAAACCTTTATCTGTAATTTCAATTGCCCCCAGTGCATCCTGAACATCCTTGAGCATTGCCTTGTTAGGGGTCAATGAGCACAGAATGTCCAGTACTCCGCCATCGAGAGGAACGACCACATGATAGAGCCAACGTAACTCGGCTGTCTGCTTTTCGTCCATCACAACAACGGTTTCCTCCCAGGACATAACATCGGAGAATTTCTTTGTAGCCTCAAGAGTTTTGACCGAACCGGTTGGAAGCGTGCCGATGCCAAGCTTCGAGCTTGCGTCGCCTTCCTTGATGTCTCTTTTATTCCAGTTGATGGTTATATAGCCAGTATCAGAGGTCAGCTCGTTAATCAGCTCGACCTTGCCCGATTTCGTCGAGAAGAGGATTTTTGCCGGAATAGCCGTGCCAATTTCGTTTCTTGAAAACTGCCCGGGGAGCGTGAGCTTGAAGAAATCCGCTTCAAGCTTTGTGGTGCAGCCGGCAAGAAGCATAACGCCCAATGCCAATAAAACCAAAGTTTTTCTCACAAGCTAAATGTAGCATAAGTTGAAGTTTGTTCAATATGGCAACCACGGCAGCCAGGTAAAAAGAAAGCCCGGCTCATATAACAATCAACCTAAGCCAGGCTATTTAAACATTGGTAGAAACATATTTATTTCATTTGAAAATGTATACTACAGTTTCGGTTCCAACTCCATGAAAACTTTTTTTACACCTTTTATTTTTGAAACCATGGCCTCGGCGGCGATGATTTCTTTGGTGGTTGCTGCGTAGCCTTTGAGGAAAACGTTACCGTTGATGGTTACTGGGTTGATGTCACGCGCGCGCACGTCTTTTGATTTTTTCAGCTCTTCGATGATTTTTATCTTTAGCTCGTCGTCCGGGTTGACGCCTTCAGACTGAAGTCTGACGCCGTTTTCAACATTCTTGACGCCTGGCACTTTTTGGATGACTTCACTGGAGAGTTTGACCGATTCCTTGTCCTTGGCGTTGCCGGAAACAAAAACCATGCCTGATTTTACCACAACCTGAAGGTGCCAAATCATGATCTTTTTTTCGTTTCCAAGCGCTATCATGACCGAGTTGGCAAGATCAATGTCGGACTTTGCCTGTGGAACCCTCATTTGATCGAGTACTTTTTTTACGCCCGTGCACTCCTTGGCAAGGTCTAAAATGGCGTCCTTGGCATACATTGAGGTTGCTGTGCCAAAAACTGAGAGATTGCCTCCTTTTGAGGCCCCAGATACTTTCTTTTCGTTGGGCAGGTACTTGCCCAACATCTCCCTGAACGCATCCTCGATCTCTTCATCAGAGACCAGGATTTTCCCTGTTTTTTCAAACTTTATCATCCCTGAGCCAGGGATTTCCTTGATTGAAGTGAGTAGTTTTTCTCGTTCTTTTTCGTCAATGAGCGGAAGTGTCAGCTTTACGGTGTTGCCTGATGCTTTAACGGTGAAACCGGTGATGTTTCTTTTTTCCAGCAAATCTGTGAGTTTCTTGGTTACCTTTTTAATCTCAACATTTTCGCGCGATCCAGAAATCTGAAGGTTCTTTCCGTCTTTTTTGTTCACCAATCCTCCTTAGAATTTGAACAATTTTACACCATCGCTTGAACCGATAATCTCCTCGCCTGCCCTCTCCGGGTGTGGCATCATGCCAAGGACATTGCCCTCAAGGTTGCAGACGCCTGCAATGTCGGCAACCGAACCGTTTGGGTTGGTTCCGACATACCTAAACACTACCTGATTGTTGTCAAAAAGTTTGTCCAGCCCACGCTGGTCAATATGATACTTGCCCTCGCCGTGTGCGATTGGCACCCGAAGCTTTGTGCCGACTGGGACATGCTTTGTAAAAGGAGTTCTGGATGTTTCACAGTTGAGCGTCACCCAGCGGGATTCGAACTTTAGAGTGTCGTTTCTCAAAAGCGCGCCTGGGAGCAAGCCTGATTCGGTGAGAATCTGAAAACCGTTGCAGATGCCAATGACCGGTCCGCCATTGTTTGCAAAAGCAATAACCTTGTCCATGATGGGTGAAAACTTGGCAACAGCACCACAGCGAAGATAGTCGCCGTAGCTGAATCCGCCTGGGATGATGATCATGTTTGCGCCATTTAGATCAGTTGACTTGTGCCATATTGGGAAGGATTCGTTGCCTGCAACGTTGCCTGCAGTCCAAAGAGCATCATGGTCACAGTTTGAACCTGGGAAAATTACAACGCCGACTTTCATGCTGGCTTCACCGTGAAGACTTCCATGACAGGGTTGGCAAGGAGCTTTGATGCCATCTCGGTGCCTTTTGCCAGAGCCTCTCCCTGGGTTGGGGCGTCGATTTCTACTATGATCGACTTTCCAATCCTGACGTTGCTGATGCCTGTGAAACCGAGTCTGCCAAGTGCATTGCCAACGGTTTTACCCTGTGGGTCAAGGATGTCCGGCTTTAGCTGGACTGTGACTTCAATTCTGTGATTCATTGATCCTCCTGATGACTTCCTTGTAGGCTTCCATGACTCCGCCCATGTCGCGCCTGAAACGATCCTTGTCCATCTTCTCGTTGGTGTTTGTGTCCCAAAGCCTGCAGGTGTCCGGTGACCATTCGTCGGCAAGGAGCACCTCACCCTTGTAGTCACCAAACTCAAGCTTGAAATCTACAAGCCTCAGGTTGATCTTTAGGAAGAACTCCTTCATGGCTTCGTTTATTTTCATCGAAAGCTCTGTGATGCGATTGAGCTGGTATTCGGTTGCCCAGTCAAAGGCAAGAATGTGCTCACGGCAAACAAGCGGATCGTGAAGGCTATCGTCCTTGAGGTGGAATTGGATGATTGGTTGTTTGATGACTGTGCCTTCTGCGATGCCTGTCATTTTTGAAAGTGAGCCAGCAACGATGTTTCTCACTACCACTTCAATGGGGATGATCTTTACTTTTTTGCACAGGTGAACCCTTGGCGGCTGGAACTCGACAAGATGGGTTGGAATGCCTTTTTTCTCGAGGTACTTGAACACGACGTTGCTTATCTCGGCGTTTATGACACCCTTGCTGTCCATCGAGTCGCGCTTTGTGCCGTCAAAAGCGGTGAAGTCATCCTTGAACTCTACAATCACAAGATCAGGATTGTCGGCTTCGTAGAGAGCCTTCGCCTTGCCTTCATATAGTTTGTTCATTTATTCTCCTCCAGACTGCGGATGAATATGTCATCAATATACCTCAAATAGAAACTCGTATCAAAGATGGCGTTCAGGTCACCTTCATCGAGTATTTTTCTCACTTCCATGTCGCCAATGCAGGCATCCTTGAGCGGTGTTCCACCTTTTGAGGCGGGAATGGCCAGCCTCTGGATGATGCCATAAGCCTGGTCTCTGCCAACACCTCTGCTCATCAGAGCGACAAGCAGTCTGCCGGAGAAGATCGCTCCGCCGGTCATTTCGATGTTTTTTGCCATCCTGTCGGTGTTGACCACCAGGTTTGACGTGATGTAAGCCATTTTCCTGACCATGTAGGCAGCAAGGATGGAGGAATCGGGAAGGATCATCCTTTCAACCGACGAATGGGAGATATCCCTTTCGTCCCAGAGGGCGACATTTTCAAGGGCAACCAACGCGTTTGCGCGAAGTATGCGCGCCAGTCCGCAAAGCTGCTCCGATGTTTTTGGATTTTTCTTGTGAGGCATGGCCGAAGAGCCGGTCTGGCCAGCCTTAAAAGCTTCCTCAACCTCACCGATTTCGGTTCTCTGGAGTGTTCGGAATTGTGTTCCGATACGCTCGATTGTTGCACCAAGCTGGGCAAGGGCTAGCATGTACTGGGCATGTCTGTCACGAGAGATGACCTGTGTTGCAACCGGGTCAGGTTCCAGGCCCAGGATGTCGCAAACAATCTGTTCGAGGTCTGGGTGGAGATTGGCATAGGTGCCGACAGCGCCGCTCATCTTGCCAACTTTGTTTGCCGCAATTGCCTGTTCAAGTCTGAGTCTGTCACGCTTGAGTTCCTGATAGAAGGAGAGGAGTTTGAGACCAAAGGTGATTGGTTCGGCATGAATGCCGTGGGTTCTGCCCATCTCAGGCGTATGTTTGAACTGGACGGCTTTTTGTTTCATTGTTTCAATGAGCTTGTCCAGCTCAGCAAGGATGAGCTTGCCGGCTTCCACAATCTGCATTGAGGATGCAGTGTCTAGAATGTCTGAGGATGTTGCGCCCTTGTGGATGTAGCAGGACTGCTCAGGAACCGACTCGCCAAGGGCATTGACAAACGCCACCACGTCATGGTCGGTTATGCGTTCAAGCTCATCCACACGTTCGATTGTAAAGGTCATCTTTTCCTTTATGACCTTGAGGGCATCCATGGGGATTTCACCAAGCCTGCACCACGCCTCGCAGAGAGCGACCTCAACATCTTTCATCAGGTCGAACCTTCTCTGGCGTGTCCAGATTTTCTCAGCTTCAGGCAAGGAATATCTTGCAATCATCAATTTCTCCTGATGGTTTGAACTTCATCCGGTCCGACAGAAACAATTTTTACCGGCACTCCTGCAAATGTCTCGATAAACTCTACATAATCCCTTGCTGCCTGTGGAAGGTCGTTCCAGGATCTGCAAGTGCTGATGTCTGACTCCCAGCCTGGGATTTCATCGTAGATTGGAATAACGCGGTCTAGCACATAAGCGTCGTTGGGGAAATCCGTAATCAGTTTGTCGTCCAGCCTGTATGCTGAACAGACCTTTATCTTTTTGAATGCTCCGAGAACATCAAGCATCGTTATAACAATCTGGGTTACGCCCGAAAGCTCAACGCTGTATTTGAGTGCCACAAGATCGAGCCAGCCACAGTGTCTTGGCCTGCCGGTGGAGGCGCCGTATTCGTTGCCTCTCTGCCTGATAAGCTCGCCTGTTTCGTTGTTTTGGATGGTTGGCATCGGACCACGACCTACGCGGGTTTGATAAGCTTTGACAATGCCGATGACGTCGGTGCACTTTGCCGGTGCTAGGCCAAAAACTGACAAACCTGACGACGGCACGCACGACGAGGAACTCACATAAGGATAGGTTCCATGGTCGATGTCAAGCAGAATGCCCTGGTTACCTTCAAGCAACATTGTTCCACCGGATTTTACAACCTCGGTTGCTATTTTTGTCGTGTCAGCAATCAACGGCAGTATCCTGTCGCGAAGGTTCATGACCGGGTCTATCACTTTTTCAAGCGGGAGCGGATCCGCCTTGTAAAGGTCGACGATTATTTTGTTTTTGATGTCGAGGTTTCGTGCAATTATCTCCTTGAAACCCTTTTCATCAAAAAGCACGCCAGCTCTAACACCGATTCTGTTGGCCTTGTCAGCGTAGGTTGGGCCAACGCCTTTGAGCGTTGTGCCTATGGAGTTCTTGCCCCTGGCTTCTTCGTCAAGCCTTTCGAGGTAGCGGTTGTATTCGAGGATCAGATGGGCTCTGTCCGAGAGGAAAAGTCTGCCTTTTGCAGATTTCTTCTTCTCCACCTCGTCCAGTTCGACAATCAGTCCGACTGGGTCGATAACAGTTCCCGGGCCTATCAATGCCTTTGGCTTGTCTGCCATGATGCCTGCCGGAATAACGTGCAAAACGGTTTTTACACCGCCTGTGACGATGGTGTGGCCAGAGTTTGGCCCACCGGCATAGCGTCCAACGATGTCGGAGTCGACCGACAGCATGTGGGTGATCTTTCCTTTTGCTTCGTCACCCCACTGCAGACCACAAATCACTTTAACTGGCATTGCTAGCCTCCTGACTTCCTTATTATACCAATAGCCACCACACAGGCAACAATGATGGGATAGTTTAGACACAATATCAATTCAACCGACGTGACTTGAATTTTAATATTCGAAGTCATAACATGAAGCATGAATTTTGGTTATTTTTGGAATGAAAGATAGAAAAAAACAATTTTTAGCCTCCGTAATCAACCTGTACGCAGAGACAGGGCAACCGGTACATTACTCCGATGTCGCTGCAAAAATGGGCATCTCCAGCTTCACCGCCTACGACGCCATGCTTGACCTTGAAAAGCAAGGCTTGTTAAAGCGCGTGTACAGCACTCACGACAGCAGGGGAAAGGCCAGAGCGTACTTTGAACCGACCGACAACGTCCTGCTCTCCAGGAATGACCAAAAGTACAGTCTCATGGATGCACTCTCATTTGCCAACTACATCCTGATGCTTGCCTGGATGAACAAGAGCGAAGCCGTCAAAGTCATCATCGACAGGTTCAAGGAATTAGACACGGACAACATTGTTGAGTTTTTCAAAACCTTGATTGCCGACTTTTTCAACGATGAACACTTGAGAAAACCAATACTGTCCATCCTCCAGGACAAAAAGATGAAGCATCTGTCAAAAAGCTTTGGTTCAGTGCTAAACAGCCTGAGCAGGATGGAAAAACAACTTTTGATAACTGCTGTGGAGAATTTCTTCAAGCTGGCAGGATATGCCTATTAGCTTTTTTTGTAGGAGGCTTCCGAATGAATGCTGTTGAAAACGCAAAAAGGATCGCAGGGACGGCAATAGTTGACAAGGTGTTCCGTTACATCAAGAATGGCGACTCTTCAAAACACTTTGATGATGTCGTAAAACTTGCCAGGATACTGACTAGTGATGAAGACGCCCTTGCAGCCATCGACATGCTCAGGCAAAAAATGAGCCTTCCTGGCAGCCCGCAAAAAGAACTCGTCGCAAAGATCATGAGCGCAAACGATTACTGGCTGCGGCATGCTCTTGCAAACTTTTTCATCAACTCGCTGGTAGTTGGCAGGCAGAGAACGCTGAGCCTTGAAAAAAAACTTGGCATCGACCTGCCATTTTTCCTGCTCATCGACCCGACCGAACGATGCAACCTCAGGTGCAACGGGTGCTGGGCAGGCAACTTCAAAAGCAGCGACATGCCTTTTGAAGTTTTCGACAGAATAATTGTTGAAGCAAAGGAAATGGGCATCTATTTCCTCACCATATCTGGTGGCGAACCGACGCTCTATCCAGGACTGCTTGAGGCAATGAGAAAGCACAGGGATGTCGCATTCCACTTCTACACAAACGGAACAATGCTTGCCAAACCGGAATATGCAAAAGAATTTGCCGGCTGTGGCAACGGGATGCCTTGTTTCTCCCTCGAAGGTTTCAGGGAGAAAACCGATGAAAGGAGAGGAGCTGGTGCGTTTGACACAGTCATGAAAGCGATGAACAACCTCAGGCAGCTTGACAATCCATTCGGAATCTCCTGCACTGCCACAAAAAATAACTTCAGGGAGATTTCTTCAGACGAGTTCATTGACTTTATGGTAGACAAAGGCGTCCTGCTATGCTGGTATTTCATGTACATCCCAATCGGCAGGAACCCTGATTTCAGTCTTATGCTTTCACCACAGGAGCGCAAGCACATGTGGGAGCGAACCAATCTCCTTCGAAGCCAGAAACCGATTGTGGTTGCAGACTTTTGGAACGACGGACCAATCACAAACGGCTGCCTTGCCGGCGGCAGGCGTTATCTTCACATCACAGCCGACGGATTTGTCGAACCATGCGCTTTCGTCCACTTTGGTCACAAGGATGACAACATTCAAAACAAACCCCTGCTTGACGTGATAAAGAACTCAAAACTCTTCTCGGCCATGAGGGCGCGCCAAAAACCAGCATACGAAGGCAATCCGATGAGACCCTGCTGGGTAGTCGACAGACCCTGGGCTTTACGCGAAGTGGTCAAAGAAACAGAGGCATTTGCTGTTGAGGATGGTTCGCAGCCATTGATGGATCCCAACACTGCCGCAAAGCTTGATGCCTACGCCAGGGCATGGGAACCCATAGCTAATGGAATCTGGGATTCAATCCAGGAGTTCAACAAGGTCAACAACTATCCACTGCATGAAAACAAAGGCGACAAAACAGGATTACACTAGCGCAGTGAGCAAACAAAAGACCTTGGGATTGGCAAAGAAAACATTTTCCCCGGGTCATTTTGTTTGTTTTCAAACCACTCGGCTTTGTAAATTTACTATTAAGTTAAATAGAGTACAATCTATTCATGGGTAGAATATTAATCGGAGCCGACTTTGGCACCTACGAAGTCAGGGTCGCGGCAGTCGACATCAAGACCGGCCAGATGCTTGGCATCTCCAGCATCAGTTACGAAAACGGCGTTCTGGACAAACTTCTCCCAAACGCAAGGGTTCTCCCAAAGAATTTTGCTCTCCAAAATCCTGCTGACTGGCTTATAGCCCTCTCTCAGGCCACAAGACAGCTTGTTATGGATACAGGTATTCCTCAATCAGAGATAATCAGCCTAGGTGTGAGTTTCACCAGCTGCACGGCAATGCCTGTTGACGATGGCGGTATGCCACTTGCCCAAAAACCAGAATTTGCCGAGAACTATCACGCCTGGCCAAAACTCTGGCGCCACCATGCCTGCATCCCTCAGGCGGAAAAACTTACAAACATTGCCCAGGACAGGGGCGAACCATTCCTGGAATACTGCGGTGGCAGGGTCAACCCTGAATGGCTTTGGCCAAAACTCCTCGAAACTATCGAACAATCACCGGAGCTGACAAACCATATCGGTTACTACCTCGAGTCCGGCGACTGGATCGTTTGGCAGCTGACCGGAAACCAGATACGAAACCAGTGCGCTGCAGGCTACAAAGCCTGCTGGGTGGAAGGCATGGGTTATCCATCAAACGAGTTCTTCGCCCACGCCTCAATCGATTTGGCGCGAATTGCGGAAAAACAGAGAGGCATCCCTGTTGTTCAGCCAGGAAGGCTTGCTGGAAGGCTGCTGCCCGAGATTGCTGAACAACTCATGTTTCCATCAGGTCTACCAGTTGCCGTAGCCGTCATCGATGCCCAAGTCGGCGTACTTGGCGCCGGTGTCCACGAACCAGACGTGATGGTCATGGTAATGGACACAAGCAATGTTCATTTGTTGATGTCACCTGATGAGAAAGTTTTCCCGGGTTTTGCAGGTCTGGTCAAAGACGGTATCCTTGATGGCTATTGGGGATACGAGTCTGGTCAGCCAGCGTCTGGCGATATCTTCGACTGGTTCAGGAATATCCTTGCTCCAATTGAATTGTTCGAGAGAGCAAAAGATGATGACGTCGATGAAACCGTTGTGCTTGACAGATGGCTGACAGAAACACCTATTGGCTCAAACGGCCTCACGGCGCTTGACTGGTGGAATGGAAACAGGTCAGTTCTGATGGATTCATCACTGTCAGGGATGATCTGTGGTTTTACGCTGGGAACGACACCTGCTCAGGTTTTCCGCGCGATTGCAGAGTCCCAGGCGTTTGGCACAAGAAAGATAATCGAAACCTACATCGCTAACGGACTGCCTATCAAACGAATGGTCGCAACCGGCAGCTTGCCATTCAACTATCGAAGTCTGTTACAAATTTATGCAGATGTATGCAACATAGATATTACTGTGCCCGACACCCCTCACGCAATCGCAAGAGGTGCTGCCATCCTCGGTGGACTGTCAGTCGGCGTCGAAAACCTGGGCTTCAAAAACAGGAACGACTACTTCACTTCCATGAACCCTGCTGTGTTTGACCACTACACACCCGACACTGTGGCAGTTGAAAAATATGACAAATTGTATATAAAATGGAACAAACTTCATGACTGGTTTTGCGGAGGGAACATATGAAAATGATGAAAAAAGCCGTCTTGTTGGCAATGAGCCTTTTGGCCCTCTCGACACCCATTACTATTTCTTCAAACCCACACCAGCAGGTCAACGCCGTTACAACAAAATCCACTCTCTCGGGTAGGTATGTACCAAACGAGGAAACGGTTTATGTCACCAAAACCGGTAACAAATACCATCGTTCGACCTGCAGGTATGTCAAGAAATCCAAAATAGCCATGACAAAATCCGAGGCGCAGAAAAAAGGCTACAAAGCTTGTTCAGTTTGCAAACCATAATTGCTACCAAACAAATTTAAAAAGCCGGATCGTCGTTGATCCGGCTTTTTTATTCTATTCTTTGTTCTATTTTGCAGGGATTTTTACTGTAAAGATAATTGATCTTTCAATCGTTGATATGACTTTGTTCTTTTCTAGGTCAAAATTCATCAGCATTTTCACCTTTATCTCCGAGCCACCCTGAGCAACAACCTTGTTTATGATGGACGCTGGGATTTTGATGTTCGTTGTCCACGGAGTCATTCCCTCAACAATCTGTAGATTGAGCGGTGTTTTTTCCATCGACCCAAGCTGGGCGTCGTTTGAACTTGGATTCGTGAATTCGAACCAGTACTGGGTTGCCTTAATCAAGACAATGCCCTGACGCTTGAACGAGAAAATGCTATGAATATTGAGTCTATCATCGGTCATCCAGGTTGGTTTGTCGTATGTCCCACTGAACTGGACATCCAAATCCTGGTGAGGAACACATGTAACATCCCACTTCAGTTCTTTGGTTGTATTGCATGCTTTTATGGAAACCTTTACAGTACATTTGTCTCCAACCTTGGTCTCTTTACCGGCACTGACAAAAACAACAAGGCCGTCTGTCTCCTCACCCGGATTGAGCGTGAATGTCTGTTTGAGTTTACTTAAAGTGTTATCAATGCCAGATTCCCAGGATTCATCTGTTCTTTCAATTTTGACTGCAATCAGCTGCTCATTGATGCTCTTGTTTTTGACCCATATTGTCATGACTGTCGGCTCGTCGATAGGCATGTTGGATTTGATGGAATTTGATCTGTTGGATTCCCAGGCAACTTCGTAGTCGCACTCTTCCTGTCTAACTATGTTGTAGGTGAGCATGATTGTTTTTGTTGTTTTTCCACAGGAAACAGTGACGTAGATCTTTGACTGACCGATTTTCACTTTTTGATTTGTTACACATGTAAGCCTTACAACTTTGGATTCTCCGGTTTCAAGCTGAAGTTCATAGAACTGGGTTGAAGTGTCAATTAGTTCGCCTTTCGATTCCGATGTCATCAACAGTAACGCAGAGTCTTCCATGTTGTTGGTTACCGTGAAATTGGCATAAAACTTTTCACCGGCATAAGTTTTGAGGGATTTTGTATTTAAATTTTTATCCCACTCGAGATTGAAATCGCAAGTAGAAAGGATATTTGTAAGTGTCCAGGTCAGTTCTGATTTGTTGCCACAGCCATCGACAGTAACTGAGATTTTTATCTTTTCACCATCAGGCATATCATTTGCCGGTCTGCAAAAGACGCTCAGCTCCATGGTTTCTCCAGGTTTCAGATTTATCGGGGTCCCAGGGGTGAAGTTTTCTCCAAACCTTATATTCCACTGTTGCTTTGCCTGTGAGTCAAATCTGTCAAAATGCAGGTCGATTACAAACTTGTTTGATTCATTACCCATATTTTTTAATATCAGCATTTGAGAATTCTGTACTCCTGCTGACGTTGTTCCACCAATTGCCGAACCGCCTTCGATCCACTGGAATGAATAATTGCAAAGCACGGCTTCTGTTGACGCTTTGAGTTTTATTGATTGTTTCTGCTTGCCAGAAACTCCGTCAACAGAGAATTCACAAGCTTCTCCACCCGCCAAACCAATGTCTGGAATAACTGTTATTTGTGTTGTCTGATTTGTTCCGTTTGGTGGAACCGTTACAACCGTAGTAGGTGTTTGGTTAACAAAATAAGCCTTCCAGCCGCCACAAGGAGGATTGATGTATAGCGTAACCTTTATCTCACTTTCGGAGAAGTTTGAGACCATGACTTTGAGGTAATATTTGTCGCCTGCCATGATTTTTGCAGCAAACTTCTTTGATCTGTCCGGCCAGGTAATAGCAAAGATTGGCGGTGCCGGAACAATCGATTCCGGGTTGCACCATTGGTCAATCTCCTCTGAGTTCACAAACAACTTGACGCAATAAATATAGTCTTGCCCAACTTCCGGCCCGTCATCAGTTAGAACAATTTCTAGTTTTGACATACTGACTTTGACCTTCTCAAGCGCTTCATCGTTTCTAAACAGTTGGGCTTCGACAACATCGCTGTCTCTTCTGAATGCCGCATCGGGGTTAACCCTGAAGGAAAGGTTTACAATGTTCAAGTCACCTTTATGCTCCACGTCCAGCTTTGCGTCTTCAATGGCTTTAAGTGAGTCGTTGCATGGGCAGTCAAACTCTGATTTTGCCGTGAACTCGCCCGGCCCAAAGGTGGCAATTTTTTTGTCTTCAGTTGCAAACCAGTTGCCAATTTTTTCAAACGGAAGGCTGACGGAAAGTTTCGGTTTCATATTCAATTTCACGATTCCAACCTGGTTACCGACAGGACTTGAGAGCAATGGAAGCTTCATCTGAATCCTTGGTGGATTGCCCGGATAGCTGGACTGCATGAGCGCCGACAACGAGAATGTGCCAGCAAGCCCACCGTTTCCAAAATTGATTTTCATCGATCTTGGTTTCGTTTCATCCGAAAGCTTCAAGGTAACGTAATTCTTTGTCTTACCGTTGACTGCTTCAGGTTTCCAACCGGTTACACCAATGAGCCTTACGGTTCCCTTCACTGGTGTTGCTGCAGCCCTTGCGTTGTCGTTGACTGTTGACGGCCTGTAGTCTGCAACCTCGAATGACACATCGGATTGGGCATCAGTAATCGACGTGCAAGCTGGCGACGGGAAGAAACCGCATCCCTGGTCAAGTGAGATATCAAATCCTTCACTCTGGTTATTTACTTCAAGTGAAAAATCAACAAGGTTTGAAATGATTGGGAGATGAAGTTTCGCACTGGGATTGATGGTGTCGGGGCAGATATTTTTGAATTCAAGATAAACATCGGATTTCCCCAATTGGCATGGCGTGCATCCTGGAGACTGGGTTGTTATTTTGCCTGATATGGAAGCCGTCAGCGGAACATAATTGGTGAGAAACTCGATCTTTCCATTGACCAGCCTGGCACAGGAATAACCAAGCTTGTATGAGGCAAAGGTCTGGTTTATCTGACTGCTGGCTTTCGGCGACATTGTAGTAATCGGCTGCTCAAGGCTCAGGCCGATTGTCGACGGGAGGAACGTTGCGTCGATGATGTCTCCGGAATTAAGATTGTACAGAACGTTTGTTGAGAAGCTTGGCAGCAGACTGTTGTGCGATTTGACATTGACCTTATACACTGCCAGGTTTGCGCTTGTGTTCTCATACATGGCCTTAAGGTTTGTCAACGAGAGCTTTCTTCCGTTGACATCGGCAACGTCAAGCAGAGGGGTGGCTACAGGCTTTTCATCCTTAGAATAGTGGAGCACCTTCGCACCTGAACAAAAATCCTCGGCCGGGCTTTTTGAGTTTATAGTCTCAACGCTGTCTATCCCAACCATTTGTCCGAGTTTGCCTTGTGAAAGCGACGCAAAACCGGTCATGATTCTTGCAATGGCCTTGTTTGGCTGGAGCGGAAGCGTGATGTCCAAACGCTTTTCATTGGCATCATAGTTGACCAAACCACCAAGGTTTTCAACGATGAACCTGAACGGAAGCATGGTCGAACTTTTGTTGATTATTGGAACAATCTTTGGGTTTGTTGATATTTTCTTATCCTGACCATTGACTTTTGCTACGGGGCTGTTGATTGTAAGTGCAACAATATTTGGGCCGAGAATGACTGTTGCCGTCCTGGTGTCCGCATTCCATTGGAGCTGACCACCGGCAGCCTCAATTATTGGACGGATTGAAACGTATGTTGATCCGATATAGTTCATGGGAGCGACCTTGATGGTTGATTCGGAGCAGTCGGTAATCATTTTTGTCTTGTCCAGCCAAAGTTTTATCACTGTGCCATCTGAACTCTGGCAGGTGTCCGGAACCCAGACTGGGAGCGGATTTGATCGCGCAGCAACAGAGCCATCCTTGCCTATGACCATCAGGCAATAGTTGTGACCGCCTGTGATTTTGTCGGTATAGGACGTGTCTGACGGATTCAAGGTTGCTATCGGTTTGGCGTCTGCAACATAGTCCCTGTAAAGGTAAATTGTCGATTGACCAGCTTTTGGCCATGACAAAGTGACCGAACCCGGTTCAGTCTTCGCCTGAATCTGGATCAGGCTATATGGTTTTTCGGCTGCATTGGTCTGATTTGGTGAAACAATGCCAGCAGGAATTGCCAACAATGCCACCATTGCCAATAATATCAGTCTCCTCATAGTATCTCTTCCTCCATAACAAAATATTTATCCTGTTCCTGGATAAAATTCCATCTTCAATTGGTAATTTTAAGAGATAATATGGGTTAAACACAAGCCTGGTTCAAAAAAGACTGTTGCCTAAAGCCTCCAGCAATCTGCAAATAAAATTGTAAGCTATATCATAGATTTGACGGTCTTTGGAAAGCCTTGGTCCTGCGCAATTGAGAGTTTTTATGTTATTGTCCCCGATCCATTTCAATGCGCGTTTCAAATCGGACGGTTTATATTTCTTCCCAGGTCTTATCCATAAAACCGGTTTGCCATGCTTGGCGCATAAAAGGATAGTCAACAATGTGCCAACGTTTGGCTGGTGCCTGCAAATGATCAGCGTGCCATCAGAATCGGTAACATTTTTCTCAGTTCTGGTCTCATAATCACAGGTTCTTGTCTGTTTGAGCTTGTATTTTTTGTCGATTGTGCCATCTTCTGCCATGCGACCTTTTGGGCACCACCCGTCATGTTCAACCTCGTGCTTGATTGCTGCGTCAAGCGCTGCCCTGTCAACACCCGTCTGCCCACCAGAGACTATTTTGATACCCCACCTCCAACAATTATCAAATCGGCAAGTCCAACCATCCCATCGCTGTTAACATCACATCTTGCTGACGGCTCCCACGGTTTACCGAAAGGCTTGGTGCCAATTCTAACCAACACCTCAAGCACGTCCAGGTTGTCAATTTTCCCATCAAGGTTTACATCCCGGAGGTCAGGCGGTTTGTCGCTTGCAGTGATGTACACTGTGATTGAGTCCTGTCCACCATCGCCGTCGACAACAAACGAAATCCTTTGTTGTGGCGCCATTCTTTTTAATTTTGCCTTGAATTTTTTTGACGATCCCGGATTGCATCGAGTTGTTGTGCCGTCTATTTCGGCTTCTTCGGATTTGACTGTAAAAGTCATCCTCGACCCGCCAATGTTTTCTACTTTCACCGGAAATTCAAAGCCAGCCCAGTCTTTGTATATTGTTATAAGCTGGTTTGCAGAAATACTGGCCTTGGGTGGAGCTGCCGAGGAAAACTCCCACAGGCTTGCCCCTGTTGAAACAACCATGAAACCTGAAACAGTCGGCACAGGAGGAGCCATCGGAAAAACCGGCATCTCCCACTGGTCGTATAGCAATCCGTCCCTGATGTCAATGGGTTGCAGCATTCGCGAGTGGACAAAACACGTCAAAAGCGCAACATTGCCAGCTACAGGCACCGACTGATTCCACTGGCATATTGGCGATTCATACTCCCAAAGTGTTTTTCCCTGGAGGTCTACGCAAACCAGCTTCTTTGGCATGGAAAGGATGATGCGGTCGCCGGTGATGTTTGCATGCCGATAAGACCAGAAAGGGGAGGGTTGTTTGCTTTTGTCCTCAACTGTCCAGGCTTTTTCCCACCTGTTATAGCGTCTGTCAAACCGCCAGGCTTTCCAGCAAGCGTTAAGATAGTATGCAACTGACAGGTCACCAGATGTGGCAAATCCACCTTTCTGCCTTAAAGCTTCAGGTGGAAGCTGCGCCAGCCTTTTCCCATTATTGGTCAAATGCACAGGGCTCAACGTTGACTGACCTGACAGCAACACTGGGGGCACGGTTTCAGAGATGTTGTCTGATTTGTTAAGGAGCTTGCCATTGTAACCATCGTGAATAAACACCTTGTCAACAACCGGCACTACCACCAGAGTTTGGTTCTTGTCACCATAAACCAATGGACAGGATGTCGAAACATCCTGATCATCACTCAGTTGATATTCGTACTCCCAAAGAAACTTGCCCTCTTCAAAAGACAAAGCGACCAAGGTTTTTGTTGTTGTGAAGAAAACTGTGTTTGCCGCAATGGTTGGTGAGCCTTCAAAATCCTTGGAGTTGATTGCAAATATTACCTTTGTGCCTAAATCTTTCTCATAATGCCAGCGCACTTTTCCGCTATCGTCAAAAGCCTGGATATGAAGCACATGACCTTCGTCGCGCCTTATATATTTGACAATTCTGACTTTTTCAAAGGTAACAGGGCTTGCCACCCTTGTCCCAGGTGGACCGAGGTTTGTCGACCACTTTACTGAAAACGGTGGCCAAACAGGCGTGTCTGTTTCAAATGATCTGCTCGAGTTGCCGGCAAAGGTTGTCCAACCCAGAACAATTGCAATGACTGCAAGTGTCAGCTTCATGGCTTGTTAATCGTTATCACCGCGCTGTTAGTTTGTTTCTTTGGTGAGATGCGTTCGCCTTTGGAGTCGTAGAGTTCGACGTTTGCCGGGTCGACAATCAATTCGCCGTCCTTGATGGCTTTAAAGGTTAGGGTGAGAAGCAGCCCATCACCGTCGACTCCACTTTTGCAGATTCTGACTGGACCCAAGATTGAAACCTCGCCATCATCAGGTTCCTTCCAGGTAAACAGCGTAGTACATTCGTTGTTTAACATGTCTCCTTCAGTGATATCCATAACTTTGGCACGATTGGACTGGAATGCAAACCTGAACTTTGTTCCCATCAAATCATAAACGCCTTTGATTTTAAGCTTGACCTCAAAGGTTTCACCGATGTCAACTGACGCAGGTGCCTCAAGATACAGTTCGGGAAGGTCTGGGAGAAATCCCTGAACTTCAACACTAAACGGCAGTTCAGTCTTCCAAGTCGGCAAGCTCGTCGAACTGATCAGTATCTTGTCAGCAAAAATGTCTCCAGGCGCAACAAATGCATCTGCAAGAGCCACAAACCTGTAAACCAACTGTTGACCAGCCGAAATTGAAGGCGTAGTGAACTCTCTTTCTTCACCCGACAATGTCTGGACAAAAACACCCTGGAAGCCTTTGGAAGGTTGCTTGGGACAGGTTATTTTGAAAGCCTGCTCTGTTGTGGATTCATTTCTTATTGTCACATCAAAGGTTATTCTGTCCTGCTTAGGCAGCATGATTGCCCCTGAAAAATTCTTAGGTTGCACAAACTTGGCAAAGTTGTCTTTCAATGTTTCTAGGTCGGCTTCAACGGTCTGCTCTTCTCCTTTGAGTGCAATTATATCACTGATGTATTCAGGGTAACCAGTCGACACAACCTTGAGAGAATGCATGCCTGGTTCAAGTTCAAGGGTCTGCGGGGAAGTTCCGATGAGCTTGTCATCGATATAAACATAGGCTCCTGCAGGTTTGCTGTTGATATGCACCAATGCAGTTTTTGGGATAATCCTCTGAAGAAAATAGAAAACTTTGCTAGGAGATGGCGGAATCTCGACTATTTTTTCATAATCCTCAAATCCTTCCATCAAAACCTTCACCCAGTACCTACCCGGCTGTAGATGACGCAAAGACATTGGGGCATAACCCATTTTCTGGTTATTAATAAAAACAGTTCCACCACCAGGCAGACCGTCAATTTCAATTGATTCCCTTCCCCAAATTGGTTTTGGGAATTCGATAATCAATGTCTGAGTTGTCTTGAAATATTGAAGTTTGCAATCAAAAACGTCTCTGAGCATTGACGCCGGGATCATCAAGCTCCCTTCGACAATCACGGGTGCTTTCGATACAGTCTTTTCTACATCGTCAACCAGGTATGACATTGAATCAGGAGTGAGCTCAATTGTTGTTTCCTGATACTCCACGGATGCCACATGGTTTTCATTGTCCCATGAATAATCACAAGGGATTGCAGCAATAACAAGGCTGAGAGGGATCATGGAGCTGCCACTGTCAAGATACGGTTCAACTTTCAAATTGACAGGGGTTGTTCCGACCCAGGCTTCAAGGCGTCCGATGCCGGTCTTGCAAAGAACAACCTCTGGGTTATCTTTGGTCACAACAATAGGAGTCGCCGCTTTCCCTCCGGTTGATGCTACACGAATGTAGGCTTCTTTGGTCTGGCCAGGCTCCATACGCTTCGGGTCAATATTTATTCCAATGTCACAAATCTCGCTGAATCTTGCCTCAAGCTTGTCATTAAACGAGAAAGGGTTGCACTCTTCATTGCTGTCAATGACAGCTGTACCTGAAATGGTTGTCTGACCAGGGTTTCTTATACCCAATGATGATGTCGCAGGCTCGCTTATGATGCCCATGTCAATCACCGGAGGTTCAAGCACCAGCCTGGGCGAAGGAGGAACAGGTGGTGAAAGGATCTCTGTGAAATAGAGCTGACCTTTGCCTCGAACGTCTGTCTGGGTTCTGCCAAGGATTCCAAATGGTGAGCATGTTGTTGGGTAAACCGGCGGTTCAGAGGTTTTTCTGTTGTTGAGCTTGCCAAGTGCAGGGTAGCCGGTATCACTCGGTTTTACAATTATCTGGGGTTCACCACCGATGATGAACTCGATGCCAAACCCTGAGGATGTTGTAAAAAAGGCATACTGGCTGTTGCAACTGGTTGCAAGCATTTTATATGGAAGTCTGGCTAGAACTGCGCCAGTGTTGGCATCAATTGATACTGCGCCTTTATGGCCAAGCCCGTTGTCATTGAGAACAAGATATTTCCCGTTGTCTGTCACCAGATCAGGCGACCATGCTGAAGATGATTTCACAGTTTGCTGGAAGCTACCCGAGACAGTCATGACAAGTTTTGTGTCGCTGCCGTCATAGTTACACGAGTAAATTCCATGTTTTCTTGAGGATCCAATCTCAGCCTTGTAGAACACCCTCATGGTGTCCCTGGACATGCCAATCGGAGAAATAAGCGCTCCAGGACTATCTTTTACATACTCGAACTTGTCACCTGTCCATCTGGGCCTGTAGATGAAAACCGGCTCTGATCCGTCTGTGTTGACGGTCACAAGGGCAAAACAGGAACCTTTTTTGCCCTTCTCGACAACCACGCCTCTGACAACCCCAAAGAACTTCGAACCATTATAATTGAGTCTGAACCAAAGAAGATCCCACCGAGTTTTTACCCCTTCAAACGTTGTGTCAGGAATAACAGCAAACTTCATCATTTTGCCATCAACATCGATGCTTGTTAGATACTTTCTTCCGTTTGAAGACCCTATGAAACTTGCATAGTTGCCATACTTTGGCATCTGGGGTTCGCTGACTATTTTGATGACATCCGGGGCAACCGATGGACCCTTGATAGTGTTTGGTTTGAAGATGGTTTTCAGGAGTTTTGCGTACATGTTGACCGTGTCCATATGCATCACGGTCAGATTATTATACTCATCAAGCATACAAATGTACTTTAGATCGGCAGTTCCACTGGATGCGACCTTTTCGATGTTAAACTTGGTGAGAACCCTAGCGGTTGTAGTAGTTTTCGAGTCTATTGCAGGGAATCCGGCTAATGTGACAGCTAACAATGCAAGTATCAGTTTTTTCATTCTGATACCCATGTTATATCATTGTTTAGAATTAATCAATAATTTCGGTAACCGAGCAAGATGTTCATGGCTGCTTGCTTTGTCAGTCCAGGATAACCCGGCAGCACACCATCGACAGATTTCTGATCGAAAAGGTCATCTGCAAACTTTTGTGCAAATGATTCCGGTATGCCAAGTCCGCCAAGGTTTGTCAGACATCCGACAGACCTGAGGAAGTTTTCGGTGTCTTCGATGATGTTTTCCCTGTAGAGCTCGAACCGCTTTGGGAAGTGATGCTGGAAATACGAGAGCATCGGCACGAGCAGATACGCAAGTCCCAGTCCATGGGGAATGTCGTAGTGAGCCGACATGACATGCTCCATCCAGTGGATGACAAAACCACCGGGTCTGCCTGCGTTTGGCAATCCACACAACGCAACCGCCGATGCCCAGGCAAGCTGAGCCCTTGCGTTTACATCCAGACCGTCTTGCATGGCTATGGGCAGGTATTGGATGACTGTTTTGCAGACGCCTTCTGTAATTCTGTCTTGAATAGGACTGTTCTCGTCAGGACTGCTCAAATAGGTTTCCAGCACATGTATCATTATGTCAATTCCGCCATAGGCGGTTGTGTTTGGAGGAGTTGTAACCTGGAGCTCAGGGTCAATAATGCTGACCTTTGGGAAGAACGCCAGCGAGTAGGCGCTCAGCTTTTGGTGGGTCTCCCAGTTTGAGATGACAGCGCCCCAGTTGAACTCGGAACCGGTTGCTGCAATGGTTGGAACCATGATTATTGGCAAAGCTACATCGTTTGATGCCTTTCTTAAAACATGATCCCAGGTTGGTTGTCCGGTGACAATGGCAGCCGAGGTAATCTTGGCTGCATCCATGACCGAACCGCCTCCAACAGCAATCACCATGTCGCAGGATTTCTCCCTGGCAAGCTGGGCTGCTGCGTCGCACGATGTGACTCTTGGGTTGGGCTCAATGCCAAAAAACGGCACAGGGTCAAGACCGGAATCCGTCAGGAGTTTCAACACACGGTCGGCAAGACCGGATTTTTGGGCTGAAGACTTGCCAAACATAACAAGTGGTCTGCTGCCAAACTTTGAAGAAATCTGTGGAAGTTTCGTCACTTCGCCGGCGCCAAAAATTATCTGAACCGGATTGTAGTATTGGAAGTTTTGCATGAAGACTATTAAACTGATTTTCCAGACCAAATCAATTGAGGCTGCCCTCAAAAAAGATTATGGATTCTTGTTGGCTTGTTAAACCTCTCGGCTTAGTCTTCAACTGACGCTGTTTTTCGTGCCGCCAGCTCGAGCATGTCTCGTTTTGTGACAATGCCTATAAGCTTGCCTGACGCAGATACGATAGGCAGTCTGCCAATCTCATTCTCACGCATGAGTTCCCACCCTTGCGAAAGCGTGGTTTGAGGAGTTGCTGTCACCACATCAGTCTGGCAAAACAGTGATACAGGCTTGTCCAGGTCACTGCTCTTGACGTGCTTGCGAAGATCGGCAAGGGTGATGATGCCAAAGACTTTATCGCCATCAATAACGACCAGTCCTGAAATGTTGTTGTTTCTAAGGGTATCTATGGCAAATGCCACAGTAGAATCCATCTGCACGGTTATGACTGGCGAGGTCATGACCTCAGCAAGTGCCGTGTCAGCAGAATCCTGGAATTGTGTTTTCTGAAGTATGACGCCTTTTTTGTGAACCTTCTGATGGTAATGGGAACGCGGCATCAGCTGGAGTGTTATCAGGGAGGAAACCACCACACCGATGGAAACTGGGACAAGAGCCGATGTGGTTCCAATGATTTCAACTGACAGAAGGATAGCTGTCAGAGGGGTATGCATTATAGAACCAAGCATCGCACACACTCCGACCATGACAGCAGAACCTGGAGCTACTCCAAGCACAGACGTGACAACTGAAGAAATCGAAGCTCCAATAAACATTGCCGGAGCAAAATCTCCACCCGACACGCGCAAACCAAGTACTGCCGAAGTGCTAAACAGCTTTGCCAGCAAAAGCGCAAGAGCAATCTGCCATGTGACAGGGCTGGATATCATTCGTTCGATAACCTTGTAGCCAGGCCCGGCAATTTCGGGATAAAACAATAAAACTATTCCGGCAATCAAGCCACCAGCCATCGGTCCCCACAGTTTGATGTAGGGCAGGCGGTGAGTTCGTTTCTCAATGAATTCTATGAGCTTGAGCCACAGGAAAACGACAAACGGGCAGATAACACCGATTATTACGGCAACAACAAGGTCAACCCATGTTATGCCAGAAACAGCAACGTGCGAAAACGGGGAGCCTAGCCCAAGGAGCTTTGCAAAGAGAAATCCTGAGCCGGAGGCTGCGCTTACAAGAATAAAACCATAAGTTGTAAACTCAAAAAGTATTATCTCGATTACGAAAGCAACTGCAGAAAGCGGTGAACCGAACGCGGCCGAAAATCCTGCTGCTGCGCCACAGGCAATGAGCATTCTTGTCCTTCGCCTTGGAATCTTGAAAAAATGAGACGTAAATGCAGCTGACTGAGATCCGAGCATGACTGTCGACATCTGCGAGCCAACCGGGTTGTTAGAAGCAATCGAAACGGCAGCAAAGAAAGGTTTTATAATGTTTTTCGGGTTTGAAAGTATCCGTCGCTTTACGTTTGCTCCAGCGATGACATCTACAAGGTCACCTGAGGATTCGACCCCTGTGATCATCGATATCACACCAATGATCAAACCGCCCAGGGCAGGCAAAAAGGCAATGTATATTCCCGAGAATGTTGGCATCAAAACTTCGCCAAGCTTGATGGTCTGCTGGAAAACCCAGACAGCTCCAGCTGCAAAGGCACCAAAAATCAACGCAAGGAAAACATCCAGCCAGTATGCTACTCTTTGATTCATGTCCCATATAATAGAAACAGTGCCAAAACTTTAAAGGAATTTTTGAAAAAACCTTCAATTTTTTTAGGCAAGCATTATATCGTCATTATGCCTTCGCAGGCTGCGCCACTGACACATCCTTGCCAAAAATAATAAAATAAACAGTGCCGATTATTCCTATTGCAAATGCCGTAATGAGGTTGACCTGTGGGCTGATCATCCAGAGCAGTCCACCGCCAAAAGCTGCGACGGAAACTATTGTATCCCTGAGAAGATAGTACAGGCCAAACATGGCTGCCTTTTTGTCTTCTGGAGCCAGATCCATGATCATGGCTTTTCTGGATGGTTCGCCAAACTCCTTGAGTCCTCGTAGAATGAAAGCAAACACCAACAGAACAAAATTCTTTGAGAACAGCAGAACCAGCGGGAATAGCGTGAAGAAAACGAAGGTGACTATCACAAAAGGCTTCTTGCCAAGCTTGTCTGCAAAGTAGGCAACAGGGATGTAGACCACCATGGCTGTTACCATCTCGATTGTTTTTAGCGCGCCAAACTGTAAGACATTGACAAAACCAGGTGTTGTCTCTGAGCCAAGCACCCAGATGACAACAAATGCATCTGGAATCTGCTGGCAGAACCTTATCAAAATGTCAGAGACAAGGAGATTGCGAAGCTGAGGCGACATCTCCCGAAACAGAGCCTTGGCATGCTTCTTCTCTTTTACGACAACATCTTTTCGGTCGTCAACGATGAGCACCTGCTGGAGGATTGTCGCAACAACAACAAAACAAGCCGAGACAATGAAAGCAATTCTTATCCCAGCTACATCGCCATAGTAAAAGATGAAGAACGCGCCCACAACCGGTCCAAGAGCCATCGGTATGCGCCTTGTCAGCGAATGGATGGAAACACCCATGGTTCGCTTGTTTTTTGGCAGAACTTTTGAAACAAGCTCCATGGTTGCCGGCAGCGAAATGGCTGACCACGAGATAAACATGGCAGCAGCAAGTATTACAACTATCCAGTTTGGAAATGCAATGACAAGCAAAAACCCGAACATGGTTATCAGGTTGAAAACCAGCAGTGACTTTTTGGCGCCGTAACGGTCGGCAACCACTCCGCCAAAGTACGAGTAGATTGCACCCAGGAAGTTGTCCATGGCGCTGAGGAACCCAACTGAGATGAAACCAGCGCCAAGAGCAAGCAGGTACTTTGGCAGGTACTGCTCTGCCATGTGCTCACCCATGCCAACGAGGATGACCATTGACAGGATGCCTGCGATGCTACGGTTCAGACCAAGAAATTGGGCAGCCTTTTTCAGATGTTTCTTCACATTCACACCTCACAGACGGAATATGAACGATAGTCTTTTATAGATTAAATTTCAATACAGGCTGTGTCGATGTCAAATAAAAAATGACCGGGTGGAACCGGTCATTTTGAAGGAACATCAATTAATGTTGGCTTTTTTAATCCCTGAAATACATCGTCCAGTCGACCGGTGTTGTGTTGTTGCAGCCATCAGTGACGTTGAGCCTGTAGACGTGTGACTTTTCGGTTCTGTCGGTTGGTGTGTAGGTAGTCAGCTCGATTGTTTTGCTCTTTCCGGCGCCAAGGGTGAAGTGGCTGTCAGAGATCTTGAGGCATGTGGATTCTACTCCAAGTCTGAACTCGATGTCGCCTGTGGAATTTGTATTCTTGATGGTCATTTTGAAAACATTGACTGTGTTTCTCTTGACTGTCTGTCCGTTTGGATACTTTGACCATTCATAACTCCACTTGCAGCTTTCGCGGTAGATGATGTAGAACTTCAAAACCTTGCTGTCGCCCTTGCTGGACTTGATGGTGACTGAAAAATACGCTTTGACCGCGCCGTTGCTCTTTGGCATGGTCACTTTGACCTTGGCCACAAAACCGCCGTTGCCCTTTACGTTCTGGGATTTGGGATAGATTTCCAAACCTGACGAGGAGGATTCAATCTTGATGGTGATAGTCGACGAACCCTTGTTTTCGATTGACAGGTTGTAGGTTTTGGATTTACCCTCGTCAATCTTGTCACCTTCAGGATTTGTCTGCCACTTGGCGGTAAACGACTCTGCTGCGCTTGCCCTCTGTCCCTGGAATCCAAGGAGACCGAGGAGCATAACCAGACTAACAAAGACTAACAGTGATCTTTTTTTCATTTTTGTGCCTCCTTAAGTTATTTGATAACCAATACGGAAGCTTACGAAAAAAAGTTATATTCGTTTGTTACCAGAATTATTTAGCAGAATCAGATATAGATTTCTAATTATCTATTACTTCAATATTTCTTGGTTATCCAGAATATGTTCCAGGTTTTCATCCTTGCGTTTGCTGATTTTTACAGCTCTGGCAGCCTGTTTGGTTTTACCCTTCTCGACCATTCTGGCAGACACTTTTCTCCCCAGCCATTTGGCCAGTGTCGACAAGACGATGAGTCCACCAACAACAGACGCAATCACAAGAATCGACTGTAAACCCGACAAATCTCTTAAAACCACAAACATAGGCTGCATGGTCATGGAATAAACTCAACATTGCGCTTTGGCAGCGATTCAAAATCTGATACTTCTATAGCTTCTTCCATCGTGTAAACCTTAAATGTGTCGTGTTTAAAATTTACACTGACGTCGAGTATCTTGCCCCGAATGTCTGATATCTTTGTTATCTCAAGATTGTCCGATTCTGAAAAAACGATCAGCTCGTTTGTGTCTTCATCTACAAAGAAAGCGCGAAACGGTGTTTCGTGCCTTTCAACCCAATCAAACAGAAGCGGTTTCAACTTCTTTTGTGTGACACGCTTCAGCTTCAGCTCATCATCTGGCCAACCATCCATGAAGAACAAACCTTTCTCTGTAATTGCAAAGTTGTAGCCAACAATATCTTTTGCATCTTCAACTTCAACCGATTCTCCATTGTACAAAAAATAAACGCTTTCCCCCGTGTAGAATGACTGATCATCAGGCGCTTGTGGTGAGGATCTGCACTTTTGCGCGAAAGCCTTGTCAAAATCTACTTTTACTGGTAAATCCTTAATAATCTTTACCTCTGACCTGTCAAGGCTCCACTGGGAGAAACCTGACCTGCTTGCCATAAAAAAGGTTTTTTCTACCGATATGCACCTGTCAGGCAAACATTCAGTTTCAAAATCGAACGTTCCGAGTTCATCACCATCGGTTGAAAGAACGTCAAAACTGGTTTTATCAGGACGCATAAGCATTATTTTTTCGGGTATCTGCCACTGGTCACAAAAAACATGAGCAATTTTTGAGCATACCGTCGGAACCATACACGTAAACTCAAGTTTCCACTTGTTTCCATTTATCAGTCTTACGCTTACAACGAGAAATGTGTTGAGTTGGCGCCCAATACTTTTGCAGATAAGAAAAAGAAACCCGACAAAAAGAGGATCGTCATTTTCTGTTTCTGTTTTTAAAAACTGGAGTCTGTCAACCACTCTTCCAGGTAATGGTAGTAAATCTTCTTCAAAGCAATCAACGCGTTCGGTCAGTATCTTGAGTTTGTCTTTTTCTATTGCCACGTAAGAGAAACCAAAGCCTTCGATTGGAAGGTCCAACAATATTTTTCTTGCGCCAAAACCTTTATAGTGAGTTATGTTTTCGTCTTTGTTTTCAAGAATGTTGCAAGAATCCATTTCCGGATTGGAGTCTTTGTTATCTTTTCCCAAAATCAGCCCTCACTTTGGACATTGTCTTCGACAAACAGTCCTGCATCCAGTTCTTTACAGTTAACCAAGCATCACTTCTTGTTATTGTCGTCCTCCCAGATGGAGTCGTCATTGGTGTTTTTCATCTGATCAATCTTTGACTGGTTTTTCAATATGTTGTCCAGTTGGTCATTGTTTACCTTTGCTACTGGCTCAATTGGTCTTGTGTCTGTGGTTTTTGAGTCAATCTTTTTTTTGGTGGCATCTTTTTTGTTTGCCCGAATTATTGAACCGACAACCAATGCCAGAATGCCAATGATGATTTTTACCAGTAAGCTTGATTCGTCCGACGACGATCGAAGCAAAATGAAGAATATGTTCATGAGTCGATTATAGCAGACATTGGCTAAATTTCATAACTGCACCTAAAAAATCACTTGCCTTCGTCTGCCCATATTGACTCATCGGTCTTCCCACTGTCAGCGATTTTGGGTATTGCCGTGCTGCCGTCACCAACATACCTTGAGTCTTCTCTTTTTCTCCTGGCCGCAATAAGGCTGGACATGAATTTTTCATCGGAGACGTAGTTGCCAGGATTTGCTTTGTTCCTGCCTGCTGATGATTTTTTCCTTTTTATGACAACAAGCACATAAACCACAATCCCGACAACAATTGCTAGAATAACCATAGAACGGTATGGTTCCGCAATCAGATCAATGAAATCATACCAATGCTCCTCATAAAATAACATGATGGCTTCTCTCCATGAATTTGATTCTATGTCTGGAGTTCGTCTGGTCAATAAGTCAAACATCATGGAATCTTCAAACATTTTTTGCAGTTATCATTCTTTTATTTATGGAATTATTAAAAGCTATTATACATTATTAAACTACCTGGTTTTCAAATTTCTCAACACTTTGCTGGTTGGAATAATAACAACAATCTTTACAAATTTGACATCAAAAGCTAAACTTGGTGGCATGTCAGTGCAAAATCAGTCCAGATTACCGTGGGAAACAGTTGTTGGTATGGGTTCATACCTTGTTGGAGACCGTTACTGCAATCTTGACTCCAGAGCCATAAAAACCTCCACTGAAGTCATTTGCGGTGGATGCGAAAATATATCTTCTGCACTTTTCGCGATATATAACTTCGTCAAGGAAAACATTTCATTTGGCATTCAGCCAGATCCAAACTCAACCGCAAGCAACATTCTCGGCTTGGGGTATGGCGATGCAGTTGGCAAAACACTGCTTTTTTCGGCAATGACCCGCACAGCCAAAATCCCGACAAGATTCCATGGTTATATGGCCATTTCGTCTTTTCTTCATGGATTGGAGCCAATTTCACTGAATAACAAACTCCCAAAAAAAATCCTCGTGATAGTGCCAGAGGTTTTCATGGGTGACAAATGGATGCTGCTTGGAGGAATAACCCTCGACACTCTTTATGTCGAGAGACTTGAATCAATCATGCAGACACTCCACTACAAGAGTTATGGTTACGGTCTTGCCTCAGACGAGGATTACCCAACATTTAGGAAAATTCAGAAACAATGGGATGGTTTTTCCAACACCAGTTGCCAATCAAAAGCTTTTGTAGACGATCTTGGCATTCACACAAGCGCCTCCACTCTCATTGACACTTATTGCCTTAAAGGTACCTCGGGGTTTATTTGGTCGAAATTTGCCGCACCCGCCATGACAAAAACTGTTGCAAGAATAAGAGGCAGGTGAGTCAATGATGGGTTTCGTGCGACCTATTGGGGGTAGAAGCATTTCCGTATCCGGTGGATCGGGCATGCTGCCCTGGGAAACCTGGAAGTTGATAACCGACGAAGCCAGGCTTTCAAAACTTTGGGGTGACCACATTAAAATGCCTAAAGGCAAAGGTGACACAGGGCTACTTGTTGATGTTGCCAGAGATTTCCAGGTAACTTGGCCTGTCGAGGCGGAAGAAGTGGTTGAAGGTTCGCTTGTGAAACTCAACATCATCGGCAACCCGTGGCATCACAGGCCAGACCTTGTCGACTCCAGACTCACCCTGGAAATCGGCGACAGATTAACCATGAAAATGGATGGTTTTGACCTGACACATCTTGGAGACTCCTCATTCCTGTTTGCCAGTTCCTGGGCTCTTTCCAGACTGACTTCAATTATCTGCGCACTGGGTGGAAAACAGGATGATATAAGCGGATCGCGTTCGATCTGGGCAAAAAACACATTCAAACTTCAGCCAGATCAGATCAGATCAAAGATACTGGATCCCGAACAGGCCATTGCCTGGCTTGGCGATGAGGTTGACATCGATCCAAGACTGGGCGGCAGATTCAATCTCAAATGGGGCAGAACCTGGGGGCTAATCGGCCTTGAAGGCAACATTGTCAAATTTGAGCCAGATGAGATCTCTATCAAATTGTCTGAAAACAACTTTAATGCCGGTGGAGACGTTTTTTTCAATTTCAATATGAGTCAAAACGGCGACGACACCACACTTATGCTTCAAATGACAGGGTTTGACATCGAACCATGGGCAAACATTCCACTTATGGTTATGTCAGAAATGATTCAGCTACAGCTTGCTTCTCTGGCTTTGGAGATTACCGATCAGTTTCTTGAGCCGGCGTAAACAATATTATACTTGCCGTTGCTACTTTGCACTATCATTACTGAGAGATTTTCGGTTATTCTCAATTCAAAATTCTTGCCCATTGGAATCCACACACCCGAGGATCGGGTCATGTCACCGTTTTCAAGTCCTGGTTGCTCAATAAACTCGGTTCCGTCGAAAGTAAACGTTTTGACGATATCGTTTTTGCCAGTACACAAAACACCGTAGACATTAGATCCGTATTTTTTCACTTTCACATCACGGAAAAAACTGTATGACTGCTGCTTGGCAACAATTTTGCCGGAAAAATCCATGACACAGACCCTGTAGCCTTCATCTGTTGCAAGTGCAACAAAAATGTAGTTGTCGCAGATGGTTGCAAGGGTCACCTTGTCCACAAAATAATTGAGGGTTCCAATGCCAAAGTCACCCGACCAAAGCATTGATGAAGTTTTGCCGTCATTAAACAACAACCTTTGTCTCCCCTGACTGTCGACGTATGACCAGACAGTTTTATCTGCATTCTTGACAGCATTGAAAGTGAACTCAGATTCAAATGGTTCGGTTTTGTCCGCAAACATCTTCATCAATTGCTTGTTGTCATCAAAATCAGGTGCAATTTTCTGTATGTTGGTGGGAACGTAAGATAAGTAATTCCATGCAGGTTTTCCTGATTTAGGATTTTCAGTCATGGGACAAACAGCATCGGCGCCAGGCTGACAGTCAGCCCAACAGGTGAGTCCGCCAGCAGAAGCCTTTATTAACATGTTTGCGTTGTCCATTTTGGAAGCGTTTCTTAGAAGCTTGAGATCAAACAATGGCTCAGTTGGGCCATCGACAACAATAACCTTCCCAACTTGTCCTGTTGTTGGATCATACGGTGTGAACTCATATTTTTCCAGCTCTTTGACAGCCCTAAATCTTATGCCATCATTAGGGACGCTTGTGTTGAAGGAAACCGGTTGCTCAATTTCCTTTTTAAACACCATTGAGAACTGATGATGTCTGCCTTCTTCAACGACAACAGTCATTTTGCCGGGCAGATAACCTGTTGCAGTACCCTCAACAGTGTAGGTTCCAGGTTTGACATTGGAGAAATCTGCAGGTGTAACAACTTTTTTCTCATCGAATGTTATCGTTGCGCCTTCAGGTGAAGATGTGAATGAAACGCTTGATCCTCCACAGGAGGCCAGAAAAATCGATGACAAAAGGATTATGGCTAATGTTTTTCTCATTTTGGTTCAAACGATTTCAGGAATGCCGCATAATCATTTCTCAAATCCACCTTACCCTGATTGTAAATCAACTGATATTGATATTTTCCATTGGCAATGACCGTTGTGACCGTTGCTCCATAGCCTTCAAGCTGATACGTAAACTGGGCTGCCTGTGTCCCGGCAAGATTGATCATCTCAATCGGTGTTCCTGGGGCAAAAGCATCAATCATTTCAGACGCGACTTCCTTGGCTGTTTTGGTGTAATTTTGAACAATAAGCTCAAAGTATGCTCCGCTGTCTCTGTTCGGGGGGTAAAAAGCCACGACTGATGCTGGCTTCTCTTCAACAGTCCAACCATTGGGTTTGATTACCTTATAGGCGTTTGTTTCATACGGATCACCCTTAGGGGTCTGGGCATCGTTTGGATTAGGAATATTGACCTGCTCGACGGGTTTTGGTGTGTTGTCTTCTGGTTTTGGCTTGTCCCCGGGATTATTGATATCTGGAGCTTTGTCCTTGTCTTCAAAATACCTGAAGGAGTTTATGCACTTTTCAAGCTCCGGGTCGCTGCCATTGATGAAACCCACAGCTTTGATCGACAGAATCTTTCCGTGCATTGGAACATAGCATGTTGCCTCTGTCTTGTCGTCTGACCAGGAGGCAAAAACTTTCATTTCGCCAATCTGGAAATCTTCTGAATTTCCTATTTTGGCATTCTCCGGTTTATCTGGAGAAACCGACTTGTCCGGAACAACTTTTATCTCAAGACTTTTGGTTTTACCCTTGATCACCATCGGGTTATCACCTGATACAATCCATGATTTTGGGAATGAGATGGTGTATATAACACCATTGTGGGTTGTAAAATCCTCTCTGGGATCGGGATTTTTGATCACTGGAACCGACTTTGGTTCGAATGTTTCGAATATCGCTTTGGATGTTTCAAAGAAAGTTGAGTCAGTGATGTTCTCGGCCGTACCAGAATAGACTCCTCCATCAACCGGCATGAAGAAAGCTGCTGATTTGAGTACATCGGATTCAGATACAATCCAGACCACTTCCATTGAACCTATTTTTTTTGTTACATCTTCGGTTATCTTTCCGGTGGACGAAACGGTGTTCCTGTAGTTTTCTACAAGCTCTGCCACGGTTGGCAAATCATTCTTCTTGGCTTTATCGAGAGGAGAGAACTTGAAAACAAGAGTGTTGCCTTCAAAATCTATTGCCACCTGGGCATCGGCCGGAGTTATTGACCATTTTGATGGGTAACGGAATGAAAAGAAACTACCAGGATAAATTGAGTCGAGATTCTCCGCTACATCACCACCGCCACAAGAAACTGCAAAAAAGAGGCACAAAATCACTGCAAGAATTTTTTTCATTTCAATCTACACTCCAAATGAATGATCTAACACTTTATAGGTTAAGCTGCTTTTGAATATTAATCAACAACACAAGTCCTAACTGTAGATTTATTCGCTTTCAAATCAATTTTTTGAATGCCAGGTTCTCAATGAACCCTTTGAGTTTCGGAGTCAGTTCATCGATTGGTCCGGCAATGCTTATCCAGTATTGTCTGTCACCAACATCAGCCACATAAACAAATGTCATTTGTTGGTACTGGGCTGTAAATGTTGAATACTGGACATTTCCAATCTTGACCTTTCGAAGCTGGACACCAGCCTTGCTGGCCGCTTTCAACGCCTCTTCCTCTGCTGTTGCCTTGACCCCCTGCAACACAACAATGCCAATCCCCTGACCCTTGTCTTCAGAGTTGTCTTCTCTTGGCTCGATCGAGATAAAATCAGATGTCGAGTTATCAAGAATTCTCCAACCTTTTGGCGGAACAAGCATCAACTCATCAAATTGAATTGGCTGACCTTCAGATGGTCCAAACTGTGTCATTTCGGCATCGCCCGGCTTTGATTTGAAATAATCAGGGTTCGTCAACTTGAATGTATGCAGAACAATCGAAGCCTCTTCTATTTTATCTTGAGGAACGCTGCTTGCGTTTATGGCAATCAAAGCTCCATCAAGAACAAATGAATATCCGAAGGACATTTTTCCATCCTTCCAGCTCTCAAGATACATCGCCTGTTGTCCTGCAAAAGTTTCCTTTTTTGCTGTCGGTTTTTCAAAAAGCTTTTTGAATTCTTCTCCAAGGTTCATCAACTGGTTGTCATCTTTTTTATAGTTTGTGCTTCTACTTGCAACGATGGCAAAACCATAATCCTTGCCAACAAGCATATAACTGTCATTCATTTCGCTGACTTCAAACCCATCCGGACGCGTGATGCTGAAAAACGATCCTTTGAAAGGTGTACCGCTCACCGTTTTTTCAACAACCGGAGATCCACACGAAACAAAAGCAAACGATATTAATACGACAAGGGCCAGTTTTCCCATCACTTAAACACCAGTGTTTTAAGAAATTCTCGAACTTTTTCCGAAAGCTGATCTGAGTTTGACGTTACAGCGATCATGTAAGTTTTGTCGCCTTTTGAAACAATGAAGTTATAGGTGTTTATCGATGCGATGTAGAATTGAGCAAAAGTATTTTGGCCATATGTCGCCGAAACAGGTTTGCTACCCGATATCTGCGCATAGGCCAAATCGGATTCCCTGTTATGTTTTGGCATTACGTCAATCGAAATGCCCTGCATGATGTTCATTGAGCTGGCGTCAACGGGTGTGATAAGGCATGAACCACTGTCTCCTGCAACAACCTCCCAATCCTGCGGAGCCGAGAAGGAGTAATAATCATTTTTGAATGATTGAAACGCAGGCTGCCCAGAAGAAGCGTCTTTTGAGTTTCCAGGCTCGGTTTCGGATTCTTTACCGATTGAACCTTTGAAGAAATCTGGGTTGCTTACCTTGAAACTCTCAAGAACTTTTTCAAAATCGGAGTCATTACCGTTTGAGACCGGCTCATTTGATATCACACAGACTGCATCTGTGATTGGCAGCACTACATATTTGAAGGTGACGTCTTTTTTCTTGCCGGCCATCATCAACGCCTTCCTTCCGCCAACTTCAACAGGATCGACGCTGATGTCTATCATGTCGGCAGCAAATCCATCCAGGACGGCTCTTGTCTTTTCAACATCATCAGAAGTCATACCCGGGAGTATGATTGTGTGGATTGAAATAAGGCCGTTTTCATTTGAACGCGAAAAATCGTTGCCAGTCTGGACAAACTGTGTCCCATCCAGTCTGGCGACGGAGAAAAATGTGCCAGAATAAACGTTTGGATCGTCCACGGTTGAGACGGAGCTGTCTTCCTGGGGTTGTCCGCATGACGTAAAAACCATAACCAGGGCTGCAATTGCAAACAAAACCGACAATATTTTTCTATTCATCTTTTCCTCACTTGAAAACAATTGATTCCAAAAGCTCCATATTCGAACCCGAAAGCCCAATGGAGCCTTTTATCGTTATCTTTACCTCATGCCTGAGCGATTGTCCGAGAAGAACAATCTGAGAGTCGTCAACGTTTGAGCCTGGCTGATCGTATCTGAAATACTTGTTGCTGCCAGCCTGAACAGGCGTAGATTTGATTCCACCCATCATCATGTTGGCCGATTCCTGCAGCGGCAAACCTGTTTTTTCAAGCTGCTGAATAATGATTGTCTCAGGTTTCTTCACATTTTGCTGAACTCCTAAAATTATTATGTCAGAAGCAGTCTTTTTTGCAAAATACCTGCGTGGGAGTTTTATGAATATATCATCATTTTCATAATAATCTTCAGATTTGAGCCCCTGTTTGTCTATGGTTTTTTCTGGAATCTGGGCGGTCTGCTGTTGTTGGGTTGGAGATTCACTTTTTTCCTGAATGCTGACACTCTCAATGAGCTTTTTTTCATCGGTTATTTCAAAACTGGCCAGCACTTTCGCAGCTTTCCCGGGGAAATCAACAGTGTCCTGATTTGCCGAACACATCACGGAAACCGTTGCCCCCGAAAATGAAACCAGCTGAACAACCAGAATGTCTGATTTGTAAACATATCCCTGATTGCTGCCGATCCAGTTCTTGACAAACTGATTTTCTGTTATTCCAGCCTTGTCTGTTTCATAAAAATCCTTGGGAAAGGAGCCCTTTTTTTTGTTTTCAGAAAACTCAACCTTGACGTTGACGGTAAAATCTCCACCCATAACAACGCCATTAGACTTGGGATTTACGGTGAAACCTTCAGGGTACCCAATGGCAAACCCCTGCCCCATGTACTTTTTAAAACTATCGCTCTTCTCGTCTACATTTTCTGTCGTACCACACGAAACAGACAGGAGAAGACATGCAGCCAGGATCGTAAAAGTTTTCATCTTCATCAATGATTACACCTTGTCATGACATAAAGTTCTTTACCGCGACTTGAGAAAATCATAATCGGTAACCTTGAAACTGTAAGCAATTTCTTGCGCCATCTTGGTAAGATTTTCATTCACAAATGTCGGTTCCAGCTCCATTATGACAACGCCATCATTGATTGGAACAAAGTAGGCGAAAGTGTATCTGTCGTAATCATCAAAACCTTCCATCCTTATAAATTCCATATCATCAATTTTTGCCGGCACAAAGGTTATCTTTGTAGATTTGTTGTTCTGCTGGAGATTTACCAGTATAGGCGCGATCAATCCCTTTAAAATACCGGGCTGTTTTTGGATTTTCACAATGATGTTGAAGTTGCCAGAAATTGTCACTCCATCATCATTGCTTGTCAACTTGTAGGTTGAAGGATAACTTATGGTAAAACACGATCCGGAAAAGGTTTTGTCAAGTTTTACAAGCCCAGGTTCTCCACATGAGGCAAGAGTTGTTGCAAAAATAAGAATCGCCAGGGCGATTTTTCTCACTTGATCTCCATGTTTTCAATAATCATCCTGGCAAGTTCGAGATCCTTGGCTGTAACGTCGGTGTCGCCGTTTTTTCTTGGAATTGTGGTTATGGAAATTATTGCATTGTCCAGAGGTACAAATGTATTGATTATTACCTGGTCGAGAACCGTGCTTTCCATCCAAATGCACTGCAGACCTGATATTCTTTTGATATTCATCTTTACACCTTGAGCCGGTTTTCTGGCAATCGCCATTATTTCCGGAATGCTCTCGACGTTGTTTTTTTTGGCTCCCTGATATTGTTGAATGTTTATTGGAATGGAAATTGTCTGGTTTTCGTTTTCAACGACCACTCCTCCACCAAGGCCATCAGCAGCCGTCCAGCCAACCGGGTAATAAATCTTAAGCATGTCCTGATCTTTTATTAAAGCAAGTTCTTTGGGAACAGCCGAGGAACAAGAAGCCAAAACCAGAACCGACAACAAAACTATAATTTTTTTCATTTTATCTTGAATCCTTTTGCAATCTCCAAAGCCTGCTTCTCGATAACCGGTGAGGAAACCGAATAGACCATCACTGCAAGCTTACCCTTGTCAACAGCGCAATAAACCCTTGTTGTGATGTTACCGTCAATATTTTTGAAGGTCAGAAACTTTACACCGTTGATTTTGATCGAACCTGTTTTGAGCGTCCATCCCATTTCTTCTGCAAAAGCTTTCGCCCAGACTGCAGCGTCTTTTGTCGCTTCGTCGAGGGTAACACTGACATCAAAAGAACCCGCACCATCGGCTATCATGTCTTTGGTCATGGACAGCTTGAAATGGTTGACCACTTGTCCAGACCACCCCTCTGGGATGTTGATTTCAAAAAGCTCTGACTGGTATTTTCCATCGGTTTTGACCGATTGGCTTGTTTCAATTTTTTCAATGGATAAAACAATTGAATCAACCAGACTCTCCTGGCTGCTGTCCAATGATACGGCCGGCGTGAGAACGCCAAGCCAGTTGTCTGTCCAAAAGGCATAGGTCATTCTATTTTTTTTGTCGCTGTCTTCGAGCGTTAGCTTCCTGCACTCAAAATCTGGCATGGAAAACACATCAACTTTGGGAGTCCCACCTAGTTTAGACTTGAGGTTTTCGATGTTGCTGTCGATGTCATTTTGTGAGAAGTTCGTGAAACGATAGCTGGAGATTACAATTTTGAACTGCCCATCCAGTTTGAGGTCTGAGCCATCAAAACTGGCAACAAATGAATCGGGGTATGATATCTTGAAAAACTGCCCTTCGGTTGAATTGGCAAAATCAGACTTGACCGAGCAACTGGAAACCAAACAAAGTACAGCCAAGATAATTAATGTTTTCTTCACAGGCAACATTATACCGATTGCTGCAAAAAATAAAAAGGGCGGTTGAAAAAACCGCCCTTTCTTTGTTTTCTGTTAAGTATCAGGCAAAGACTTTCTTTATACCCTGCATCGCCCAGTCGACCTCTTCTTTTGTGATGACAAGCGGAGGAGCAAACCTGATTATTTTTTCGTGTGTGTCTTTTGCAAGGATGCCTTCGGCCTTGAGAGCCTTGATAAACGGCTTTGCCTTGCCATATTTTTCAGCAATCCTGATGCCGATGAGCAAACCTTTGCCTCTGACAAGGTCAATTTTATCACCGGCAATCTTTTTGAGTTCACCCATGAAATAGTTGCCCATTGCTGCTGAATTTTCTACAAGCTTTTCTTCTTCAAGAACATCCATTGCTGCAACACCGACAACGGCTGCAAGAGGGTTGCCACCAAATGTTGAACCATGCTGGCCTGCTTTGATGACATCGAGAATGTCTTTGTTTGCTGCCACACCGGAAACCGGCATGATGCCACCACCGAGGGCTTTGCCAAGGATATAGATGTCTGGAGTTACATTTTCATGGTCACAGCAGAATCTCTTGCCTGTCCTGCCAAAACCTGTCTGGATTTCATCAGCACAGAAGAGGATCCCGGCCTGCTTGCACAGCTTTGACACAGCAGCCAGATAGCCATCATCCGGAACCACGACACCAGCTTCACCCTGGATTGGTTCAAGCATGACACCGATGGTGTTTTTATTAATTGCCGCTTCAATGGCTTTCACGTCGTTGTATTTGACAACCTTGAAGCCTGGTGTGAACGGGCCGAAGTTGTCATGTGAACCTGGATCAGTTGAAAAACTGATGATTGTTGTGGTTCTGCCGTGGAAGTTGTCACCCATGACAATAATTTCACCGGTTTCAGCAGGGATGCCTTTGACTTCATATCCCCATTTCCTCATGGTTTTGATGGCTGTTTCTACGCCCTCAGCGCCAGAGTTCATCGGGAGGAACATGTCCTTGCCTGCGAATTTGCAGACTCTTTCAACAAACAGCGGGAGCTTGTCGTTGAAAAATGCCCTTGAGGTAAGGGTTATGCGTTCGAGCTGATCCTTGACTGCGCCAATAATCTTTGGGTGCAAATGTCCGTGGTTGACAGCAGAATAAGCTGAAAGGCAGTCCATGTACTTGTGGTCTTCTACATCCCAGACCCAAACACCCTTGCCTTTTGAAAGGACAACTTCCACCGACTCATAGTTGTTTGCGCCGTATTTGCGCTCGATGTTCATTAGATCAACCGAACTCAGCATTTTCTTCCTCCTGGGGATTAACCGTTTGTTGAATTTCATTGTATCGGATTTAGAGGTTAAAACAACCCCCAAGGCAAGTATTAATGGGCAAAATTTGGGCTTGTCTGGATTACCCAGTTTTTTAAAAAAAATGATTTTATGAAATTTTAAAAATTGTGACAGGTTTCTTGTATGCAAAAGTGTCCACAAAATAAGAAAAGACGCCATCAAAATATGATGGCGTCAATATTATGTCAATAAACTATCCGCGTTCGCGAAGCAGGGTGTGGAAAACGTTTGCGCCAACCCACGCAATGATGAAGGCAAGAATCCACGTAAGGTCAATCAAGCTACCTGTCTGGTAACCGACACTGGAATAGGCATGGAAGTTGTAAAGCTGGTTGCCAACAGCAAAGAAGGCAAAACTTGCCGTAAGGATTGACCAGGCCACCGATATGATTCCCCCGCGAGTGTTCCAGGCAATCAAAGCGCTGCCTATAACAATTACCACATCACCAAACAGGTACAGTAACTGAAGGATGAATGTCATCTTGTCCGGTCCAGCTAATTCTGTTACTAGAGCTTCCCAGCTGAAATATGTCATCAACCCGGCAAAACCGGCAATAATTAGCAACAACCACCACGGAGGCATTTTCAGCCTTCCAAGGTGACGCGTCTGAACAATGAAACCGGCGATAACAAACGGGTAGAGCAAGAGAAAACCAATATCGGCGAAGCTGTAGGCAACCTCACCCATGTTAATATTAAGGACAATTTCCTGGTAGGACCAATATGCCTGACCAAGCGCCCAAACAATAAACCCAAGGCCTATCATGTGCCATGGGAGTGAATGGATTTTGTCACGGAACTCTTTCTGACCGAACAATAGGGGGATGGAAATGCCAGCAAACAGAGCCACCAGAAGCTGTGTCGCATCGCCAAAATACGTCATCGCCCTCACATCATTCCCGATCAGATAAATGTAGGAGGCAATTGCAATGGTGACAAAACCAATTAGAAAATAGGCTATGTTTTTCGTAAACCAATTCTGCATTACAGCACCACCTTCTTTGAGATTTATATTATTGTATTGTCATTTAACCATGAAGACTTTACCTAATTATAAATCTATTTAACAATTTGTTATCAGTTTAATGCAAAATACTTCGAAGAAAGAAACGGCCATCAATGTAAGCAGGCTCATCACAAAGCTCTTTCTTGCCCGAACTTTCAGTTATCCTTATGTACTTTTATTCTGGAAAGAATACGGCTATACCTAAAACAATGACAATTCTTTATACATTGGAAACAATTCTAGCATGTCACCATAAAAAATTCAAATATATCGTCAACAAAACAAAAACCCCGGAGTAAAATCCGGGGTTTGTCCTATTATGCTTGGAAATATCAGTAGTATCTGGTCATGACGATGAGCTTTTCGGCTCCATTCCAGGCAACCTCTGCTTCGAGATTTTCAGCAATAGCCCTAAACGGCACCATGGTTCTGCCTTTTGTCACAACCGGCTCCTGTTCGAGTGTCACCTGTTTTCCGTTGACCAGGGCAGTCTTCGAGCCGATGGTCATCGACATCACTGTCTTGTCCAGGATGATTGTGACTGTTCTTGTGTTTGCGTCCCAGTTGACCTTGGCGCCAAATGCTTCAGCGATTGCTCTTGCCGGAACCAGTGTCCTGCCCGACTTTGAGTCAATGTACGGCGCTGTATCGAGCATTACTGGATTGCCATCTACGAGCATGGTGTTGTTGCCAATTTTCATCTCAACGATTCTTTCCCTGTAGATGTAGACTGAATGCGAGACGTTGACCTTGTGGCCTATGACATCGGTTGCTGTGAAGTTGAAATTGTTGTTACCGGCTGCAACAGACACTTTCATCTTGAACTGGCCCGGGCCTACTTCGAATGTCTGAGTTCCAAGAACAAGCTTGACCTTCTCTGAGGCAGTTCCGGTAAGTTCAATCTCTGTTACTTTTGCAACCTTGCCTTGTACCTTGTCAAACTTGACTACCGGTGCGGTTGTGTCGCGAGTGATTGTGATTGTTTTTTCAGTCTTTGTGCCTATCGGGTTGACTGCTTCAATCTTTACCGAGTTTTCGCCTTCCTTGAGCGGAACTGTAACAAAGAACTTGCCATCAGACCCGACACTTACCGGGTTGCCGTTGACAAACAGCGTCGACTCTGGAGAGACGATGCCTGAAAGGTTCGCGCTGTCTTCCTCGGTCAGCTCTTCGTACTTGTCAAGCTCGACTGTGGCTGCAGCGGCTGCTGAAACAACGTTTATGACATATGGATTGACTGTTTTGTAGTCGCCAAGGAGCCTGACCACCAGCTTGCCTGGGCGGGTTGGCAGCACATCAAACTCTGCCTTGCCATCGGCGCCTGTCGTGCCTTCGAGTCTGACGCCTGCCTCGCCAGAGATTGAAACCGTAATTCCAACAAGTGGCTTGCCTGAACCAGCTTCTTCAACCAGTACGCTTATTTTCTTGACCAGTCCCGGGTAGAACGTACCTGAGCTGAGAACCTGGAGCGTTGCGCCTTTAACTACGTCAAAGCTGAGCGATTTGGCTGAAACGATGGTGTTGTCGCCAAACGATGCCTTTGACTTGTAGGTTAGCGAGACATTGCCTTCACCAAACATCTTCGGTGTGAAGTGGATTGTTGCCTCAGCAGCAAGTGGATCGGCCTTTGAGCGGTCGGTTTCCTCGGTCACTGACTTTGCGGCATTGGTTGCTGTCATTTCGATGATGCTCTTTGTCTTGATCGGATCAGTTTCCTTTGTTGAAGCTGGCGTAATTCTCACAACAAGCACGTTGTCTGCGTCCTTGACCAGGTCATAGTTTGAAGATGAAAGATATTCACTGCCAAACTCCGAGCCTGTGCCGTCTTCATAGACTTTGACAACAGGGGTTTTTGCCGGAAGGTAGACTGTCGATGGAGCATCCCAGTCGAGGGCAAACTTTCCGTCACCCTTGTAACGAAGCAGCGGGTTGAAACCCACAGCCTGCGAGACAGGAGTGTTGCCGGCAACGTCGCCCTTGAGCACTGTTGCCTTGTTTGCACCGACGAGTCCACCAACGTTGAACGGTTGATCGGCAAACACATAGAACGTTGCCTGACCTTTGTTGTCCACGTTGATGCTGTCACGGAAGTCGATGATTCCGTCACCCGTTAGGTCAGCAAAGAACATGTTGCCTGTATATTCATTGTTGTAGATGCAGCCAGCGCCCCAACTCTTGAGATCAAGCTGAGTGCCGTTGATGATGTTGCTGGTTTTGTACCTGACCGACATCTCACCGATTTTTGCCATGTTTTTGTCGGTTGGCGCGGTAGTGTTGAGTCCAAACCTGTTGAAATACTTCACATCGTCGACTTTTGTGCCGATTGGCAGAGTGAGGAACGGGGTGAATCTAACAAAATCAGTTGCTGAGCCGTACTTGCCAGGAACTGTCGATGAACCCTTCAAAAGCGCGCCTGTTGCGTCACGAACAACTGCTGTTACCTTGTAGAGCCTTCTGTCCATTGCAGTCATGCAGGCTTCCGGTTCTTCCGGGTAGTTCATCACGATGTCGCCTGTTTCAATGTTGCTGACTTCATAGGTAACCTTCGGGCTGCCAACCTTGATGGTTCCAGTACCCCAGTTCTTGTAGTCGGCTGATCTGACTTTGAGGTTTATCTCACCAGCGTCGTTGGCTACAAAACCGTAGAACTTGTAGATGCCCTGAGCGGCTTTTGAGAAGTCGTACTTTATTGGCTGGAAGCCAAAGAGCTTGTCGTTGCAGTTTTGTGAGCCATCGGTGTTTTTGAGTGATGTTGCTGTCCAGTAGTACTGACCAACCTTGTCCGGTCTGTAGTCTGTGATGTTGTATATTGCCTCTTCTGCTTTTATCTTTCCACCTTTGGTCAAGTCGACCGGCTTGCCGTTTTTGTCGGTGAGCTTGATGGTAAGAGGCGAGTTGTCGTTGACGATTTCCGGTGAAACACCTGCTGTGACAATCGGTGGGTCGATAACGACATTGATGCTTGGATCCTGCGATATTCCTCCGCCTGGCTCAGGATACATGCTTATCTGACCAGCAAGGTAGACTTCGTGGCTATAGTAGTTTGAGGTGTTTGGAACCTGCCACAAAGGTCTGAATGACCTGTCGTTGTTGTCGTCATAATACTTGTAGACTGTCATGTTGACCGGGATGGTTTCATCAGCAGCGATAACATGGTCACCGTTGAAGTCCATGCCGGCATCAGTTATTCTGCAACCATTTGCAAGGCTCATGTCAAAGACATATCTGCCGTTGTTGCGCTGGAAAGTGCGGGCATCGATGATACCGCCAACCCAGGTGTTTGTTGTCATGCTGTACGAGCCGACAAGTTCGGTTTCGTAAGCGTCGAAGCTGATTCTTCCGTCACCGTTGAGGTCGTCGTAAGTGTTGAATGCTGTTGAGCCACCGGTTCCAACCGATGAGGATGGGCCTTTTGTTGTCCAGCCGTCGCCAGCGCCTTCGAACACCTTTGAGCCATTCTGGGTGAGAACGCCTCTGTCCTGCCAGACATAGGCCATTGCATCGTTGCACTCTCTTGTCACCTGGATGTCTTCCCATTCGGTGATTTTGATGTCCAAAACGTTGTCGGATTCGATTCCGAGTGTGCCTGGTGCGCCTTCGATGTGGAGTCCGTGGACAGGGATGCCAACGATTCTGTATTCCTGGCAGCAGTTGCTCCAGAGTCTTCTCTGGCCGTTTGCAAGCTTGACTTCGATCTGGATTACGCCACGGTCTATCGGGATGATCTCATCAAAGATGAAGACTCTGCCGTTTGTCAGGGTGTAGTCGAGTTTTCTGTTTTGAAGCAGTCTTGCGTTGGCTGTACCGTAAGTGTATCTGTCGACCGAACCTGGGCTGATGACTCTTGTGAAGTCACTTGGGCCAAACTCGAATTCTGAGTAGTTGCGCTGATCGGCTTCTATCTTGCCATCGTAGTCGTACTGGAGTGGCAAGCCTCTCTTGCCCTGATAATCCTTGTCCTTGTTGGCAAGCGGGAGTCTTGGGGTCATAAACGGGCCTGTGACTGTTATGCTTGTCACCTGAAGGTTAGGGTCTGTTTGAGTAAAACTCATATAGTTGCCGCTGCTGTCAGTGAGCATGAAGTAGATGCCATAGTCAGACAACGGGACAAACTCTGTTCCAAGCTTCCATGCCTGGTTTTCGAAAATGGCCGGGTAGGCGTTTCTGCCGTCATCGCCACCAAGGATTCTCTTTGGATGGGTCTGACCACCTGGGTAGGATCTCATTTGCCTGACAAGGTTGTAAAGAACCGGGTCATAAGGTGCCATGATCTGTGGCGCTGGGGATGGAAGCTGGGATGTTGCACCTGAGCCGGCTGTGTAGTTCACATTGCTGTACTGGAGAGCGTGGTCTACAACAACGAACTCGACAAAGTTTATGTCTCCATCACCGTCATCGACTGTTCCACCACCTGTTCCTCCACCGGAACCGCCGCCAGAGCCTCCACCAGATCCGCCACCTGAACCGCCACCACCGGATGCAGTTGGTGGAAGGGTGTAGGTGCCGCAGTAATCGGTGCCTGGGGATGTGCTGGTGATGAAATACGGTGGGTGGGTTATCGTGCTGTTGTAATCAAATAGGGCGTTGTCTGTATGAACCCTGATCTCAAGATTTGAGTCTTTCCTTGGTGGATAGACGGCAAGCATTATTGTTCCGCCCTGTTCAGCCCAAGGAGATGTTTTGTATGTTGAAACAAACACTGGTACACCGAATGTTTCGATGTACGGGTGCGATGCGTCGGAACCATTGAATGGCCCCCAGCTGTCGCCTTTGGTTACTTCACCCATCTGAGGAAGACCATTGCTGCCACAGATGTCGCATTCTCTCCTCATCTCAGAGCAATCAAGGTCGATGAGTGATTCATTGGAATAGGCTTCCGATGGACCGGTAACAGTATCCTCGATGTCAACCATGCCGACTGCACCAAGGGATGGTGTTGGTGCCTGGTTGTCAAGCCAGCTCCAGACGTAGTATGAGTTGTTGTCATTGACCTGGACGATGTATCTGTTCTGGCCAGTGCCAGCTGTGAACATCCAGTCAACTCCTGAACCATGAGCATTGTAGTAAGCTTTTATCGCACCTGCTCCAGGAATTGTCGAGATTGGAATTCTGGCAGGGTCATTTACATCATACGGGTTGTCAAAATCCAACAGTGTCAGTGTTGCGTTCGGGAACCTGCTTGAAAGGTTCTGCAGGCAAACGGTGTTGCAGTCAAAATACATGTCCTCAGCAAGGACTGTGTATGTTGCAGCCGTGTAACAGTCATAATTGTTTGGAATGACTGTATTGTTGAGTACCGATGGCGACGGGAAGACCCAGTAGCCATATGTTCCATCTGATGGGCCACCGTATCCTGGGTCGGACGGATTGCCTGTGCCTTTTTCATAGAACACTTCGATGACATACGGATGAATGATGCCATATTCGTCGCATGAGCCCTCATAAGGAGTGATCTCAACCTTTAGAGACGGTCTCTGCTTGGTCATCACACCGGCAACCAGCCTGTGGCCTGATGCGTCTGTCTGGACAACATAGGCGTTTCTGGTTTCTTCAGGAGCCGGATTCATGGTGATGGTGACTGAAGAGGTCTGCTCAACCTTGAGTGGTCTGTCGATTGAAATGGTGATTGGCGCTCTACCGGGGAGAACTTCGACATCGATTGCTCTCGGGCTGCCGCATCTGCCAACAGAGTATCCAGAAACCGGATAGGTTCTGATGAAGGCTTCAGCGCCAGAAACGAGTGAACCACAATGATAGGTTGTACCGTTCTTGATAACTGTTGAAAGACGAACATCGCCGGCCGTTACTGAACCGCTCAGGTCGCTATCCTGATAAATCCATTCGCCTTCTTCGAACTCGCCATTGTTGTTGCTGTCAAAATATCTGATGTTGGCCATTGGTGAGAGGATGAAGCCGTTGTCAGCATCTCCGGATGTGACCACTGAACCGGCATTGTAGGTGATGATTCCGCCACCGACAGCAACGGTTACGGTGGTCATTCTGACGTCGCCAGCATTTACTATCTGGTTGCTGAAAGCATCCGGTATGGTGTTTAAGTTGTCATAGATGGCTTCGCCGCAACCAAATCCAGTTCCGCCAGCATCGTAATACGTGAATGACGTCGGGAAGGCTTTGATTGTGGTGCCAACATCAGAATCGTTTGAAGATGAAGTTTGCGCACCGAGATAATCTTCGCAGGAAAGCGTTGCCTTGTAGTCATCGCTGAGGTTTTGGGCAAAACATGACCCAGCACCACCGTTAATGTTGTTAACGCCGTCATCTTTGAAAATTTCGACGCCAAGATACTCTCTGTAGTTGAGCCTGATGTTCTGGAATGTTGTGGCTGGGACATTGAAGTCGCCTGATGTTGCTCCAAGAACTGTGGCCTTGTTAACCCTCTGGCTCATCCTTGAACTTGGGGTTTCCGGGTTGTAGAGCGTTGCCGCAGAAATAGACGGAATCATACCTTCCCAAAGGTCTGTTTCAACTGAAAGATTGTAGGAGATTCCAGGATCGCATGATGTCTGGAGAACATCAGCAAGGATAAATGCTGTTCCTTGACCATTAAGGCTGACACTGCCGATTTTCATCAGTCTGCCTGAGAAATTGTACGGAAAGGTATAGGGCGTGTGGAGAGGATTTGTTGAGAGTCTTGAGAACCAATAGCCCTTGTCATGGAAGAAGTTCACATAATCGCCAACTTCATAAGGACCCATTGTGTTGTTGTTTGAAACATTGTCCATCTTGAGGTTTGCCAGGTAGCACTGTCCTGGTGGGTCTGCTTTGTCCCTTTCATAGGGGTTGTGGAAGATGCCGTCTGGGTCAATCCAGATTCTGTTCTGGTTGTCCAGGACGCATTTCATCTCATCCTTTTCAGTGGACTGACCACCAGCCGGGATGACTGTCAAATAGACAATTGTCCAGAAACGTGGCTGTGAATTGATCGGATATGCCGACCTTCCCCACCATTCTGAACCATATGTCCATGGAACCTGTCTGCCATTGGCCAAGGCTTGGCCTTGTCTGTCCTGGCCTATTGGATTCCATTTCGTCACTGCAAAGATGACATTTTTTGTCTCCGCAGAAACCGTGCCAACCCCCATCAGTGGATTCAGAAGGGCAAGGGTTAGCGCAATCGCAACTCCTAAAGTGAAAAATTTCTTCATAGTCGATGCTCCTTCCGCATTCGAGTGATATTTGAGCTTAATACCCGGCATGTTGGTTTTAAGTTCAATGGCGAAAGGGGATACCCAAAAATAGTTTCGATTTTTATAAATACAAAAGGCAGTCCCATTTCTGGACTGCCTTTTTCATAACCAATACGCTATCTTTTGATAGGAAACCTCTTCCTACCTACAATAAACCTTCAAATACAATTATTCGGACAGGATTTTCCCGACTCTCCAGGATTGGTTCGGGTAGAGGTCATTTGGTACAGAAGCGACATCTTTGTCACGGATGACCTGGAAAAGTGCGCAAGTTTCGAACTTGCCGTTGCAATATCTCGAAATGTTGGTGGTATACATCGCATCGTGAACTGAATTCGTTCTAAGATAAAACGGGCATTTTTCAGCATAAACACATTTGATTTCCATTTTTTACAGATCCCTTCTTATGGTTTTGCCACAGACCAAACGGCCTGAGCATATTTACCAAGCAGTTCCGCATCTTTACTCTCGTATGGAACATCTTTGTTTCCAACACCAAGAACACCGGCAATATGGTTACCTTCCCAGACTGGAATGTTCATGTGATGGACTACCGTTACGTGACCATCGGGGTATCCTTTTTTTGTTTCTTTCTCACAATTTTCATAATTGTTGGTGATGACTGCCTGTCTTTCTCTAACGCAGTCACCCCACAGGCCTGTTGCTTCAAGCGGATAGACAAGTGGCTTGTCAATCATTGCGCAAGAATCCATGGCGGTTCTTGACCAACCAAGCATAATCAACTCGTCTTCGGTTTCATTCATGGTTGCAAAATACCCAAGCTTGCTACCGGTGAGTTCTGCCGCAATGTCGACGAAAGCATTGGCTCTATCCCTAAAGACTGCCTGCGCAAAACCGTTCATCTTTGTTACTGCTTCTTCCAATGTAATGGCCATCTGTCCTCCTTGTTATGTTAACATCGAGTTTATAAGAATCAACAATATATATAGTTAAATACCCATTAAATGGATATTTAATACAGTTAATTACTATATTTTATGAATATATTAAATTGCAGAATTTTGTTCATTAATTGATTAAAATTCAACATTATTTGGATTTGTTCAAAATAGGAAATGATGTTTCTACCAATGTTTTATAAAATAAAAATACCCCCGGATATACCGGGGGTATTTGTTTGACTTAACAATTTAGTCGTTACTGCTGATCATCTCAGGGAGTTCCGCAAGCGTAACCTTAAGTTTCAGTTCCTTGCCACCTCTGTTAACGGTCAGTGTGACTTCGTCGCCGACCTGATGATTTCTGACTTCCATGAGAAGCTGTTCGAAGCTTGTTACTTTCTTGTCATCTATGGACGTGATGATGTCATTTGCAAAGAGTCCTGCTTTTCTTGCCGGGCCATTGTTAACTTTGTAGACGTATGCGCCTTCGATATTTGAAATCCCAAGTTCCTTTGCGATGTCAGAAGACATGTCCATGCCAGAGATTCCAAGATATGGCCACAAAACTTTGCCGTATTTGAGCAGTTCGCCCACGACACGCTTGACCGTATTGGATGAGACTGCAAAGCCAAGGTTTTGTGCATCGGCATAGATCATTGTGTTGATTCCAACAATCTTGCCATCAAGTGTTACAAGCGGTCCGCCTGAGTTGCCAGGATTAATGGCTGCATCTGTCTGGATGATACCAACCATTGTCGGTTTCTGGCTGCCTGTCTGCTGGCCAGATGAGCTCTGTGAGGTATCGATATTTCTTTCAAGAGCCGAGATAACACCTGTTGTGACTGTGTTTGAGAACTGGAACGGGTTACCGATTGCAACGACCGGTTCGCCAACCTTGAGGAGTTTTGAATCACCAAGTTCGGCTGACGGAAGGTTCTTTTCGGAAACCTTAAGGATTGCAAGGTCAGAGATTGGGTCTGATGCGATAACCTTTGCCTGGAGTTTTCTTTTGTCTGTAAGTGTAACGTATATTTCGGGGTTCTGTCCAGAAACAACATGGTTGTTTGTCAGGATGATTGAACCATCGATTGACGTAGACTGTCCTTCTGTTGTGTTTGCGTTCTTCAGACCTGTCGTCCAGTCGGTTTTGATGATGACACCTGAGCCGGCTGACTGGGCAAATCTGTAGGTTGGCTGTTCGTTTTGATGACCACGGCTGTTTGGATTGCCATATCCAAACGGGTTGCCAAAGATTGATCCATTCCCACCGAAGAAATCATCGAGTGGATTTGATGTTTGCACCTGAACCTTGTCCTTGACTGTTATTGAAACAACTGCCGGTGAAACCTTGTTTACCGTGTCAACAACACCTGAGTATATTTGCTTGTCGTCTACCGTGATGGCCGGGGTTGGCTGGTTGATAATGACTGAACCAGAGTCGCTGCCTTGCCTTCCTAAAAAATAGCCAGCGATACCTCCGCCAGCGCCAAAGATCAGTGAGAAAATGAGGGCAACTATAACCACACCGCCCCATGTTACTCCTGACCTTACTTCTCTGCTTCTTGGTGTTTTTGAGTCCATGCTGAAATCTGTATGATTTTCATAATTCATGCTTTCTGTTGCAGTGGATTCAACCACTGTATTTTCTGATTCGTCAAACATTTGGAATCCTCCTATAGTGTTCCGATTATATGTCTACGGTCGAGTATCAGTCTGCCATCAGGAAGCTGCTTGAGAGCATCCGATGAATAGAATTTGACATTGACCGTCTTGGGCGATGTTATGCTTGGTGTTACAACTGCCAGGGTTTTCCCCTCGACCAGCTTGTGCATATCTTCTTCCGTCATGCCATTGAGTTTTGGCAGGACTGGCTGAGGCCATGTAAAAACTGGCAGGAGCAATGAAAGGCAGAATGTTAACGCGATCTTTTTATATAAACTTGTGTTACGTCTTTCTTTTGGCGGTTCCAGGAGAGCCAAAGCCCTCTGTGTTACGTCGGATCCAGTGAAATTGGCTGCAGCCGGTGTGGAAATCCTTGCGACACTGACGAGAGCCTGGGCAAGAGGCAGCGGTGAACCGAGTGCCGTTACGGCCTCTTTATCAGCATTTTTCTCAACTTCAAACAGGTATGATCTGGTCAATGATTTAGATGGCATGATGAACGCCAGAGATGACATCAAAACCCACAGCCATCTGGACGGAACGTCCTTCCTTCTGATGTGGGAGTATTCATGTGCGATAATTGCGTCGACGTCTTCTTTTGGAAGGCTCTGTAAGATGGGTCTTCCTATATAAACACCGGTGTGGTCGGAGAAAGCAACCGGTCGGTCACTACCAACAAACACTTTCACCGGATTGATGCCCAAAAGTTTTGCTATTTTATCAAAATGCTTTTGTGAATTTCTGTCTATATTGCCATATCCTCTGGTTCTTGATCTAAGAATGTAAAGACCAAGCGCAAGCCTGGCGATTACAAACGCGAGGATGAGCCATGGAATGGCCAAAACGATATAATGCCAGAACGAATACCCGGTGACAGCTTGAACGGAAAATATCTGCATACCTGGATTTTCGTACACCTTCGACAGTTGGAAATTGATTGTCTGTGGGATAAGGTTTGACAGCATGGTCATTCCTATGGCAAACCCCAGAAGAGATGCAAGTGACACTGCTAACATTGTGGCGAAGTTTTTTGAAGCCAGTTTAGAGCCGATCCAGAGCCAAAATGTTGGCCAAGCCAAGATAAACCAGCCGGCCACAATATAGCTATCAAGCATTGTCTTTCCTTTCCTTGATCATGCGTTCGAGCATGTCAAGCTTGGAGCTGTCAGTCTTTTCAAGCATATCCAGGAACCCTGCCATGACCGGTTCGGTCAAGCTACCCATCACGCTTTCAAGTACTTTGCAGGTTGCCTGGCTGTCCATGTCTTTCCTGTCGGCTATCGGGCTGTAAAGATATTTGTTGCCATCTTTGAACCTGGCAAGAATACCCTTTTTTGCCAACCTGTCGCAGGTGGTCATGACCGTTGTGTATGCATAACCGGAACCGACGACGTCGAGGATGTCTCGAACCGATGCCTTTTCAAGCTTGCAGACTGCGTCGAAGACCTTGTACTCGAGTTTCCCCATGGTCATTCCGATGCCATCTCTTTCACCTGATACTCTTAAAACTTTATCATTGTTGTTCATGGCTCATATTTTAGTCAACCCATTTACTATTGTCAATAGTAGTATATTAAGAACCGGTATAATCAAGTTTTTCAAGTTTGTTGAGAGTTTTTCGCGTATTAGGATTTTCAAAGAAGGATTCCGAGGTAAAACCTGTTTAACCTGTCAATGCTAATACGCGTTGACTAGGAGGAAAGTTGATGAAAGTTTTAATCAATCACTTCTCGCTCGTCAAAAACAGATACCAGATGACTAAAAGTTATCTCCCCTGTCTACCCAGTTCCCACTCGTCTTTGCCTGGGAGGCTGTCGCCATCCATAATGTCGATTGGATAGTCTCCTGTCAGGCATGCGGTGCAAAACTGGCTGTACGAGCCGCCGCACGCACGCAGCAACCCTTCAAGGCTCAGGTACTGAAGGTGGTCAGCTCCGATGACTTTCCTGATTTCATCAATGCTGTGGTCTGAAGCGATGAGATCCTTTTTTACGCCTGTGTCGATGCCGTAAAAACACGGATAAGCAACAGGAGGGCTTGATATTGCAAGCGAAACTTTAGCCGCTCCGGCATCCTTGAGTTTTTTTACCAGTATTTTTGTGGTGGTGCCTCGGACAATCGAGTCCTCGATGACCTTGACATTTTTTCCTTTTACAAGTGAACTCATGACGTTGAGTTTGATTCTGACAGCTTCCTCGCGCTGGCTTTGTTCTGGTTGGATAAACGTCCTGCCAACGTAGTGGTTCTTGATGATTGCCGGCACAAGCGGAATCCCACGCTCACGGGAGAAACCGAACGCTGCCGGGTTGCCAGTTTCCGGTACCGGAACGACGATATCCGAGTCCTTCTCAGGATCTTCCTTGGCAAGTTCAGCGCCCATGTCAGACCTGGCCTCCCAAAGAAGTTTGTTTTTGATGATTGAGTCTGGACGAGCAAAATAAATGTACTCAAAAATGCAGGTTTTGCTCTCTGGCATTGCATGTTCAAACTGGCCAACGGTTTCAAGCGTCTCCAGGTTTATTATCTCTCCAGGCTTAAGCTCACGAAGAATTTTGCCACCAATTGCATCGATTGCGCAGGATTCAGACGAAAGGATGCCAGCGCCGTCTTTTACGCCAATGGTCAATGGTCTGATTCCGGCTGGGTCACGGAATCCGTACATCCTGCCATTTGTCATGCAGCAGGCAGAATAGGTTCCACGGACATAGCTCATATATTTGAGGATGCCTTTAACAAGGTCGCCTTCGTGCTGCCAGTTGTAGAAAATCGATTTTGCAATCAACTCTGCATCGTTTGTTGAGTAGAACGTGAACCCCTTACCCTGGAGAAACTGTCTTTGTGAAGAATAGTTAACCACGTCACCGTTTGAGGCTACCCAGAAGTTTGAGGTGGCATAGTGTGGTTGCGCGTTGTCCTTGGTGTTGACGCCTTTTGTTGAATATCTCACATGACCGAGAGAGTAGCGGCTCTGCATCTCCACAAGTTTGCCCTTGGAGAAGATGTTGATGACCACACCCATATCCTTGTGGCAGGTGAAGATGTTGGGTTCCTGGAAAGTGACCATGCCTGCTGCTTCCTGGCCCCTATGCTGCAAGGCCAGCAAACCTACATAGTTGAGGTATGCGGCATTTGGATGCCCTGCAATGGCAAACACTCCACACTCTTCATGCAATTCCTGCATTCTCGGCACCTCCAAAGGGAGACTATCGCATTTTGAAAAGGAAATCTTACTCTAAATGATAACAGGTTTTGTTAAGAGATGGAATATGACTTGTATTGTTGCCTTTACGCCAAGAGTCAATGAGTCAATGATCGATATCAACATCTCGATGGTGTCTTTCCAGTTCGTCTTGGCTGATGAAATATATCTCTTTTTCTGAATACAAGTATAAGCCATTTTCTATATTGGTTTTATTCAAATGATGGTAAAAATAATTACCAGATACTAATTTTTCAGTTTCAAAACGAAAAACATAAAACTTGCCGAATGCATTACCATTATATGCAAAAACTCTGGCATCGTTTGCTGTAACAATCATCTGTGCCAGTGGATTTGAATTGCGGTTATCCCAACCAAGCAACCTAAACGGTCCAAAAGATATCGTCTTCAAATCTTCATTTTCTACGTGACTGTAATACAAAAAGTTGTTAGGTGTTAACAAGAAAGCATTGTCGACAGAACTGATCGGACGCAACACATCAAAAGTCTTAACTTTATATTCATCTTTGTAGTCATAAATATCTACAAAATGTATTTTTTTGTCTGATGCGACTGCAAGATATCTTGAGGATTTATTGAAATATTTTGGATTAGCTATTCTAGCAGGTGCCTCATTTTTGTCAGTTACGGCGATTGACTTTCTAATTATTAGGTTGTTATCTTTGTAATCATAAATATTCAGCCTTGAACCATCAAAACTATAAAGTTTGTAATGTGAAGGTTTGAAGTCACGAAAGATGTCGTATACGGTGTTATCCTTACTTGATGTCAACAACTTTAAATGTCCAGACAAGTCATAGAATGACATCGAGTTATTTGTTGAATCTCTGCAAACAATTAAATATTCATCATTATTATCATTGATAACGCCGATAACACCGTCTGCTTGAATTGGTCCAGAAAATACTATGGACATCTTTGATGTATTTTTAATTTCATCACTGTTCATCGGCCAACTTTTACTTTGGTAGTTAATTCTAATCAAATCCAATATATTATCATTTTTTTGTTTAGAGATGGCATAGACGTAATAAAATTCTTTATCTTTATTGGCAAGAAGTTGATAGGTCACATCCAACGGTTTACCGCTTAGCTTGCAGAAATCCAATTCAACGTTTAGCAACGGAGAATCGTAGATGACCAGACGATTTTTTTCTATCAAGAGAGGATTATATCCATCGTTAATAAAACCCAATACTTCACCGGGCTTCTTAGGAAATGTTCTGTATTCTACATTTGGGTCATAGAACATTAAGAATATCTGATACACAAGAAGTACTAGGAAGCCAAGAGTAAATAGTGTAAGTAAAACAATAAAAGGTATACTCTTCTTCATACTTTCTGATTTTTTCTTTTCATCCTCACTTAAAAAATTATAAGAATTCTCAAGCTTTTGACAAGCGAGCAGATCTTCCATTATTTACAAAATCTTTTTGAGTATCGGCACCAATCTTGCAGCCCAGGCAAGGACAAACGTCAGAGGCACGCAAAGCGCAGACAGGGCAAGCCACAACACCAAAGGATGCAAACTAGCATTGCCAAAGGTCAGTGCTACAAAAACCAGCACAATTGCATGAAGCACATACACACCGTACCCGGTTTCGGTCAGGAAATCCCAGAGCTTCGTTCTGCGGTTGAGCCAGATGCCAGCTCCATGAATGAAAACAAACGAAGCAGAAATCAAAAGCACGGACTCCCATAAAACTCTGACGACTGATTGCACCGTCATTCCGCCATTGAAAGGCTGCGAGGAGATCAAAGGCCAGACGCAAACACAGGCAAGCATAATCGCAAGACAAATCCTGAACTGGCGGTTGGTTGTCCTCTCAAGCCAGCCCGACTGCCAGGCTGCCATGCCAACAAAAGGCATGACCAAAAACTGTGGCATAAATGCCAGATGGAAACCCCAAAGAAAAGTTCCTACAGGTACCCAAATCCTGACGACAAAAGTTGCAACTGACAAAACCAAACCAAAGATGGCAATATTCATCCATGATGGAAACTTTATCTTGTCAAACCTAAGCTTGGTGACAACGGGCGGAAGGCTGACAGAGCAAAAGAAAAGTATGATGGCAAACCACAGGGGGCCTGTGCCAATGACTTTGAATTTCAGCCACTCGTCGGTGACAAATGAGGCAAGTGTTGTTGTCCCTTGCCTGCCTGCAAAAACCAGGAGCGGATTGACCAAAACAATGTAAAGCAGCGACGGAATGCCCAGTTTTACCAGGCGGCTTTCGGTGAAGCCTTTGTGTCTGCTCTCGTAGATTCTTACAGCAATGGCGCCTGTCACCAAAAAGAAAACGCCAAGCAGCCAAGGGCGAAGCACGCCGACAAACCAGGTTGAAATAAAAGATGTGACTGGGTCAGGGGTTCCGATTTTGACGTACCAGGGTGTTGCCTGGCCAAAAACCCCGCTCATGTTGAGGAAAATGACCACGCTGACAAGGATCACCCTTATCTGGTCGAGATAGTAGCCGTCGTTTCTGTCGTGCATGGTCTCAATTATTGTCACGCAAACAGCAAAACATCAAGGCACAGCAACGCCACTCACGAAATATTCGAAACGATTAGGGCAATCAGCCAGACGACCGTGGCAAACACGGCCAAAACAAAAATTGAAAACAACAATATCTGGAACTTGCTTGCACCGCTCGAGATTATCCTTATTCCTTCATGCCTCTGAATCTTCATGCAATCCTCCACAAAGATTATATGGGAAATTGGGTTTTGGGGCAATATTTGTGTTGTAGGTATTGGAACAAAGTTATTGACAAGCCTGCCTCAAATGTTACTTTATTAGTAAATGAGCATTTTGCGGAGGTTTCATGATACTGTATCATTATTGTTCGGTGGAGAAGTTCTTTAAGATAATTGAAAGCAAAACATTGAGACTTACAGATCTAGCTCATACTAATGATTCACTGGAAGTTAAATATGGGCTTGACCAGCTTTATAAATATTATTTTGAGTTAACAAAAAAAGAACCAAGTGAAGAGTTAAAGAAAATGATGTGGTTGAATAACCGAGGCGCCTATGCAACTTGCTTTTCAGAAAATGGTGATATGTTAAGTCAATGGAGAGGATATGCAGATGATGGAAAAGGGTTTTCAATTGGATTTGATTTTGATGCACTAGATATTGACAGAAAATACCCTTGGAATAGTTGTTCAAAAAAAGATGCTTTTGCATATGAAAAGATCATATACAATTACGATGATGTGAGAAATATTCTCAATAACAACGATATACTAAAACAGCGTTGTGCTGATACAGACAAAATACCTACACTGGGTAATATTTATTCCATAATAGTAAATGCGGAATCGAACCCAAAAGAATTTGATAATATCTATTGTGGTCTAGGTGACATTACTTTTTTTATAAAAAATCCAGCTTTCGAGGAAGAAAAAGAATGGAGGATTGTTTATCGAGACATATTTTATAATACAATTGATATACAAAGAAAATATGAGAATATTCAAGAGTTTGATCACTTGGGTCAAAAACATTTCTATATGAAAAACGATATAGTTTCTAGTTATTTTGAATGGAATTTCATGGAACTAATGCCAAACAACCCAATAAAAAACATTGTGTTTGGACCTAACTGCAAATGCAGTGCTGATGACATTAAATTGTTACTATATAATAATGGTTTTGAAGTAATAAATACAATATGTTTTCTAAGATCAAATGCAAGCTATCGAATCTAACTATAAAGAATCAATATTCGCTATCTTTTGTATCATCGGTTATTAACATTTCCGCAGGAATAATGAAATCGTTTGGCTTTGCCACCGATTTCTTGATAACCTTAGAGATTGCAGGCTAGTTTACCCGACCGAAGGTCGTGTTTACTCCCACTCTATTGTTCCCGGCGGCTTATTCGTGATGTCGTAAACCACCCTGCCGATTTCGCGGATTTCGCCGGTGATGCGGGTTGCAATGCGGTCGAGAATTTCGTATGGAACCTTGGTCCACTCGGCTGTCATGTAGTCGTGGGTGGAAACGGCGCGCACCGCGCAAACCGACTGGTACGAACGCTCGTCACCCTTGACGCCAACGGTTTGGATGGGCAGCAGCACTGCAAAATACTGGTCTGAAAGACCGGTGCTGTCAAGCTCCTCGCGAACTATTTTGTCAGCCCTGCCCAGAACGGCAAGCTTGACCGGTGTGACTTCGCCAATAATCCTGATTGCAAGGCCTGGGCCTGGGAATGGTTGGCGGCTGGTCAAGTGCTTTGGAATACCGAGTTCTGAGCCAAGCTCGCGAACTTCGTCTTTGAACAGGCTTTTGACTGGTTCGATGGGGGTGAGTTTCATGTCGTCCGGCAAACCGCCAACGTTGTGGTGGCTTTTTATCTTGTCGGTCAGCCCGGAAACACCGCCAGAGGACTCGATGATGTCAGGGTAAAGCGTGCCCTGGGCAAGCCAGTTGGCGTTCGGGAACAGGTGTATCGCCTTCTCAAACTCCTCAATGAAAAGCTTGCCGATAATTTTTCTTTTCTGTTCTGGTTCGGTGACACCGGCAAGGCTTGAGATGAACATCTGTGAGGCATCGATAAGCGTGGGTTTTAAGCCAAGGTTTGAAAGGGTCGCAATCACCTCGTCCCGTTCACCCATGCGGAGGAATCCGTGATCCACAAAGAAAACGTGAAGCTGGTCGCCGATTGCCTTGTGCATGAGCACGGCCGTGACCACAGAATCCACTCCGCCAGAAACGGCGGCAATGACATGGTCTGTGCCAACGGTTTTTTTGATCCACTCAGTTTGAGCTGCCGCAAAGCTGCTCATCTTCCACAAAGGGTCTTCCTTGCAGATACCAAGCACGAAATTCTCAAGAATCTCTGAGCCATTCTGTGTATGGGAAACCTCAGGATGGAACTGAAGACCGTAGAACTGCTTTGATACATTTTGCACAGCAGCGATTGGACAGGACTCCGAGGACGCAATAACCTCAAAACCTTCTGGAATTGTGTTCACCGAATCACCGTGGCTCATCCAGGTGATCATCTTTGCCGGCAGACCTTTAAACAGTGGAACATTGTTTACAATGTTTGTCTCGGTGCGACCGTATTCGCCGACAACCCTTGTCACTTGAGCTCCAAAAAACTTTGCTGTCATCTGTAGTCCATAGCACAAACCCAGTATTGGTATGCCAAGATTGTAGATGCCCAGGTCAACGGTTGGGGAACTGTCATTAGACGTCGATTTTGGTGAGCCTGAAAGCACTATGCCTTTGTAGGTTTTGAGTTCCTCAGATTTTGTCCAGTAAGGAAGGACTTCGCAATAGACATGAGCTTCCCTGATGCGCCTTGCGATAAGCTGGGTATACTGGGAACCAAAATCGAGTATGGCTATCATAGAGTCTCTCCAATCTTGTGCGTATCTTCCTTCATTATTCTGTTTATCAACTCTTCAGGCATGGAGTAGTCATCGTCAAGTTCGACCTCCTGGCCTGGTTTGATGTAGTCAATAAACAAAACGCCGTTGAGATGGTCAACTTCGTGTTGGATGACACGCGCCATTGCGCCATCGCATTCTATTTCAACTTTCTTTTCGTTTATTGTTTTGTAACGGCACGTGATTTTCTCAGCTCTGGTGACATCTGCCCATAAACCAGGAACTGAAAGACAGCCCTCTTTTATTACGCATTCGCCTTCTTTTTTTATTATTTCTGGATTGATCATGCAAAGATCGGCGCCATCGGTTCGGATGACAATCAACCTTATGCCAACACCGACCTGAGGCGCGGCTATGCCGACTCCTTTTGGTCTTGTCACTCTCATGGCATGGGACATGTCTGCAACGAGTTTTTTTATGTCGTCTGTCACCTTGCCAACTGGTTTTGCTTTCTGCCTCAACACTGGTTCACCAACAGTCACTACTTTTCTCATGTGTTAGGGTTTGTCACCTCAATCCTTGTACCTGAAGATGTCAGCTGGGTGTGGAGCCTTCGCAATGGTTCCAGCTGGGAGCTGACATCCTTAATCTTTAGAAGTATATCCCATCTGTACTCGCCTTTCAACCGGTAGAAATAGCCAGCGTTTGGACCGATTACAGACTCCTGCCCGAGCAGGTCAGCCAGTTTTGAGGCGGCAGCTCTTGCATCCCTGGATGAAATACGCTCATCCTTGCCGACAACGTGCCAGATCAGTAGCTGGGTGTACGGCGGATACTTGGCTTCCAGCCTGTCCTCAAGCTCAAGTGAGAGCAAAACGTCAAGCGTTTTGTCCTTGATGTGCTGGAACAGCGGATGGTGGCTCATATATGTCTGGATGAGCAGTCGACCGTCTTGTGGTAGTCTTGAGGCAAGGATTCCAGCAAGTGCATAAGCTTTGTGAGTAGCAGAGAAAACCGGCATCGAAAGCAAACCGTCTATGCTGGCTATTGATATTAGCTTGACACTTGAAAGGTCGGCGCGGTCAAGCATCATGGTGGTAGAAACCAGCACATCACCAGGTTTTCCAAACATCCTCAGGTTTTTGGCTGAGTCCTTTTCGCCACCTTCAGCATACAGGAGCCGACCACCAACCAGTCTTTTTGACAGCTCAATCCTGAGCCTTTCAGTTCCACCGGCTTTAAAACGAATGAAAATTGACTGGCACGACGGACAGGTGTCAGGCGCTGGACTTTTGAACCCACAAAACCTGCAAGAAACCAAGCCGGTAAGTGAGTGGTAAGTGAGTGGTACCTGACACTTCGGGCACTTGAGAACCTCGCCGCATTCGTCACAGTAAACAAAATTGCTGAAACCCTTGCGGTTCAAAAGTATCACCGTTGGCCTGCCGGCTTCAATCTCTTCGTTTACAGCCTTGACCAAACCTTCCGAAACCAATGGCTGGTCAACGGAACCAATCTCGTAGACCATGTTGATGACATCAGTTTTCACTGGGTATTCTTTTGGTTTTTCACCAAGAATGACATTTTCGAGAGAATGCGGATAGCCGCATAAAGCCAGCTTGCAGCAAGACCTTTGGGTTCTTATTTTTGCAAGGTTTGTCAACCTCAACTCAAAGGGCTGGTCGACATCAAACATCGGTGAATGTGGTTCGTCAACTGCAATCAGCGACAGATTCGGCAACGGCAGGAACAATGCTCCGGCAAGACCCACCACAACAGCATTAGCTCCAGTTTCAAGGATGGTCTTCAAATCCTGGCTTTCAGAGTCGTTCATGCCACCTGTGCATATTTTGCACGGGATGGATTTTGAAAGCTCGAAATGGATTCTTTCCGCAGCAAAAACCGTTGGCGCAAGGATAACCATCGATTTCCCAATTTCGAGTGCTTCACTGCCCCATCTTATATAAAGGTTGATTCTCTGGGTTGGATTCAAGCCTTCGTGATACTCAATTTCAAATCCTGGCGGGTCAAGTTTTTGTGGAGCAATCGGCTTTGCGTCAGGAACTTTAACAATTTGTCCCAGTTTGACTAGTTTATTAATCTTTGCTGCCGACAAGCCAGTGTCTCTGGACAAACCAGCAACAGTGTCATGATTCTTTGCAATTTCTTTTATGTTGTCCAACTCATCTATGGTCACCTCGAAATGCCAGCTTTGCTTTGAGGCAGTGGATGAAATCTGGTCTTCAACCTTCACAACCCCTTTTTGCAGGAGCCCTCGAAGTGCGTAAGTAACCTTTGATTTGCCAATTTTTTTGTTTAATGCTGCCAAACTCGCATCATTGCCCATATCCAGGATGGCATCAAAGAGTGAAGATTCAGCAGGCTTCAAATCAACCAGCGTACCTGTTGGGATAAGCAGTCGTCTGACCTTCAAGGCTGGAGGTTTCCACAAATGTTTAGCCAGGTGTGTTCCAGCAGTGGCAAACGCCTGAGCATCAGCTAAAAGGGCAGTCTCCAGTCCAGCCTGGTCAAACACAGGCGTTGAAACCGATATGGAAACGATTTCTTTCAGCTCCAAGCCTTCAGGAGCCGGGTCAAAGCCAGTTACAATGCCTTCAACCAATCTCGTACCGACCGGCACGATGACGGTTTGTCCAATCTTTATCTGGTCACCAAGCAATTGTGAAACCTTGTAGGTTAACTCCCCCATCGATGCATTGGCTGTAAGAACCTGGCATGTTTCCATTTCATTGATGTTATTTGCCTGGCATCTTTTTTTCAAGTTGAATTGCCTGTATCATCAGATTGATGAAAGCGACAATTCCATCCTACCAATGGTTTTTTTCACCACAAAGCTACAGGCTTGGGAGCTTTGAATGCTGGATTGTTCTTGTGTGCAAGCTCTCAATGACCAGCCAGAACGAAACCTGTGACCATTCACTCACACAAGACGGCCAAACAACAAAGATAGTTTCCACCATCAACAAATGCTCGGTTGACGGTGAGATAGCCGTTCTGGAGATTAACGATCCGATTATTGCATCTGTTCTTGTCAAACTCCCATGTGGTTCCAGCAAGTCTCCGTTCAAAAAGGATTCAAAATGTGGATTTACAGGCAGACTTGAGCTTTGGGCAAAACCAGAAATCACTCTCAATCCGACACTCAAAACAAATATCAACGCAACGTTAATCGGCAAAGAAGATGAAAACGGTGAGTGCGAGGTTGATTTCGACTGCTAATCATCCTTGCCAAGGATGGTTAATTTGTTTAGAATTTGCACAAATCAAAATCACCAAGCGAAGCAGGATATGACGAAAACCAACGATCTGACAACATTATTCAAGCCTTTCGCCAAACAGGTCAACCAAGGTCTGCTTGAGCTGATTGAAAAAAGAGAGCCAGAAAAGTTATATCGTTATGTAGGGTATCAGCTTGGCATTCTCGATGAAAACCTTGAACCTGAAAAAAATCCAAAGGCCGGCAAGCGTATGCGTTCGGCCATCCCTCTGCTTTGTTCCAAGTATATTGATTGCGGCGACCATGCCCTGGACGCGGCTATGTCACTTGAACTGTTCCACAACTTCACACTCATCGTCGACGACATCCAGGACGGTGACGTCGTAAGGCGTGGCAGGCCGACACTGTGGAAACTCATCGATGTCCCGCAAGCCCTGAATGCTGCCCTGATAATGCAGTCACTCTCATTTGAAACCATGAGGGCTGCATCGGCTCATCTTAAAAACTCCGACTCGGCAAAATGTCTTGACGACTGGAACCGATTATTGCAAAAAATATTTGAAGGTCAGTATCTCGACCTGTTGTTTGAAAAACAGGAGCAGGTTTTCACGGCCAACTACATACTCATGGCAACGAACAAAACAGCCACTCTGGTTGGCCAATCCTTTGCCCAGAGCTTTTTTATCCATCCAAAGGAAGAGATAAGAAAAATTGGTCAGTCACTCAAAGACATCGGCTCCTCGGCTGGCGTTGCCTTCCAAATCCAGGACGACATCCTCGGACTTTGGGGTGACCCAAAAAAGACTGGCAAACCTGTTGGCTTCGACCTCCGCAGACACAAAAAGACGTTCCCGGTCATCCACGCGCTTGAAAATGGTTCAAGATCCACAAAAAAATTCATTCTCGACGCCTATGCAAAAGACATCGCCGACGAAGAGGTTGACCGCTTGCTCTCCTGTCTGGAGACGGCCGGGTCAAAAGAATACGCTGAACAGCAGGTTCGGGCCTACACCTCAAACGCCCTCAACCAGCTGGACAGGCTGCCACTGGATTCCGAACTGAAAGAAAAACTCGTCTCTATCATCGAATACCTGTCAAAACGGGATTCATGAAAGTCATCCTGCCGAAGTCTCCACAAGGTTTCTGCTTCGGTGTCAAACGCGCAATAGAGATGGTTCGTTCACAAACCAAGCCAGTTGCTGTATTAGGTCAGTTGGTTCACAATCCCGGTGTCATCAAACAGCTTGAAAAAGAGCAGATATTTACAATAAACTCCCCAAATGAAGCGCCGACGAGTGCCATCATGGCAACCACAGCCCACGGAGCCACAAAACAAACCTTTCTGGCTCTCTCAAAGATACAGGTTGTCGACACTACCTGCCCATATGTTGAGAGACTGCAAAAAACCGCAATCCAGCTTGAGGAAGATGGCTGGAAGGTCATAATCCTTGGAGACGCCAGTCATCCAGAAATAATGTCAGTGACAAGTTTTCTTAGCGATCCTACTGTTGTCGCAAACCTTCAGGAAGCAAAAAACGTAGGTTTTTTTGAAAAAATCGCTCTCGTTTCACAGACCACCCAAACCCATGAAGCATTTGAAGAGATTGCAGTAGAACTAAAAAAACATTGTTCCCAGCTAACAGTTGCCGAGACCATCTGTTTCTCCACCAAAGAGCGACAGGAACAGGTGAAGGAACTGGCAAGAAACGCTGGCGCAGTGATAATTGTCGGTGGGAAAAAATCGGCAAACACCAGGCGGTTGTTTGAGCTCTCACAAAAGATAAATCCAAACTCTTTTTGGATTGAATCAGCAACAGAGGTGGATAAATCATTCTCTGACCAATTAAAAACATTAGCTGACGGCCAACCCGTGGGCATTATTTCTGGCGCATCAACCCCAATCGAAGATTATGAGGAAGTAATAAAAGCCATAGATGCTCTATAACTTCTGATCCAGCAAAACAAAAACCCCGACTTTGAGTCGGGGTTTTCCAATTCTATGAGTTTTCTAGTTTATCTTTGGTTCGTGCATATCTGTAAAAATTCTGCTTGAACCGTAGTTTGTTGGAGCGATGATAAACGGTGGTGGTGGCAAACCACTGGATTCTTCAACATAGCAGTCCTTCATGACGTTGCCTTCCTTTTTAAGATCCTTGCCTTCAAGAACTCCTACGGCTGTGACAACGTTGCCAACTTTGAAATCTGTCAGGTCAACCCATTCTGTTTTTATCTTTATTGTGTAACTTCTCAGATCTTCGCCTTCAAGTTCGATGCTTTGAGTTGCTGGATCGATAGCTTTCACCTTACCTTTTGCCATGATCATTCCTGTCACAACAGAATTGGTCAAAAGCATATTCCCTGTAATGTCGCCTTCAACAATAATATATTGGCCTTTTTTCCAGTTTCTGGTTGTCGATTTGTCAGCAAGCTGGACAGTCCACTTGTATTCTTTTTTCAGTTCCTTGACGCTCAACTGAGGGATTGAATAGTTGGCTTCGCTGACATAGCCAATGGCGGTTGCTCTGGCTTTTTCAAGTGAAGTTGCAATCATGATTTTATCCTTGAATGACTGCATACCGCCCTTGATTCTGTACCAATCACCAATCTTGTATTTTGAACAATCGGATCCCTCAGGCAATTTGATTCTCCAAACAACATGACCTGATCTTGCCTGAATAATTCCTTTGTCTCGGCAATCAAACACATCAAGAACTTCTCCAACAAAATTCATTGGTACCAGCCCAAGCTTGTCACCAAACGGCTCAATCTTTCCAAACTGAATCTCAGAATTTGGATTCAAGATATCCAGGAATCCATTGACTTGGATTTTGTCGCCTTTTGCATACTGCTTACTGACACACTCGCTCACCGGTGTCTCAACGTTGACGGTTCTCACTCCTCCTCCGTCCTCAATGAGCACGAGCTTGCCCTGATCGCAGAAGATTTCATCTATGCTTCCAACAGAAACTTTGGGCAGAAGCGATTCAAGCACGATGGCCTGCATGAGCAAGTGGGTTCTTGATGGATCCTTTTTGCCCTTAAATGTAAGCACCATGCCTGAAACGATTTTGTCGCACGGTTCGCCGTCCTTGAAATTAATTGTCCAGAATTCGTTTCCATCAAGCACGAGGACTCTCATGCCTGTGCACCCGGCAAAATCAACCCTGGCATGTAAAACAGTGTAAGCTTCCGTGTCCGGAATCTTTTCCCATGTCGCTTCTGCAATAACGGTTTTCCTACCTATGGTGACAATTCCGGTGATTTTGAGTTGATCGCCTGATGTGAGTTGTGGGCAGGTTGACTTATCCTTGAGATAAACCCTGAACAATTTGCCCTGAGAATCAACAATGGCGTAATCCTGTTGACAATCGTGAGCGACAAGGGAACCTGTGATGGTGATCTGTTCGGTTGGGTTGCCAATCTTCTCCATGATGGCATCTTCTAACGTCAGTTTCTGTGTAAGCACCAAATCGCCTGTAGCCTTGACCTGTTGGCCAACGGTGAAACTCTCGCAGTTGACAGATTTATCAAGTTTGACCGTCCAAAGCTGGCCAGGGATTCCGCCAGTATCATTCTCTTGAACCTTTGCCACTCTTGAGATGCAGGACAACTCTGTGATAACTCCAACAATCATTTTTTTGTCGCCTGACATGCCTGGTCTTGCGATCCTTGCACCATTGATTGTGTTGGTCATACCATTTTGCACCTGGCCTGAAATTTGAATTTTTTCACCAACTGTCACGGTATCGCACAACCCTTTATCGGACGGATAGGCGTCAAACTTTGAGCCATCATCGATGGTTATGGTGACGCTTCCTTTGTCGCAATCCTTGCCTGTCACCTGACCCCAGAGCATGAGATTGAGCGCCGGAGCTTGTCCCGAGGTTTTTATCGCAACAGCATCTGTGATGGTCCACCAAGTTGTTGCATCAGACCAACCGGCAACAAACACTTCGTCGTCAACCTTTATGCCATCGCCAACAGAGACGCTGACTTGCCAAAGACCGTTTTCGTAATCCTTGATGACCATTGAATGGTCGGTTTTTCTTACCACCACACCTTCGATCTCAACGGCAATCGACGGACTTTTAATGACTTCAACGCTCTTTGCCTTGAATAATCCAGACTCGAACTGACCTTTTGCTCTGACATACCTTGAAACCAAACCGGTTGGATTGGAATAACCATCTGGTAGACCAACTTCTAGTTGCCTGCCAGAGCTCTCCATGATAATGATGGTTGATGAGTTGACACTGATTATCCTTCCAACCGTTTCATAGGAGATGGCTCCACCAATTTTGGTGAGACTGTCGACTTTGAGTGTGTCCGGGGCGCTTGGCATGTATCTGCCGTTGATCTTGGCATAATCACCAATTGCAAGCTTGTTTGCCTCAACCTCGGTCTGGTAACCCAGACGAATGAGCTTTCCTTCAGTGGTGAGCATGATCGAATATTTTTCAGCTGTCGATCTGGCAACAATTTTGCCTACTACAGCTGCTTCAAAGCAAGAGTTTTGATTGCCGACAACCTCTGTAATCTTGGCCATGCCAGGGATTGTTCCCTGAAGTCTGCCGTTTGCACTGACACATTCACCAACGGCAAAGAATCCACAAAAGCCAGTGTGGGGCAATCTTAATGATGTCATCTGGGCTTGAGTGTTTCGAGTCAGCAGATTGTCGTTACCGCATGAAACTCCAAAAACCACGCCGCCAAACGAACTCTTTGGTTCCTGCCAACCATTTGTCGCTGCCCAGTAGACATCGACAAGTTCGGCAAGACCAAACGTTGGAACGATGCCTGCCGCAAAGACCACCTGATCGACTTCCGGAAGTGTCTTGCTGTGAAGAGTCCAATTTCTTCCATAACCGTCCGCCAGTTTGAACGCACCATCAAGCTTTTCGGTTACTTTGCCCGAAACCGACCATCTTGCCGGAGCAATGGCCATTTTTGAAGCATATCCTTTTGATATCGTATTTGACTTTGCCTGAAGCCTGCCAGATGCTCGAACCGCCATCCCCTTTTCAAAATCAGGCGTTTCATTCATTTCAAGGAAAACCGTCCAGGTTGGACCAGAATATGTCTTGATTCTGAGCTGTTTTGTCGCTGCGGTGTAGTCCTCAACATGGCCTTCAACGGTTACAGGCTGGTTTGACGGACTCTGGCAGTCAACCCTCTGTATCATTTTTGAAAGAACGAAATCAGGTGTTTGTTTGCTAAGAATGATGCCTGACACGGCCACACAATCACCCATTGAAAGACCGGTAAGCTGTGTCACGGCTTCCGTGTAGACCACAAAGGTGCCTCCGTTGTCAGAGGCAACGTAAATGACGCCTTTTGTGCCTTCGATGGCTGTGATGACACCTGTGAAGCTTCGTCCAAGTTCACCACCTGAGCAGTCAGAAACGTCGAGTTTTGCATTCTTGAGAATCATTGACTGGTCGTCAAACGTACCGGTGGCTATCAGGCAATCGCCGGCCCTTACTGATTTGATGACTGAGACATCGTCAGGGCTTATGCCAACGTTTTCACCTTCATAGGTGTGCATAAGCACCATGTCATCTGAAGCATCAACGCCAAAGATGACTCCTACAACAGTTTTCTTGTTCAACAACTCCGAGCTGGTTGCCACAAAATTGTCACCAAGCTCTGCTCTTGGACCAAATCCAGTATCACAAACCATTGTCTCAAGAGTGAAAACTTCGTCTTTTTTTGTATCCTTGAGTGCTTCTGGCGCAACCACCAAAAGCCTGATGTTGCCCATGGTATCTTTCATCCTGGCAACGCTCGACACCTTGTCCATACTGACAAAGGACATAGTTTCGTTCTTGGGATCGGACTTGCTGTACATGAGCGGCTCGACATAAGCGTTTTCCATGGTTGAACTGTTAAGCCTGTGACCATTGGCAACATAGACAGACCCTTTTGAAACATTGTAGGAACCAATAACCGTCACCAACGAAAGGCTTGAAAGGTCGGTTCCGGTGAATTTGTCCTGACTGGTAGATGTGACGTAAACTGCTGCATGCATCCTTTCGTAGTCCGGACAATTTATTTTGTTGATGATGGTTTTGCCTTCCGAAGCCTTCACAAACAGGCAGTCGCCAGGCTGAAGCTGGGTGCAGTCAAAACCTTCCGGCATGCTGAATTCTTTTGAGCCTGTCGGAGTAGAAACAGTAACTTTCATGTTCTGACAATCAATTGACTCAACCTTTCCTGAAACACCGGAACCGCCTGAACACTGTACAACAGCGACAATCGCTGCCTCGAACACATCGGCTTCCATATCTGACATCTTGCCTGAAGCAATGATGCAGTCGCCGATCGAAAGTTTCTTGTTGGATTTAATGGTCAGTTTGGTGCTGTCAGTCAACTCGACCTGTGTTTCGGAAATCATGGTACCTTCAATGATCTTACCCAGAGCCGTGCAGTTAAGCTGATGAACATATGAAGCTGTTTCACCGACAACGCACACCTCTGCGCACGCTCCCTGGGTCAGTCTCGAACATTCGACAGTATCAGGAAGAGATAGCGTCTTGTCGCCATCTTTGGTGGCTATTGTTATTGTGTTGGCGTTGCAGTCTGTCGACTGGATGATGGCATTAAAAATCTTGCCTTCACAAACGTCCATTGGACAGTCAATGAGCGTAAACGTCTGAGCAATCAGCCATTCTTCAGACATTTCACCACAAACAGCGACACAAAGGCCTTTATAAAGCGAATCACACTGTACCGTTGAGCCAATCTTGACTGTTAGAATCTGACTGTTTTCATGAGTTCTTATCTTTATTGTTTTGCTTTCGCAATCAACACTGACAACTGTTCCCTTGTAGGTTTTACCTGAACATCCGGACGGACAATCTGCTTTGTTAACAATGCCAGCCAGCAGGGTTTCGCTGTCCATGACGCCAGTAACTTTTATGCACTCACCGATTGAAAGCTTGTTGCAGTCGTAATCGGACGGGAACTTCACACCAACCTTTGATGTGCTGGTGTTCAATATTGCCATTCGAGTCTGGCACATCAGGTCAATGATTCTGCCTTCAACAACTCTCGACATGCCTGGGATGATTGAAAGCTTGACCGCGTTTAGCGATTCGCCTTTAATTCTTCCCCATATTTCAACAGCAGCGCCAGCTTCAAGCTTGAGCGTAAAGTAAGTTGGTTTTGTAAGGTTATAGGTTCTGTCTCCGGCAACTGTGACCTTTGCAGCTGTTGAGTCAGTTATGAACCCCTTGAAGTATGACGAGGCATCTTTTGGTGGCTGAGACTGGGAAATCTTTGTGGCCACCATTGAGTCGCCCTGTACCTGGGCAGTTACGCTCAGGCACGAACCAAGCTGGAAATCACAAGTGGTTCCGGTTGGAACCGTAAGGTTGTAGAAGTTGCCATCGATGTCAGCAACAGTCATTGAGCCATTCTTGCAGGATGACTGGACAAAAACCGTATACAGACTCCCAACCTGGCATTCAACGATTGAGATTTTGCTTGCAATAATCAGTGATGGGTTTGTTGAGTCATAGTTGCCCTCAACCACAAGACAGGCACCCACGCTAAGCTTTGAACAGTCAAAGCCATTTGGAGCTTTAACTTGAACTGAAACGCCGCCTGCGCTGAAACCAAACTCACCATTGTTGCACGCTGTGACAACCTTGCCTTCAAAAACCTGCCTTGGGCAATCCGATGTTCTCAGTGAAACGACTGTATCGCCCGAGGCGCAACCTGTAACACAGGTGCCTGGAGTAAAGTTGGTTATATTTTTTCCTTTTTTAAAAGTTCTGGCTTTTCCTGCCACATCCTTGATTATCAATGTGTCTGACGAGGAAACCACGGTGCCGTTGAACTGTTCTCCTGTGCATTGATTGCACGGAACTTTCACTATCTGGCCTGTGAAATTCTTGCCATTGACCTCTTCATAACTTACGTTGACGCATTGACCGGACTGGAGTTTTACTCCTTGCGGGATTGCGAAATCTCCTGAACCTTCGCCAAAGGTAACTGTGACTTTGTCACCTGAAACCGAGCTGACCTGGCCTTCGATGGTGTCTGTGCAACCAAGCGGGAAAACCAGCACAGCAGTTTTTTCCTTGGCAAACCAGTCTATTGACCCTCTGCCAAGCGATTCGACCGGGAATCTGAGTGGTACGTATGTTCTTCCACCTTCAATAAACGGTGCGACCTTGGAGTTTGCGGCATCAATCGGTTTATCAACGCCATCGACTTTTGCCATTGACTTGCCTATCCACATCTCGACCGTGTGACCAAGCGCCGAAATGGTGACCTTGCTGGTTGCCTTGTCAAAACCTATCGTTCCACCGAGTGGTTCAACAACGTACCTGATGACCAGGTACATTTTGCCACTTTTGAGCACAGGCGCTGCTGTCATCTGTTTTTTTGTGCCATTGTCGGTGAAGGTTTTTGAGCCTGTCGCAAACGACAGGATTGAATGGCACGGAGCTTCAAGTGTCGGCACGTTCTTGTCTATCTGTGACGAGACCTGGATTGATTTTATCTGGTTGAGCGATGAATCAAGAGCTGATATTTCATAGGTGTTTGTTCCGGTTTCGGGTTGTGTGTCCACCCACGAAGTGCCATCAATTGGCCCAGGGGTAACCATCGATACAGACGGTTTTATCCTTCTGACCTGATAGAAGGCAGCTGTCGAGTCAATGCTATCCCAGCTGAGTGTTATAGCCCTGGAAGAACCCTTGGCCAAAGCTGTCTGGGCTTTTGCCGGAACGGCAAAACTTGTAAAAGCAATAAGAACTGCAAGCAAAAAAGAAACTTTTTTCATTTAATTACTCCCTGATTTTTGATATGTGCTCTTCCAATTGATGGATAGTGTCTATTCTAAGATCAAAACTTCCATCCTCCTTGTTGCCAACCAGACAGGTGTGCATGCCAAACTGCGCAGCGCCCTCAAGATTCTGCTCATCGTCATCAACGAGCCAGCAATCCTGAGGATTCACGTCAAGTTCAGCGCAGACCTTTTCAAAACAACTCCTGTTTGGCTTTCCATGAAAATCAAAATCCTCGATCGAGAAAATCCTCTCAAAGACGTCTGGAATACCAAGCAAATCCAGCACTTTCCTTATATGGTCTATGGGGGCATTCGAGAGGATACAGACATGAACACCCAAAGAAAGCAGCATTTTACGAAGTTTTTCGTCCTGTTTGAGGAAAAGTTTGGCATCAACGTCATGCACAAAATTCATGTAATCGTATGGATCAATGCCCTGATGCCGCATTAAACCCGAAAGTGTGGTACCGTAGGCTTTGAGATATTTTTTTCTCAGCTCAACCATTTCTTCCACGGGCTTGCCAAGAATCTTCATCATATAGAGAACCATACGTTCCCTGATTGCGGAAATGAATTCCGGGTTATAATAAAGAGTCTGGTCACAATCAAGCAGGAGGGTTTTCATAATTTATAATTTAGTGTTGAAAGCTCACCGTTCAAGATTGACAAGATGCCAAAAAACCGTTACGTTTTACCAAACAGAGGTGAGAATGTTAAGAGAACCTTGCGTTAGCGGAAAGTTTTATCCGCAAGATCCTTCCGAGCTGGAATCCATGATAATGTCGTTTGAAGAATGGAGCCAGACGAAAGCGACTGTCAAAGGGATAGTCGTTCCTCACGCAGGATACATGTATTCAGGAAAAGTAGCCGCATCCGTCTGGGGCAAGATAAATGTCCCTGAAACCGTCATAATCATTGCTCCAAACCACACCGGTCTTGGCCCATCAATCTCGGTTTATCCGGAAGGCCAGTGGGTAACTCCACTTGGAAACATTGAAATAGACACGGCTTTATCAAAAGCAATCGTTTCAGGTTCTGGGCTGGCTGAAGCTGACACTCTGGCTCACAAAAACGAACACTCTGTTGAAGTACAATTGCCTTTCATGAGGCTGGCCAACCCCTTGGCAAAACTTGTGGCAATCGTCATGGGCGACTACAGCGAGTTTGCCATTCTCGATCTTTCAAAAGCCATATTTGAACATGCAAATCCTGATAAAACCCTCATCGTTGCATCATCCGACTTTTCCCATTACGAACCGGAGTACACGGCAAAGGCCAGGGACAAGTTTGCCATTGAGGAGATAAAAAAACTCGACTGGCGAGCCTTGCACAACGTTGTCACAACAAAAGAGATCTCGATGTGTGGCTTGGGACCGATATGCGTTGCCATCGAGTGCTCAAAGCGCTGGAACGCCGAGTCCGGCAAACTTCTTTCGTACAGCAACTCAGGATTTATGAGCCACGACTTCTCAAACGTCGTGACCTACGCCGCTATGGCGTTTAAATGAAACGCATAACAATTCTGATTGCTCTGGTGCTTGTTCTGCTCCCGGTACCAATATCAAAATCATCGCTTAGACAGGCACTTGTTTACGGCAGGATTGCAAAACTTGAATCAGGGCAGATGGTCGTTTTCCCAGACACAATCCTTGGCAAAGGCTTTGTCACATCAACAAACATCAACGCCGAGGTCTCCGGGCTGGAGGTTCATCTTGACGGAAAATTTGCATCTGGCGATGACTTTCTTGGCATCGGCACGCTTGACACTCTTGCAGGTTGCTTTGACCCATACTGGTACAAGACTGGTTCCATCGATTGGGACTATGGTGTGCTTGAAGGTGAAAAGATCAGCTTTGCAGGAAGTAAAGTCAACTTGAACACAAAAAACGCTAGATTCCTAAAAGATGGCACCATATCCAACCTTTTTGAGATGAACGGCATGGAAGTTGATGTGTTCGGTCAGAGGGATTCAAAAGGGTTTGAAGTGTATGCCATGTCAGACTCCAACACCGGATATTCCAAATTTTGTGGCGTCATCACCGGCAAGCAGGAAACAGGGATCACCGACTTTAAGGCTTCCAAGGTGTTTAGCAAAAAGAATATCGAAACGATAACAGTCCTTGCCCAGAAAAACCCATCCACAATCTTTTTCAACGGCTCCGGAATTTCATCGTTTGACAATCTTTTGCCGGGCAGGCTCGGATATTGTGCTGGCCCGTTCAACATTCAGTCAGGCATCATACAAGCAGAGGTCGTTGTTTCTGGTCTCAACTCTTCGGTTTTTGGTTCCAGGATTGTCGGCATCGTTACAAGCGTTGCCACCGACTCAATCCAGATTCGAACCATGCTGCCTGGATGTGTTCCTGTTACAGTCAAATGTTCGCTTGAAGGAGCAGACATCGTCAAAAATGGAGCAGCTTTAACTGGATCGGAAGCAAGCCCATACACATTTGCAGTGCCTGGCAAAACCGTGGTTGAACTGTTTGGAAAGTTTGAAAACGACCAGTTTGCTTTCAAGGCAAGCCTGGTTCGGGTTGAACCAAAAGCTCTTTCAAAATACGTGTGCGGATTCACCAAAGGCAAGTCGATCATTGATATTTTTGGATACAGCTTTCCTTTTATCAGGGCATCGGCCATGAAGGTTTTGTTTGGCGCCCAACCCCAGGAGGATGGAGCTTTCGTTGTCGGCTGGACAGAGGAAGGCAAAATGGTTGCTGTAATGTTCCCTGAGCCTGGACTTCTCGGTTTACAGATAAAAGGCATACTCAAAGAAAACCGAAAAAACAGTTTCGTTCTGGAATGTCAATTAGCATTCGACGAAAGGCTCTCAGGCAGACCATATGAGGTTTTCATTGCTCCAAACACAAAAATTGTTGATCCCAAAACAGGATTTGTCGATCCGCAGTCACTGGAACCCGGGACACAGTTGAACTGTTGGGGAGTACTGGATGAAGACTATAAATTTTACATTGTTCTGGCAGATCTGGACTGAAAACCTTTCAGGCGTTAAAATTCATGGCATGAAAACAAAACTGGTTCTTCTTTCAGCTTTGATATTGACGACAGTCATGCCTGTTCCAACAAATGCAGGATTTGAGCTGGACAAAAGACAGGTTTGGCCAGTGTTGGCATCAAACGAAGTAAAAGCTCTTATTCTTGAATACCACCTAATCGAAACACCTCCAGCAAACGCAAGGTATCCTGACCTTTATGTAACAGAAGAGACATTCAAGAAACATCTGGCAATGCTCCGGGAGACCGGCCTCAAATGCATCTCCTTTGAAGATGCCATCAGCCAGCTTGAGGCGGGAAACTTTGACGCAAGCAACGTCATCATAACCTTTGACGATGGATACCTGGACAACTTTGCCGTAGCGCAAAAATTGTCCAACCTTGGTCACGGAGGAACGTTCTATATTCCAACGTTTTACCCGGGCAAAAGCCAACCTGCGCAAAACCTTACCTACATGTCCTGGGATGATATAAAAAAGATATCTGAAATGGGTTTTGAAATAGGTGCTCACACCGTTCATCACACTAATCTGCGCAACTTAAAACTCGAGGTTGTAAATTACGAAATCTCAGAGTCACTCAATGACATATACGGTCACATTGGTAAAAAACCAACAACTTTCTCCATCCCAATGGGCACATACACAAACCAGGTGATCGTTGAAATAGAAAAATATGGTCTGAAAGGTTGCGTCATCTCAAACTACGGCTATTTGACAAAGTTCAACACCAACAACGCACCAAGGATAAAGATCAAGGAAGAGACAGGCATGAGATCGGTTATCGAACTTTACCTGTCAAGAAACCTGAAATACTTTGGTGAAATTGAGCCTGGAACAAAAGGCCCAAGGATAAGGTCATTTCGAAGCATGCTCACAAGACTTGGGCATCCATTGGTCGATTCAGATGTTTACGACGAGGACATGGTGAAAGCCATAAAGGAATTTCAGAAAATCTTCGAGCTTGAGGAGAATGGAAAACTGAACACAACAACCATGGACAAGATTGTCAGAGACTTTATTACATTGACGGTGAAAGGGATATGAACAAAAAAATACTGGCAGCGTTGATAGCAATTATTCTTTTATCGGTATCGTGCGGCGGAGAAAAGACTGAAAAGGTTGAGTTGCCCAACTCCAACAACACAGCCAGTCAATCAACGCCGACCGACAACAACGACAAACAACCCCAGAATTCAAACCAGGAAGACGACAAACCTGCCAACAATTCCATGCCTGAAGGGCAATCCAATCTTCCAGATTCTACAGACACAATCTCTGAAGCAATCGTGGAGCCGATGCAGGAATCACAGCTTTTGACAACCATGAAGCTCATACCGAAAGAAGCATTTGATATTTCGACAACAGAGGGGATTTCAGCACTTGTCTATGCCAATCAGGAATCTTGCTTCAAACGCATGAAATATGACTTCAAAGCAAACGCCGAGGATATTGCAAAAACTGCCCCCATATTCTTTTATGACGTTATCAAAAGCCCACGCAATGATTTTGAAAATCCGAAAAACTGGATATGGACAGTCACGAACATAACTCAGCTGACATACTGGATGGCTGGCAACTTCAACCTGAATGTCAACATGCCACCAATACTCAAAAAAGAAAAATACAAATCGTACCCGCTTGAATACCAGTACTCCTATTATCTCGCACCTGAGGAGGTTCAAAGCCCAAGATACGGTCGTTTTGCAACACTTCTTGCCGACAGTCTGGCCATGTTTTCGGACAATGACGTTGCGTCGCTGGCCAGAAACACTGTTGTAAACATTGCCGAAAAAGGCTCTGGAATGCTCGACAACCCCGACTACGCCAAACTGCTAGGCTACCTTGGCGAACCCGAAGCCTGCTCACTTGTCAGAGTTGAAAAGCCAATGGACATTGCAAAAATGCTTGCCGATCCAAACGCCAAGAAGATGCCCGAAAAACTCAGAAAAACTTTTGAGCTCATCGAGAACAAATCCAGACCAAAAACCCTAAAATACATTGGCATAGGATTCTACCCCGAAGAAGAATACAGCCTTAGATTTTTGCTCTTCTACGACTCAAATTATGAAGCAAAAAATGACATGGCTATTTTGAAAAGCGTCTGGTCTGATCCTTTAATTGTCAAAACCGAAACCTGGAGAAATATGACCAATCTAGAGCAGACAAGGTTTTCGGTTAAAGATAACATTGGCATCGTGGAATGCAAAACTAACAGAAAAATGTCGGGAATCGATGTTGTCACCAACGTTTCAGTAGTTGTAATGACAAATTCATTGTCTTCGTTGATTAAACGGTAATTTAATCGACTTTTTAGATTGCAGTTGTAGGATACAATGTGCAGGTGACCCCATACCTGCTAGGGGTCTACCCCCAAAGACCCCGTCCCTCCCAATGTCCCCTCCCCAAGGGGATTGCTCCCAGCCGGGCGCCCCTCCCACGCCCGGCTTAATTATTTTAGGTGAAAATCAAAAAAGCCGCCTTTTTTACGAGGCGGCTTTTTGTTTGTTTTTACTGACTTTTTGCTGATCGTACAGGGTCATTCCAATCTGCCAGTATAAAGAATCAGAATTGAAACACATGTTATACCGGCATTCAATATTTATATTAGATTTACAATAACTAAATTATTATATCCTAATTATAAATATTGTCTAAATAATAACTATTCCTTATTTGTTTATGCTAGGTACGAAGAGGGCATCGGGCTCCTGCAAACAGGTGGCGAGCCAGGATTGCGATTCACCCTTATCAATCCCGAGGTCGCAACTATCTCCACACCGTTTTGCTCGAACCTGTCGAGAATGTGGTTCATGCCTATGGAATCCGAAGCCATGTGGCCAACATTAATGATGTTAAGATGGAACTTTTGAGCCATCTCAATGTGTTCCTTGGGAATGTGCATAACAACCACAGTGCCAACACCCGCGTCTGCCAACCGTTCCCAGCCATCCTTTGAACCTGTGGTTCCACCTGTCATCTCAACGAGTATCTTGCCTGTTCTCTTTTCATCCGAACCAATCTCGATTCTTGGGTTCAGGCCTTTTCTTCTTGCAAGGTCATATTCAGGAACGTCTTTCATAACCTTCAAAAGATCGCCAACAGTTTTGGGATCCTTCTGCTTAACAATGTTTGTCAGGTAGGTGACTACACAGTTGTCAGCAGGCGTGTGGAGTGAGAAAAGTGGAATTCCCAGCAGTTTAGCCGCATCAGCAGTTTGGTAGTGGTTGGAAGCAAATATTGCCTGCTCAACCTCTTTGTGCCTTGGGTATATCAAGCCTTCGCCAATGTTTATAGGCACACCAGCGCCAGACATGATGTCGGCTTGCATGAGCATGACTTTTGGTAGCCCGACAATGCCCATCCCTGAAGGGTGATGGCTCAAGACTGCGTCAATTTTCTTGCCCTTCTCTCTGAGTCTGTCAGCCAGCAAGATTTCGCCAACACCAATATCAATGCCGACAAGAACCGTTCCAACATCTGCGTCTGGATCTCCGGCAGCCATTCTTGAATCCGGATACGGATTCCAAAGTGAATCGACATCGAAATAATCTTTGTCCTCTGGCTTCAACGCCTCGAAAGCTTTTTTGGATTTTGACAAGTCGTATTCGACGGCTTCTTTGCCTCTGGGATCATTCTCAATGCCTGTTGCTACACCTAATCTATATAGATTCTCAAGTCTCAATTTCATCCTCCTTGATTACATTGTATCAGTCAAGTCAACAGTTGAATCAAGAACAAAAACAAATAGATTTATCAACATGAAGAAGTTTCTAACGATGCTCATAGTCTCGATGACAATCATGACCGGCTGCTCAAGCCCAAAAAACGAGCAGGAAGGCGTGCCAACGGAAACTGTCAGTCAGTTCAATAAATACCTCAAGGAAAGCAATGCTGATGTTGCCTATTCAATGTTTTCCCAGAGAATAAAGAAAAAACTGACTCTCGAAGATTTCAGGGAAACGATCAGCCCCAAAGAAAAACAATCCGAATATTCAGAAATGCTCAAAAATATAAAGATGACCTATGACAGCGAGAAAATTAACAACAACAATGCCATTGTTTTTGGAACTATAGATATGCCAAACGGGATCAGCTTCTTCAGGCAGAGATGCGTCCTTGAAAATAACGCCTGGAAGATAGACTCCGAGGTCATTGAGGACAGACACCCTGAACTGGAAGATTTCTACAGGGATATCGATTTGCAAAAGTCTTTCACTCGATACTGCGATTCCATGCTCAAAGGAGACGCCCAGTTGATGTATGAGATGTCATCTTCAAACATCAAAAGCCAGTATTCTTTTGATTTGTTCAAAACCGAAACAACAGCCACCGGAACCGACAAAACTCCCGAAGATGAGGGGTTTCTCATTGAAGCCGAATACTCCTACTCGGACGACAAAGGCAACGGAATCTGCATCATGAGAATGGGTAACCCTTCCTACGGTACAAAGGAGCTTCAATCAGGCATTTACTTCAAACTGCCATGGGTACTGGAAAACGGCCAGTGGAAAGCTAACCACGCAAAGATTGACAATTCGTACAGGATCAATCAAACCACTGAACAACAGCAACAATAAGCAGTATTGACAACAAAACCGACAGGTGGGAATATCAATTCAATGAAAGCAACTATCATTGCGGTTGGCGAAGAAGTCCTCAGGCAAGAGGTCAAAAACACAAACACTGAGTACCTGGCAACATCTTTGATGGAATCAGGCGTTGACCTTGTTCAAACCGTGGTGGTTGGCGATGTCGAAACCGACATCCTCAACGCTTTGCGCCTGGCAAGCTCCTCGTCCGATCTGATAATCACCATCGGTGGTCTTGGGCCAACACCAGATGATCTAACCAGGGAGACGGTTGCAAAATTTCTTGGTCTTGAGATGGCATTTGTTCAGGAAACCGCAGACAGGATTGACCAACTCTTTGCAAAAAGAGGCATGGCAACACCCCAGATAAACTATCGTCAAGCTTACGCGCCAAAAGGGTGTATGGTACTTTCAAACGATTTTGGCACAGCGCCTGGCTTGATGATTTCTGACATGGGGAAAACCTTTATAATTCTGCCAGGTCCACCTCGAGAGCTGGTTCCCATCTGGGAAAATGAAGTTTTGCCAAGACTTACCGCCAAAGAAAAAACCTTCAAGCGAGACTTTCATGTGTTTGGACTGACAGAGTCCGAAACAGCGCAACGAACCGAACGCCTGATGAAAAGCCAGACCCAGCCGTTTGTTGCACCATATGCTGGCATTGGTGACATCAGGCTCAGGGTTTGGGCAAGAGCAGACTCGCAAGAAGAGTTTGAAACACTTGTCAAACCAGCAATCGATGAGATGTTTGAAAAACTCTCGCCATACCTGTTTGATAATCCAATCGAAATTGAACTTGGAATAAAACTGAAAAAAATGGGTTGGACGATTTCAACGGCCGAGTCTTGCACAGGCGGGCTCATCTCAAAAACCATCACAGATGCGCCCGGATCCTCAGCGTATCTGATGGGCAACGCCGTGACCTACAGCAATCAGGCAAAGATGAAACTCCTCGGTGTTAACCCCGAAACACTGGAAAAGTTTGGAGCAGTATCCGAGCAGACAGCGCTTGAGATGGTGCAGGGGTGCGCAAAACTCTTTGGCACAGACTGCGCTATCTCAACAACCGGCATCGCAGGCCCAGACGGCGGAACTGCCGATAAACCTGTCGGTCTGGTCTACATTGGCATCCTTACGCCTAAAGGGGCAAAAATTTTCAGGCAAATATTCTCAGGCACCAGGCAGGACGTCAGACACAGAACACTCATGTTTGCCCTGACACAGCTGTTGCTTGACATAACCAAAGAGTAAGAACCAGGTTTGACTTTCGCCCATTCCAACGTATAGTCAAGTTTTGGAGGGCAAAATGACATTAAAAAAACTGACAACAACTCTGCTGGTTATTCTTATGGTTTCCTGCGCTCAATCCGCCACCATCCCGGCAGTTGACAACCAAAAGCTCATAGATGACCACATAATGGTTGAGTATGACCATGTGTATAAGAACTCAACAGTAAAGCTTTCAGTGAAGTTTGCCAAAGCTACACGTGAGGTATGGTTTGGAATTGACAACAAGCTTGTAAAGTCCAAAAACATGCCACAAGACAATGTATGGACAGACACCATCACATTGAACGAAAGGTTTGCAGGCGAGAAAACCATCTACGTCACCTTCACAACCCAGGACTGGGAGAAGAAAACTCTCTACAAGGCCATAACAGTTGTTGAAAAACCAGAAGTAAACATTGAACAAAAGCGATCATCCAAGTCAGGTGACAAGCTCATTGTCTGGGCAGATGTCCCATTATCAAAAGTTGAATACATTCAACCAGATGGAACAATCGTTCCATTGAACCAAACCGACAAGCAGTTCACCCTTGATGTCAAGCTTCCGCAGCCAGGCAAACCTGCTGGAACCATAAAAACAACTGACACTGCCGGAGCTGTTATTGAAAAGAAATTGACTGCCTCAGACTACAATCTGCCAATGATGTATTACATCGAAGGAGAGTCCAAATTCGATGATATAGCCAGAGTTGGCAGGATGAGAGTGATGGAATCACCCATTGACTTCTCATACAAGAAAACAGCTTTCGAGATTGTGCTCAAACAAGCACAGGATGATGATCTGGACAGATTGTACAAAATTCGTACTGACCCCGTATTTACTCCTGAATTATTAGGATATGTATGGCTGAAAGCCCTATCCAAGGACAGGAAGTGGGCCATATTGACTACATCCTGGGGAGAACACGTCAAAGACAACATCATCGAGGATGGCAAGCTCCTTCAAAAAATTACTGTTATTTTTACTTACCTCTACAACACCCAAACAAGGGAACAAAAACTCATTGGCAAGAGGTTGATAAAAAACTATACCGGTTACGTCTGTGAAACAGGTTCAGTGTTCTTCCCTGTGCTCATCGAAGACGATGGGATTGTTATGATTGAGCAGATAAAAGATGGCAAGATGCACATGATAACAACACATGGGAACGACCAGCAAAATTTATATCGTACACCTGAAGCTACAGCCAGAGGAGTAGCATTATCCCTTAAAGACCAAACGATAAGACCCAGTGACAAGGTGAAACCGCTTTCACCATGGGTCAATTGGGCAATGTTGAATAACGGTTTTATTGAGTATGCAGAATTATCTAAAGACTGTCTGGAATGTGGTCTTTTAATACCAGACGGTCATGGGAATACAGGCATAACATCATATTTCTCAGATATTCAAGGAAAAGACGTAGTAACAGAATCAGATTTCCGCAAACTCTGCGCTCCTTTTGCAGAAGGTAAGTTCACTCAATACAATGGTGTTGGCACGATGTATGTATACAAAGAAGACAATAAAACTGTCATGTACATTGGTGCTGAATATGAAAACCCGATAAGGCGTGATGGCGAGTGGGAGGGACCAGAACGACCACCTGACCCCTTTATGGCAAAGAATTTTAAGTATACGCTTGAAACAAAAAAGCTTGAACCTTTCACCCCCGTGTATAGAGACTCCAACAACAAGGAATATAAACTTAAAATATCCTTTTTCGCGAACTGTTATTTTGGATTGAAATATCCATTATTCTTTGCCTTGTATGGTGATGAAGGATCAAAGAAATTTGACAGCTTCTATCTAAAGGATGGAGAGTTCATTAAGATTTCTGATGGGATACGTATGTCTGGTGGCGACAATAGAAACAATCATTTCATATTCCCTGATAATGGAGGGGAACAATGAAGAGTAAGACTTTTTTATTCCTCAGGCTTGATTTCTTTCAGGAAATCCCTGTTGCGCTTGATTGCCTCGCGAACCTCGCGGTCGCCAACAGCCGGGAATTCTGAATAATAGGTTGCAATTGAGAAAACCTTGTTGGTTGACATGAAAAGGCATGTCAGGCTGTCTATCTTTGATTTGACAACCTCGATTGAGGCCTGGGTTGCCACGGGGATTGCCACATTTATTTTTCTTGCACCCTGAGCGCAAAGCCAGATAACAGCGCCAAGCATGGTCAAACCGGTTGCCATGCCGTCGTCAACAATTGTCACTTCTCGGTTTTTTGCTGACGGCTGCTGCTGACTCTCGTCAATGATGTTCTGATGTGATCTTTTTATCTCGGCCAGTTTTGTCCTGGCAATCTTTTGGGCATCCATGTAGGAAAGACCCATCTGGCGGTAGATGCCCTCGTCAAGATAGACTTCGCCGTCATGGATGACGGTTCCAAAAACAATGTCCCGATTCCACGGCAACGGGAGCTTTGCCACATGGACAGGCACAAGCCTGCATCCAAGAGCTTGAGCAACATGCTCAGCGACAATGACGCCACCCTTGGCTATTCCATAAACAAGCTCTGTGTTTTCAAAGCTTTTCATCTTTGCTGCAAGCTGTTTCCCAGCCTGCTCTCGCGATTGGAACTTCATTGGTTGCTCCACTGTTCGATGTATAGTCTTTTTCTGATAACCGCCTGTTTACCCAGGTAATCGTTGATGTAGGCATTAATTCTGTATTCGCCAGGCAATGTATAGGTATGACTCACCTCAGATATGCCTTCGCTCCTGAGACTGCCTTTGTTGCTGTTTTCGTCACCCCAGTCAATGTAGTACTCATAAGGAGGGTATCCGCCTTCAATCTTGAGATTGTAATCCAGGGTGCCATAGTGCCTGTGTGTTTCCTTCAATTCAACGTTGAGTTCGGGATAGACATTCGGAGCAAGCATAATTATCGAGCATTTCGAGCTGATTTTTGTCTGGTCGTGTTGAAAAACTGCATCCATTGAAAAAACAAAACCAGTCAATGCGTCTGGAGCGTCAATCTTTGCCCAGGCTTTGTAGACTTCGGTTACGCCGTTTTCAAAACCGTTTATCGAAAATACAGCCTGCTTTCCAACAATCTTGGACTCAGGCATTGACCTTAGAGGGACAAACTCCTTTGGAAAATTTATTGTCAGTGTGGCGTCATCTACTTTTACGCCTGTGTTGTTGGTAACTTTACAGATAACAAATATTGTTTCGCCATTGGTGGCATTTGACCTGCTTGGCCAAAACCGCATTGTGAAACCATCCACACTCCTGCCAATTGTTGGACAGAGGCATGTGATTGTCACAAAAGCTGTAAGTGCCAACCAGATTTTTTTCAATTACCCACTCTTCCTTGCGTACATCTCCCAAACCTTCTGGGTTTCTTCAAGCATTTTTTCGGTTGTGAAACGCTCCTCTACCCTTGCCCTGCCAGCCTTGCCAAGTGAACTGGCAAGCTCGCTATTAGTCATAACATTTATTATTGCCATTGCAAGCTCTCTTGGATTTTTTGGTGGAACAAGCAAGCCGTATTCAGGCTTTGTGATGACCTCTGGAATGCCACCAACACTTGTGGCCACAATCGGAACTTCCAAAGCCATGTATTCGAGCAAAGCCAAACCGATGGCTTCGTTTATTGACGGGAAACAGCCGATTTCGCAGGCTTTCATCAAATCCCACGGGAATTTGATTCTGCCAGGCAGGAACACCCTGTCCTGGATTCTCAGCTTAACAGATTGTTCTCGCAACGGTTCCAGACAACGCCCATCACCAACGATGAGCAATGCTGCATTCGGAACCTTCTGAAGGATAAACGGAAGCGCTGCCACCATGTCGTCGTGGCCTTTGACTTCAACGAGTCTGCCGACTGTACCAATCAGTCTGAGTTTTGGGTCAATGCCCAGTTTCTTCTTGGTTTCTTCGTTGTTTGCGTTTGACATGACTTCCCTAAGGTCGATGCCATTGTAGACTGTGTGAATTTTTTCGCGTGGAATGCCACGGATGGCAAGCTTTTCGGACATGTCTTTGGAGACGCCGATAAATCCGTTGCACCAGGAGTTGCCAACATTGTCGGCAAACCAGACTGCTCTTTCCTTCAGCTTTGAACCATAGTCCAGCCTTGAATCGCTGTGCATGGTGCAGATGTTTGGAATGCCTGTCTTTCTTGAAGCATATCTACCAAGGAAGTTTGCTCGAACACCATGCGTGTGGATAAGGTCAAGGTTAAGTGACTTCATCAGCTTGGCAAGCTTGTACGGATTTTGCCCGATAATGTAAGGTTCAATGCCAGCTTGCCTGGCTTCGACTGTGGTCATGCCTTCGTGGACATGGATGTGTACAACTTCGAAACTGGATTTGTCACACATGGTTGCAAGCTGGATGGTGTATCCTTTTGCACCTGCAACATCGGTTCCTGCAATGACCTGAGCCACTTTTATTTTCTTTGCCATTGTTTTTCAAACTCCGAATAGAATCTGTTCATCCTGCTGTCCCAGGTGTTTGCGTTTACAAATGTTTTTAAAGCTTGCCTGTTTGGAAGCTTGTTCACGGCTGCGTCTACTGCTCCAATGAAATCTTCAGTCTTTTTTGCCTGCGTAACAACCTCTTTTGGCATTGCCTCAAGCTCCATCATCGGTACTGAGACCGTAGAAAGCCCCATCGAGGCGTACTCGTACAGCTTGAGCGGCGAAACCGAGGCAATAAGCGGGCCGGTTTTAAAAGGTATGATGCCACAAACAGCATCAGACATCAAACCAGGCAGTTCTGATTGGGGTTTTTTGCCAAGGAAGTGCACGTTTGGCAAATAACGGAGAGTTTGGCCGTCAGCACCAAGTTCGCCATTGCGTTCTTCGCCGATTATGATGAAATTATAGTTTGGTCTTGCTTTTGCCAGAGCCAGCATCAGTTTGGTGTCAAACCACCAACGGAGTGCTCCGGCGTAGACTATTCTTGGTTTTGAAATATATTTTGTTATCTCCGATTCTACTCCGCTGGTAAAAAGGTCAGGGTCAACAGCATTTGGCATATAGACAGTGTTTCTGTTGAATTTTGAAAGTCTCTGGGTGATAGACCGAGCTGTTGCAAAAACTGTTGAGACTTTTTCGCACAGTTGAGCTTCAGCCTCTTCAATAAACGACTTGGAGCTTGTTCCGCCATAACCGGCATGGTCATCCACACAGTCGTAGAACGAGGCTTTGGGCTTGACTCTTTCAATTATCGGTTCCATCCACGGCAGATAAAAAAGTGCGACAAACTCTTTTGGGAAACCGATTTTTTTCATGGCCGCCCTGGCAAATCCTGCAATTTTGCCAGCAGCCATCTCCTGACAAAAGCCATATCTGCCATAAAAAGGCATCATCGGTGGTGGAGACGCCACCCAGAGATAGTCATTTTTCTTGGTAATTTTCCCAGCACGCTTTACCTTTGGCTTGTATGTCGGATCCTTGAGCGCAGATAGGTAGGTGAATGGCGCTTCGATGTAGAGCGTTGGATTGCCCTTGACGCTCATCCAGTTTGCAAGCCTGTGCTTGCGTGTTGGCAGGTCATCAAAATCCTGGCTGGAAAAAATGACTAGCGGTATCATCTGTAGGTTGGCTCCAGTTTGTGCATCAAGTCAACAATTTTGGGTCTGTCAAATTTCTTTGTTGCTTCAAGGAGTTTTGTCAGATTCTCTTCAAAATTTTCATCCCCAAAGAAATTTGGCACTACCTTGATTATCCCGTCAAAAGTTTCGGAACGTTTCTCTTCTTCCTTTGTAATGAGCTCTTCGGTCATTTTCTCTCCTGGGCGGGGAGTTGTGTAGGTTATCTTGTAGTCCCTGTCTTCGACGAAGTTGAGCACTCCGGCAATTTTTCGAGCCAGAATATCAATAAATATCGGCTCGCCAACAACAGGCACATACACTTCAGCCTTCTGGGCAACCTTTGAAGCGCGAAGAATGAACAGCGATGCCTGCTCGCAGGTGATGAAATATCGGTTCATCTCTTTGCTGGTAACAGTGAGTTGACCTGAGGTTTTGAGCTGCCTTTGGAACGTGTAGCAGACGTTGCCGGTTGAGTCCAAAACATTTTCAAACCTGACGATGCAAAACTTTCCATCGTGGTTTTTTGCAAACCTTTGAATGACAGTTTCGGCTATCTTCTTTGAAGCGCCCATGACGTTTGCAGGGTCGGCAGCTTTGTCAGTTGAGATGAAGGTGAACATCTTAATGCCGAACTTTTCAACAGCCTTGAGGGCAATCATTGTGCCTTCAACGTTTGTTGAAACTGCCTCTTCTGGAAACTTTTCCATGAGCGGGACATGTTTTCTTGCAGCAACGTGGAAGAGGATTTCTGGTTTCTTCTCGGCAACCAGCGCCATGAATCGTTCTTCGTCACGCATGTCCATAACTATCGCGGTTTTCTTGTCGAATCCAGAAATGGCCAAATCAAGGTCGATCATATATATGCCGTTTTCAGAATTATCCACCACGGTCAGATGTTCTGGGTCGTATGTTGCAACACGTTTTGCAAGCATCGAACCTATCGAACCGCCAGCGCCTGTTATCAGTACTCGTTTGCCTTTCAGATACTCGCCATCCTCGGGTTTTGCTATGCGACGTTTGCCAAACATGCCTGAAACGATGAGTCTTTCGATGACTTCGTCCTCGCCAATTTCGCGCATGAAGCGCTCATTTGTTGGAACGACGGTGAGTTGAACTTTTGCTCCAGCACAGATGTCGGCAAGCTTTCCAAGGTTTTGGAAATCTGTTGATGCCAAAACCGCGTTGTAGCCTGCAAGTTTTGAGAAACCTTCTAGGTCACAGGTGTGGCCGGCAATCGAGTAGGAAGAGCTTGTGGAAAGCTCTGATTTTATTGATTCCAGAAACCTGTCGTCTCCACAGACAGCAACCCTTATCATGTCTATCTCCTGATTAACGTTGAAACAATCTCGCCAGCTTTATCATGAGCTTCCGTGATTGCTCCGATTACAGCATCCTGCATTGCATCAGTCATCGTGCCAAACAGCGGTGGGCAAAGGGTTTGCTGCGAAAGACCGGAGGCTGTCGGACAGGTGTCAACCGATCCAGATTTGTAGTTCTGGCCTGTTTTGTTGAAGTATTTATGCTGGTGAACCGGTGGGCTGAAGTAGTTTTTGCACTCAAAGTCCTCTTTTTTCATCACTTCCCACAACTGGTCACGAGTCATGCCGAAGGCATCCTTGTCGATGACAATGGCAAAATCCTTGTAACTGCAACGATCCTCTGGGGCAATAATCTGGAATGAGATACCTGGCACCTTTGAAAGGTGTTCTTTGTAATAAGCCACACGTTTGGTTCTGGTTTCTGCCTCGGTGTTGAGCTGCTCGAGACCCCATCTGCCAAGGATGGCGTGGAGCTCTGACATTCTACCATTGAGTCCTGGGAATTCGGTGTCATGAACGCCAGGGACTGAGCCGTATTCACGAAGGATGCGCAGATTGTTTGCCATCTCTTCTGAGTTTGTGGTTATAAACCCACCCTCACCAGAGGTGAGGAGTTTTGTCGGAGTGAGTGAGTATGAAGCTGCAAGACCCATGTTGCCAACGGTTTTTCCGTTATGCAAAACGCCAAAACCATGGGCAGCGTCAAAAATGACAGGAATGCCCTTTGAATTTGCAAAGTTTAGCACCTGGTCTACACCGGTAGGTGAACCGAAAACGTAGGTGAAGACGATTGCAAACACGTCATCAGTCATCTTTTTTTCAAGATCGGCCACATCCACATTGAATGTGCGTCTGTCGCAATCGACAAATGTCGGGTCGCAACCTGCCCACATGGTGGCTGTTGCTGTTGCCAGGAAGGTGAAGCTCGGTATAAGAACCTTGCATCTGTCCTCAAGCCTCTTGCCTTTCATCATCTTGAGCGCAGCAAGAGACAGTGTGAGTCCTACGGTGCACGAGCTTGTACCGATGGCATATCTTGAGCCCATGTGGGTTGTTACTTCGGCTTCAAACTCTGAGAGCTGCTCGCCTTTTGTGAGCATGCCTGAGGCAAGGGCTGCCGTGAGCCTGTCGGATATCTTGTTCAAATCCGGTACTGGTGGCCTTGTCAGTCTTATTTTGCCAGGATAGTAACCTGGTCCGTTCAAAATTCTGAGCCTATGCATTTTTTTCCTCCATGGCATCCGGATTTGCCACACCGTCGAGCCTTGAAATCGGGTCGTCTGGTTCTGCATCCGGGTAGGTGTTTGGTGTGAGAAGCTGTTTTGGGGTCATAAAAAAAATCTTCATGTCCAAGCCAAAGGACATGTGAGTTGCGTAGTAAACATCATACTCTATCTTTTGTGGCCAGGTGAGGGCGTTCCTGCCGTTGACCTGAGCCCAGCCTGTTATCCCTGGCTTGACCCAGAGGCGCTTGGATTGTTCTTCGTTGTAACGCTTTGCCTGATAGATCATCGACGGTCTTGGTCCAACAAGGCTCATGGTGCCACCGATGACGTTGAAAACCTGTGGGAGTTCATCAAGGAAGCTGCGCAGATGCTTTCCAACACGGGTGATTCTTGGGTCGTTTTGACCTGTCCAGATGCCAGTGCCAAGGTTTGCTGCGTTTTTAACCATGGTGCGGAATTTTATGCACTTGAACGGTTGTCCGCCATGACCCATCCTCTGCTGGATAAAGAAAACCGGAAAACCGGTGTCAATGACGATTGCAATCGCAATAACCAGCAACAGGGGTGACAGAATAATCAATCCTAAAATTCCCAGAAACAAATCCTCAATGCGTTTCCATGCTGGATCAATCTTCTTCATCATCACTCCTGACTTGGGCCCTGTATATAGGGAAGAACTCTACAGCCATAGGGTCAAAGTTTTTGTTTCCGAAATTATGCTCGTATTCTGTCTTCAATTCAATAAGGGTCTGGTAGACTTTTGGCATGTGGAGGCGATCGTAGATGAAAAAATCGGCTGTCGCCTCTGAAAAGTTTTGCTTGAATCGGAACGTTCCATCCTCGCCATGAGCGCCACCGCCAAGCACGAAGCTGTGGCAGCCACGCCTCTTGCACTCGATGAGCATCTGGTAGAAAAGGATGTTGTTTGGTCGAAGCTCCTGGTGTTCGCGGTCAGTTGCTGAAAGGTAGCTGTAGCCAACACCCCCACCGTACAAAACAATTATTGCAGCAATGAGCTTCTCACCGGTAAACGCACCAAGAATGAAACAGAAATCCTGTGGCGTAAATATCATGTTTTCAAAAAAACTTGAAGGGAAATAGTATCTGTCCATGGCGTCGTGATAATCCATGGTTTGGTAGTAAAGCGGTGGAAATTGCAGGAATCCTTCCGGGCCAAGCTCCTTGACAGTTATCGGAACCCTCTCTGCCTGGCGGAGCTTTTTTCTGCCTTCCTTGCTCATGTTGTTTAGAATGTCTTCTTCTGAACCCGACAAGTCCACAGTCACGACCCGACCAACACGCCTGACGTTGTAGCCAGGGCCAAGGGTGGTGTTTGAGAGTAAAACTTGAACCCTGCCAAACTCGGTCACAATCTTCCTGTCCTGGCAGTAGGCTCCGAATTCTGCTGAGAATTTTGAGCAGACTTCGTAAGGTACTTCATTTTTAAAGTTGTGGAAGATTCCGCCGTACTCGGGGCTGGTGATGTCGAAGCACTCGCCAAGCTCCTCGCTTATTCGTTTGCCAAACGGCAGCTCGTTGAGCGGACGGACGATGTAGGGATAAAAAACAATGTTGTCGTCATACTGGGCGTAAACGGCTTCAAAATTATAAGGATAAGACGATTCCCAAAGCTTGGCCAGTTCAGGCATTCCGTAGCAATCCACAGCCGGAAGTTTTTTCAACACTTCCTTCCACGCTGTAAAGTCCGAGCTGCCAAGCCGTTTTATCATGCAAACTCGCTTTTGAGCAGACCCATTATGTGTTGGTCTACATATTTTCCATTTTTATAGTTGTGCTGTCGAAGGATTCCTTCGTGCCTAAATCCTAGTCTTTCGAAGTATTTTCTGGATGGGTCGTTTGTTGTGAGAACCTCAACCCAAACCCTGTGAATATCCATGTCGTTAAAAGCAAAGCTGAGCAAAGCGTGGCCAGCGTCAAAGGCATACCCGCCACCGCGATAGTTTGGGTCACCAATAAAAATGCCAAACCCACACTGTCTGTTTATCCAATCGATATCATAAAGACCAATGTTGCCGATGTAGTCACCAGTATCGGCTTCAATGGCAAAACGCTTGTTGCGCTGGTCTGTCCAGGTTTTTTCAAACCACGACAGCTCCTGCTCGACAGTCACCGGAAAGTGCCATCCAATGAGCATGTCCTGAATAGAGCGGTCGTTTCGCCAGCCTACAAGCTTGTCGATATCACATTTTTCAAGGCCTCGCACCTTTGTCTTTACGCCTCTGATCAAGATGCCTCCAACCTACTAAAGTAAGGTTTGAACGCTTTGCGGTCAAGGTTTGTCTACAAAACTTACAAATATTGGGTTCGTATAGACTATGCTGCCAACATCCCCGTCTTGGTCGCCGTTTTTAAAGACAACCTCTGCCCGAAGCGCTGAAAACACCGTCCCAAACGGCAACTTTATGCTGGTTTTCCCGATGGCTGTACCTGGATAGCAAGCGTTGCTTGGGTCAATATTGCACAGTGATTTGCCGTCACTTGGCGATGACGATTCAACCGCATAGGCGGTCATGATCTGATAGACAGCCTCCAGATAGTCGGTATCTTTTTCTGGTGTCACGGCATCTGGGTCAAAGGCCTTCAAGTCAGGATTGACGCAAGAGTAAATGGTTCCACCGGCAAAAACCCGATCAGTCGATGAAGGTCTGCCGTAGATTTCAAACTCCAGCCTGTCGCCTTTTTCAATCTCTACGAAATCGCCAGGGTGATAGGTTTTGCTTTTATGTTTTAGTACAAATGTGCCGAAGTCGCCGGTTGACGTGCAAGTGCAGTGACCAGCCTCAAGAGTGGTTATCACTTTTTCAAACAGCAACTCTTCCGGAACAGAGTTGAAATCTGGCATCCGGAGGAAGGTTTTGGTTTTGCCAAATTTGTTTTGTCCTGAAAAGCTGGTCAGGTGTGCATCGGAGTCTGCAAAGGCTACTATGAACTTGCCTGTTTCCAGCGTTGCCGGCAACTCATGCCAGAGGAACATGTCCCAGATTGCCAGAACTTCATGCTTTGCCATCCTTGCCGGGTTCATCGGGTCTTCAAATATTTCAAACCCTACAAGGCTTGAGCCCAGGGCATGCGAAACAGCCATCGGCTTCCAGCCCTGCTTTGTCATTGCAAGGTGCAAACCTTTGTATTTGTAGCTGTTGTTGTAGGGATGAGCGGCAACCACAAAAGGTTTCCTCAGAAAACCACTGGCCCAGACAAGGTCGTGTTCAAAATAGGCGTGAGGAGGCTTGTCGTACCCATCATAAGGGTTCATCCTCATATCCTTGTCCTGCCAGGGCTCGTCATGGGCAAATGCTGTATTCATATACGACTGACCAAGCAAAAACCCGAGCAGGTGATATATGCTGAAAAACGGTGCATCAAACTGTTCGCTTCTTACCCTCTCAGGCCTTTCCCACAAATCCTGGAGAGGATTTTTAGAAGCCCACACAAGATTATGAGAGTCGATGTTCGATGGTACTTCCTGACTGGCAACGACGAGCAGGTTGCCCTCAACCGGTTCAGCGTCTGGCTCATCAGTCAAACCTAACCTGCACTCCTCAACGTGGTCATCCCAGACAGCTGTCCGGTACGGCATGCCTGTTGCCGGGTCAATCTCGGCGTTTCCGACATGCCTTATGCCGCCACTTGAATACTGCGAAAAAAACTGGATTGAGTAGTCTGTAAAAAACATCCATCTCAAGCCGTTGTCCAGTCCTTCCTTTATCCTGTCAGAAATCGAGGGGCCATTGGCTATATGAATGGTTGGCATGTACCACGAGTAGTCAGTGTGAACGTGACCGTCTCCAGCTACATACTCTGACTCGATGTCCACCTTATCAGGGGCAAACCTGACCGTTGTCTGCGCCAGGGCAACTGTTTCGTCATCAAAAGTGACTTTGATATTGATTATTCCTTCCTCGATCAAAAACCTGATCGTAGGAACCAGCACAGCTCCGGTTTCATTGTCTCTTGCTCCAGAAATGATGGCGTTTGAAAACCTCTGTTTGGTTAGCCTGTCATATCCGGAAGGCTTGAGACTTGAGAATTTTCTGAGTTTCTTTTCGGCTGACTCAAGACTGACCTGTTGTTTTGATTCTTGGGTGGGTTTTGGAATACCAAAAACCGTAATCGGTTTTACCGCCAAGTCAGCTGGTATTGTGCCGAGCCTGTACGGCAGGTACCCGCTGGCTTTCCCGGGGCTTAAGCTTTCCAATACTGATTTGTTTTTCCCAAACCTTTTTTTGTCAGAGCCGGTTTTTACCAAACCATCCTCTGCATCTAGACTTTCGATAATCTCTTTTTGTTCGGTTTTAGTCATTGCCCTGTAGACAAAGCTCTGCGTACCAAGCGTTGCTTCGATGGATGCTATTGAAGGTATCCTGCCAATAACCGACCCCGTGTTTACAATTGAGTAACTGAAGTTGATCCTTTTTGCGGACTTTTCAACCTCAAGAACAGGTGGAACCAATATGACTATTTTCTTGCTTTGTCCTTTATCCATCACATCTCCCCCGGTTTGCTAGTATTTGAAGTTATTCTAGCAAAAAAATGCCTTTCTGGCAAAATTTTATAATCATGTTCTCTCTATACCAAACTTTACAATGAATGATTCAAAAGGTATAAACTAACCAAACAACAGCTAACTGGAGAGTCACGCATGGGAATGCAAAAGAAGATTTCATTGCTTGTCGTGGCAGCGATGCTATTGCTGCAGACAGTGCCTGCCACCAATACATCCAAGGCACTTGAGAATTGGTGCCATTGGCCATCATCAAGAAAAACGCCTGATTGCACTGGTTTTTGCGGACCTGAATGCGGGCCAAAGGGCAGAGAGCTGGCCATCGAGTGGAAGCATGGAATCATCGGCCAGGTCATGTCCACCCCAATTTTTGCAGATTTCAGGACTTACTTTGGCGGTGAAGACGGCAAGCTCTACTGTGTAGACTCCTCAACCGGCAAGGATATTTGGACATTTGCCACAAAAGCCGATATCTGCACAACTCCAATGTTTGTCGATGAGCGGATTTTCTTTGGCAGCGATGACCATTTCTTCTACGCACTCGACATAAATGGCAACAAACTGTGGGATTACAAATCAATTGACAAATTCAGGTCAAGCCCGGTTTATTGGAACTCGCGCGTCATAGCCGGAGGCATTGATGGCTGGATCTACTGTTGGGATGTTGAAAACGGAAATGTCGTCTGGAAGTTTGAGACCGGTGGCCCTATCAACTCATCACCATGTGTTTATCAAGACATAATCTATTGCGGTTCAGATGACAAAAACCTTTATGCCATAGATGCCTACGCAGGCAAACTTCTTTGGAAATTCACCACCATGAAGGCCATCGATACAACCCCGGCATGTTACATGGATAAACTGTTTCTTGGTTCAGACAACATGTATTGTTTGGATGCCAAAAGCGGTAGAAAACTTTGGACTGCAAACATCAGGGGTACGGCCGTAACATCAGCAGCTATATCAGGAACAATGGCTGTTTTTGGCACGAATGATCGCGTGCTATATTGCTACAATATCAATGACGGCAAAAAGATATGGGAATATGAGGCTGACGGCGGTTGCAGCACTCCTTCAATCTGTGGCGACAGAATCTATTTCGGTACAAATGCCGGCACATTCTACATGATGGATCTTGTTTCTGCAAACATGATCTGGAGCATACAGCTTGGCGGCGGAATCAATTACCCACCTTCCATTGCCGATAGAAAAGTTTACATAGGCTGCAGCGACACTTTTGTCTACTGCTTCGAAGACATTCTTGATGAGAATTGTGTTGACACCAAAGAAGGTTCGGTAGACTTCGGAACCATCAGCCTGCACGAAACAGCCCAGTTCCTTCTGACTGTCAGAAACTGCGGTCTTATAGACCAAAAGATAAAAATTCAGCCGACAGACAAATGGTTTGATGTTTCAGTCAACGAAATAAAACTGAAGCCGGCCAAAGAACAGGTGATAAGCGTCTACACAATCCCAAATCTCATTTCAGAACAAGGGACAAAACGCGGCAAAATAATACTATCCTGGGACAGTGGTTCTATTGGCGTGGTGGTCAGGACTTATGTCAAACCAGAAAATGATTTCCCGTCATGCGACCACCCTGTCTACAGATATGGCAATTCCAGACAGGGAGTGGCAACCGACGGCTGTGCTCCTTCTGAGCCCAAGCTCAAAATATCCTGGACTCACCAGGTAACCGGCCCCATCGCTTCCATCCCATGCGTTGTCGGTAACAAAATGTATTTTGGTTCATGGGACAACAGGGTGTACTGCCTCAATGTCGAAACCGGCAAAGAACTGTGGAGGTTTGACGCCATAGGTGATGTTGACGCCACTCCGACATATTTTGAAAGCAAACTCTACTTTGGCAGCTGGGATGGAAAGTTCTTCTGTCTGGATGCCGAATCTGGCACAAAGAAATGGTCTTATGACGCAAAATCCTCCATCATAGGTTCTGCTGTTGTCGACAGCGGTAAGTGTTATTTTGGAACCGACAGCGGCGCAGTGGTGTGCCTGGACAGCGTTGATGGCTCACTGATCTGGGAACGATATGTCAGCAAGTCTTTCCCGTCTGCCCCTCTTTATGACAGCGCAAAGCTGTTTTTTGGTTCGAAAGATACCAATATGTACGCCATCGACAACATTACAGGCAGCGTTATCTGGTCTTTCAAAACAGGCGACGAAATCCTCGGAACTCCTGTTTCAAACAACGGCATGTTGTACTTTGGCACATCTGACAAGCGTTTCTATTGCCTTGAACAGACCAGAGGCTTGAGGCAGTGGGATTTTGTGGCAGATGCAAAAATCACTTCCTCCCCAGCGTTTTGGAAGAACAAAGTCTACTTTACATCAAGAACCGGCAAGGTTTATTGCCTGGACAACAAAGGCCTCGAAGTGTGGGTTATCGACATCAAGTCGCCAACAGCATCGTCACCAACCATTGCCGATGGCGTCATTTATCTGACATCCGAAGACGGACTCATCTGGACAATAAACGCCGAAACCGGTGAAGTAATCTGGAACATGAAAGCCTGCGAGAAATTCACTACAACACCGGTTGTCACAAACGGTTATGTGCTTTGTGGCGGGTATGACACCAACATGTACTGCTTCGAGGCAGCTGTCAATTGCATGGAAGTCTCGCCTTTGATGCTGGACTTCTACACGGTTGAAAGATGGGCAAAGGATCAGAGGGTTCTTCAGCTTAAAAACTGTGGTGAAAACGATCTCGACTTGACCATCACAACCGAAGCCAAATGGTTCAAACCCACACCGGCAAGAGTGGTGCTTCCGCCAAGGCAAAAACTCAGACTGGTTGTTGACCTTGTTTCAGGTCAGATTTCTGAACCTGGCGTGACACTCAAAGGCACGATAAAAATTGACTACGTCAAAGGCGTGACAGAAATCCCGGTTCGTTGCTTTGTCAAATCCGACAAATCCACCTCCACCTGCGAATGGACAAGTTTTGGCGGAAACAACGCCAGAACATCTGAAACCGACAGCAGTTGTGGGCCTGCGCCTGGGAAACTTGTGACTGTCTGGGATTTTAAAGCCAAATTTCCAATTTGTTCTGCTGCGGCATTGTCTGGTGGCAAGCTGTACTTTGGCTCCTACGACTCCAACATCTACTGCCTTGACGCACTCACGGGCGAGCTTATCTGGCAACAGCCAACGGGTGGATACGTGTTCTCCACCCCTTGCGTGGCAAACGGCAAGGTTTACGTTGGCTCATGCGACAGCAAGCTCTATTGCCTTGATGCCGAAACTGGCGACAAACTCTGGATTTACAAGACTCTTGGCAAGGTCGACTCCAGCCCTGTTGCCCAGGAAGGCAAGCTGTACTTTGGCTCAGCCGAGGGCGTGCTCTACTGCATCGACGCCTACACTGGCAAGCACAAGTGGCTGTTCTCCACCACCCGCGCCATCCAGGGCACACCGGCACTGACACAAAACCGTTTAGTATTCAGCTCCTCAAACGGCTACCTGTATTGCCTGGACATTTCAAACGGCAAGATGGTTTGGAAAACAAAATCAGGCGGCAACTACTCTTCACCGTGCATAACCGGCAACAAGGCCATCGTTGGCTGTCTGGATAACGACCTCCACTGCATAAACCTCGAAACAGGCAAGATTTTGTGGCAGACGAAAACAACTTCAAGCTACAGTTCACCGGCCATTATGAAAAACCGTGCAATCGTGGGTTCGGACAACGGCACGCTTCATTGCATCAACATTGAAACCGGCAAGCCTGTCTGGACGGCAAAGCTGTCAGGAATTCTCTCCACTCCTGCTGTTTGTGGGCAAACAGTCTATGTTGCGTCATCGGATGGCAACTTCTACAACCTGGACGAAACCGGCAAGGTTATTCAAAAAACCGATTTCTCAACGTCATTTTTTGGTTCACCAATCATCGGCAGCGGCCAGGTCTACATCGGCTCGTTCTATGGCAAGATGTATTGCCTGAGTGGGGTGTCACAAAAGTAGATGGGTAGAATATCTGTTTTTTGCGATGAGAGTTCTTTATCAGAGCATTTTATGCTAATTGGCGGACTATGGGTTGACAATAGCCATATTGAATTTATGAAATCTAGAATTATGGATATCAGAAAGACATTTTCATGGTCGCACGAATATAAATGGAAACGACTCGCAAAAGCAAACATTGAACAATACAAACTGCTTGTAGATGTTTTCTTTGAATTAGAGGCAGCATTTCATTGCATAGTAATCGATAACAACAGATTGGATCATAAACATTGGAACGATGGAGACTCTGAACTTGGCTTTTACAAGTTCTACTACACACTATTATCAAACAAACTTCGTCCTGGAAATGATTATTACATTTTACCGATGACAGATCTAACAGAAAAGACAGTCGACTCAGCGATCTAAAAAGATATTTGACGTATGCATCAGGAAAACTTGAAAAATCTTCAATAAAACTTGTTCAACCAACCGATTCAAAAAAAGAAGATTTAATCCAATTAGCTGATATTTTGTTGGGTTCTGTTGGATATATGTGGAACCATACTGATAGAACAAGAACTGCAAAAAATGATTTATGCATACACATCGAATCAAAAGGAAATAGATTAAGGACAGCTACAAAACCTGCAGAGAGTAAATTCAATATACGGAAATGGAAACCTGATCCAACAAAAGAAAAGCGTCCTGGCACCTAATTCGCCCTTCGGGTTGTCACCGTACGGCATGGTACGGGGTTCGGTTACCAGCGACGCTGTATCTTCTCTATACAATGTTTTTTCTCAGTTGTCAAGCTGGGTCGTGTTCAATTTTGTTTATGAATGCGTAACAAAGCCGCAGGTGGTTTACTCCTGCGGTGGTTTGTCATTATCTCAATCCCCCAAGGGTTCACTGATCGCTCTTTTTTTGTTGGCCGTCGCGGATGATGCCTGCAAGGAGCACGTCTACAAGAGTGTTTCCGGTTCCACCTTCTCCGGAAGCGCCTGCAACAATGTCTGGCACAGCCATGATGGTGGGCTTGTGGGTAGCACTTTTAGGGTTAATCACGGGAACAATGAGTTAACCATATCGATGGCGTCAAGTCATTCTGGCCGTATGCAAAAAGAGGATTGGAAAGTTTCATGGTATCGGAATTCCATCTTCATCTGAAATGGCGCCAATAAAGGTTCAGCTTGAGAAATGGTGACATTTATGCTATGTTATCGAAGGAGTTTGGGGTCAGTCCGAAAACCCAAATCAAATACCCACAGGCAGGATTATAGATATTGGCCAATGAAACCACAGAACAAAACAAACACAGAAAACAAGCAAAAAGAGAAGTGGTGGGACAAATGGTGGGTTCAACTCATCATTTTCGTTGTTTCAATAATTATTTTCTTCTTCGGTCCTGATTGCACATGGCTCAAGGTACTTTTTGGATTGATAATTCTATGGGATATCTACAGTTGGCGTTTTTACTGATTCTAAAAAAACAGATTTTGTGATTGCATCGACTGATTTCCAATCCTCAAAAACTATCGTTGATTATCTTTAGATTGACAATTTCTTCTTGAAACCTACAGCGCTTCTTGAATCGTTTCGTCGTTCCAGCCGCCGTAGCCTGGGGATTCTGTCACTTTTCCGTCTGGAAGAACCAGCTTGTCTATCTTTCTCCTGTGGATGATTGTGAGCATCGAGCTTTCAAGTATTGCAGGTGTTATCGTCCGAGACTCGAGTTTTGTGATCGGGTCGTGCTCGTACGGGGATGAATAGGTGACCAGCTCGTTGTAGATGTTTATAAGGATGCTTGCCTCACGCTCAAGACTGGGCGGGAGAGTGGTTACCGGAAGATTCAGCTCGTAAGCGCACTCGCGTCTGGTGAAAGGCATCATGCTGGAGTTGATGTTTCTGGTAAAGATGTTTGCTATGCGCTCAACTTCCTCTGGGGAAGTCTGGCGATTGGCAAGACCGATGCACTTTTTTGCAACATCTTTAGCCAGATGCCAACCCCTCATGGCGTTACCAATTGCAAGCGGGTGAAGCTGGAACTGGTTGAGAATTTCATCTGGGGAGGAACCGATGGATTTGGCAAAATCGACATAGGTTGTCAGGTCATAAGGATTAATCCAGACAGGATTTTCATCCGGGCCAACAGGCCCCATCGGGCTTGCGCTCTGAATGTGAACAGGGGCAAGCTCTGAAATTGGGGTCATGATAACTTCGTCGGCGCCAAGCGCAATAAATGATGACGCGCTGTGCATCCTGTACCCAACAATGACTGACAGGTAGTCGGTGTACTCGCGAAGCAGGCTCAGAATTCTCCACGCAGCCTCAGGCGACCCGCCTCGTGCCGAGATGAGCACGTCCAGCCTGGGCTGTTTGCCGATGACTGATAAGGTGTGATAAAGTGGCGGTATAACATCATCAGCCACCGATGCGTTGTCAGGTGAAAGATAGTAGCAAACGAGCTTCGACTTGCGCTCAGTCTCAATGGCTTTTATAAGGTTTTTTCTCTGGGATCTGGTGTCATCCATCATAATCCTCCAATAGTTGCAAAATCATTTCTTTTTCGGCATTTTCAAAAACTGTGAAATCACTTCTCGAACGGATGAAGGTCATCTGACGCTTTGCGTAGTGCCTGGTGTCCATTCTCATCGTTTCAAGGGCTTCCTCAAGCGTTACAACGCCATGTGCCCAGTCAAGCAACGCCGGGTAGCCGTGGGCTTTTATGCGCCTGACGTCGTCCTCAAGACCCTTTTCAACAAGCCCTTTGACCTCATCAAGCAGACCAGCCTCGACCATCTTGTCCACTCTGGCGTTGATTCTGTCGTAGATTTCTTCTATCGGTCTGGTGATTGCAACAGGGATGAACGTGTACGGCAGAAAGACTTTTTCCTTGAACAGTTCGGTCCTGGTTTTTCCTGACACCAGATACATCTCCATGGCGCGGACTATGCGCTTGGTGTCGGTTGGTTTTATCTTGAGCGCTGATTCCTGGTCAATGGCAATCAGCTGGCTGTGGAGTTTTTGGGGGCCATTTTTTGATACAAAATCCTCGAGGTTTTTTCTGACAGCGTCGTCTTTTGGCGGTGCAGGGGAGAGGCCGTCGAGCAATGATGAAAGCCACATGTTTGTGCCACCGGCAACAATTGGCAGCTTTCCAAGCGAGAAGATGGTGTCGGCAACAGCGGCAAAGTCTTCGATATATCTGGCAACGTTGTATTCCTCGGTGACACTGACATGACCGATGAGGTAGTGCTTGACCCCTTTCATCTCTTCCTTGGTGGGTCTTGCTGTGCCGATGAACAGTTCGTGATAAACCTGTTGGCTGTCGCAACTGATTATTTGGCTGCCCAGCTTCTTTGCCAACTTAATGGACAAATCGGTCTTGCCCGAGGCAGTGGGTCCGAAGATAACGAGGATACATTTTTTTGCGACAAGTTCCTTGATGTCAGCCATCACAGAACATGCTACTACGATTTGGCATAACTTCAATTATCAGTTGTTTGAGTTGACAGGAAGCTTTCAAAACCAGAAACTTGTGACATGAGAAAACTTGCTTTTTCCTTGGCAGCCATGGTGCTGCTGGTTTCGTCGTGCGGGAAACCCAAAACAGAGTCTGTTCACCAGAAACTTTTATCCATGTACCCACAGTACATCGTGACCAAGGCTTTCCAGACCAACAACAACCTGTTCATCTACAGCTTTGACGTAAAAGCCATGAAGGAAAAGCAGCAGATAGCATCGGATTCTCCACAAAAATCCGGCCACGAACTTGCGTTGGTTACAGCTTGGGACTTCTCTAAAGACGGAGAATTCAAGTGCGAAAACCCATCGGCATTTGAAGGGTTCTCATCCTGCCTGTATTATGACATTCAGGTTTTCACACCTGTGCTCGACTATTCAGATTACATGAAGAAAAACGGCGCCATCTCCGAACAGGCAGACAATGGCTTTGTCTATTCCATAAAAACAAAAGATGCCAAAGAAAAACCAGTCGTGACAAAATCTTCTGCAAACAAACAGATAGTTGTCTGCACCAGATCATCAAAACAACCTTCCCAAAACGCAGCAACCATGATTGTTTCAGGCGAAGACAAACCAATAACCGAGTATGAATCAGTTCAGACCTGCCTTCGTGAGCTTGAAGGCTATCCTGCCATTATTATAGGTTTCCTCACTGAATCCTTTGCGGTCAAGTCTGACTACAAGGCAATTGTCAGCCCGGCAAAGTCACCCACGCAAATCATTGGCATGCAGGAAGTTTTTAAGCGCTGGGGCAGAAACGAATTTGTCTCCAACGCAGCTTTTGGCAGCAAGTGGGCAAACGGCGTAGAGACCGTAAAAGCTGTGCTTGTTTATCAAAACCAGGAAAAGGCTCAGGAGGATTTCGAAACGCTGTCAAAAGACATCACTCAGATCCCGTCATTTCTCACCGGTGACTCCTGGTACAAGCGGATGAACATGACAACGCCACAACTTGACATCAACGGTTCGGTTGTGACAGTTGAGTTTGACATGGATGCAAAAACAGACAGCTTCCAATTTCCGCTGCTGATGAGAAACATAGAAAAAACCGGTGACTGGGGGTGGCTATGGCTAAAGTAAGACTGGTTGCGCTTGCACTTATCGTTACCCTTGCTGGATGCGGAAAATCAGAACCTCTGCCAAGGACAGCTTTTCAGAAGGCTCTTGCCAGAATGCCTGCAATGATAATGGGTCTTACGACTCGACCGTTGAAGATGAAAGGTTTTGTGTTCAACAACATCGAATACACCAGAGATGTTCGAGGCTTGGTTCTTCAAGCCATCGACAAGGAAGAGTATAGGCTCCACTGGCTGCTTGGAATGGGAAACAACATCGACTCAAGCGTCAGCAAGGTTCTGCCGCTTGGCAAGTGGGATCACACCCAGATGATGAACCCAACAACATGGAAGTGGAACATCTTCGATGTGTCAAACGACCACGAGGTTATATGCTCAACAGCCGACATGGACGAGTTCATCGACTGGATGAACAGGCACAACTTCCAGATCATAAACAGACAGTATGCCACGGTTATGCAAAGCACAGGCAGGCACGTCGATTCTGACGTGTTTGGCTCAGGTGTGGTCATCGGCCCTGACGGCGCGGTGTTCATCGAACGCCAGATACCTTCAGACAACTCCCTTGAGCCGGCTTTCAGGCTCTACACCGGCGAAGGCGAGTCCCTGATGTCGATTCCGGAGATTTACGAAGTGACCTCTAAACTGCCTGAAAACGCCTTCACATCGATGGTTCTCAAGCTTGAGTCGTCCGTTTCAAAGCACAACCAGCTCTCCCAGGAATATTGGCACGGTATCCCGATCGGATCACCGCTTGACCCTGAACAGACCATTATTTATCAAGGTTTTGGCAGACCCAGCACTCTCACCTGGATAGGTGTTGCCCACACCACCAAAAACGGCAGGCACGGTCTGCAGTTTGAACTGCTCTACACCTCAGAGGACGAGGCAAAAAAAGACATAACAAAGCTGACAGAGGCAATTACGCAAGCCCAGGGGCGTTTCACAAAAAAAGCCTGGTGGACTCAGGACATGCGCCTGCTCGAACCAGAGATAAAGCAAGACGGCAAGTTCATCTCCATCTGGTCTGACTTTGACATGCCACCGCAAACACGTGAAAAAATCGAAAAAAACGACATGACCTACAAGGAAGCTGAAAGCCTCTGGATCGACGACGTGCCAGCGCTTGTCGACTTCCTCTACAAGCTCGAGAGGCACGACTACGGCCCATTCTGGCAGAAGGAATAACAAAAAGAGACTTTGACTTTTAAAGTGTAAAAATCTTTTTGATGCAAAACATGATTCATTTTTGCCATAACCAATAAAGCCATGAAACATTCTCTTTTATTATTCTAATGGCAATAAAAAACTGTGATCATTTACAAAAGCAAAGATGGGAGAAAAGCCGAAGAGGGGATTCGGACCCCTGACCTGCTGATTACGAATCAGCTGCTCTACCAGCTGAGCTACTTCGGCGTTTGAGCTGATATTATATGGTAATGCAATGGCTAGTCCAGCCATGCGCTTTAACAAGCCTCAATGATGCTCAAACAAAGGTTGTCAGCATGGAGCAACAGGTTGGGTGCTCTTCAACCTCAAAACCATGAGCTTTGGCATAGTCCCACGCCTGCTCCGAGGGCACGGCAAGCCCGTCCACACCAGCCTCGATGGCCAATACGTCTGTCTTTTGCTTATGAGTGCCGACAGGTCTTGCGCAGCCAAGGTTGACAAACGTATTTGGCATGAGTTTTTTGGCAAGCCTGATAATCTCGGCGATACGCTCAGGTGTCGGAGGGGTGACAGACCCCATCTTGGTGTGCTTTGAGGGGCGAAGCGCGATGACGACCATTGCCTTGGGGTTGTACTTTGAAAGCATCTCCAGAGCTTGCTCTTCGCCTGAGTGTCCGCCATAATCAAGACCGACAAGCACATGCGGGACAACCATCAAACCGGCCGAAAACACCGCATCAAGCGAATTTTTTACGATGTCTAAATTTATGTGGTATATCTTTTTTGCGACATCGTCAGAGCCGATGATGTCGATGAGAGCCTGGTCAACGCCAGCATCTTTAAGCATCTTTGCCTGGTTGTGGGTAGCAAATCCGGTGTGAACCGAAAGGTGTAGGTTTGTCTGAGATTTTATCTTTGCCAGTGTCGGAGCAAACTCTTCCCAGGGCAGTTTTCCCTGGAAATTCGAACCGCCAGAAACCAACAAACCGACATCGCCACGAGCCTGACCCGCAAGAGCGTAGTCCAAAAGCTTGTCAGGGGTTGAACAGTCTGGCATGGTCACCAAAAGGTGTGCCTGGCAGTGGTCGCACATCAGGTCGCATTTTGAGCCCGTGATTGACACGGCAGGATAGCGTCCGGTCTCGCCGTAGAGCGTGAACATGCCTGGCAAAAAGAAGTGAAGCTTTCTCATTTGCAAATGATGATAATTAAAAAAACTGTGATGACCATAAATTTCTGATTATCTGACAAATCTGAGATTGGTTTTTGGGACATATCTATGAGACATACTTATTCTGTTTTGAAATAGTAGGAATTTTTTGAAGCGGGAGCAGGTATTATTTCAATTAATTAGAAATCATTCATAATTAATTAAATCGTATGGCTTTGCCATTGATTTCCATATTTTATGTGTTCAAGGGGGATTAGTGTTTTATCGGCGGAGCCGTATTGATTGGAGCGGGCGACGGGATTTGAACCCGCGACCATTAGCTTGGAAGGCTAATGCTCTACCACTGAGCTACACCCGCTCGAAGCAATTTACTGAAATAGAAATTACCAGAGATTGCTCATCTGTCAAGGTCAAGCTGGCTTTGACAGCTTTTTGATTCTGGCGTCAGCAAGCCACGGGGCAAGAAAAGCCAGAAGATAGCCGACGGCAAGCCAGGGTTCACCTTTAAAGACATAGAAATCCATTGCTTTGAAACGGACAACTACGACATAGATGGCAAAATCGAACAAGACCAGCATAAAAAGCCAGAAAATGGCAAGACGTCTGCCTTCGTTTGTTCTTGGTTGAGTGCGATTAAGATAAAACTTTGTCAGGAAATAGAAAAGAACAGGTATCAATACCATTCTTGACGCCCACATCACGCTCTGGTACTGGACAAGAATCCACAGCATGAAGGCGATTACGGTTGACACAAGATATCCAAGCAAAAAATATTCAATGGCTCTAAGCCAGCTGAGTTTGAACTTCATCTATAGAATCCTGCCATCTTAGTCCTGATTTGTCAAGCCTTATAATGCTTTGTAATCAAGTCCCGTGTCCATGATGGCTTTTCTGTCGAAGGCGAACCTGCAATCAAGAACCAGTCCTGGTTTTTTCATGTCTGCAAAGAGTTTTGGATCTGAATTGCCTTTTTCAGGCATCGGCGGCTGCTTGGCTCCGATAATGACAATATCGCAATCTTTTACCAGTTCATCAAGAGCTTTGGCAACATGCTTTGGTTGGACAGAGACCTGACTCATGTCAACAACCGGATCGTATGTCCAAACATCCAAACCAGCCTTCATAAGATTTTCAAGCACGTCCACAGCTGGACTCCACCTGGCATCGGTTGAATAATCCTTCATGGCAAGTCCAATGAGTCCAACCTTTGGATTTGCTATGCCTTTTTCTTTTGCCCAGTCGGTGACAATTTTTGCAATGTGCGCCGGCTGGTCAACGTTGGCTTTTCTGGCTGTCGAAATGACCGGAATGCTGACTCCAAGCTTGTCAGAGGTCGGCTTGAGGTAGTACATTGCCTGTGGAAGGCAGTGTCCACCGACTCCAGGCCCAGGCTGATGAAGGAACCCCACACGCTTGTGTGTGCGGATGAGGTCAAGAACCTCTTTGGTGTCCAGATTCATTGCAGTGCAGAAGTTTGCATATTCGTTTGCAAGGGCGATGTTGACGTCCCTGGCTATATTTTCAAAAACCTTTGCCGCTTCGACCGCCTCTGGGCAGGAAGCCTCACGAACGTCTTTGATTCCAATATCTGTCAAAAACTCCACAGCCCTTTTTGTGGCTTTTGGGGTCAGGCCAGCAACGGGAGTCACCATACCAATGAGTTCCTCGAAAGCTACATTTTCAGCCATTCTTTCCGAGCTGAAGGCAAGGTCGAAGTCTTCAGTTGCCGACATGCCTGTGGGTTTTTCAAGTGTTGGAGCAACATAAGATCTTGTGTAGCCAACAATCAGCGTCGATCTGGCAACAACAAGGGCACCTTTTCTGAGGTGCTTTGAGAGTGTGTTCAAAGCGCTCTCAAGGTCAGAGGTGTCGGCTTTGTTGTCTTTAAGCGGTATGCCAACGGTCATGATTATTTTTTGTCCGTCATAGTCGAGGGCTTTGGCTGGATCGGTTGTGATGTGGTATCTGCCTGAGGCAACTGCACGCTTGAGCACTGACTCAATTGGCTCCCCTTTGAACGCCTCAGCCATGACAACGCAGCCGTTGTTGAGCTGGTCAACATAAGATTGTCTGACGTCAAGACCAAACACCTCATAGCCAGAATCCCACATGATAAGTGAAAGAGGGAGTCCAACGTAGCCAAGTCCTATTATCGTAGCTTTTTTTTCTGCCATAGTGCGCACCTTCCGATCGAGGATCGAATCGGCATTTTTATACCGACGCAAGCAATTCTACAATTTGAGACTCAAAAGGCAATGTCAAAGTTAACCTATAAAAGGTTAAAGCCCGCACTTGACTGTCATGGCCAAAATGTAATAATTCAATGGTACGCATGGGCAGTTAGCGAAGTGGCCAAACGCGGTAGACTGTAAATCTATTGACTGATGTCTTCGGAGGTTCGAATCCTTCACTGCCCAGTTATCACCCCAACTTCGTTGGGGAACCCCATCAGAAGAAATCCATTAATATTTGTAAATATTGATTTTTCGAAGTAAATTTCTACAAAACTTTCAACCTGATTTTTGGAAATGGACATCATCCCAAACAATATTAACAGCAACTTTGAAAACAGCAAAATCACAACAATAACAATCAGCACCGCCGAGTAGCGAAAAACTTCATAGTCTTCTCTCCTTCTGTAAAGCTTTGATTGACCCATAAACGTCACGAAAGCTCAGACACTGTTAATCATTTTAGTTTTTCTTGGATCAAGATTTATAGTTTTTGAACATCCATTTGACTAACAGTGGATTGAGAACTTGTGTATGTCGGTTATATAATAGGTTCATGAAAGGCATGCTTCACCACGTTGAGATATATGTAAGAGACCTTGCAATCAGCCTTGATTTTTGGGGTTGGCTGCTTGGGGAGCTTGGTTATAAGTCATTCCAGAAATGGGATGGTGGCGAGAGCTTCATCCTCGGTGATACCTATATCGTGTTTGTTCAAGCCGAGGAAAGGTTTTGCGACATTCCGTACCATCGCTGCAGACCAGGTCTCAACCATTTGGCATTTCATGCAGGCAGCAGGGAGTTTGTCGATGAGATCACCAAAAAACTCAAAGACCGCGGTGTGACAATTCTTTATGAGGATCGCCATCCTTTTGCCGGCGGGGAAGATTGTTATGGCGTTTACTTTGAAGACCCGGACAGGATGAAGGTGGAGATAACGGAATGATAAGGCTTTGCCGATATTAAGTACCGCTAACGCGGAAACCCATTAAACAAAAAATGTCTTCCCTGAATAACTTTTTTTCAATCCGCAAAGTAAATTTGATAATGCCTTTTACAAATTGTGATAATATGAAAAACATAACAATTGAACCAAAGAAATTGACTAATTAGAAACCATCTTCTCCCTCTGGGAGAAGGATTTCAGCCACTCAGCCACAATGAAATCGTGTGGCTTTGCCACCGATTTCTAGAAAACTTATTTTCAAAGAATTGTTTTACCGGCGCAGTCGCGATAAAACGAAACCGTCTGGTTCATCCAGCGGTTTCAATAAAATCTCGTTGAGGACAACTAGTTTTATTTTAAAAAAATGTTTCCGCGTCAGCGGTAGCAATTATCGGCGGAGCCGTTATAAACTCCCTCATCCGGTACTTCGTACCACCTTCTCCCAGAGGGAGAAGGATACCAGTTACTCAGCCACAACGAAATCGTGTGGCTTTGCCACCGATTTCTATAAAAATACCGGAATAGCAAATTATTGTTAGACCAAACCGAAGGTTTGGAGGTTACACCATAAACATATCCGCAACCATCAGCGAAAGTGAATCGGTCAGACCAGCAGCAAGCGCAAGCGCCTGGATGGAAAACATGGTGCACCAGCAGTTGGGGTCGTACCTTTCAGGTCTTTCCCTGCCTGAGTGCATGATTGCGCCGTAGCTTTTCGGATCCGGTTCGTCGGATGAGAGCGACACGAGTCTGGCAACAGCCCGATCCAGTGCGTCACCGTAGTTGTCCGGCAACATTCCGAGCTTGTTGAGCACATAACCTGTGCGGATGAACTGGGCACAGATGTCGGAGCGTTCAAAGTTTTCGCCTGAACCGACAAGCATTGGGAATCCGCCGTTTGGAAGCTGGTTTTCAGCGACAAACTTCCAGGTTTTAAGCGCAGACTGAATCATATGCTCTCGCTCAAGGTTGACGCCACCGACAAGCAAAGCCTCGATGGCATAACATGTCGGGTGGAGGTGGAACGCACCGTCACCGTGTGAGGCTGCGCCTTCGACATGTTCCTGAGCCCAGGAATGAACCCATTCCAGCATCTGGCTGGCATAGTCCCTGACACGGTCGCTCATGGTGGTGTCGGCGTAGTTTAAAAGGCCGATGGCGCACTTGCCAAGGTATGGCTGGATGTCTGTACTCCAGTGTTTTGCATCGCAAACAAATTCGTTTGTGTCCAGGTCAAATATCGGATATGGCATGCCGTTGCTGGAGCGCATCCTGTCGACTATGAACTCGACGGCGCCTGCAGCAACCGATAGATAATAGCTGTTTCCAGTTTCCTGATAGAGGTTGACCATGCCGTTGAGGATCATGCCTGTGTCAAAAGTGTAGATTTGCCTGAGGACTTTGTTTTGTGTCGGGTAGAATTTTGCAATAAAACCGCCCTGATCCGGAACCCATGCCTGGTCAACAAGCCATGAAGCTGCGTAATCGGCATAGACATCCCTGGACATGAATGGCAGGATTCTGTCTAAAAATAAAAGTGTCGTGATGGCGTAGCCTGTAATCTCTGAATAAAGATAGGAATACGACCTGTCTGTCGAAGAATAGTAGGCGTAAAAACCGCCTGCATGCTCGGTTTCTGTCTCCTGAATGCCTGAACCGGTCAACCATGCGCTAGCCCGGAGCAATGCCTTGAGAGCATCCGGGTTTGTTCGCATTGAGGCTGACACGTCGGTGATTGACCGACGCAAACTCATGGACTGAACTCCATCCTGATGGTCTTGCTGTCAGCATACCAGGAGACTTCGGCTCCCAGCGCTTCGGCAAGCGCGCGGAATGGAAGATAGGTTCGACCGTTTTTGAGTTCTGGCGGGCTAGAAAGATCTTTGGCAGTACCGTTGATTAGCATCTGTTTTTTCCCAATCCACATCTCGATGACCGTGTCAAAGCGCTTGACAGTTACTTTCTTTTCCTTGGCTTCAAAACCGATGTCAGCACCAAACGTTTCACCTACAAATCTGACCGGAACCATGGTTCTGCCTTCTTTTGTGATATAGGGTGGCGCTTCAAGCTCGACCGGGCGCTGATTAAGATAAGCCATAGTGGAGCCAACTTGCATGGTCAGAACTATCTTTTCCTCGGTTGCAACCCTGACCTGAACAGAAACATTCTGGCAAATGTTGTTGGTTGTGGCAAGAATAATTGAGCCAACAGCCTCGGTGCCTGCCGGGATTCTGCTTGCATTCACATATACTTCGACGATTGCAGCCTTGCCAACGGTCTGGAATGTTGTCGGACGCACATCAATCCAGCGCTCGTCACCGGTGACCATACCCTGGACTTCAGTGGCTGTGTCAAAGCGGAGGGTGATGATTTTTCTTGCCTCATCGCCTCTCTTGAGGAAACCAAAATCAAGTGTGGTTGGTTCGACCTTCATGCATGGTGGGATAGGAGAGACAATTTCCCATCTAACAACAAGGTTGTAGTCGCCACCATTTGAGGTGATTTTTATCAAAGCCTGGTGGTTGCCTGCATCCAAACTCGTTGGATCAAGCGTAACGCGTATTTTTTTCTCAGATTTGTTTTCAATGCCGAAAAATTCTGAAACATTCAAAGAAAGATGCTTGTCATCCGTGTTAAGTTTGCCTTCGAGCTTGGTTTCAAACTGGTCAGCCCTGACATTCTTAATTTTTACATCAAGGTATGGTGAAGAGCCAATTTCAACCTTGCCAAAATTGAGTTCAAGCGGATCGACTTCAAGGATTGGTCCAGGATGGAAAACCTGAACTGTACCACCCCAGGTGCCAATATAGATTGCTTCACAATAAATAACCGGTGAAGCCTGGATGACAAAACCCAGGTCACCCTTCCACTCTTCGCGACCGGTTTTCCAGTTCAGGCAATAGAGCTTTTCATCGTCTGAACCGAAGAAAACATACTTGCCACCAATGGCTGGTGATGAATAGTTCCAGTTCTCGGTTCTATAATCCCAAACAAGCTCGCCATTTTCCTGGAAGAAACACCTTACAATCTTGTCGTAACCGCATGGTATGATGACTTTATTTTCAACAAGTGCCGGTGTTGCCCAAACATGGGCGCCGACTTCCGCCGACCATACTTCCTTGCCTGCCTTGTCAAGGCAGAAGAACTTTCCACCATCGGTACCAAAGAACAGATTGGTGTCTGAAACAGAGCATGACCCATACACTTCAGAACCAGTCTGGAACACCCAGGCTTGTCTGCCCGAAGTTGCATCGAATGCATACACAGCCTTGCTCTGGGAACCAACAAGAATGAGATTGGCGCTCTTCATGTATGCAGGCGCGGCGTGAACCTCGCCACCGGTCTGGGCAATCCAAACTTTCTTGCCTGTCAGGATGTCAATGCAATAAACCTTGTTGTCAAGCGAGCCAAAATAGACCTTGTCCCCAACAACAAGCGGTGATGATCTTATAAAATTGCCGGTTTTGTATGACCAGATAAGGTCGCCTCTCTCAAGGCCGAGACAATACATTGTCCCGTCATCTGAGCCACAAAGAGCGACGTTACCTGCAATTGCTGGCGAACACCTGACCATGTTGGAGGTCTTATAAGACCATTTGATAATGAAAGAATCGGTGTCGTAACAGTATATTTTGGTATCATCGGAGCCAACTACAGCATAATCGCTTGTAATTGCTACAGAACCTCTGATGCCCATGGTCGCCTGGTATGCAGTCCGGTAATTGAATGGTGGCGCTGCCTGATTATTGCTGAAACAGGATCTTGCTGCGTCGTGATTGAACATCGTCCAGTCTTCACATTCGACTACGTCTTCAGCGTTCAAAGGAGCCAATGTCGAAAACATGCATAACATGACCAAAGATAATATTAATTTCTTCATCATGAGTTAAATATAGCACTTTGGGCAATTTTTATCAATTGTGAATATTTTTCAGTTCCTGATTTTTGTGCAATCGAAAAAATCAAACCTTTATCAGCAATTCTTGCTCGAGTGCAGCCTCCATTTTATGCTCAAGTTCCCCTGGAATGGTGAATCTCCCGTTAGCAAGATCGCCCAGACAGCCCAAAATATATTCTATTCTCTCTGGCACAAGTTTATAAAACGCCCATTGTCCGGTTCTTTCAACCTCGACAATCCCCTGAAACCTCAGAACTCTGAGATGCTGTGACACCCCCGCCTGATTGACACCCAATGCCGATACGATCTGCCCCACATTCAGTTTTCCGTACTTGGAAAGCATTGCCAGAATGAGGAAGCGAGTCGGTTCAGCCAGGGCTTTAAGCCCACCCTCCAAACTGCCTGAACCTGTTGTTGTTCTCATATGTAATATATGTTAGAATATATCGATGAGGTATTCTTTATACAATGATGAATATTAAGTCAATTAGTTGTAAATTATTACTCGTTTATGTACTCATGGCATCTTTGCTACCCGTCAAAGGAGAGGACCCAAGAATAATCATTTCTTATCCGCTCTCAGGCATGCACACAAGATCGGACACCATCCTCATTGAAGGGAAAACCATCGGCTTCTCCCCGTCACAGGTAAAAATTATTCTGGACGAATCGACCATATTGACCAGCATGGTCAATTGCGTTGACAACCACTTCCAGCTGGAAATCAAGCTTGGTTCAGGAAAGACTACCATAAGCGCACAAGCCAAGGTTGGCAACAACCCAATGGTTGAGTCCGGTTTTTATATCTTCAGAGACTGCTCGGTAACCAATATTGTTGGTTCAAGCGAGGTTTACATCAACTCTGACAAACGTGAACTGGTCAATCTTTTTATTATGGAAAACAACAGGACAATGGTGCCATTGAGGGAGGTTGCTGGTTTCTTTGGAGCAACCATATCCTGGAATGCCAAGAAGAAATCGTGTGACGTAACACTTGGTCGAAGAACATCTTCAATTGTCATTGGTTCAAAAACAGCGACTGTTGCTGGTTTTACTGTCGAAAGCAATCCTCCTGCAAAAATTATCAACGGAACGCTCTACGTTTCATCGAGATTGCTCTCAAAAACCGTAGGAGGAGGAGTGGCATGGGACTCCTACACAAGGACAATAACGCTGGCTGTGCCATAATTTGACTGGTATCTCCATTATCACTTGTATTCGATTTTCTATATTTTTTCTCTAAAATACAAAATTTTGGGTAAACAGGCACGTCAAAAGACCAAAAAATTTATGTTCAAAGTTGATATTGCCTTCTCGTTGTTTAAAATTGAACCATGAAAAAAAGAATCTCAGTCATTTCAGCAGTTACAGCCTTTGCGCTGATTGTGTCACTGCTTCTTGTGTTTTCCGGATGTTCCAATGACACAAGCAAAGAATCTGTCCAAAAAATGTTTTTGGGCGGCCAACTCATCGAAAACACTTCACAACAGATATTTGCAAAACTATCAGTCAATTTCCCGTTCAAGAATACACCGTATAAATCCAAAGTCGAAGGATTGCCTTCCAACTTTGAACTCTACGAAAATAACGTCATATACAGCACATATTACCAAACAGAATACATGGTCAGTCCACCTGAAGGATCGTCCGGTCAATACCCTTACAAGATATTGATGACCTCAGATAAAGAAAAGTTCGAATTCGAAGGTGTTTTGACTGTTGGAAAACCATCCGATTCCCCGGATAGAGTTGGAGGAAATGTCGGTAAGACCGGATATCTTGGCGCAACAAACATATCCAATTTTGCCATCACATCCAAGACGGAGATTGGAAAATTATTGATGGCAAACCCCGTTGTTTTCCCAAATGTCTGTGTCATCGGAACATCCAACGGCGAATTGGTTGGCGTGGACTTCAGCGGCAAAATTCTTTGGAGAGTCCAGATCACAAAAAACATCATCGACACACTCCAGCAATCAGGAAGTCTTGTAATTGTAAGCGACAACTCTGGACTCATTTCGACCTTTGACATAGACAAGCTCTCCAAGGGGGAAGACAGAGCAGAAAACACCTACAGAATTCCTTCCACTCTCTCTGGCCCTCCAACAATCATTGACAAAGACATGATGGTCATCGGTTCAACGGATGGAAAAGTCGCGTGTCTTTCACTCCCTGATTTGAGAAAAATCTGGGAAATAGACAAAATTAAAGGAACCGTAATTGGTTCAATATCTGCCGTACCACTTGGCGAAGGTAAAGGCAATATTTACATCAACTCTGCGGACAAAAACACCTATATTCTCGACTACGAAGGCAATCTGCAGAAAAGGCTCGGGCACCCCGTTATTCCAATCGGCTCTCCATGCGCAAGCAACGACACCTTTGCTGTGTTGTCGGCAAAAAACCAACTTCAATTGAGATACAGCACAGGCCTCGAGGCCTGGATTGATTATTGCGAATTTGAAGTTGCTGGCATGCCGGTTATAACATCAGACCAAATATTTGTTTATGGCAAAAACAAACTCAAATCAGTGTCACGAAAAGACGGGTCAGAGTTGTGGACAATAGATCTCCCTTCCAATATAAACGCAAATCCGGTTGTCATTGGAGACCACATCGTTATTGCTACCGAGAACAAAAACGTCAACGTCATCAGGGCAAATGATGGTTTGATTTCCTATTCATTCTCCATTGACGGATCGATGGTCAACTGGCCATACCTTTACAATGACAGACTTTTCATTGTTGACAGGCGAGGAAGCCTATTCATTCTCTCAAAACCGGCAAACGGCAAAAGCAGCAAGTTCGACATGAGTCAGGTTGTTACCAATGGAGCCAGCACCCGACCCGACCACAACAACGTTGTAAACACAACCCTCCCACTCAAGCCAAAACTCCTCTGGTCGCTTGATGGCAGCTTTGCACCGGCCATCACGACAAAAGACAAGGTATACTTATATAACATCGACAAAAAGGAATTTTCCTGTCACAAAATGTCAAACGGAAACCAAATCTGGAACATTCAAATTGAAGCCGCCGAAGGCATGTTCTACGGTTTCAGTATCACACCTGGCGCTCACGAAACACCAATGTTTTTCACCGAGAAAGGCTTGCTCCTTGGTACAAAAAACGGGCTTGTGCTTGTCGATCCGGATACGGGATCTGTTCTGAGCAGGTCGAATATCCAAGGCATCCCCCAGTCAGACGGAAACCTACTGGTCTGCACAACCGGCAAGGAATTGACCGTTGCCACAACAGACATGAAGAAATTGTGGTCAGTGAAAGGTGAGTATCTTTCGCCAAACGTCCTGATAGAAGGCGATTTCATCTACGCCGTCAAAAGAGGAGAGGGTGCCGGAAGATTTGACATCTTCGAAGCCAAAACCGGAAAGTCCATCTTCGATATCTCAGACACATTGTTTGACATCTCAGCGGCCAAACTCATCTCAACCAAACAGTACATTGTTATCTCCACGATGCAGGGCCCGTGGGTCTACGACAAGATGGAAGCCAAAGTAAAAGGTACTTCAGGCACGGTCTCACTGACCAACATTCAAATTTTTGAATGCAATTACGTCAACAACAAACTCGTATGTTCAACAAACGATTTTGGACTCGATTTTGATCTCAAGACCGGTGAAGGTACTCTTTATGCTCCAAAAATAGACGAAAATCTAATTGTAATCAACAATGGAGGACACTGGATGTTCACCTCGACAAACTACGTCTGTTTGGGCATTATCCCGCCAAAAGAAAAAGTGGATATCAACACAGAGACAATGATGATATTTCCAAAATTGCTCCAGATTCGCAACATGAATTCGGATATAGTCGCATCAGTCAAAATTGAAGCCAACGACTGCGAAAAATACGGCATTGCCCTTGGTGGTTCAACAATCATTCTCTCCGAGATATGTGATGGAGCAAAATTAAGAGTATACGGGCCATGATACTCTGAGACAAATATTATCCTGATATCTCCAATCTTATTTACTTATTGTAGGTAAGGTTGGAGATTTTTTTATAATTATAGTAAAATATTTGTTACAATTTCAAAATGTCAATCCACAGGTTTTAATTGAGTCATTAACGGCATTTTGCTACATATTATTTTGACAACTTGGAAAGAAGGGTGAACATGAATTTTAACGTCCAATCAACATACAGTCAGGCAACCAATACGGCTTTGGTTACAATTAAAGGATCATTCGAATCAATGTCGGACATCGACTCCGCCATTGAGGCATTTCGAAGAGTTGTGGTAAACCCCAAAACGCTTGTCTACCTGATAACCGACCTCTCAAACATTGAATTCACCGCTGTCAATCTGATCGACCAGCTTCAATCTGGACTAAAATCAGTTATCGTAAAAAACGTATGCTACAGCATTCTTGTGGCTCCTTCTTCAACAAGCGAATCGGTATCCAGACTTTTCAACATTTTTAGTGGAAGGCATCTCCCTGTCGCTCCTTCAATTGATGAAGCTCAGGGAATGGTTGCAAGGGAACAGGCAAAACAAGGATTGATAGTACCAAAGAACTAATTCGCCACAGGCGAAGAAAATATTGGAGGACAAATGAATTTTAAAGTTGAATCAAGCTACAACCCTGAAACAAACATCGGAATCTTGAAATTAATCGGCTCACCGGTATCACACCAGGAAATAGACGTTGCAGTTGAAAACGCTGCAAAAGTCTGGGCTCATGACAAGCACAAAACATATGCCCTCACCGATCTTACCGAGTTGGATTTCACAAAATTTGAAATCATGAGCTACTACGAGCGCCAAGTTGCACCTTTTGTCAACGGCAAACTTGCTTTCAGCGTAGTTGTCTCCACAAAGACCTCAATGGATATCCTCTCCAGGGCATACAACGTGATAAGTGGCAGGCAATTGCCAATAGTTCACAATCACGAAGACGCAATGGCATTGATCACCAAGGAACAGCAGAAACTGGGAGTTTTCCCGTCTCTGTAAACACGTGGCCAAAAAACAAAAACCCCGACTGTTATAGTCGGGGTTTTCAATTTCTTTAAGGCTATTTTTCCGAATCTACTTTTTTGCCTAGAACAAACGATGCAGAGTTTGAGTTTTTTACTTGTAAAGTTTCGACTCCAAAATCACCTGACAACAGTTTTGAGTCGTACCCCACGATTATCTTTTCCGGTTTCACTGCTTCGACGAACTCCTGGGTTAGCGAGCCGTTACCGCCTGTTACTACAATATAGCTTGTAAGTTTGATCTTTCCACGATCAAGGAGTTTCTGTTCAATTTTTTCTGTGATGTTGCCTGTCAAAATGGCTGAAACTCCATCACGCTCAAGCCTCATTATGCAGGTTTTTTCTGCATGCTCATCGTTGGCAACGTCTGAAGTCATCGGATACAGGATTTCAAAGGTACAACCGTTTATCATCCATTTGCCACCTGCATTCTCAAACTCAAACATGACCATTTTTTTGTTCAGGGTGTCAACTAGCGACTTGTAATTGTCAGTCTGGATTCCACGAATCAGACCAAATGTACCAACGTTGACCTCGGAGTTTATAAGAACCAGCGCTCCAGCCACTTCAGAAGGCGAGGTTGTAGCCAGAACAACATAATCAAGGCGGCTTATCTTGTCTTTCTTGAGGATATCGACTATTTTTGCAGCACCTTTTGCGTCTGATGCACCATAGAGCATGTTAAAATATTTGTCCGTAACAAGCACTGGCGAACCTGGCAAATCAAGAACCTTGACCGTTGTTACGGTGTCAAACGTGGCCATTCCATCACCAGGAATAAGGTTGCTGTTTTTCTCAACAGGCCTGTCCACTTTGGCAGGATCATAGTTCTCAACCGGCTGATAAGGATCGTTTTTGCCAGTCTTGTCTTCATTTGCTGTTTGAGTCGATTGCCCACAACCAGCTGCAAACAACAGGATTGCAATCAGCGAAAGTGTGAACTTTTTCATCCGAGTTTTTCCAGGAGCTGTTTTGAAAGCGTCGTTGTATCTTCCCAAATAAACTCTGGCAGTTCTCTGCCAAAATGTCCATAGTTGACGGTTTTCTTGTATATAGGCCTGCGAAGGTCAAGCCTTTCGATGATTGATTTTGGTCTCATGTCGAAGCACTCGAGCACTGCTTTTGCGATTTTCTCATCCTCGACCTTGCCTGTGCCAAATGTTCTGATGGCAAAGTGCGTTGGTTCGGCTCTGCCGATAACATAGCTGACTTCTGCCTGGCAAACGTCAGCCAAACCAGCTGCCACGACGTTTTTTGCGACATATCTGGTTGCATACGATGCCGACCTGTCAACCTTTGTCGGGTCTTTGCCTGAGAAAGCTCCGCCTCCGTGAGGGCAGGCACCGCCGTAGGTGTCAACAATTATTTTTCTGCCTGTCATGCCGGTGTCCGAACATGGGCCACCAATGACAAACTTTCCTGTCTGGTTGATGAAATACTGCACGTCGGGAGCAAGAACATCTTGTGGGATGACCGGCTTTACAACCTTTTCAATCAGCGAGTTTCTTGCGAGCTCTGATATCTGGTTTGGGTTGCACGGGTCAAGCACATCCTCGCTGTGTTGTGCACCAAGAACAACCGACTTTATCCACTTTGCCTTGCCATTTTCGTACTCAACGACGACCTGTGTCTTGCCATCCGGACCAAGCCAGGGCAAAACGCCTTCTTTTCTTACCTTTGCAAGCTGACGCGCGAGTGCGTGCGCGTAGTGGATTGGCATAGGCATCAGCTCTGGGGTTTCATTTGTGGCATAACCGAACATCATGCCCTGGTCACCGGCTCCGCCGATGTCAACACCCTGGGCAATGTCAGGCGACTGCCTGCCGATTGCGTTGATGACGCCAACCGTGTCATAGGTGAACCCAAGCCATCTGTCCTTGTAACCGATGTCAAAGAGCACTTCACGTACGATCTGTGGGAGGTCAACGTACGATTCCGTCGTAATCTCTCCTCCAACCACAACAAGACCTAAAGTGACGAAAGTCTCGCAAGCTACACGACCGGTTGGGTCTTTTGCAAGAATCTTGTCAAGAACGCCGTCGGAAATCTGATCGGCTACCTTGTCCGGATGACCCTCGCATACTGACTCTGATGCGACAAATCTTCTTTCCATGTCAAACCTCCTTATGGGAAAATCGGAATGATGATAACAAAAAATGGGTAGGTGTCAATAATTTTCACTATCAAGGACGAGATTGTCAAGGCCAATATTTGTTGCTCTTGACCAAAACAGCTCATTAAAATCAAATGAAGCTGAGTCCTGTCTAAGTTCGGGATAAAAAACATGTTTTGCAGTCTATTTCTATATTTATCTAGATTTCGGAAATTTATTTACTGGTTAGAGATTTTCGGGTGGGTCGATTTCTCAACCCACCACATCTGATTATTCGGTTACTTGAGAGAAACACCAAGGTTTGCAAACAGCACAACCAGAGGAATGCACTGCTTTTTGTCCCACTCAACAAGATTGAGCAGAAGCGATGCTCCAGACTTGTTCACAAACAACACCATGTTTTTGTTGGCCAGATATTTGAATGAATTTGCCTTGGTAACTGTCACCTCTTTGGTGGAAAACGGCACGGTGACGCCTTCCTTCCAGTTGTACTGGAAAGACGTTGCTCTTATGACATCTCCTCGGGACAGCCCATTCAGGCAGTCAGGCCTGTCCAGTTTCAAACCTTTATCAGCCTTGGAATTGCCTATCGAAATTGATATCGTCGAATCAAATCCTTTCAGTATCTCATTGAGTTTCTTCGTATCGCTGAGTCTGTCCACGATTGTGAAACTGCCTTTGGTGGCAAAACTCTTTTTCAGGTTGGCAACGTTGACCGATGATGCATCTTTTCCAGCAATGTAATTGATGCCCATGGTTTTACCTGTTGCAAAACCAAGATTTTTTACAAACGCCGCGGCACTGGTCGAGAACGTGTACACCGATTTGCCTCCCCTTGCCGTCTGGGCAACAGAAAGCAACTCGGACAGAACCTCGGCGCACCTTGGCTCGGAGGCTATTTTTTGGGCAACAACTATAGACGAGACCACGCCCTTGCCTGCCAACTCAAAAGCCGTTGCAAACGAACCTTTCGATGTGCCGACTTCGGCAATCGGGATAGTCACCAAACCAGTTGACCATTCAAAACATCCCATTGAGATGATGTTGTCACCAGCAAAATATCTTAAAACCTTGTCGGCTGGATAGTTTTTTGTCTTTCTTGTCCAGGTGATGGTTGTGAAGTTCAGGTCTGTTGAGCTGTTCTTGCGGAAGCTGAAGCTGGTCTTGTATCCAAACGATGGCATGACCCCTTCTTTTTGGGGAAACAGCACCACAGGCTTGATGCCTTTTTTTATCAGGGCATCGTACTCACCTGCCTTGAAGGTGTTTGGAGCAATGACAACTGGGTTGGTTTTGATGTCAGCAGCCTTGGTGGCCAAAGTGCAATTTATGCCAGCAGTTTTGAAGCTGTCAAACGTGCTCTGGTTGGCGTAAAGGGTAAACTTTGGAATCGACCATTGCTTTGGGTAAACCGTGAAGGTTATGGTTTGAGAGTAGGTTTCCTTGTCGCCATCGTACAGGGCAAGCTTCCAGGCAACATTCTTTTTTGTGGTCACCTTTGGCATGGAAAGGGTTATTGTTCTTGCACCAGATTCGGTCACTTTGTATGGTAGCGTCCATTTTTCGTTTCTACCTTCAAAAGATGACGTCAGGGTGAGATTTCTTGCCACTTCGGAAAAGTTTTGCACAGTAACAGTTCTAGAAACGTCAGTGCCTGAATAGAAGTCGCAATCGCGTTCCCTGACAAAGAACCTCATTGGAGTGAAAACATCTTTTACAGCCAAAGGCACTATCTGTTCAGGAACCAGCGGTTTCCAGTCTTCAAGGGGATTCCACGGACAGAAGCCGTCAACGCCCTGCTCCCTGAAAGCCTGAACATACATAGAAAACAGCCTTTCCTTCTGCCTGTACCTGTAGGCAGGGATGTCCTCGTATGCGATGTCGCCTTCGGTAACCGTTGGTGTGTGGGTTGAGTCCGGCAGCCAGAGCACCTCGCCCATGTAAAGCGGTTTGCCTCTGTTCCACTTGTAGTTTGTGGATGGATACATATCAGTCATGAATGTTTCTGAGAGAAAATAGGCGTCCTCTGGATAGGTCACATGGGCAGTGGGTTCGTACGGATAGTGGAGGTTGGCAATGTCTGTTGAGCTGTTCGGATCATCATCACCTTCACACTCAACCAGCCTACCAGACATCTCTTTGACGTATTTTGCCATGGCGGCGATTTTGTCTTTGAAGTTGCTCTTGGTCGAACCACCTGTCAAAAGCAGCTCGTTTTCTATTGAAGCGATGACCCACGAAGGATGGTTGTAGTCACGCAAAATATGTTCGTTCCACATGCGTTTGAGGTTGTTCCAGAAAACATCCGATTCGTTGTCATAGGGCAACCCCATGCACCAGGCTGCGGACTCGTCTACAATGAGCAAACCTTGCCTGTCAGCCTCGTCAAGGAACTCTTCTGGGTACGGGTTGGCATGAAGTCTGAGGCAGTTGGAGTTCATGGCTTTAGCCTGAGAGATGACGGTCTTTGCGTAATCAGCCGGCAACGGTTGTTTTGGTTCATTGCCATAATGCTTGGAGGTGCCACGAAGGATTATCCTGTTGCCGTTGAGGTAGAAGTCACCCATCCTGGACTCAAACTCCCTGAAACCAAAAGTTTTCTCGGTTCTGTGAATGTCCTTGCCATCTTTCGACAAAACAATAATGCATCTATACAGGTTTGGGTTTTCCGGACTCCAGAGTTTTGGGTTGACCCAGTCAACGTCAAACTCCGCCTTGGCGCCGTCCCTTGAGATGTCGACCACAGTTTCGCCAATGTTTTGCGCAGGTAACCCGTCAAGGGACTCAATCCATGATGTAACATTGCACCCATTCTGTCTTTCTATGTGTGGCGCAAGCAGGTCAACCCTGACTGCTATCTTTTTGTTTGTAACCGATGTCTTTATCCAGACGTTGTCGATGAAAGCATCGGGGAGCCTGACGATGCTTGCTGGCAAGATAAGTCCACAAACAGCAACCGTTGAGCCGATCGGGTAGATGAGCGAGTTCTTTGGGTAGTCTTCCTTACTCAGTTTGTCGGAATAGGTGCCAGGCTTGAAACAGGCAGAATAATCTGTAGCTCCCAAGACAACATCATTCTTACCTTGCTTTGCAAGGGCTGTCAGGTCGAAGGTAAACGGCAGATAGCCACCCATGTGAGTGCCAGCCAGTTTTCCGTTTACCCAGAGCTTTGCCTTGTGATTCACTGCCCCAAGCCTGATTTTGATGACACCTTTGCCATCCCAGTCAAACGCGCCTTTGTAATAGGCAGAGTGAAACTTCGATGGCCTGACCCAAGGCATTGGGTGGAGAAATTCTTGCCAACCGGTGGCTGGCATCTTTGCCAAATCAGTGTCCAGGTCAGGAGTGCCAACCCATTGCGAAAATACCGGGTCTTTTACGGTTTTCCCAATTGGCGGGTTGGCGATCAGCTGGTCACCAAAAACCAATCCGGCAAAAACAAGAACAATAACCAATCCAAATATTGTCAGTCTTTTCATTGTATACTCCTATATCCTTTTGAAGACTGATACGATTGTCAACCGACAATTGTCAGCTAATTAAAAAATACTACATGGAGAATCGATCAGAGATCGGTTCTACCAAAAAAAGATTTCGCCTTCAAAAAGTTACCGCAACATCGAAAAGTATTTTTTACTGTGGTGTTGCTCCGGTATAGATTTTAAGAGTATTTACCAAACTCGTCGGCGAGAATGGCTTGGTGAGATATTCCGTAGCACCTAGCTTTATGGCTTTGTCCCTGTCCTCTTTTTGACCCCTGCATGTCAGGACTATAACAGGCAGATCAGTTATCCCCATGCTTTCCCTTATGTTTTGAAGCACATCGAAACCGGAGATGGTCGGTAGCATGAGATCAAGCACAACCAGATCGGGCTTTTTGTCCATGATGGCACTGATGGCAGTTTCACCGTCATCAGCAATCCTTACTTCATACCCGTTTGATTCAAGCACAAACTTTATCAGCTTTGCGATGGCTATCTCATCGTCAACAACCAGAACGTCGATCATTTTCCAGCCTCCTCCGAACGATTCCATGGCCTGAGCGGATTTTTTGAAAGAATGTATACATCAGCAGGCATCACCTCACCAGTAGCCTCGTTAAACAACGGGGTACCTCCAAGATACATCGTGTCCTGTGGGTCACCAAATCTATTTTTGTCATTCCTGTCAGCCCAGACGTTGAAAGCATCCTCTTCTCCAGGCGCAAAGGTTGACAGCCAACTCTGATCGATATCGTTCCAAGGTCTTTGACGATGATTTGATCTGATGTAGTCGTACCTGTCTGCTGGCAAGCCATCGGGATATGTTGTTCCCTTTTGGTTTCCGAAAGTATCAAACCCGTTCCAAACAAGCCACGCTTCAATCATTGGCTTCTCATCTTCAAGCACCGGCCCGACGGTCTTTGGACCAAACACGATCACAGAAACAACAATTGCCGCAATGAGCATTACACCCGATATCACAACCGCAACCGGAACAGGTTTCTTCACCACAATTCACTCCTCAAGCTTTTCTTAAGCCTTGTCCAAATTATTATATAAATTTAACTATTAATTTCAAAGCGTCTGGCAAAGTGGCCAACTATGGGCGATATCCATATGGAAAATAGATGCCAACCTGTTTTGTCGAGGCATTCCAGGTTGTCTCAGCCTGAAAAGCGTCTGCCACGAACCTTACAGGTACAAACGTTGTCCCGTTCTTAACAACCGGTGGCGGGGAAACCTGAACCTTCATACCAGAAACAACCGCTTCGGGGCTACCAACAACCAACACTACTGATTTCCAACCTCTTTTGATGGTTATCATTTTTGTTCTTGCCTCATAGGCAACCGTACATTTGAGCGATTCAGCTATGAACCTGAACGGCACCATGGTTTTACCGGTTTTTGAGTCGATAAATGGAGTGCCGGAAATTGATATGGCTTTCCCATCGACAATCGCCTCTTTTGAACCAACTTTCATGATTATCGAAATATTGGGCGCAAGCGGCTGAGCCTGAACAGTTGACGGCAGTGCCAATGTTTTACCATAATACGGGGTCACCGTGATGGTGTAGATCGTCTCAAAATCAAGATTGTCAAGCTTGAGACTTGTCGTTGACGCATCTAGGGTTTTGCTGGTTTTTGACATAACCTTGAGCATATATGTTTCTTCAATATCAACCTTGTAGCCTGTTGCCTGTTCAACATTGTATGCTGGCTTTTCCCAGGTAATCATCAGCGATTGAGCCCCGGGTACAGCTTTCAAGTTGTTGACAACCCTGTCGGCGATATTTGAGGCCTGAACATCAACCTTCACCGGGACGACAACGGCTAGTTCTTTGGTCGCAACAGTCACTGAACTCTGCCACGATCCTGGTTGAAGGTTTTCAAGAATGCAAACATTGACACGTTTGGACTGACCCTCTTCAACATGAAGAGACTCAACTGTTGCCGAAAGCGATGGGCTTTCTGTTGTTACGGCAAGATCAACTGCGCCAGGACCCAGGTTTTTTACCGTGAAACCATCACAAATATTTTTTGTCTGTCTTCTGGTGCCAAAGTCAAGAATAGTCTTGTCTATCTGGATTTTTGCCTGTGGTTTGTCCGATTTCACATAGATGCCTGCTGAGTTTGAAAGCTCTGATTTCCCACCATCAGAGCAGATGGTCATGACCTTGTACTGATAGTATTTGCCCCACTCAACAGCATTGTCGACAAACGAAGCTTCGGTCACCGGTGTGTTTGTGATCCTGTTATAGGTCTCATCGTTATCGCGCTTGTAGACATACCACCCAAGCGGATTTTCAACCTTTGTCTTCCACGAAAGTTTCACAGAGCCGTTTTCAACCGCAGCTGTAACATCCAGGTTTTCATTGCATGATTGCTGCTCATCCTGACCGTACTGCAGATACCATAACGTGTGGGCTACTTTTGCCGAACCGTCGCTTGCGGTGACATGGAACCTGATTGTCTTTGGGTTCGCAAGGAGCTTGAGCGGTACCGGAAACGACAGTCTGCCGTCTCCATACCTGATTCCTAAAAAATCGCCTGTTTTGGTCTTGGTTCCGTCAGGATTGAACCTGTAAACAAAACCAAGGGTTTTGGTCAGTTCAATTGTGTTGTCGATGCCTGCTGGATTGCCAGCTGTTTTTGGGATGCCTGTCAGAGGGTTTGCATCCTGGTCAACCCAGACAGTAACTGAGCCTTTATCAAGGTTTGACACGGTTATTCTCATGTAAAGATTGGCAGTGTCAGAAATACACTCCACTTTTCTTATGTCGAGTGGATAACCTCTGGCTGGTTCGGAATAAAGCGTCTGATACTGCAGGTACATGAGCTTTCCCGGGAGTTCGTTCTTTGTTGAACAATCCCAGTCAGCCTCCACGGCCTTGAACGCTCCACAGGCAAACTTCGCCCTTATCTTGTCAGGGCTGCCTATCCTGTTCTTCTTGACTGTCATCTGGCAGATGCCCTTTTCAAAGTCGAGTGTGCCATCGTTGAGCGAAGGCTGGTTGTAGCCCATGCCTTTTGAGGCGGTGTAGAGTTTTGTTCTTACAGCTCTAGATTCAGTTGCCACTTCCATGATGTAATCTTCGTAGTTGTCACCAAACTTTATGCCTTCAAAGCCAACGTTTGGCTTGCCATCTGTGTCAAGCATCGCCCAGATCTTGAGGTCGCAATCGCCCATGCCTTTGAGGCTGTTTGCAAAGTTGAACACAAACTTCAGGTTCTCGTCGTCTTCGAAAACCTCGACTCTTGTCATGAACAGATGCTTGCCAACCTGGGGCTGGTTTGACCAGACAACTGCATCAGGGTTTGTCGCTGCGTTAACAGCGTATCTGGTTATCGGGAGAACGATGTTATCCCAAACAAGATTTACATGCTCGATGCCAGTTTGGTTTATAACCGGTGAAGTCACAAGATATCTTTTGGTGTCAATCTTTTCGACTTTCCAACCGCTAACGGCGGTTGTGCCTGTCAGGTCATAGATGATGTGTTCAGGAGAAAGGTCAGGTTCTACGGTTTGATAAGTTCTTGCCACAACCTTGAAGTCAAGCTTGCAAGGATCGCCAATGGCCAGCCTTGGGATTGAGAACTTTATCTCTTTGCCTGAAGCCTTTGCGTTGGCCAGTCCACCGGTTTCAACCGTGTCTGATGAGCTTTGATCCCATCTGTCGATGACAAACTTCTGGTCGCCATAGGCTGTTGAGAATCTGGCAAAGAAATCCTCGCCACCCATGTTGTATGAACGCTGGTAGAGTTTTGGCATGCCTGTGGTCGGGTTGAGGTCGGTGTCCATGGCAATGGAGATGAATGGATCCCCAGAGATATCTTCGAGCTTTGCGTTGAGCGTTATCCTGACATTTATGTACTGTACGTCGTGGGAGATATAGACTTTGTCAACATCAACAGGAAAATCTGCATTTATTCCCGAGTCCCAGACAATTTTTTCTTCTGATTTTATGTCAGCTGTAAATTTTGGTGAACCGATTGGTTCTACTGGAAGAGTGACATCAATGCTGGCTTGCGTACCAGTCTCGCTCATCATTGCCAATGCCTTGGTCGTCAGACTCAATGCCTGAGAGTCGTGTTGCGGAATCATCTGCAATAAAAGCATGGCGCATATAAGCGGAATCAGTTTTCTCATAGCAATTCACCTCGAAGCAATATTCTATTCTATAGGGAATATATTTGAAACAGAAAACAGGTTCGATGAAAAAATGAATTTACGCTTAAATACGGAAAAGCTCAAAAATGACGAGGAAAAGGTCAGTAGAAAAAAACTAGTTCTAACCTATGTATGTTCTCTGCTTTGCTCGCGCAAGCCAGGATTTTTTTATCAGACGAAGGACTTTTGTTCCACCGGTTTGGGTGCCAAACGGGGTGAAGCCAAGTGACAATGCCAGCGAGAGGCTTCGAGTGTTCCCAGGAGTAATAAAGGTATCGACGAAATATATTTCGTATTCCCTAAATATCTCGTCTAGAACCATGGAGCAGGCATCCTTGCCAAAACCTTTGCCCCACATGGCCTTGTCACCAATGACAATGAACAATTCGGCTTTGTGTTCGACCTCATAGACATGGCAGGTGATGTCACCGATGATGTTGCCATCGACATCAATTGCCCAAAGGTAATCGTTGTTTTCGGTACAGCTTTTGAACCAGCGATGGCTTTCCGAGATCGCCTGCTGGATAGTGAGAGGACGCGCGGCCAAATCAGGAGACAATCCCATTGTCAAAAGGATCTCTGGGTCTGTCATCCAATGAGCACGTTGAGTAAGATCCTGTTCGACCATTGGTCGAAGCATAACATTCTGTCCACGAAGAACCTTCTTGACGGCCACCTGCGTCTCCTTTCTCTAGCTATAATACTCCTATCTATTAAAATAGGTTTAGTCAAACAAACTGTCAATAGATTAATTTCATTAATTGGTAACATCCCAGAGGTATTGCAATCGAAACAAATCATCTCTAAATGACGTTTAGTCACACTTTTCCAAAAAATTCTCTATAAAATCGAAAAACATCTGTTTTCGGATGATTTTCGTTACATTGTTGCACATGTTCTCCTATCAATAGACAGTTGACCGGCAACGAGATGGTTATACAATTTTCATTCAGGAGTGTGCCATGCCAACAAGAGAAGAAGCTTATCAGCTTGTGACATCCAAGATTGCAAACAAAAATCTTGTCAAGCACATGCTCGCGCTCGAAGCGATCATGAGGGAGCTTGCGCCAATGTTTGACGGTGACCCCGAGGTCTGGGGACTTGCCGGTCTTGTCCATGACATCGACTATATGGAAACCGAAAAAGACCCTTACAATCACGCGCTTTTAGGCGCAAAAATGCTTTCCGAGTTGGGTTACGCGCCTGATTTAGTCAAGGCTGTTGCAGCCCACAACCCGGAAAATGGCACGAAAATAGAATCAAAATTTGACCTTGCCCTTCACGTTGGCGATCCCCTCACAGGCCTCATCGTTGCCTGCGCGCTCATCCATCCAGCAAAAAAACTCGAAACAATAGATGTAGATTTTGTGATGAATCGTTTCGGCGAAAAACGTTTTGCAGCAGGCGCTAACCACGACCAGATTGCACGTTGCGCGGAACTTGGCCTCGAACTGCCACAGTTTATTGACATCGGGCTTCGAGCCATGAAGAAAATCTCAAAGGAACTTGGCCTATAATGTCGGCAACGACAAGGCTGGTTCTCCTCACCCACACTAACGAACCCCAGCGAATCTGCACGGCAGCGGCAAGATTGTCATCATTGCCAGGTTCGCCAACTCAGATTCTCGATGAAACACCCGAGGGTGGCTATCCAGATTTTATCAGGCGAATTTTGTCGATGGGTCACCATTCAATCATGGAGCATGCCAACTTCACCATCGCCTTTGAAAATGTATCGGTGTTTGTGGAGCAGTTTGTCATCGGTTTCAGACTTGCCTCGTTTACAGTCAAATCCAGGCGTTATGTGTCACATGCTGACGCGGGCTACATCGTTCCCCAGATGTCAGCAGACGAAGGCTCAAACCTTTTTGGTGGGGACGACAAACCATATGTCGGACCAGAGTTTTACGGACCACTCTCTCAAAGATACCTCCACTACTGCGAGGGGCTGTTTCTTGCCTACAAAAAACTCGTCGAAATCGGCATCTCCGTAGAGGATGCCAGGTTCGTTCTCCCATACTCTTTCAAGTCAAACTTCATTGCCACCGGCAACGCAAGGTCATGGATTCACATGATTTATTGCGCCTTGCACGGCAAAGGCAAGAGGTACCAGGAAGTAAACTGGATAGGCGTCAAGCTGCTTGAGATGCTAACAAAAGAAGCACCGGCACTGTTTTCAAAAATCGACACCATAGAAAACGGTTCCTACCAAAAAGAGGAGCAGCTGGCAGCTATTGTTGCCAAACAAAAGCTTGAAAAGTCATTCGATCATCAAAAAGTCGAAATTCTCGAGCACACACCCGACCCTGACAGGGTTGTAGCCAAAACGGCCCTTGTGGGAGCTTCGCGCGCTCCTTCCGATGAAGTGGACAAGATTTTGACCAAGGACATGATTGCCGACACAGTCAGGATAGTCGATTCAAGCCTCCACCCAAGAGAATTTGAGCAAGCCGTTTTCACGTTCAGACTATCAGGCATGAGCCTGCCAACGCTTACCCATGTGACACGTCACAGGATGCAAGGTCTCATCGTTCCAAGCTTTATGGAGGCAGGACTCTCACCAAATATTGTCATACCGCCTGCTGTTGAAAAGAAACCTGAAGCATTGGCTATTTTCAACTCTGCCCTAACCCAGCAGAAGAGCTTCTGGGAAGCCATGGACAGGTTCGACGTTCCTCCTGAAAACAGGGTTTACGCTTATCTTTCAGGGCAGACAATCGATGTGATAACAACAATGAACGTCCGCGAGCTTTTACATTTCTTCCAGCTTCGAACCTGCAACAGGGCTCAGTGGGAGATAAGGGATTACGCAAGTGAGATGCTCGCCCAGGTGAAAAAAGTCGCCCCCAATTGCTTTAAACGCGCTGGCGCCAGCTGCTTCCGTGACGGCAAGTGTCGCGAGGGCAGGATGACATGCGGCAGGGAACGTGAAATGAAGGAATACTTCGGAAAGCTGTAAAAGATGAAGAAACATCTCTGGGCTATCATCATTTTGATCATCCTGGCTGCAGGCCTGGCCTTGATTCAGTTCCGTTACCCATTGGCGCTCAACTACGACGGTGGTTACAACGCAGCAAACACAAACGCTCTTATGAACATGGACAAGATGCCGTTTTCAGGCTCTCCTATACTGCCTTTCTCCATTTCAGCGCTGTTTGGTTTGATTGCCGGTTCAGCATCAGCAGGCATCAAGATAGCTTCGACGCTGGCCTTGGTTTCGGTTGGCTGGATGATTTACGCTTTCACAAGAAAAATCACAAACGACGAAATGGCAGGTCTTGCTGCTCTTCTTGGCTGGTGCGTCACGCTTGGCGTGTTCAACTACATTTACGGTTACCTCAAGCAAACCATCGCCCTGCCGTTCCTTGTGGGTGGGCTGATGACGCTGTACTTTGCCATTGAAGAAAAGAAGTTGGTTTGGTGGATCCTCTGGATTGCTGGCGCAATCGGCACATACCTGAGTCACACCCCTGCCTTCATGACCTATGCAGTTTGTTCAGCCTTTGTTGGCGCTGTCATGTTTTACAAGTCAACATACAAGTATGCAAAAGTTGTTGCCATAATGCTTTGGGTGGGTATCGGACTTGGGTTGCTTTCAATCCCGTGGTCGGTGCCATTCCTTTCAAAATACGTGCCACAGCTCTCACTTGGCGGATGGCGCACAATACTGATCTACATCAAAGGTCTCTTCTCCCATCGCTACCAGATGACTACAGACTTCAACCTGTTTGACATACCGGTTCTGCTGCTGCCGGTTGCTGGCCTTGTTCTGGTTTGGCTCAAGCAGAGGAAGCTCGGATGGTGGTTCTTTGCCTTCGGCTGCGGAGTGCTGTTCATCTCGTTGTTTGCAGTCAAGTATGAGTGGCAGGGGCGCAACATCATGACCATGTTTGTCCCGATAGCCATGCTCTCCGGTCTTGGCATCTGGGAGATGGCAAAGTTATTGTCAAAGGAAAAACTCGCAAGGGTCATCACTTCAATTGTTCTTGCTGCCGCAATCTTTTTCTGCGCAAACTGGCCACTGACACTAAAGCAGCACGTTGCTGACGCAAGACCACTGGTCAACCAATCTCAGGTTGACGATTTGAAAACATTTCTTGGAACAAACGGCAAGGGTTCGGAATTTATCCCCAGCCTCTACGCGCGTCACGGTCTTCGTTTCTGGGCAACATACGCAACCGGCGATTATGTTGGCGTGCTTTTCTACGACTGGGACAAAAAGACTCTTGGCATCAGGCAGAGCCGCTCCGGTGAAGACCTTGGCCCGAGCCACACTCCGAGTAAAGGCGAGTATCTCCTGCTCTCAAAAACTGCGCTTTTTTCATGGCCAACCACAGTTTGTGCAGGAGAAAAGCTTAGAGCGTCAATTCCAACGAAAGCTCAGGAATACCTCCTGGTCGACCTTCGCTCCACTGACAAAATGGATGATGTCTGGATTGCGATAAGAGACAAAAACTGGGGTTTGCTCAAAAAAGTATACTTTAGGGACATTACCTATGGCACAAACAAAACTGGCATGCTTTTGACAGGAATCAAGAGAGGGCAATACTGGGTTCAGGTTGGTTATGACGAACAGAGTTTGCCGCCAGCAAAAATTGAGATAGAAGAAAATCTTCTGGAGTGGGCCACCACTGATTTTACTGTAAAGGCTCAATCACAGGAATATTTGATAATCGAAGCAAAATGAGGTTAAACATGAAAAAAGCACTTAGCATGGTTATGGCCATGGTTTTGGCCGTTTCGTTCTCAGCAGCGTTCTCTGGCTGCGGTTCCAACTCTCCAGGCAACAAGGTTCTCGAGGTTTTGAACTCGATAGGCAAGGGTGACTGGGCAACAGTGTATGACAAACTCCAGATATTCTCAAAATACACGGACAACAAAGAGCTTTATGTGGCCCAGATGGCTGAGTACGGCAAACCACTCGTTGAGTTTTTAAAGGATGCAAAACTCAATGTTGATTCAGAGATTTTTGAAAAAGAATGGTCTTTTGAGGGCAATAAGTTTTCAAACGTCACAAGGGTAACCGTCAGAATGGAGCCAGGCCAAACAAAGGAATGGCCAGCAGAATTCCCGTTTGCTGTCAGCCTTGGACAGACGCTCCAGTGCGAATGTCTTTACACGGACGAAAAGGATAACAGTGGCGTGATAATCAATATGGGTAATCCGCCCCAGGCTTTCTGGGTCTGGCTTGCAAAAAATGAAAATGAATACTCATCCCCGGCACCAATTTATGTTGTTTCAGACCCTGACCCTGAAAACCAGGGTAGTCCGGCTGTTGCCAGTTTTTATTGGATTTTTGATGAAAAATACAGCGGAAAATACGTAGCTGTTCCTGTCGAAACCTACACAAAAACGATTGTTGTGGCAATAAACCCAGAGAATGGCACAGTTGCTTTCGTCAAACAGGTTTTGCCTGAGCCAGCCATGGGAGAAGCGCCATTTATGGAAGCAATTTTCAAACCATACGAGACGACAAGCGTAACAGCCGATTCCATCGCCACATTCACCCTACAGCCAAATCCTGAGCCGGTTTACAACGAATACGCAAAAAAAGTCAAAGAGGCTGTTGCCCAGGTGCTAAAACTCTATACCATCCACAAAATGGGTAGCTATGGCATGTTCCATAGCAAATATCCAAACGGTCTTTTGTCTGTTCGCAAAGGTTCAAAAATCGAGCTTCCTCCAGGCATGATTGACACAAAAGAGAGAAGCATTGTTGGTAACTCTTTCTATCCAGGAGGGAAGACGGCGTTTATAAAAGTCAGCTCTTGCGGAACATGCCAGAGCAAGGCACTGGAATTAATAAAGGAACTTGGCATATTTGGACTTCCACAGGATAGAATAATTCTCGTATCCTCGTCAACAAAAGACAAACTGGTCGAGTTTGAGAAAAAAATTGGCAACGCTCACCTGGTCATTGATGATAAAGGAATAATAAGCCTTTCATTGATGGTCAACACCACACCATCCATGGTAATTGTTGACAAAAACCAGAAAGTTCTGGTATTCATGGAATCGAAGGATCTTGAAAACGGCAACGCACTAAAAAGAGAACTCAACGAAGCGTTCTAATCGCCAAGCTATCCGATAATAAAAAACTCCCGGCAAAACCGGGAGTTTTTTATTGGTTTAAGATCAAGGATTTTGCGGTATTGTTACTTGCCTTTTTTTGGTCTGGCTATGATGATTGCTGGCAATTGCCGGCAATTTTCTTCTTTTTTCTGACCGTCAAAGTACAGGAACGTCGAGCATCCTCCATCAAGATTGAACGCATGTCTGGCGCCAAGCGCAACCATTACCGGGCCTTCCTCTTTGATCGAAATAGCATCAGTAAACGCTACAAAAAAAGCCTTACCCTTGCCATCGATACCAAACGCTGAGCGCTGAGCGCTATAGCTTAAAGCATCGGGGTTGTACGACTTGTCCTCAGTCAGATTCCAGTAAGCCTTCCCATCTTTTACAACGGTTGGTGAGCCTCCAAAGATTATCTTGCTTTCTTTCCACTGGGAAAGGTTTACGTTGTTGCCAGGCTCAGCCTTCCAGAAAAGATTTATATGCAGGCCTTTCCTGATGTAACCTTTTGGCCATCTTGTTTTACTGCATCTGTCACGGTTTGCACCGGTGTACATGAGTACCACGCCGTTTTTCGGGATTGCCACTGGACCTGTCGTTACATTGGTCACAACACCTTTTTCGATGACCACGCACGTGGAGGCGTAGGTGTTTGGAACCTTTGAGCCCCATTCTGACGTGTAATAGGTTGTTGAACTTGCCGATGGTGGTTGGTTGATACCGCTAACGAAAACATCCATCAAAGATGCCGGGAGCAGACTTTCCTTGACTCTCCCCTGAATCTTGAATCGGAGTCTGCCCCAGAGCCACTTTCCATCCCTGGTGACACAGAAGTTCGAACCACCGTTATAAATCCTTACTGCTTTCCCGTTAACTATATAGTGACTGTCAAACAGATAGTTGCTCCAACCGCCTGATTCATTGTGATAGGGGCCAGTCATGGCGCAGATTGCACCCTCATATCTGGCTATCTTCTCCGGGTCATCCCTTGTGAAGAGTTTCTGCTTGGCAAGACCAAGGGTTATCTCGACAGGAGCCTTTGTTCCATCAACGACACAATACTTCACGTTGTAGGTTTTCCCATTAACTTTGACTTGTTTTGATTGAAAAACATAGTTCTCAGGAGCCTTTGCAAAAGTCAAACCAGAAAAAAGTGTCATCACAACTGCGGTGACGGCAATAATGCGTTTCATGTCGCGGAAACCTCCTAATTAATATCTATCGTTTTGATATTTTTATGACGCTTGTGACGGGCATGCCATCGATATCTGCTTGAAAGAACACCTCAAGATTCTGGTTGCGTGGTTTTGCAACCATAAACGAGGCCAATCCTTCGTGAGTAGTTCTTATCGAAATCGGAGGAAAGCCCAGCTCAGCCTGCATTGCCTTTGAATCGCCAATTGAGTATGAAATGTCGACCCACTTGCCGGCTACAGCATTCCCGGCAGAATCCAGCAGTGTCAGTTTAATTGTTGATATGGGTGTACCATCATCTTCAAGCGTGGTTTTAAGGATCGGATGCTGCTTTGGAGGAGGTGGGATGGAGAGCGTGACCGAACGGGCCAAACCTGAAGTGAGTGTCGACACCGTTACCCTGACATCTTCGATGATCAGGTCTTTAAGTGCTGCTGCCAGATCGAGTTCAACCCACGCGCATCCGGTACGATTTGTCCTTGTATTCTTTGGAAGATCCAGGAATACATTCCTGTCAGGCACCCAGCCGATCGCTCTACCCATTTCATAATCGATTCGTAATCTTTGGCCTGAAACAGGTTTGCCTGACTTGTCAAGAACCGATGTACTGAGAATTATGTTGCCATCTGCCGAGATACCCCAGGCAGCTTTCATGCTTATCTGTTCAGCGCAAGGGTCAAACTGACAGCTATCCGAGATCTTGGTTCCCGAAACCACCATCTGGCAGTCCACAGTCAACAGATACCTACCAGCACAGGCTTTGTCTGCTTTGACAGGCAATCTGTATGGAATAAGCGAAACAAAGATTTCCTCCGGTGCAGATGCGATAACTTTGCCCACCGGCACAGACTGCTGGAGGATTCTGTCCCAAAGATGCCAAGACAGGTTCATGTTGCCAGTAACGGAGATATTTGATGTTACCAATATTTCTGGGGTGTCTCCAGAGGCCACGGGTTTAAGCCTTATGTCGGGCAGATTTGCTGGAAACTGGAGGTTTTTCTGGGTTGTTACAGTTACATATTCAAAGTCAGCCCGGATAAGTGGCTTGAGGAGAACCTGCTCCTCTCTGATCAGCATCATGGCATTGCCGGTTGAGGTTTGGAGAACTTCGTTTATGGCACCATCATCTGTTGAAACAGAAATTACCGATTTTCTGGTCACCAGTCGATTTGTCTGGTCGACAAGCGAAATATTCAACCACTTCTGACCATGATTTGCAGCCGTTTCAACGGCTATGGATGGTGTCCAAACTGATGTAACAATATTTGTGCTGATATAGGGGCTAACATTGATGACAGGCTCTTGCATATCAAAACCAAATGATCGGTCGGCTGCAACAAGCAGATATTGTCCAACAGCCATGGTTAATCCTGTCTCAATGGTTTCAGTTCCAAGGGTTGCCTCAAAGGCAACTTGATGTGAAGGCAACGGGCCAAGCAGGTTTATGGTTTTCCCGGCAGCGCCTTTTATTGTCAAAGTCGCTCCACCCCTTGCTTCGCCTTCAACAACAATCTTCCAGGCTGGGATTGGAAAATTTTCTCCGCTGCCCTGATCATCCAGGGGTGTTGCAAAAACACTAAATTCCCCGGATCTGACGTATTTATGTCTGAATGTACAGGTTGCCTGAGCGCCAGAGCAGTCAACATTCTGGCTGGTGCCGTCACCGAAATCTATCCTGCAACCTGAAAGTCGCCCTTCAGGGTCAGTCAGATTCGTCTCGAAAATAACTTCCTGGTCGATGTTTGCTTTCTCGGGCCATGTGCCTGAAACCTGACCAATTGGAAGCTTGTTATCTATAACGGTTACCTTTGATGTGACAGGTTTTGAGATTGTGTTTCTGTCGTCAGTAACAATAAAATTGACAAGGTATGCTCCGGATTTCTCATATGCATGGGTTATCTTCGAAGTGTCACCAATATCTTCATAAGTTTTGCCATCGCCCATGTCCCACAGACATTTGACAACCTTGCCGTCTACGTCGGTGCCATGACCAACAAACGTCATGGTCTGGCCGGTTCTCCCGGGGAGCGGAAAAATCTGGTCGACAAAAGATGTTGGCTCAGCGTTGAGGTCTCTGGCTGCTATCTGCACCATAGCCTCGAGGCTTATAATGCTGCCGGAATCATTGATGGTTGCTTTTGCAAGAACATATCCCATGCCGGATTCCTGTGGGATGAAGACCGTTGAAGCTTCACCAGATTTGTCAGTGAGTATCATTTGGCTCTTCAATTGACCTGTTATCCCCTGCAGACCAAGGAATATCTGGACATTGGCGACAGGCACTGATTCTCTTGTTACCTTAAGCGATATCAACGATGTCGCCCTGATATCGACGGTCTGTGGTGATGCACCCATGCTTATGCTGTACCCGGCAGCGTTGACCGTTGCTGGAAAAACCGTAAACAGCATGGATATAATCAATATTGCATTGCGCAGGAAAACCATCAAAGTCTATTTTACGCCTGGCAACTCTCTTTTGCAAACGCAAAGGTTATCTTTCAACCATGTCAACAAGCTTGGGATTGTCAAAAAGAGTATCAGCCACAACGGTGAATTCGAGCTTCAGGCCACCATAAAGTCTGAAGGTTGCAGCCGAAAAGTTTTTCGACACATCAATGATAATATCGGAAAACTCTTCAACCTGGGTCGGTTTTATCGGTATCTGGAGCTTCCAGTCTATTGAACCGGCAATAATGGCTTCATGCCAAAAGCCGGCATTTTCTATTCTGAACCTTCTACGCGCGACAGCGTCGTAGATAACGTAGAATACCATTCCAGTTGAATTCTTCGACCTGACTGCAAAGAACCTGTCATCCAACCACGCTGCCCCTGAAACATCGGAATAGTCAGTCTTCATGTCCAGGATGTCAACTTCCATGCCTTCGCCTTTTTTTGAAATGATGGCTAGCTTGTTATCACGTTTCTCTGCCCATAGCGTGTAATACTTCGATGGTGATGCAATCTCGCCAGTCTTGTACTCAAGGCTTGAAACCCATTTGCCTGAAGGTTTGCTGTATTCTTGCCTTTTTTCCATTTCCATATAAGCGAAGAAAGAACCGCTTCCGGTAAGAATTCTTGGAGCAAACCCTTCTTTTCTGAAAACAAACAGGTGTTCGGATGCCATCTTAAAGAGTTCGGCGTTTGTTGTCTCAAATGGGGTGAGTCCAAGCATACTGCTTTTATCGGTTATTTTACCATCTTTTATGTTGTAGTTGTCAACCGCAACGCCCTTTGGCTGACTGCTAAAGGTGCAAATTGTACTCGGGAAATATTTTACCGTTGGCTTGAGCGTTTTCATTCTGTATGAACTGCCAGTAACAACAAACTCGTCAGTCAGATCCTGGTGATACTCATGTCTGACCACAAAAGTTAGTTTTCCTGCCGTTCTCTCGATAACCAGCGGTGTCCTCCCGATCAGTCTGCCATCTTCCCAAACCTCGGAGCCTTCAGGCATATAACTGAGCTTTATCTGGTAAAGCTGGTCGAGACGGATTAAAGCGTAACCAGCAACCAGATCTCTGGGGTCAACGGTTTTGCTGTGGTATCCTGATTTGGAAATTGTTATTGTTGCGCCTGGTGGAAGCTCTATCTCGACAGGTGTTTGCCCATGCAGTTTGCCCATAACATAAACGTCCGCTTCCGGAGGCAGCGAGTCAATGTAACACATCTGTCCAAGTGGCTGTTTTGGCAGGCAGGCGGACAAAAGCACTACCAGAATTAATGAAGTCAGGATTCGCTTCATGAGCAAATCATAATCCTGCGTGCATCAAGATGCAATAAATTCGCTTTGCAAGTTCACCCCATTTTCAAAATCAATGAAAAACCGACTGAACCTGCAAAAGTATTTTAAAATATTGATTTGAGTGAGATTGCATGTTCCACCTGCTGACAAAACGCATCAAATTGGTAAAATATAAGAAGGGTACCAAATGACAGTAGTCAAAAAAAAGAAAAAACACGGCAAGAAAAAAAACAAACTCGGGAGAGTGCTGTTTCGGTTAATACTTCTGCTTGGTCTTCTTGCGTTAATTATTTTCCTGGCTGTAAAGGCTTTCAGCTGGTTGTCAGGCGTTGTCACCGGCAACCAGGAACCAGTGACGGTCTATTACTATGACGACATCATCGGCACACTCGTGCCATTCGAACACAAAGTTGATGCCAGCGACGGGCTGCCTCAGGCCATTGTACGTGAAATCTGTGCCGGACCTGCTGCAACAGATCATGCCGTCAGGACGGTTGCCAAAGGCACCAAGCTATTGTCACTGGAAATTGTCGACAAGACAGCTGTGGTCAATCTTTCAGGCGAAGCCCAGACTCCGGTTCCACCGTGTCCAGAAGACATGAGCCTGCTCTCGATAACAAACTCCCTGTGCGGAGTTGACGGCATTGAATCAGTAAGATACCAGATTGATGCGGTAACACCAGCAATCTATTGGATCGAAACAGCACTCAATCAGGAATTCAGAAAACAGGACTTAAAAATCCCGGCAGTGGAACATTTCTCCGTTTATTTTCCTGAAAAACGAGACAGATACGTCGCCCGCGAGGAAGTGACGGTTAAAAAAACCGATCTCGTAAAGGACAAAGCTAGACTCGTGCTTCAAAGGTTCATCCAGGGGCCAAAGCTTCAGGCATTGAAAGGCCCTTTATCAAAAGAAACAAAAATCCTTGGCCTGACCTTTGCCGGCAGCAAGCTGACGATAAACCTGTCATCTGCAGGACTCAACCTCAACACCGACGCAAAAGGCGAGCTGTTGTTTGCGCAATCGATCGTGTGGACTCTCACAGATATTAAAAACGTCAGGATCGTTCAGTTTCTTGTCGATGGCAAGCCAGCATCGTCAATTGGTGGGCACATCTCATTTTCAGACGAATTCACAAGGCTTGACCAGAGATTGATTGAAAACCCAGAGGAATCCGTCGGCAGCACGTCCATTATAAACCTGGCAGCCGACCTTGGTGACGGCATCTACGTCATTGTGCCAAGGATAAGGTTCCTTACCGGCCCAGCTTTTGAACGCGAGCCTCTGGACAAGCTGTTTGCTGGCCCAAGCCCAACGGAAAAAGAACTGGAGATCATTTCCTGCATCCCAATTGACACAGAGCTCAAAGATATCAAGTTCAGCGATGGCCAAATCAATGTTTATCTCTCAGCCGAAGCCACAAAAACCCCAAACAAGGCCATTGAAGAAGCTTTCATTGAGCAAATAGTCAGAACCGCAACAGAGACCGATGAGAACAGGCTTTCCAGAGTTACCTTTTTCATAGACGGCGAAGCCAGGGAGAGCCTGCCAAATGGCACTCCCATCAGCAAAAGAGCGCGGCAGGTGCAATGAAAAAAATCCTGGCTGTCTCTTTGATATTCATGACACTCTTGTGTGGTTGGCAGCCAGAAACCCAATACCTGGTTGTTGTCGACAAACCCGCTGGTGAAGTGGTGCAAGTCATTGACGGCAAATATCACTGCATTGTCAGGGCATCGCAAATACCAGACGGAGCAACCATTAAATCAGCTCTGCCAACCTTTCAGGCTCTGGGCCAATTCCATGACTACGCAAAGGTAGGCAAGGAGCTTCGGGAACTTGAGGTAAAATATCCAGGAAGATGCTCTGTATACGACATTGGTGACTCCATCGAAGGCAGAGACATCCTCGCTATAAGATTTCAACCATTAAAACCTGCTCCGGCCATACTTTTTGTGGGTGAACATCATGCCAGGGAATGGATGAGCGTTGAAGTACCAATGGCTCTGGCAAAGCTTTTTGCCGAGAATCCAGAAAAAGACCAAAGAATTGAACAATGGCTTTCTCAATATGACATCTGGATCGTCCCAATGCTCAACCCCGACGGTCACCAGTACAGCATCGACAAGGACAGACTGTGGAGAAAAAACAGGAGACCCCTTGTTGCCGCTTTCGGCGTTGATCTCAACAGAAACTACGCTTACAAATGGAGCAACATGGGCGCCTCTGGCAACTTCGAGTCTGATATCTACCAGGGAGCAGATGAATTCTCGGAGCCCGAGACTCAGGCGATTCGAAATCTTGCCGACAACATCCCTGTCTTTGGTGCAATAACCTTTCACACTTATGGCAATATGATCATCCATTCCTGGAATTACGGTTATGAAAAAGCTCCGTATTTTGAAAAACTCAGAAATATCGGTCTTGCCATGGCAAAACTCTCAGGCCCAAACAATGATTCAGAAAGCAAAAAAACAGACTATCTTTACGAGGTAATGGAAGGTTCGAAACTCTATCCTGCCTCGGGCGACATGTGCGACTACCTCTACTCTACGTGGGGAGCACCAACATATACTTACGAAATGACTCGCTCGGCTGGTGGATTTGTCAACGATGAAAGCGAAATCCAACCAACAGTTGACCTTGTTGTTCCAATGGCTCTTGAGTTCTTTGACGCCCTGCCAAAAGAGTTTTGCATGGTCTACGGCAAAGCTACCGATGGCAACGGCAACCCTGTAGCAACTGATCTTTTCTACAAAAACATCGAGTTTGCAATCAAGACAGACCCACAGACCGGAAGGTTTCATCATGTTCTCCCCAAAGGGCAAGGTTTTATCCGCTACAAAGTCAATGGCAAGGATACGATTTTGAAGGTGGATTTCCAAAAGGACACCAACATTTTGAACCTGATTGTAGGTAAATCCGACGTCTTTGACCTTTCAGGCGACGTTGTCGACAGCTCTGGCCAACCTTTCAAAGCAATCGTTTCTCTGTACGACCAGAAAAACACCGAAATCGCATTATTTAAAAACGTCTCTCATTTCTCGTTCAAAAGCGTCCCAAGCGGCAGCTATATCCTAAAGGTGTTAGGCATTGACCAAGTCAGGGAATACCAGATAACACTCTCCCGCAACCTTTCCATCACGGTCACAGCAAATTAAACAATCAACACAATAAAACCTTTTGCAAACCACTGGAGTATTCTTTTTAAAAGGAGGCAATCCTTGAACAAGATTGTTATGCTTGTGTGCGCCTTGCTGGCCATTCCAGCATTTGGCATTCATAATTCGTCATCAGAGGACTTGCCCAAACCCTGGCCGCAGTTTGCCTGTGACATTGCGCACTCGTCTGTGGCTTCGGACAAATGGGACTACAAAACGTACAAAACACCGGCATGGATACTGACAATGAAAGGCACAGACGGATTTTCTCGAAATCCAGTCATTGACAAAGGCTTGATGGTTATCGCCGATTCACAGCGGATTTATTGCATGGACGTGATCTCCGGTAAACAGAAATGGTCATCGGACTTGGTCAACGGATGTGGCGGATCCTGCGCAATAATAGGCGATCGCGTGCTTGTTCCGACGTCAGGGAACATTCTTTCAATCGATTTGGCCACCGGCAACGTTCAGGCTTCCCTGAGCATCGGATCAGCAACATCGCCAAGTTTTTATACAGATGACTACAGCAATACAGGCTTCTACTTCGGAGTCCCTGGGAAACCAGGCTACGCTGCCAAATACGACATAGATTCAGGCAGGAAAAGATGGGAGATGCAGACTGAATGGGGTTGCCCGGGTGCAATCGCCGTCAACACTGAGGAAGGCATCGCCGGTGTAACATCCCACTACAGTATCTATGCTCTCGATGAGATGTACGGCTCAATGGAAAGCCAGATTGAGACAGGAACCCAGTCTTTTGCAGCAACGTCAGCCATCGACAGGTTCTGCGTCTACACCATGTCAGGCGGTGAAACATATTTGCTGCCAAAACTTTACGAAAAGTGGAACCCGATGATCATCGACTGTGGAGGATTCACCTTCTGGCCACCTGCCCAGTTTGGCAAAACACTCATCCAGGGCAATCAGGATGGCAGGCTGGTCAACTTCGATTTAACAGGCAAGGTCATCTGGGATGTCCAAATGCCAGGGCCGGTGACAAACGGTTCAACGGTCATGGACGGAACCGTGCTTGTGCCTGTCGGTGGCTCGGACAAAACAAAGTCAGGTGTCTACATCATGGATGCCAAAACCGGCTCGCAGATAGATTTCATCAACATTCAAGCCGAGTATGTCTTCCAGCCAGTCGTTGCCTGGCAGAGGATGTTTGTCGAGTATGGAAAGAACGAAAAATATACCAGCCGCTGGCTTGCCTGTTACGGCAAAAAACCAAGACCAGCCGACCAGGAACCAAAGCTGACAATCAAAGATTTTGTCATCACGACACAAGTGGCGTGGATGGGCGAAACACTCAAACAGGCAACACTGACAAACTCAGGCAAGGTCAAGCTCGACCTGCTGCTGACCGGCGACACGCTCATCACTCCAACCGTTGAAACAATGACGCTTGCGCCAGGTGCATCGGAAACACTGAGGATAAAAATTGTCGGCAAAAACAAACCCGGCAAATACACGCAAAAGATAAACTGCCACATCACCGATCCCGATTATGGCGACCAGTCGCTTGGCTACATAACGGCAATCATCACCATCACTGAGGCTGCTCCACCTGAACCGCAGGATCAGCCGCCAAACCCGCCAAGAGAGCTGCAGGCAAGGGTGGTTTACGACTACATTCAACTGGAGTGGAAGCAACCTGACAAAGGAACAGAACCTCTTGGGTACAACGTTTTCAGAACCGTCGGCACCGATGCGTTTCCAAAAGACCCGATAAACAAGTCCAAAATCACCGACCTGACATACGCCGACAAGGAGGTCATTGCCGGGCTGCAATACACCTACAAAGTCGTTGCCCTTGGCAAGGCTGGATTGGTGTCCGACCCATCAAACACCGCAACAGCCGAAATCCCAATAAAGCTGCTGGCTGTCAAGAACCTGAAAGCAGAAAAACAAGGCGAGGGCGTGCTTTTGACCTGGGAATCCGAGCAGCCTGTGACTTTTGTAATCGAGCGCAACGGCGACCAGGTAGGCATGACCTCAAATCTTCTGTTTTCTGACACAAACCCTCCCCAGGAAAAACTTATCTACAAGGTGTTTCCGAAGAAAGACAACCAGTTTGGCCCTGAAGCTTTTGTCATCATTGACCTTTCTCCCCAAAAGCCACCTGACCCAGACCCAAATCCGGAACCCGAGCCTGAACCGCAACCAGAGCCGACGCCTGAAGAAAAAGAAGTCAAAATCGTTGTCGAGTTCACGGTTGGCAAGGAGATCGCCACAGTCAACGGAACGGCCAAGTTTTCAGGCGCAATCCCGTTTATCAGTAACGGCAGGATGATGGTTCCATTCAGGTTTTTGGGTGAATCCATCGGCGCAAAGGTCAGCTACACATCAGACCCAAAAACCGGCAAAGTGTTGACTGTTACTTATGAGCTTGCCGGCAAAACCGTCCAGCTGGTCATGGGCTCAAAGACTGCAATTGTTGGCGAAGACAGCGTTGAGCTTGACGCCCCTCCACAGATTTCAGGTGGCAAAACCTATGTTCCTCTCAGGTTTGTCACGGCAGCGCTGGGTGGGACCGTGGACTGGAACGCTACAGAAAAGAAAGCAACGATAACATATATCTCGAAGGTGAAGCCGTAGAAGAACTGAAAAATTCTTCCTCTCGACGACGTGCCGGCGCTTGTGGACTTCCTCTACAAGCTCGAGAGGCACGACTACGGCCCATTCTGGCAAAAAAATATTCTGTTGTTCCAACAAACGAAATATGGTTATTTACGATATAGGAAATGGAGGCGAAACAGCATACCAGTTCTGAGCTGATGTTTTTACTTGAATCGTATAATAACACGATGTTTGAGGATTTTTGATTCCAGAACTTTTATCAAATCTAATATCAAATTTTTCACATTCTTTTATTGTCATTGGCAAAGTAATTGTTAATAAATTGCCATTAACCGTAGGTTTTATTTTTATCTTATACCATTTACTTATATTTCTAAAACCAATTCTTTTTAATAAACATTGTAGAAAGTTATGCTTGCTAACTGAGATCGTATTATTATCAATATTTTCTGGAATTGTAAAACCGATTGGGAATGCAATAGTAATTGTATCTATATCATTAACCAATTTGATTTTATTATTCACTAAACGAATCTCTATGTCATCACTCATGCCAAGTTTATTATTCATAAATATAATAGGATTATTTCTAATAAAATGAATTGTGTCTCTAATCTCGTATGGCTGAGATTTAAGCTTGTCCTCAGCGTTGTTAACTGCAATGCTTAAGTGATATAATCCACTTTTTGATGTGTTGATTAGGCGACAATTCGAATTGAAAACAAGACATAGTTTTCCTGATTGTTCTATCTTAAATCTATTTTGGAAAAAAATTCTAATTTTATTATTATTTATGTATTCTATATTTTGCGCATGTTGAACTCCATAACCATAATAACTCCCAGGATACAAGATAATATTATCAGCAACTACCCTTTTGAAAAATCTCAAATTTTTTAATAGAGATTTTTTTCTACCATGTTGAAAATCTATCTCAATCAATTTCAAATATTTATTTTTACTTTTACAGACATAGTTAAAAGCAATAGCATATTCAGCACCAGATTGTAATGTCGCATTATGATTTACAGTAACATTTAATTCAGAAATAAAGATTTTTGGTATTTTTTGCTCATAATCGTCATAGGAGACTTGAGCATTATCAGTTGATGAAAATTTCTCTGACTTTAATCTTTCATAGCTTTTCCATAATTGTTTAAAAAAATCATTACCATCTTGGACAATTGGCTTAAAATCCAGCGAATCTAATAATTCTTTTGATTCTTCTTTAAATTCATACTTATCGATCCAATAATTGGTATATGCTTTATTATTAGTATATGATTGTTTTATTATCTCTCTCAATCTAGAATCATATTTTGCTGACCAACCACAGATTATTACACCAAAATTATCGAAGATATCTGTCAATAATGAGTCGACACTGGAATCAAAATTAGAAAGTTCTTGACTAGTATTTTTTAGTTCAGTATCCAGATAATCACCACATATTTTTATAAGAGATAAGTTTCTATTGGGCCAATCAGCAATAAAAGGTTTTTGATCAATAAAGCTATTCTTATCTATTATTCTTGAATAACCGATATCCTCTAGATGCAATTCCATTAATCTATCAAAGTTTGTTGTAATGATAATTTTTATTACATCTTCTTTTACTAATTTTACAATTACTTTATGTGCATTATCATCTTTGGAATTATATACGGTATCCATCTTGTGGAATGGTTCAAAGATTTCTTTTAAGTATAATCTTTTATCAGAATTTTTATTAAAATACCAGTCAATGATATCTGAATAATCAATATTTGTTTTACCTGTTTCAGTATAATACCATTTCTCATAATCATTAAGATTCGAAAACTTTGATGAATTCATGCTGGCATACTTCTTTTTAATCAAATCCATTGATATCGAGTATGCCGTTGGTATTCCAGCAGATGTTGATAAACCAGAGCCAATTAATAGCACATATCCCCATTTATTGTTATCAAGCATACTTGCAATATTAGATATGGTTGAATCATTTGAAGGTGACATAATAAGATTATATATACTTTTTCAAGTAATAAAATACATTTATGTATACCATTCTGGAAAAATCCGAACTTTTCCGTTATCCTATCCCACCATGGAACCAAACACACAAAAACCAAGCCAGCGCGTGGCGATATCGGCAAAGCTTGCCCAGGCGCTGCAAAAGATGGATGTAGAATTCACGCCCGACGTCATGCGTCCGGACTCTCCCGACCACGGCGACTGGTCCAGCAATTGCGCCATGGCGCTTGCGCGCCAGATGAAGAAGGCGCCGAGGATGGTTGCCGAGGAAATAATAAAAAACCTTGACCAGACGATGTTTGAGAAGGTTGAGATTGTTGGCCCGGGGTTCATGAACTTTTTCCTCAAGCCAGAGGTTGTCACTAAATTTGTAAAGGACGCCTGCGACGAAGGTTTCGGCAGGTCGGACTTTGGCAAGGGCACAAAGGTCATGGTGGAGTTTGTCTCGGCAAACCCAACGGGGCCGGTAACGGTTGCAAACGGTCGCGGCGCACCTCTGGGCGACTCGATTTCCAGATTGCTTGAGTGGGTCGGTTACAGCGTTCACCGTGAGTTCTACGTCAATGACCGAGGCTCCAAAGTCACAAACCTTGGACGCTCGCTTGAACAAAGGTACAGACAGGCGCGAGGTTTGGATTGGTCGATGCCTGAAGAAGGGTATCCAGGAGAATATCTTCTCGATATCGCAAAGGAAATGGTTCCTGACTTTGGCAACACCCCTTTTGACATGCCAGACTCCGAAAGAGTAGAGTTTTTTGGCAGGCAGGCTGTCACCAGAATGATCGCCTGGCAGGAAAAGGTATTTGAAAAATTCGGCATAAAGTTTGACCTTTGGTTCTCAGAGGCCAAGATGGCGGCAGAAGGCAAAATCGAACAAACTCTTGAAAGGCTGAAAAAAACCGGCTGCATCTACGAAGCCGAGGGTGCAACATGGTTGCGTTCAACGGACTTTGGCGATGACAAGGATTTTGTCGTGGTCAAATCAACAGGTGACGCCACCTACACGCTTGGCGACATAGCCTACCACATTGGCAAGTTTGACCGTGGCTTTGACCTTGCAATCGACCTGATGGGTGCCGACCACCATGGCCACGTTGGTCCGATGCACGCAGGTCTTCAGGCTTTGGGCATCGACCACAACAGGCTTGAGTTTGTCCTCTACCAGCTGGTGCACCTTTTCAGAGGTGAGGTTCAGGTCAAGATGAGCAAGTCCAGCGGCGAGTTTGTCACGCTCGAGGAGCTGCTTGATGAAGTTGGCGTGGATGCTGCCAGGTATTTCTACCTCATGCGTTCCAGCGACACCCATCTGAACTTTGACCTTGACCTGGCAAAGTCACAAACAATGGACAATCCGGTCTATTATGTACAGTATGCCCATGTCAGGTGCTGCGCGATCATGGATGATGAAAGGGCAAAAGACATCGATTTGTCCAAAGCATCGCCGTTTGAGCACCAGCTTGAGAAGGCGCTTGCCATGGAGCTTGTGACTTTCCCGGACGAGGTGAAGGCGTCAGCGCTTGCCAGAACCCCTCACAGAATTGCCGCATATGCGGAGAAAATTGCGTCAGCATTCCATTCCTTCTACTACGAGTGCCACGTGCTAAACGAAGAGCCGGCCATAAAAGCCAGACGCATGCTGCTTGTGAAAGCCACAAGAAACGTCCTGAAAGGCTGTCTTGACATTTTGGGAGTGAGCGCGCCAAACAGGATGTAAGAATTTTTATCTAATCACTATAAAAAGATGCTCTCAAAAAGAGCATCTTTTTTGTTATCTATTGCCATTGTCAGTTAAATTAAATACTATCTGGTCATCAATTTGGGAGTCAAGCACCCCACAAAAAAAGGATACAAAGACATGAACATTGAATTTAGAAGGCTTGGGTACGACGAGATAATAAACAACTGCTTTGCCCAGTTCAAAGCATTCAACGATGCCTTCAGTAAAGACATTTATCCTGATGAAAACCCGGACACCGAAGACAGGCTCAAGGAGATAATTCACGAACGTGACTGCGATTTTTACAGGTTCACTGCCTTCGACGGTGACAAGATAGTTGGCTCGATATCCTCAGGCAAGCTCAAGCCGGAGCATCCAGAATACAGCTCTAGAAAGCATGTCAGCTGGCTTGAAGGTTTTGTCCTTCCACAGTACAGAAGGCGAGGGATTGGAAAGCAGCTCGTTAGGCAAGCACTCGAAATGGCTTCCCAAAACGGTGTCGAGGTCGTCAAACCCTACACCTATTGCGATGAAGGCTTTGCGTTCATCGAAAGCCTTGGCGGAAAAGCGGTTTCGGCTCAGTCTGACAGGACACTGGAGCTTGACAAACTCGACTGGTCTCTGGTTGAATCCTGGCTCAAAATCCCTATTGGAGACCTGAAACTGGAATATTTTTCAGAATTCTCAGATGAGCTTATGGAAAGGCTCATTGATGTTTCATTTGCCTCGACGCAGGAAGTGTCTGCCATGGACAGCTGCGAGGTGCCACCAACCCTTGATGGTGAAAGGCATTCGCTGAGGGAATTCTCAGATTACATTAAAAATACTGGTACGAGATACCATTGTCTGCTTTTGACCGACGAAGCCGGAAACATCCTTGGTTACACTGAAGGAACCATTCCCCCGGAAGACCCTGATGTTTTCAGGCAAGCCATGACAATGGTCTGGAAACACCATCGTGGCAAGGGTTATGGCAAGTTCCTCAAAGCAGCGATGCTCGACTTTATCCGCAAAAACCTGCCAAACATAAAAAAACAGGTGACAGGCAACAACGACCTTAATGCCCCGATGCTTGCCATCAACCTAAAGCTGGGCTTCCAGCTTGTCAGGCAGTGGAAGGTCTACAGAGTTGAGGTGGCAAAAGCGCTGGACAATCTCAAAATGTAAATTCCAAAGCTATTGCCGACAAAAGTTAATTCCAATATCATCCAAAAACAAGAAACACGTGGGAGGTCCACGACCACAGACAAAGGAAATATTGATATGAACATAGAAATTAGAAAAGTAGAAAAAGAAGAACTTCTGGGAGATTTGTATCAGACCTACAGAATCCTTGCAATCAGGGACTTTGCCGACATGTACCCGGAGGAATCTACATTGAATGATGAGATCATCAGAACAAGACTCGAAAACAAAAATTATGATGAAAGCAATTATTTTGCTTTTTTGGATGGGCAAATGATTGGCTATTCCGATATTAGCAGACCCAGCAGAAGCAATCCTGCTTATGAACAAAACAAGAACAGAATTGGTTTTTGGGCTTTTATTTTGCCAGAGTATAGAAAACAGGGGCTAGGTGTAAAGCTACTTACGATGGCACTTGAAGATCCACTGCGTGAGTATATCCAAAGGCTCAGAACTTCAGCGTACAGCGCCGATGGTCGAAGGTTCGTCGAGTCGCTCGGTGGCAAGGTTGTAGAAAAAAGTTCCACACGAGAGCTTCTTGTCAAAGACATTGACTGGGAGCTGGTAGAATCATGGAAAAACATGAGTTTCTCTCCAGACAAAAAACCGGTTATAGAGTTTCATAGTAAAATTGACTGGCAAATTGTTGAGCAATTCCTGGACCTGTCTTTTGAAATAAACCTGGAACTCAGCCAGATGGACAATCGCGAGTTTATTCACACCAGAGAGTCTGAGGAGCATGACTGGAAAGAAATGCTGGAGTACTGGGGTAAAACTGGCTTTGAAAATGAATGTTTCATTCTGAAAGATTCTGCTGGTTCAACCATTGGCTACACAATGTGCATTTTCTCATCCAGAGATCCAGACACTGTCGGTCAAAGTATGACTGCTGTCTGGAAGCACCTCCGAGGCAACGGTTATGGACAGCTCCTGAAAGCTTTGATGCTTGAAAATATTAGGACAAACCATCCGCAGATAGTAAAAATCAACACCAGCAACAACGATCTCAACGACCCAATGGTGGGTATAAACAGAAAGCTTGGGTTTGTAGAAAAAAGTCTCTGGTGTTCGTATATTGTCGACTACAGTGAGGCAATTGAAAAACTGAGGAGCAAAAAATGAACATAGAAATTAGGAAAGTTGACAAGGAAGAGTTGCTGGGTGAATATTTTGACGCATACTGCAAAATTGTCAGACTCCAACGAGCCCAGTTTGCTCCTGACAATCCACCACCATCAAACGAGCGAATCCGAATTGGACTGGAGGAAGCGAGCGAGGACTGGCAGGTAATACGGTATATGGGATTTGCAGGAATAGATGCAATTGGATTGCTGGAATTTGGTTCTTTGAAACCTGAGTCACCCGATTATTCCAAAAACAAGGAGATTGGCTGGCTGGACATTTTTATTGTCGACTCACACCGAAGGCAAGGAATAGGCACGAAATTTGCCAAGCAGGCAATCTTGACTTTGAAGGAGTTAGGAGTCACAAAAATAGATGCAGGTTCAGTTTCTCAAAATGGTCAGCGATTTTTGGAACAACTTGGGGCAACTCTTAAATCAAAGTTTTCTGACAGAAATCTTGATTTGAACACGATGAACTGGAGCATTGCCGATGACTGGCTTGAAATCAGGAACAAGCTGCCAGATAAATGGTCAATTGAGTTTCATGTCGAGATTTCTGACAATTTCATCGAACAGGTAATTGATGTAAGTCATGACATTGTCTGTGAGTTAAGGGCAATGAGTAGTTACGAGTTTGTATCAACACGCGAGTCAGAAATTAAGGACTGGAAAGAATTTGCCAGATGGGTTGAAAAGACTGGCGAAAAATATTCATGTTTCCTCATAAAAGATGATTCCGGCAAAGTCGTTGGGTACACTGAAGGCGGTTTCCGCAATGACAACCCAGCTCAGTTCCAACAATATGTCACTGGCGTAACAAAATCCAAAAGAGGTTTGGGACTTGGAAAACTACTCAAGGCGTTGATGCTTGATTATATCAGACGAGAACACCCCGAAGTCCAAAAAATCTCAACCGGCAGCAACGATTTGAACGACCCAATGCATGGCATCAATAACATCCTTGGCTTCACACCCGGTGTTACCCGTTCAAACTACCGCATCTTAGTTGAAGAAACCATGAAATAATGGAGTAAAGATGAGTCAGGGAATTTCAATCAGACAAATTGAAAAACATGACCTGCTTGGTGAAAGCCTCAAGGCGTTTCTTGCATTCTTCAAAACCATGAACCTTGAAACATATCCAGAAGAAAAACCCTGGAGCGACAACCAGATAACCGACATCATAAAACAGAGCAGTGACAAGATGTTTCGGGTGTGCGCTCTTGATGGCGACAAGATGGTTGCCTATTCATCGCTTGACTGGAGCTTGTGCAAGCCTGGATTTGGCAGGAGTTTCATTAACGTCCTGCCAGATTACAGAAGACAAGGTCTTGGCTCAGATATTTTTAGCCAGGTTCTCGGCCATACCCGAAACATCGGTCTTTCAAAACTGATATGCCAGACACATCATCAGTCCGGCGAGGAGTTCATGACCAGCCGGGGTGGAAAGATTGTTGCCAAAGAGTCCACCCGGACGCTTTTGATGACCAGTGTCGACTGGAGCCTTGTCGACAACTGGATTGCCATAGGGAAAATCCGCAATCCATCGCTGAAACTTATCTTTTCAAGGCATGTTGACGACTCGATGATCCCAGGTTTGGCAACAGTCTCGCTTGAGATTGAAAGGGATTTGATGTCTCTAAATGCAAATCAAATAGACATTTCTTACGAGTTTGAGGTTGAGGAATGGAAACGAAGGCAAGCTGAAGCGACAAGCCCAAACCAGTCAAGAATATTTCTATTTGTCCATGACGGCTGTGGCGAGATTGTCGGATACTCCAACGTTTCCATTCAAAACAGCGACCCCACCTTTGCCAGACAAGGCATGACCGCTGTCAAAAAGGATTGCCGCGGTGCAGGCATAGGAAAGCTCCTCAAGGCAGCCATGCTTCGATTCATCAAGGATAATCATCCTGAAATTGTAAAGGTTTCCACAGGCAACAACGACTTGAACGCGCCAATCGTTGCCATCAACGAAAAGCTTGGTTTTACCAAAGGAGTTTGCTGGACAAACTTTGAACTTGAAGTAAGTTAATAAGTGAACCTGAACCCTGCCAAGGCTTGTATTCCTTTCAGGATTGGTTGTTTGCCTGGAGGAATATGAAAAAGTTTATTATCACATTGGTTTTGGGGTTGGTAATGCTTTCGTCAAGTGTTGGCATCAGAACAGATTCGAGCGTCCAGCTGAGCCCTTTAATAAAAACAAACCCTTTAAAAACCAGTTTTAATCACTATATACTAGTCAAAGATGGTGACTGCGACACCTTTTCAACACTGAAAAGGCCAAATTCTTTTCCTCTAAACTCTCGAATCATCGACACCGATTTCAACATACTCAAACAAACACCATATCTTGACGGGTTGTATTTCTTTGACGGACAAAACTTTGCGGAAAGGTTTTATTTTCCAACCTTCTCAGCACCAAGTTCGCCATCATCGCTTTTGACCGTTGATGGGCAACATTACTATATCCCGGGAGGCTGGGACACCTATCCTTTGGAAAACATCTGCTCATACCGTTCGGGCAAAAAGGTTGAGTTTTGCAGGCTTGACACTGGAGAGATGTTTGCAACGTTTGACTTTGCCGAGACAAAAAACCCACCGTATCTTCTGGAAAACGGGAAGCTTGCCGTTATGTTTGACAAAACAAACATCAAGCTGCTTGACCTGACAAACCAAAAGGTGCTGTACCAAACAAAATCCATTCAAAACTGGGATGCTGGCAACGGTGTCTTTGCTACGTCAAGTGCGATTTTCAACTACCGAACAGGTGAAAGCTTTGATTTGTCCAATCTGGGTCTGGACATTATATTTACACATATCCTGATAAAGAAGGATTATGTCGAGTTCTATGTTGACGTTGACCGCAACTCGAAAATGTCTGACAACCCAAGGATTGTTCGGGTTGGTTTTGATGGCAGGATAATTGAGACGATCCAGATGTCGTTTTTGCAAAAAGGCCAGGATTTCAGAATTCTTCAGTCAAAAGGCGACATAGTTCTTGTAAATCTTTGGAAATTACAATACGGGACAGAAGCTTCAATTTCAGCCTACAGTCTGTCAACAGGCCAGATGTTGTGGGAGCAGGCTTTTGGCAATAATCTTGATACATACGACGAAGTGTTCATTTCAAACGAGAAAGAACCGAAAGTGATTCTCCATGTTTGCCACCAGCTGGTCAAACTGGATTTAAATTCTGGAAATATCGAAAAAAGCATTAATTGGATTTACCAGCAAGTTTACGATCCAAGGCTTGCTTTTATCAAAGGCGATCTTGTTTATGCAATGCAGGAGAGCACCAACTGTGTATTTGACAAGTATTCAATTGAAAAGATGGATTCACAGGGCAACAAGGCTCCTGTAGAAATCCCTTTCCAAGTGCACGAGGCACTCATCGATTCCTTTGAAGACAAAGTTTATCTGGTAAGCAGAAAAATGATGGCTGACATGTCAGCTCTGATTGTTGACACTGCCATCATTGACCCCAAAACAGGAGTTGCCACAAAAAGCATTTCGTTTGTGGCAGAGGGAGTTGATGCCAAAGCAGTTACTCTGGATGGAAAATTCCTTTTTGTTTTTGGAGCGATAAAACAAACGGTTTATGACCTTTCAACCGGAAAAAAGGCAGTACTCGACGATACAAAATCAAGTCCTTGCGGCAGCATAAGCAGCAAGGTGGCAGGGGACAAGATTTATGTCCTTGCAAACTTTGCAGACAAAAAAGATGTTTTGACGGTGTTCGACACAAATCTTGTCCAGCTGTCAAAAACCTGGGGGCTGGGAGATGCTGCAAAAATACTTTTTGCCAACGACAAGTATGTGATTTTTGGCAAGAGTAGTCCCGAAGGCATGGTGGTTTCAGACTGCAACGGCAACTGGTGGGACTCAAGCAGCTCATGCGTCATGCTTGACGGCGATTTCGCTGTCATCAAGAAGAACGGAACTGCAAACGACTTTTTCAGGTTGAACCTTGAAACCAGGCAGGTTGAAGTCCTCGGTCAAAAGAACGTTTGGTCGTATCCGATCACCACATCTTTAGGTAACACCTTTTTTGGTGGACGCAACACCTATGACAGGGACTTAAACTGGCTCCAGACCGACATGTACATCTCCAGAATTTTCCCGTCAACTGACAAGATTTATGCACAACCATCATACTTTTTCGGCTCGGTTGTGGAGTTGAAACCTGCGCCATGCTATACCCTAAAAAGAGTTAGCAACAACTCATTTACAATTCAGAACAGCCGTGGCGATGAGCTTGCAGACAGCCTTTATGGCTGCGCCTATGCTTTTACCACCCCAAACAACACCATCGACCGACCAACAAAACTTGAGGGAGTGCAAAGATTTGAAAACCTCAAACCAGAGCAGTCGGCAACCTTGAAGTTTGATCTTGGTTAAGTAGACGAAACCGCGCCTGTCCATCTTGCTGTGTTTTCAAACGGTTTTTACGATAAAAAGAACACCAACCCTGAGAAAAACAAATATGCCTATGTCGGTACCTATCTTAGCGATGAAAACCCAATGTTGATCTACATTGGCAGCTGGATAACAAAATAAAGATAATACTTATTTAATAATTTTTATTAACTGATTTTTATAAAGTTGTGATTATTACATAAATAATTGGTATTTCAACTCCTTTTTCATTACAATCAGGTTACATCACGTTCTTGAACATTTCACTGCATGCATTTATCCTCACCACCTGTGAAATCATTATGGAGGTTTATTCATGCACATACCTGATGGATTTCTTTCTGTACCGACAAGCGCCACGTTAATTGGCGTATCGGGTGCCTCTTTGGGTTTTTCAATCTGGAAAACCACTAAAGAGCTTGTTGAGAAGCAGGTTCCCCTGCTTGCAGTTACGGCTGCGTTTATCTTTGCAGCCCAGATGCTCAATTTCCCTGTTGCAGTTGGCACGTCAGGCCATTTCTTGGGCGCGATGCTTGCTGCCGTTTTGCTTGGTCCCTATGCCTCATTTATTGTCATCTCTATTGTTCTGGTTCTTCAGGCGCTGATATTCAAAGACGGCGGCCTGCTGGCAATGGGTGCCAACATCTTCAACATGGCGTTCATGGGCGGACTCGTCTGTTCGTGGATTTTTGCCGGATTGAAGAAAATCCTCCCAAAAAACAAGAGTGTTTTCCTTGTTCTTGTTGGCGTGGTTTCATGGCTGTCTGTGGTGTTAGCATCGTTTGCATGCTCAACCGAACTGGCAATCTCTGGCACATTCCAGTTTGTGCCGGTCACCTGGTCGATGTTTATTGTTCACGCCATTATTGGATGCGGTGAGGCAATAATAACAGTTGCCGTTATTTCACTGATTCTTGGCGTCCGTCCAGACCTTGTGGCCATGTGGGATGGTGGTAAATGAACAAAAAAAACCTGCTGTTTGTTATCATCGGTTTGGTTGTAGCCGTGGCTCTTGCCATTTTCATCTCGCCTTTCGCCTCACCCGATCCAGACGGATTGGAGAGGGTTGCCGAGGACAAGGGTTTCATTGACAAAGCTCAAGACACCTGGACAAGCGCCCCGCTTCCGGATTACACTGTACCTGGAATCGGCAACGAAAGCCTGTCTACAGCCCTGGCCGGTGCCATTGGCACGGTTGTGGTTTTCGGCGTTGGACTTGGCGTAGCGTTTGTTTTAAAGAAAAGAGCTGTTTGAGACACGATTTTTTTGATTCGCACTGCCACCACGAGAGCGTTCTTGGGACTTTAGATCCCAGAGTGAAGCTTGTTGCCACACTTGCTTTCGTGGTGGCAATCACCATCATCCCACCCAATGCCTACTTTGCCTATCTTGTTTTTTTTGTTGCCGCAATAATTATGTCCATTGTTAGCAAAGTAAGACCAAACCACTATCTTCAATCGCTTCTGGTTATTACCCCACTGATTGCCACTTTGGCGCTTGCCGTACCCTTCATGAATCCGCGGCCTGGGGATGGCTTGTCTCTTGGCAATGACCTGAGCATAAACTCTTACAAACTGATAATGTTGTTCAGTCTGGTATCAAAGACTGTATTATCCTATCTTTTTTCACTTATTCTATTGTTTTCCACAAGCTTTGGCAGCCTGATGGAAGCGTTTGAAAAACTCGGAGTACCAAAACTTTTTGTCATGATAGCCAATTTTGCCTACCGCTATCAGTTCATCATTGTTGATGAAACCGAAAGACTTGTACGATCCAGAAACTCAAGGCTGTGGCAGCCACGTTTCATAACCCAGGCCAAAACCATTGGCTACATGGTTGGCACACTTTTTTTGCGATCCTATGAACGCTCGGAGAGGGTTTACATGGCCATGTCCTCGCGTGGATTTACAGGCAAATTCGTTTCTCACACTGAGATGAAACTCAAGCCTGCCGATTGGGTTTATTCCTTGCTTTGTGCGGGGACAATCGCAGCAGTCTGGATTTGGTTGATATGAAAATATTGGAGATTGAAAACCTCAGCTATTCCTACCCAGATGGCACAAAAGCCATTGATAACATCAGCTTTTCGATGGATGAAGGACAAAAGATGGCAGTGCTTGGCGCAAATGGTGCTGGCAAATCCACACTTATGCTCCACCTCAACGGCATCCTGGAAGGAAAAGGCAGAATTTCTGTCTGCGGACTCGAGCTTGGCAAGAAAAATACCAGGCAAATAAGGCAAAAGGTCGGTCTGGTGTTTCAAAACCCTGACGATCAGTTATTCTGCCCAACCGTTTTCGACGACGTTGCCTTTGGCCCTCAGAACATGGGATTACCCAAGGAAGAGATCCAAAAGAGAGTGACGGCAGCGCTTGCCAGAGTCGGTCTTACCGGTTTTGAAAAGCGCAGTCCTTTCCATCTCTCCACAGGCGAAAAGAAACGTGTTTCGCTTGCAACAGTGCTTTCCATGGATTCAGAACTGATAGTGCTTGACGAACCAACATCAAACCTCGACCCAAAGGGAAGACGTGAAATAATCGAACTTCTGGCAACACTGGGCAAATCCATGATTATCGTCACCCATGACTTTGACATGGCAAGCAGACTATGTCCAAGAAGCATCGTGCTTTCAAAGGGCCGCTTGGTTGCTGACGGGGAAACAGCAAAAATAATATCAGACGAAACCTTGCTCAAAAATAACGGATTGTACTAACAAAAACATTTCTGGTTAAAACGGTTCCAAATGGGTGTAGGGCATAAAGGAGGTTCTTGCATGAAAAGGTTTGCATTGGTGTTTTTGTGTCTGGTACTTGTCTGCTTGGGGTTTGTTTCCTGTGGGAAAAAAGTCGAGATGAAGGAAAGCAAAACCTATCATTTCGAAGGTTACGACCTTAGCTTTTCTGTGCCAAAGGGGTGGAAAGTTGAGCAGGCAACTGAGGATTTTGAAAAAGGACCAGTAAATTTCCTTTACATCAGAGGCATCACTTACAAGGATGATGTTTCGTACGAAGACATTGCGTTCTACATTTCTAGACCGAAAGACTCCATCAACAATCGCATTGAAGATTTGGACGAAAGCAAATGCAATAAATATGGTAATTACTACATTTACGTTCCAATCTACAACCCAACTGAGCAACCAGCAGGAGGTTTGTATATAGAAAAGAACTTATCCTTTGGGCTGTGGCTCTACAATGTACCCATGATGAAAATTACCCCAGAACTTGAAGCCATCTTTAACTCGTTCAGAATAGAAAAGACAGGATCAAACTTACCAGGCAAAGACATTTGACATTCAGTCGTCAAAAACAATCGTTGCCGTCAGAAAATTCTCGAGACTCTCAATCGAAAGGTTGTGATAGGTGGCAGCCTTCACGCAGTGGCGGATGTCTTCCCTGCTTGTGCTGCCAGCAACCTCTGCCTCAAGGTGGTAGTTGTCAATTTCAAGTTTGGCTGTGACTGGCAAAAAATATTCTGTATCAAACAAAAATATGAGCCTGTTGCAAAACCTGACCAGAAGGCTCTCCAGGTCTTGGGCTTCGACTGAAAAACATTGAACCGTGCTTGCTTTTATCGTTTTGTCGCCGATCAGCAAAAATCTGTAGCCGTCTAGCGCCGACTGGAACAACTCCGACAAATCCTTGCCCCAAACCTTCACAGCCAGGTCTGCTGTGTGCGGGACAATTTCATACCCCATCAGTCTAGATGGACAACAAAAGCGCAGGGCGCGCTGCCGGAGCAGGCAGAGCCGATTATTTCGCCAGAAAGCGGTTTTCTTTTGAGGGCGACCTCCATGAGTCTGAGCACGTGACCTTTGCAGCAATGGCAGTAGGTTTGCGAGACCATGCGACCGGAAAACTTCGGGCTGCACACGCACCCTCCGTTTCCAAAGTTCACTTTTACCCTGTTGCCCTCAAGTTCAGCTCTGTAGCCAAATATCTTGCTTTTATCGATTTCTTTTATGGTTTCAGCCAGAGAGAGGTTCATCTTGGCAATGTTTTTCATGGTTTCAAGCCTCTTGCCTCCGGTGCAGCAGGCGCAGCCTTCGCGAACCTTGAACCTTATTTCTTCAGGCAGGAGCGCGTCCATCCTGTCCATCGCCTCGGCAAGCCAGAGTGCCTTGACCTTTGGGTTCAAAGTGTTGAGAACTTTGTCCCCACCTTCCATTATCTTCTCCCTTATTTCAGGAGCTACTCCCACTTTTGCCAGGTTTTCATCCAAAACCCTGACCCTACCAAAAATTGTCTTTTCCAGCTTCTTCTCCATAGGTCAATGATAGCTTTGTAAGAAAAAAAATCAAAGACGTTTGAAAACGTAGTCGACAACAGATATCATATCTTGAATGGAACGCTTTTCAAAACAATTGATTCCCGCATGGCTGTCGCCGCTGCTTGCCTACTACCTGCTTTTGCCGGCAATTTTGTGGACTGTCACATGGCTGATAAAGCAAATATTGGCAGAACCGCCGATAAACTTCGGCTGGGTCAACTGGGTGGTCGGACTAGTCATCCTTGCCCCAAACCTTGCCATCTCGGTTTGGTCGCTTGCCACGCTTTTGGGGCATAGAGCAGACAGGCTTGTCGTGACCGGCCCTTATGCCCACAGCAGAAATCCACTGCCAGCCTCAATGCTTGGCGTCTATTGGGGTGTAGGAATCCTCATCGGATCGCTGATTTTTATCATTGCAGCATCGTTTGTGTTTGCCGTAATAGCCTTATACATCATACTTTTTGGAGAAAAGAAGCTCTGCGACAGGTTTGGCAGGGAGTATCTGCTGTACCGGCAGAGGACACCGTTTATGATACCGAGAGTAACAAATAGGAGGGACGAATGAGCGATAACACATATTGGTCACCAGTTATCATAGGTGTTTTTTCTGGTTTACTTGGTGTAATTATTACAAGTGCAGTTAACTTAATCATTGCTACCTTAAACAGAAAAAACCAGAACAAATTAACAATTCGAGAATTAGAATTGAAAGAGAAGATTGAATATCACAAAATTGCAATCGAACATCTGATGAATAAAGTAAGATATCTGAATGAATGGACTATTGAGTATATAAAAATTAATGAAATTGAGAATATATTTGAGTTGTACAACAATAGTGAGGATAAAGATATACCTAAAGATACAATTATTCAAGTACAGGTATTATTGACTAATATTAGAGATAATTTAGAAAAAATATCGACATATTTATCAGGAGATAAATTAATATCGTTATTTGATATGACCGAAAAAACGATGGTTGAATTAGAAAAAAATATAAGTAGTAACAATTCGAACGATTTTAAGAGAAATGCGATTAATTATCTAAAGGATTGTAGAACTTTTATTAATATTGAGGTTTCAACAGCGATAAAAAAAATAGATAAATTGATTGGAAAATACATTGAGTAACTACTTGATAAATAGTCAAATTAGATCATTATATTCATATGAACTTCTTTGAACTGGACATTATGGCATTGCAGGAGTGGATGGTAAACCACGGCATGGAAAAATACCGCGCAAAGCAGGTGATGTCATGGGTCTGGGACAAAGGCGTTCTTGATCCTCTCCAGATGACCAACCTGCCTGAATCTGACAGAAACCAGCTGCGCGAGATATTTTCTAGCATGCCGGTTGTTGAAAAGGCAGTACGCTCCAGGGACACTTCAAGAAAAGTGCTCATAGGCTTCCCTGACGGCAAAAAGGTTGAGATGGTGCTGATGAAATCAGTCGGCCACCTGACCCTTTGCGTTTCAACGCAGGTCGGTTGCGCGTTTTCCTGCAAGTTCTGCCAGTCCGGCAAGGAAGGGCTCGAACGAAACCTGACAGCAGGAGAGATCATCGCCCAGGTCGCCCTTTGCAACCCACGCCCACGAAATCTTGTTTTTATGGGCATCGGTGAACCATTTGCCAACTGGGACAACTTCCTTAAAGCTGTAAAAAGACTCAACAAGGAAGCTGGATTCTCCATGAGGCACATGACCGTTTCAACGATAGGTGTGCCTGGCAAGATCATGATGGTGGCAAAGGAATTGCCACAAATCAAACTTGCCATCTCGCTCCACGCGCCAAGGCAGGCAACCCGCGAACGCATAATGCCAAAAGCGGCAAAAACAATGAAACTCAAGGACTTGATGGCTGACGTGAAAGACTACGTGGCAGCCACAAAAAACCGCATAACATTTGAATATATAATGATCTCCAAAGTCAACGACTCGGTTGACGACGCAATAGCGCTCTCCGACATGCTTGCTGGACTTCCATGCCTGATAAACCTTATTCCATACAACGAAACCGAAGGTTCGGAATTCCATCCTTCCTCTCCCCAGGCTATTCGAAAATTCCTCGAGCTCATTCGCAGCGAGGGGTATGACGCAACAGTTCGAAAATCTCTGGGCTTAAGTGAGAATGCCGCCTGTGGCCAGCTCAAAGCGTCGCAAGATTAGACCGTTCCTGGCCTGGCTAGGATTTTTAGCAATCTTTGCCGGTCTGTGTGCTGTCATTTTTTTCACCTACGCAAACTCGGTCATCACAAGACCTTTTGGTGAACCTCCTTTCCCAAAGCAGATAAAAGTTGAAAAGGGTGAAACTCCACAGATGATTGCTGACAAGCTCGATGAAAACGGCGTCATCAACTCAAAATGGTTCTTCCTCTACGAAGTGCGCAAGCAAAACGCAGGACCGACCCTTCAGGCTGGTATATTCATCTTTGACAAACCTTACGACATCAGGCAGGTAATCGTCAAGCTCCAGACCGAAGGCAAGCTGCCGGCAAAGGTCATCACCATCCCCGAAGGCTCCACCATCGCCCAAATTGACACCAAAATAACCGAGAAGCTTGGCAAAAAAACAGCTTTCAGGGAAATTGCCTTATCGGGCAAGAAAAAATATCCGTTCAAATTCTCAGACACGATAACAACCGATTCGCTTGAGGGTTATCTCTTTCCGGACACCTACCAGTTCGACAGCCTGGAACCGGGCATCGTCATCAAAACCCAGCTCAAACGGTTCGAGGAAATGTTTGACGCCAAAATGGTTGCCCGTTGCAAGGAACTTGGAAAGACAGTCCATGAAATTGTGACTCTGGCCTCTATCATAGAAAAAGAGGGGGCAAACGCCGACGAAATGCCCATCGTCTCATCAGTGTTCTGGAACAGGATGCGCGACGGTTGGATGCTCCAGTCCGACCCGACGCTGATGTACGTCCTGGACAAGCACGACAAGGTGCTGACTCTTGAAGAGATGGCCATGGACAACCCTTACAACACCTACAAAAACCTCGGCTTGCCACCAGGACCGATCTGCAACCCTGGCAAAACCGCGCTCATGGCTGCACTCTACCCCAAGGACACAAAATATTTCTTCTTTGTTGGGGATGGCAAAGGCCACACCGACTTTTCTGAAACCCAGTACGAGCACGAGCAAAAGATGGAAAAGTATTGGGGAAACTATAAGATACAGCAGTAGAATTATATTTCAATCCATTGTGACAACATTGTGTTCAACGCTAAAAGAACAACCAATGTTAGCAATACAGACATAATTATAAATACTATTCTTATGTTTTTACTCCATTCATATAAAATGTTTTTTCTATAATGTTCCAAGTTAATTCTATTATTGAACGCTAACCAGAAATCATCACTGAATTCCTTCGATCGCAATGGTATATTGTATAATCCGAGTTTGTCCTCAATGGCTCTGATATACAAAACCGTTGTTTCATGATAAAGTCTGTTTTTATGGATAGAGGTTATTAATGGGATATATATCAACCAAGAAAATATACAAACTAATATTAAACCAAAGAAAGCATAAGAATTATCTTTAAATGCACTTATTAAAGCAACTGCAATGGTCATTATTCCAGATGTAATTGCATATGTCTGTGTTTGAATCAAATGAAATTCTTCATTATTTTTCAAATATACATTTATCATAGCATTGTACTGATTTATGATTAAATTCAGCTTTTGTTCGGTTGCTGGATCTGCCATATCCAAATTTGAATACAATAATGGGTCTGAATCTGTATAGCATTTTTTTAAGTCATGCAGCGAACCTTTGGCTTTTTTTTCTAATATTAACTCTTTAAAACTTCTATCCATACGTTTCCTCCACAAAAAAATACATCCAGAGAGGATTATGGGCTTTATCGGTTAAGCAGGTAATAAATAAATGTATTTGCCAAATTTACATTTGTCAAATAGGTTATTTTTACAGAGATTTTAAAAAAACAAAGGTAGCAGCTCTAACAGAAGTAGTGCAAATATAAAAATCGGAATCATATAAACAACAATAAATACAGCCAATTTCCAATATTCTCCTTCTTTTTTTGTTGCAAACCGGCCTTCGTTATCTTTAATTAACTTTCTTAGGTTCTCGTGCAATTCAGATGCCCTCAGAGGAATGTTTTGGAGCTCAAAGTTGTTTTCAATGGATCTTATAACAAAGGATGTGTACTTATGAAATAATCTACTTTTATTTATGCTATTAGCCATTGAGAATGCTGTGATGAAGGAAAAGAGAACTAAAAAGGATTGAAAGACGACAGCAGCCCAGAAGTTGACCTGTAAAACTGCGATAGAGAGGAACGCAAAAAAAGTGTAGAGAGCGACATTGAGCGTTAGTTGTGTTTGGATTTTCCTGTATTCATCGTGATTTTTCAGGTAAACATCAAACAATGCCCTATACTGAACCAGCAACACCTCTCTTTTGAACGGGTCAGTTATGATTTCCTTATAATTTACAGGCTTATCCGTGTAAAGGTTGTGAAGATCTTTAAGGTCGCCCTTCCAGCCATCTTTATAGAATTGTTCGAACTGGTTATCAGTATCTGTCATGCGCAAATTTGTACTATTATTGCAAAGAAAGTCAACGTCATTTCCAAACTAGGGATAGATTATCGGTTAAGTCCCTTCACGAAAATGGTAAAATCCGTCAAACGTTTTCCGAAATTTCCTTATAATGTTTGCCATGAACGTTTACGAGCGGATGCAAAGGGTCATCGACGAGATTGAGGCAAGGATAGAAGACGGGCAAAACCTTGACGGTGTCTGCGAAGTTTCCGGTTTTTCACAAACGCATTGCTACCGGCTGTTTGGCGCGCTGTGTGGTCGGTCAATTGCCGAATACGCCAGGTTGCGCCAGCTTTCACGGTCTGTCGAACTGCTAACTGGCTCAAACCTCTCAATCATAGAAATCGCCCTTTCGTGTGGCTATGAAAGCCAGGAAGCGTTCACCAGGGCTTTCAAGTCTGAGCTGGGTTCCACGCCTGGAAAAGTCAGGTCAGGAGCCGAGAAGGTAAAGACACTTGAAAAACTCGATTTTTTTGAGAAATACTTCGACAAGCAATCCCGAACTGTCTACACCGACCCGAAAATCAAAGTCATCAGGGAATTGCCGGAGATGACCGTTGCATCGTTTGTGTGCCACGGTATCCACCCTGAGATGATGTCGCTTGAGAAAATGCGCGCCTGGGCTGACTCACACGCCATCCTTGACCTGCCATACCGTATATTTGGGTTCAACAACCCCAACCCGTCAAAGGGAAATCCTGAATACGGCTACGAAGTGTGGATAACCATACCACAAGACTTTGCCTGTGATGATGCCACAATCAAGGTCATTCCGCCAAAAACATACGCTATCATGGAAGCCACCCTTTCAGAAATAGAGATTTCCTGGAGGCATTTTGCCAAATGGCTCAACCTGGGGAAATATGAGTATGGCGGCGGGGATTGCCTCGAAGAACACCTGACCGACATGGAAGATTGGGGCAAAAAAGAGATGGAGTTTGACCTTTATCTGCCTGTCAGACCCAAACGGATAATGGTTGAAAATAGAAAGGAGTCAGAAATGGCTGAAGTTTATGAAACCGATATGGAAGGTTTTGACGTGGCAACCTACTGCCACAAGAGTTCGTCACCAGAAAATGAAGGCTGGGGCATCATCGGAAAGTGGGCAAAGGAACAGGGGTTGTTGGATAAACCAGACACGATGGTGTTTGGCTTTGACAATCCCAGCCCGGACGGCAAAAATCCAGTCTATGGCTACGAGTATTGGATAAGGATTCCAGATGGTTTCAACGTCCCGGAGCCTTTTGGGAAAAGACATTTCAAGGGTGGACACTTTGCCTGTCTGGAAACTGATGTTCCACACGTAGGCCCCGACTGGAAACGCCTTGTGCGCTGGATAGAGGACAACGGCAGAGAGTGGGCAGGCTGCGACTGTCTGGAACGCTCCTACATCGGCACAACCGAAAAAGGCGACATAAAGCTGATAGTCATGGCACCGATAAAGAAATAACTGCTTTACAAAACAAACAAACCGGAAACCAAAAGGGTCTCCGGTTTGTTCAAGTCCGTAAAATTAGGCTATTATTCTGCCTGGGGATACTCTACTGTTGCCGTTTTTGTATCCTTATCCCATAAAATGCCTGCTCCGAGAGCATTACCAACAAACCTTAGTGGTACAAGGGTTTTGTTTGAAACTATGACTGGCGGACCTGGCATCTGGACCTGGCTTCCATTTATTTTTGCCATTTTGTTGCCTATCCAGATTTCTACTGTGTTTGGGAATAGAATATATGTAACTTTCTTCTCCTTTGCGTCCCAATTGACAGTGGCACCGAGCTGGTCACCAATAAACCTCATGGGAACGTAGGTCGAACCCTTGACCATCTGGGCTGGAGCCTGCAAAGGAAACACGTTACCCTCATAATCCTTTGCAGTCATCGAACCAAGGGTAAGGAAGAACTTTACATATTTGGAAACTGGTACGATCTTTGATGTACTGTATCCGCAATCGTTTGTTGCAACTATCTTTAGGTTTGGAATTGGTTTGTCAGATGGCATTGTTAGTTCAAAACTGCCATCTGGCGCTACATCACATTTTGGTTCTATGGTTGCACCTGGATCAGTCTGGCCTTTGACCGTCACCGTTTTGTTTTTCCACAAAACCTTTTTTGTGAGTATGTCAAGCTTGGGCTCTGTCTGCCCGCTTACGAATGTTCCGGACTGGATTTGAGAAAGCAAGCCATTTTCATTAATGAATACAATATCTAGTTTGTGCTCAGATTTGTCCAGGTTGTCAACCATTAAAGAATTGCCTGATTGCCAGTCTTGGGCAACCTTGCCGTCCAGCCTGTAAAGATATGGATAATTGTTGAGCCATGAAAATGAATATTTGTTACTTTTTGAACATCGGTCAAACTCTAATCTCTCGGGAGCGATAAATTCTTTGCCTTTGCCATCATAGATTTGTGTTTGTTTCCAACTTTCAAACAGGTTCGGAGTTCTTCTGAGAATGCGCAAATCAGCCATTTTGTCTGAAAGGTCAAGGATGATCCTTTTTGAGCTTCCAAGGCTCTCTGACGGCACTTCGATGTTGGCAAATTTGAACTCCTTTTCGTCAAATCCATCATAAGACAGGTTGTAGCCTTTGGGGATGTCGAAGGTTAGCGGGTATCTGCAGTCATAAACCTTTGCAGTACTCTCCATCCATGGAATTTTCAAAAAATCAGGTTTAGGAGGAATAAGCGCTCCATTCGCCATGCTTCTGTATGCAGTTTCAAAACAGCTATCGGATCTAAAGAAATAGCCAGTCCAGGTCAAATCTTTTGGTATTTTGCTTTCTGAAGCCAGGTCAAGTATAAGCGCCTGGTGATAGTTCTTTGGGTTGGGTGAGCATGAAGTCATAGAAAACTCACCCATCATCTTGAGGGTATACCATTCAAGATACGATCCGCCAACACATTTTGCCGGCATCGCCGGCAAAGCTTCTGGTGCAAAATTGCTTATGGCTCTGGGACCGACCAAAATAACCGATGATGTTTCGTTGTCCTCTGAAGAGCTTGTGGAAACGTTCACACCTGCAAGTTTTGCCCACTCTTCAGCTTTTTGCGAGAATTCCTCGTCAAGGCAAATTACTGTTGGCTTTCGCCATTTCAATATTGCATCAACTGTTGACGTTCCCATTGTGTGATATGTAGTGTTCTTATCGTGGATTAGGCTTTTCCATGTCAGGTTCTCAAGACCCACACATTGTTTGGTCAATGCATATACGTTTTTTCCAGATGGGTTTGTAAATTCCTCTGATGTCCCATCGGAATAATAAACCATTACTCTGATAGGTAGTTTGCTGTTTCCCTTGTTATCAAATGATAGCTTGTCAGTTACGGTTCCATCTGTATTTTTCTGTTTGATGATGTCAATTACTGGTATGGGGACATCAGTCGAATCAAAATAGACCCGCCAAAAATCATCAAGTGGCTTGCCATAAGCTTTTTCCATGATTTGTTTGAATATCTGCTGGGAACATCGCGGTCGATTGTCCGGATCCTGACCATCTTTTAGGACATAGGCATCAATCACCTCTCTTATTCCATTCTGAAAAGCCTCCTCTCCGACCCACGATTTAAGGCAGTTGAGTACCAGCCCTCCCTTGTAATAGGTAATGGGAAAAGAATCAGCAGACGTCGAACTGGAAAGGGGTGCACCACCAACGCAATACTTCCAGTACAAGTTTTCTTCATTGGCAATGACATAATTGTAATAACCCAGCCCAACTCGTTTTTCACAGAACAGGAATGAGGAGAATTCAGCAAAAGCTTCGCTCATGAATCTGCTATGGGGCTTTTCCCTTATTCCACAAACACCATCACCTCCCCACCATGACACATGAGCCATTTCATGGGCAAGGAATTCTGGCATGAAGAATTGTTTTGTAAGATACGGCGCATCAATTGCAAATCCACCTTCGCAGCCAAAGCCTTGACCAGGAGTACACCTTATTTGGGCCACAAAGTAGTCACCTTTTGACTGGTGATTGAAGTGTTCGCCAAAAAACTCAAGGCATGATGCGCCATACTCGGCTATAAATGGACCGTCACCCTTGGAGTCCTTGAATGAGTATATTCTTATGTTGGAATCCCCAACAGTCTTTTTTATCATTTCATATTCACCACCAAGAACCCTGTATCCAAAAGGCGCATCGGTTCTGGACAAGAATTTGTACCTGCCATTGGGGCTTGGCTTGTCTCTGTACTCTTCAGGAACATAGTTTCCGCATAGATACCAGTTTGGTGGCACCGACATGTCCATATCAAAATCAACAACATCGGTAAAATCAAAGTTATCAGGCAGAAAGTACCAGTTGTTAAACAAATGGAATCCGTCAACTCCACAGTATGTCCAGATTTCGGCTTTATTATAATAACTTGGCGGTATGTACATTTTGTAATGATACTTAATTCTTATGGTATGAGTTCCAGGCTTTAATGTCCTGTCTTCAAGGAAATCCAGGATATTCCCTTCGTAATCATAGAAATGGAACTTGATTGGGATATTGTCAATAAGGATCTCAAAAATCTTTATCTGCCAGACGACGTTGTACCAACGCTTCTCTAGTTGATATTCCTCATCTACTGAAAAAGTTGATGAGACATCACACTCCATGACTCCGTACTTTGCTTCCTGTACAGAAACTTCTATTTTTGCTTTGATTTTGGAAAATACTGGCGTTACTCCAAGTAAAGCCTTTTTTGGTTTGAAGAACTCGTCATATCTGTCAAATATTCTAAGTTTCTCATATCTCGGTTTTTCATTTGTTATTGGTCTGTTCAACCCATAAGCAGGGAAGCATGAAACAACAATAGCTACCATGGTAATCAAAAATGTCAATCTCCTCATAACACCCTCCATACGCAAACAATACGTTAACTTAACTGATATTTCAATAGCCTTGGCGGTAATCGATATTCTTAGGCTTTAATTCACGCATCTATATGCTTTAGTGGCTATAATCCTCATTTAATCAATGGGTATTGAGTTTATCCCAACCGAAAAAGATGACATAAAGCTTGTAATCATGACACCGATAAAACCGAATAAATAATCTGGCCATCTTTTTGAATTTGCATGGTTATCTGCTACAATAGTGCGGCAGAGGAAACGTGAACACAGAAACAGACAGGCTCAGGATAATAAATTTTGACGGCGATGACTGGCAAGCATTGCAAAAGACGATAATCGACAAAGAAAAATCCAAATACGCACACATGGATCACACCTGGCCAACTGACAGCGAAAAGATAAAAGAAATATGCAATTGGTTTTCCCAAGGGGATGAATTCCTGGCAGTAAGGACAAAAGACGAAGACTTGCTGATTGGGTTTATTTGCTTGAACAACACAGACAGTCCAAAGGTAAAAAACCTTGGATATTGCTTGCACTCGAGCCACCAAGGCAAAGGGTTTGCCTTGGAAGCTTGCACTGCGCTACTAAAAAAAGCGTTTGAGAATGAAGAAATTGAAAAAATAATCACAGGCACAGGCTTGGCCAACAGCCCTTCCGTTGGGTTACTAGAAAAACTCGGTTTTGTATTGATATCAAAGAGCAAGGTGCATTTTAGATCCGATTCCGATGGAAATCCGATGTTCTTTGAAGGTGGGTTGTTTGAACTGACCAAAGAAAGGTGGCAAAATCATGCCAAACTATGAACTCATTGAGATAAACCAACGAAACATCGCCACCTACCCCCAGGTCATCTGTTTTATCAACCCAAAGGATCCGACTTTTGGACTAAAGGTTGAGTGGCTGGAGAAGCGTTTTGCCGAGGGGTTGAGGATAACCGCCTTAAAAACTGAAGGTGCAAAAAAGATTACTGGTTTCATTGAATACGTCCCTGGCGAGTTTGCCTGGAGGGCGGTCGAGTGCAAAGGTTACATGTTCATCCACTGCCTCTGGGTAGGCACAAAAGCCGACAGGGAACAGGGTTTCGGTTCGGCTTTGGTCAACCACGTCATAGAGCAAGCCAGAAACCAAGGCATGGAGGGTGTTTGCGTGCTTACATCCAGCGACGCTTTCATGGCCAATGATACGCTTTTTGAAAAACTTGGGTTTAAAACCACGGATAGCACAAAGGTTTACAAACTCATGACTGTGGAATTTGGTAAAAGTGAAAAAAGACCAAAAATAATCGACAACTCAAAAGTTTTGGCTGACATGAAAGGCTGGCATATCCTATATTCAAAGCAATGCCCCTGGGTGGCAAGGCTGATAGCCGAGATTCAGCCTGTTCTGGACAAAAACGGGGTAAAAGCTCAGATAAGGGAGATCAAGTCAGCAAAAGAAGCCCAAGAAACTCCGTCAATCTATGGTGTGCTCAACCTTGTCCACGACGGAAAGCTGCTCTCTGAGAGGTACATCTCGGCAACAAGGCTTCAAAACATCATAAACAAAGAAACAGGGAGAAGGTAAATCGTTTTGCTTTGCCTGTGCTTCAAATGTTAAGATTTTTCTTGGTTGTTGTTGGTTGGCTTTTTCTGGGACTTGGCATAATTGGCATTTTCGTTCCAGTTTTGCCAACCACCCCTTTTGTCCTGCTGTCTGCAGCATGTTTTTTGAGAAGTTCATCAAAATTGCACCTCTGGCTGACCAACCATAAGGTTTTTGGTGGTATCATTGTCAGTTATATAAAAGATAAATCGGTTTCCAAACAGACAAAAATTATTGCTCTGGCATTGCTTTGGTTATCAATAGGTTTCTCTGCCGTGTTTTTGACATCCAGCATTTATGTGAGGCTATTGCTTATGTTTATAGCAATTGGCGTATCAATTCACCTTGCGCTTCTGAAGGTCAAACAATAGACGGGAACTTGGTCTCCAGCTCCCTGATTGCGTCTTTTGCTGTCCAGATTGCAGGTTTAGACCCCTGCTCAATTAATCGGTTCGCACAGCTTATGGCTAGTCTAGCCAAATTTTCATTGCGTTTGCCAATCTGACGAAGCGCCCAGTTGACCGCCTTTTTTACGAAGTTTCGTCCATCAAAGGCGTACTGCTCGATTAGTGGGAAGAATGCTGCCAAGTGCTTGTCTGTTTCGTCCTTTTTGTGCCAGGCATAGCAAGCCATCAGCGCAAACGAAGCCCGACGTTCGTATTCAGGCTCGAGAGGTGCCCACTGGAAAACCTTGTCGTATGCTGAGTTTGTAGAACAAACTGTTGCAAGCCTGGTCGCACACATCCCACGAATCAAAATCCTTAATCATGGAATCCATTTCATCAGGCGTCAGTTTTTTTACATCGGCTATCAAACAGGAAAGAATCCTTGCCTCATGGATACCTGTTGCCCAAAGCTCCAGTGCAAGGTTGTGGTCTGTCTTTATCTTTTTTGCAACACCTCGCAAAGTGGTGACGCTGATGCCAAGCATCTTTGCGCCTTTGATGCCAAAGTGCTGCATACCTTCAACACTTTTAGGGTTAGCCAACGACTGAAGCATTGCCAAAGTTTCGTTTATATCCATCAATAGGTTACCTCAAAAAGCATACCGATTGCTATCTTTTAGAGACTTTATCCAGGAAGGAGTTTGTCCAGGTTTTTATCTTGTTTTCATCGATGAAGTTTCCTTCAGGGTTACCACTTTTGTCCATCTTCCTGATGATGGCGGCAAACAAAAAGCCGATTTTTTTGAAATCCATGACACCGGCAAACGTGCCGACATCGACAGGATTTACAGACATCTGCTTTTCAACATATTTTTTGGCATCCTCGTGGTTTTGGCATGTGTCTTCTTTCATGGTCAGACACACCACAAACAACGCATTGGGCTTTGTTTTAAGCTTATCACCAAACTTTTGCACAAACACGTCAAACGGTTTGTAGATTTTGCCGGCGCGTACACCTGTGCCAGCGATTACAAAATCGTAACCATCTACCGACTTTACGTCACTTGCTTTAAGGACATCGACCTGATGACTCTTTTCAGTCAGTCTTGCGCCAATAATTGAGGCCACATCAGATGTTGAGCCAGCTATTGTTGCATATGTTACTAAACCTTTCATTGTTCACCCCTTAAATCCATTAAAAAGTGGTACAATCCAGTTATCTTTTTGTACTCATCGATAAGATATTGGGCAAAGTGAGGTTTTTTTACGTTATCCATGTCATTGCCAGAAAAACCGACGTATACACTCTTGAAACCCCACCACTGCTCAAAACCTTTTGGTGCTGTGCCGGAAGTTCTTTTGTATTTTTCACCAAGAGCCTTGAGATTGCCTTCGGCAAGGAAAGCTGTTATCTCAGCGAAATGTTTGGGGTTTTCAGCAATCTTTCCCTGAAGGCGTCCCATGGTTTCTTTCTTGTTCTGGTAAAAGCCCATGCCGTAGCCGTATCTGCCAATGCCAAAATCAAAGTAAAACCCTGGAGCCTCGTTCCATGTCTTGTTTGTCCAGGAAGCCCAGAGGTTTGTCTTGTACGGGGATTTGTCATGGGAAAACCTGATGTCGCGGTTGATGCGCGTGACTGCCTTTGCCGGGACAATGTCAAACTCAGGGTCAACCGTTGCCATGTAAACACCGACATCAGTTGCCAAGTCATAAAGAGGAGTTTTCAAATACTTTTCATAATCTTTTTTGTGTTCGTCAAACCACGCCTTGTTGTTGTTTTCTGCAAGACTTTCCAGAAATTTGAATGTTTCGTTGCTAAAGCCTTTGAAATTCATCTTTCGTACCTAAGCCAGACCAACCCATTTTTGAGTGGTCGTCCTTCCTTGAGTTTGAAGTTATGCATTTTCTTTGTAATTGCAAACGATTCGCCCATGCCATCCGAGATGACCGGACAGACCATCAGGCTGACTTCGTCGACCAGTCCAAGGTCTAGCATCAGTCCATTCAACGTTCCACCGCTATCCAGCCGGCAAACCTTGTGTCCATATTCGTTTTCCAGAGTTTCCAAAGCTAATTCAAGGTCGACCTTGTGCTGGCCACAGACAATCACCTGAACACCTATCTCTTCCAGTTTTGAAATATATCTTTCGTGTGTGCTCTCAGACACCAGACAGTAGAATTTGTTCCAGTATCCAGCATCGATGATGGCTTTCCAGCAGTTTACCTTGCCTCTGCTGTCCACAACTGCAACAGCAGTTTTGCTGTCTTCAGGTTGCGGGTCAGGCACTGTGAATGGTTCATCCGGATCCTCCTCCATCCTTGCCTGAAGAACCGTTCCCGAACCCCACAGCGTTATGTCTTCGCCAAACTGTTCAATCAAACCGCAATAGGTTTCAAGGTCAATGTCAAAACCGGTGTTCTTGCCATCAAGGCTGATTGCATTGTGTACAATGACTCTCATTTTTCCATCCTTTCAAGCGCAAAAGCCAGCCACTGATCCTGGGGAGGCATCAGTTGTGGGAGGCTGTCCAGCCGATGCCAGCCGACCTCGAACATATGGTAATCAGAAAAAACACACCAAGGGTTTGTTCCCACATGCTTAGACCCGAAATGATAAAAATGTCTTTTCTGACATTTAGCCAATTTTTCTCTTTCGACCCAACCAGTCAGGCTGTAGGTTTCAAAGTTTGGGTTTGGAAGGCAGTCTGGTTCGCTGTAATTTATTTGCGTCCAACCACCTGATTGTCTAAGTACTTTCACCCATGAACTGCGAGGGATTGTTGCCCAGTCAAACGATGTTTTATCAGGTCTGGAGTAAATTGTTGACGTTTCGAGCAGACAAGCCATCCCACCAGGCAAACCGACCTCCATGACACCAAGACATTTTATCAAACTCACGTCTTTAAGGGACGTCTCTTCCTTTGTCTCTCGGATTGCCGCTGCCAACGGCTCTTCATCAGCTTCAACCGTGCCGGCCGGCAACTGGTATCCTGCAAATGGGTGTTTTATGAGTAACAGGTTCGTGCCATTGGTCACGATGCAAGTCACCTTGTTGGTGTATCTTTCGTCCATAAAAAAAGTCTAGTTTATATTGATTGCTCTTCCACAATCATTTGGTAACTACTTAAAATGCTATAGATCAGAATAACTCTCAGCTTATAAATGGTTTAAAATCATCACTTCCTGTATCTTAACCAGACCACGCCATTCTCAAGCGACTTGCCTTCAAGAAATTTGAAATGCTTCATCCTTTTGCTTATTGCAAAAGCCTCGTCATTGCTGTCAGACATCATGGGGATTACAACCAGGCTTACCTCATCAACCAAATCGAGATCGAGCATCGCCGAGTTCAATTCTCCGCTTGGGTCCAATCTGCACATTTCAAAACCGAGTTCTTTATCCAGGATTTCTATAACATGCTTCATGTCAACCTTTTTTTCACCAGCAACTATCGGTTGGATTCCTTTTTTTACCAGCTTTGAAACATAATCGTGGTTCGTTTGTTTGGTGATTATTGCATAATATTCTTTCCAGTAACCAGATTCCATCAGTGCTTTCCAGCACCTGACCATGCCTGAATCATCGACAACAGCCAAAGCTGGCCTTTTGTCGTCTTGAATCATGTTTGGGACATAAAATTCTCCAGAACCATCAAGCTTCATTTCAATCTTTGAGATCGTTTCGATATTAACCAACACAACATCTTCATGGTAATGTAAATCTTGATCAAAAAAAGATTCCAAATCGATGTTGAGTCCTATGTTTCTTCCATCGATGCCTATGGCGTTGTGGATAATCACTTTCATCATGCATCCTCCTAAACACAGAGCTGTCGGTTTTTTCAAGCATTAGATTCAACTTTGGCAGCTGTTCCAAAGAATGGCAGTCACGACAAAACATACAATTTTACAAGTTTATATGTTATCAGACCTTAGATGACAAAAATGTCGTTTTAAATATTGTACTTTTTTTCTATTTTAGCCAATAAGTAAAAATCTTGTATATATAGCTAGATTTTCCTGATTGGCATATAAGCCTGAAAGTACAATTGAGTTGGTATGAAAAGGATTTTTTGCCTGTGTTGCAATTTGTTGTGTTTTTATATTATTTTAAAATACACTCAGAAACGAATTTACATAATTAATACATTGAATTTTATATTCATCGAATTAAATCTATTGACATCGAATTATTTATAATTATAATTCGATGTATATCAAATTAGATTGAAGGATATCAACATGACAGACGCAGAAAATGAAGTTTTACTCGAGTTTTTCAAAACTCTTGCCGACGCCAGCAGACTCAAAATCGTGGGTGTACTGGCAACCAATCCCTGTACAGTCGAAAAGTTGGCAGAATTGCTTGATCTGACACCATCAACAGTCTCCCACCATCTCTACAGACTCTCGAAAGCTGGGCTGGTAAGCGCAAAAGCTGACGGCTACTACAGCATCTATTCACTTCATACCGAGGTGTTGCAGGAGATGGCAGGTAAAATTCTAAAAACTGAGGACTTGCCAAAGCTTGCTCCAACACACGATGAAGACGCATGGGAGCAAAAAGTTCTGCGAACTTTCACGGACAGCTCGGGAAGGATAAAAGCTTTCCCTGCGCAGGAAAAGAAATATCTTGTACTGTTGAGGCACATTGCCAAAACTATCGAACCGGACAAAAAGTACACCGAGCGCCAGATAAGCGACCTGCTTGAGAAGTATTCGGATGACTATTCAAAGCTTCGGCGCGACCTTGTCGAGTTCAACTTCCTGCAAAGAGAAGGCGGCGGAGGTTTATACTGGAAGAAATAGACATATTCGAGTTTTTCAGCGCTGTTATAAACGTTTTAGCAACCCTAAAATGATACTTCCCACCAGATTCTCAAACAGCCCTGTCATGACACAAGCATTTTTTTGTGTCTAAACAGAACCAAATAACCAACAGGTCATGCCAAGATAGGGGTAAGCAACACTACATTAGTACTCAACACAGTTGACGCCTTATTATTGACCTTTAAGCTCCCACCGAGTACACTTTTCCCGTACCAAATAACTCGATGGAAGAGGTTGCTTTGGCTAAGATTTTGGTGATTAACCCAGGATCGACCTCGACAAAGGTCGCCCTGTTTGAAGATGAAAATAAGATAGCAGAAGAAAACATCATCCATGACAGTGCAAAACTGTCTTCTTTTGCCAAAACAGCTGATCAGGCACCATACAGACACGACGCAATCATGGAGTTCATGACCAAGCACGGCTGGAAAGAAACTGATTTGAACTGTGTAGTTGGCAGGGGCGGACCGATAAGGCCAATTCCGGCTGGCACATATAAAGTCAATGAAAAGTTACTCACCGACCTCATCGAGGCAAAACGTGCAGACCATCCAAGCAACCTTGGTGGCGTACTTGCAAACTCGTTTGCCCAAAAAAACAACATCCCGGCTTTCATCGTCGATCCGGTCTCGGTAGACGAATTGCCGGATATGGCAAGAATTGCCGGCATGGTTGAGTGCGAGAGGATATCTCTCGGACATGCACTCAACATCCGCGCCGTCTCCCGTAAAGCTGCTGAACAGATGAACAAAAAAATCGAAGACTGCAACTTTGTCGTCGCCCACATGGGCGGAGGCATCTCGGTTTCACCTGTTCTGGGTGGCAAGATTGTCGACACCTACGACTCACTCGAGGGTGGGCCAATAACCCCGGAGCGTTCAGGCGGACTGCCGCTTGCCAGCCTCATCGAGCTGTGTTTTTCTGGCAAATACACCGAAGACGACATCAAGATAATGACCACAAAAAAAGGCGGACTGACTGCGTACCTATCAACAAACGATGTCAGGGACGTGCTTGCCCGCATGGAACAAGGTGATAAAAAAGCTGAACTGGTCTTTGAGGCAATGGTTTCACAGATTGCCCAGGAGATCGGTGAGGCTTCAGCCGCGCTCAAGGGCAAGGTTGACCGCATAGTTCTAACCGGTTCAATCGCCTATTCCCCTGTTGTTACAGGAAAACTTGAAGCCATGACCAAATGGATCGCCCCATCAGTAATTTTTGGCGGACAGATGGAAATGGAAGCTCTGGCTCTGGGAGGACTTCGAGTCCTTCGAGGCCAAGAGCAGGCAAAGGAGTATTGATATATGGCAAACCTCCAGGATTTCGTTGAATTACCAACCAAAGACAACCTGGCAAAATTTCTGGAGGAGGGGGTCAAAGTCGAAGGAAGAGACCGTGTAAAGCTTCAAAGGAAGCTTCTCTCTGATCCGCTTTCCGGCCTTTGGGACATCCTCAGTCAGGGCAATGTTGGGTTTTCTGGTTACCAGCTTTTGAGGCTGGGAATGCTTTTTGACCCGGACGACGATCTTCGCGACATCAAACAGGCATACGACGCTCTCGTGGCTTTCGACGCATGGAACAAGGTCGACGAGACTCTCAAAAAATGCAGGAAATACTTCGGTGGCACGGCAGCCTACTGGGCATTGCTGATTGCTGACCGCACCAAACCTGACGTAATCGAACGATTCAAAGGCTACACAGGTTTCGGTTCCATTCCTCCATATCTTATCTTGAGCTTTTGGCCAACCACCTATTCCCTGGTCAGACTCAAATCCTCAGCAGCAAGAGAATATCACCATATGATGAGATCGTACCTTTTCCCGGTCGGAACATCAAAGTTCAACCTTGCCGATGCGCTAATAAACGAAGGTCTTGCTGAGTATTTTATCGAAGAACAGTTTGGTGCGTCCTTTGTTTCCGAGATATCTACAAGCCTTGATCGCGAACAGGTTCTCTCGGTATGGCACAAATATAGACCTAATCTCAAAATAACGGCAATGGATCAACAGCGCCCATACCTGTACGGAAGCTACACAGTCGATCTCCCGTACTGTGCAGGATTTGCCGTTGGATACCAGATAGTAAAATCGTATGTAGAAAAGCATAAAGACGTTAATTCAGGCAATTTGATTGCTTTCCCCGCTACAAAAATTATTCAAGGCTCAGAATTTGCATGATACAAGGATGGGAAATATGATTAAGAATTTTGACGAACTAATTGCTACAGCTCAAACCAAAGGCAAGATGACACTTGTGGCCGCGGCCGCAGAGGATATAGTTGTTCTCGACGCCATCAAGATGGCATGTGAGAAAAATCTCGTCACTCCGATTCTCGTTGGCGATGAAACTGCAATCAAGAAAATCTGTGCCGAAAATAACATTACTGAAATCAACAACTGGCCTATCATAAACGAACCGAACAAACAAAAAGCAGCAGAAAAGGCAATTGAAGTCATCAGGGAAGGTAAAGCAGAAATCCTGATGAAGGGTCTTGTCGGCACACCGATCCTCCTGAAGGCGGTTCTTGACAAGGAAAAAGGCCTCAAGAGAACGGCAAAAACCCTCTCCCACGTTGGACTCATCGGGACATCGACATACCCCAAACTCATCCTCCTCACAGATGGCGGCATGGTTCCTGCACCAACATTGGCTGAAAAAATCGACATTATCAACAATGCTCTAGTGGTTGCCAGAGCAATGGGTGTCAACCCGATCAAGGTTGCCTGTGTTTCATCGCTTGAAACCGTCAGCGACAAAGTTGTTTCGACAATGGATGGGGCAATTCTTGCAAAGATGGGCGACAGAAAACAGTTTGGCAAAGACGTCATCATAGACGGACCACTTGCCCTGGACAACGCTATCAGCGCTGAAGCGGCCCATCACAAAGGTATTGACTCACCTGTGTCAGGCGATCCTGACATCCTCCTGATGCCAAACGTTGAATCAGGAAACATTTTCTACAAAACATTAGTGTATCTTGGCGATTGCAAAGCTGAGACCGCCGGCCTTGTTATTGGCGCAGGCGTCCCGGTCATCGTGCCTTCCAGAACCGATACGGCTGAAAGCAAGATGAACGCAATAGCCATTTCAGTATTGATCGCAAATCTCGCAAAGAAATAGCACTTTATTGTTCAACATTTGTAAATAATTCACAGCGCACCTTGACAATCTGGCTCTCGTTTTCATGACCCGGATCCATTTTCTTGGCCGGGCCGACTTTATATCTCCTACTTAAAAAAGCAAATTTGCACCCAGTCTAGGCGCTTATCGCAGGAAGCGCACAAGAACCTGCGAAAAATTAATATAAGGAGATGAATTATGTCAGGCTTTGTAAACGAAATCATGTCTTTAGTAAAACAGCGTGACCCATACGCCCCGGAATTCCATCAGGCAGTCTTGGAAGTCGTAGAATCGCTGGAACCATGTATCGAAAAAGAACCTCTTTATCGCAAGCACAAGGTTGTCTAAAGAATAGTTGAGCCAGAGAGAGTCATATTGTTCCGCATCCCATGGCTTCGTGATGATGGAACAATCGAAGTCAACCGCGGTTTCCGTGTTGAGTTTAACTCCGCCATTGGACCATATAAGGGCGGATTGCGTTTTCACCCGTCAGTAAACCTTTCAATTCTGAAATTCTTGGGTTTTGAACAAATTTTTAAAAACTCACTTACAACTCTTCCAATGGGCGGCGGCAAAGGCGGAGCAGATTTTGATCCAAAAGGCAAAACCGATTGGGAAGTCATGAGATTCTGCCAGGCCTTCATGGCTGAATTATTCAGACACATCGGACCAATCACTGACGTTCCGGCAGGCGACATTGGTGTCGGTGGACGCGAAATCGGCTTCATGTTTGGTATGTACAAAAAGCTTAAAAACGAGTTCTCAGGTGTACTTACCGGCAAAGGCCTCAACTGGGGCGGATCACTTATCAGACCAGAGGCAACCGGATATGGTGCAACCTACTTCCTTATGAACATGCTTGCAACAAAGGGCATGGATCTCAAGGGCAAGGTTGTGGCAATCTCAGGTTCAGGAAACGTTGCCCAATATGCTGCTGAAAAGGTCATGGAGTTTGGTGGAAAGGCTGTCACCATGTCCGACTCTGATGGATTTATCGTTGACAACGAAGGCTTCAACAAAGAAAAACTCGACTACATCATGTGGCTCAAGAACGTCAAACGTGGCAGAATCAAAGAATATGCCGACAAGTATAAAAGCGAATACCACGAAGGTGTTGGTCTGTGGAGAGCAAGAAACTATGACGTGGCAATGCCATGTGCAACCCAGAACGAACTCGACGGTGAGGATGCAAAAGCTCTTGTCAAAGGCGGATGCATCGCTGTTTCAGAAGGCGCCAACATGCCATCAACTCCAGACGCAGTCAAAGTCTTCCTTGAAAACAAGGTTCTCTACGGTCTTGGCAAGGCTGCAAACGCAGGCGGCGTAGCCACATCAGGACTTGAAATGGCACAGAACTCACTCCACATGAACTGGACAAGGGAAGAAGTTGACAAACACCTTCAGCGCATCATGAAGTCAATCCACGACAACGCCTACCAGACTGCACAGGAATTCGGTCAGCCGCACAACTACGTTATGGGCGCCAACATCGCAGGATTCAGAAAAGTTGCCAACTCAATGATCGATCAGGGTTTGGTCTAAACCTAAACCTGCTACATAAACTCTATTTAGATAAAAACCCCGGTGAAAATCGGGGTTTTTATAATATTGCATTCACAACAAAACCGATGATGACGCCCCCGACGGCGCCTATTCCAACAATTGGCGCGTAAACTCTGGTTATTATAGCCGTAGGTATACTCAAACCAACGCCCAACAGTAAACCCGTCAAAGCTGGGTGTATTCCCAAATTGACATTTGGTATCAAAAAACCGATCATGAACCTTTCAAGAAAAGCAGAAACCATCGCCTCGGTTTTTTTACGATTGTTTTCATATTTAAGTGGAATCATCACCAAAACATCGATACCGCCAAACGCTAAACCACAAATAATACCTAATGTCAAACTATTCATCTCTGGTTTCCTTTCTCCTATTGAAATATTTCAACCTAATGCAACATTTTTGTGCAACTATGGTAATTTTCGAATTATTAGTTTTCTAAGATAATTATATCTGTAAAGAAAGTGGCATCAATTTTTTTAATCACCACTGTTAATGAATCACTCAAAATACGCCAAAAGAAATAAATAATTGTTTGACGTGATTGAATACAAATGGCGGAGAGTAAGGGATTCGAACCCATGAACCAGTTACCCAGTTACACGCTTTCCAAGCGTGCGCCTTAAACCGCTCGGCCAACTCTCCGCAGGTATCAGAGATTATCCAAAGTTATTCAGCACTTGTCAATAAATTCTTTTTGTAAAATAAAAAAGGCAGGCGCATCCACCTGCCAATTTTGGGGTCTGCATTTTCGCTAATCAACGGTTACGATTACGGTGTTTCCATCATCAGTTGTTACATGAACAATTTCACCAGAAAAGCTTGGATCAGAGATTGCCTCATCTAGAGCTTTTTTTATATCCATACCCTCGAGATCACCTTTAATCCAGTTGACAGCGTTTGACGCAAGTTTCAGAGGAACCTTGATGTCCACATGTTTATGTTCACCACGTCCAAACACACGAACATGAATTTTACGTTCTCGAGCTGCCTTTATCTGGTCAATTTTCTCTCTTGCCTGTTCCTTTGTTATCCTATGAGCAGCAAGATCTTCAAGGATCTCTTTTATTCTGGCTTCAGTCAAAGTGGACCTCCCAGTCAGTTTTGCCCATTAATGCCCTGATAAGCATTGCAATGCCAGCAACAATGAGGATTATCGGCCAAAACCACGACCACCAGGTGCTCATCGTTATCATTGCTGAGTTGACAAGCATTCTACCGATTCCAATGGCACAAATGGCTGTACCGATGATGGCAAACTTTCCTTTAACAGCTTCTGAAACAATCATCTTCAAGCCCATGCAAAACAGAATCACAGGCCAGACTATGTTCCACCACGAACCGGCAGCTGGCAGCAGATTCAGATTGTATAACACAATAGCTACAGACTGCAAGATTAGGTATATGCCAAAAAACAGCGATGACAAATATGGTTTCTTTTCTTTTGTCATGTTCACATGCCACTTTCCGTTATCAGATCCCCAGCAGCATTTCTCACCTTTGAAGGTTTCGTCATCGCCGTCAACAGTTACATTTATTGTGCCTTCAACAGCCGAGTATGTTCTTTTTGCTTTGTCACCATGAATCTTTTTGCTTGCGTCATCAGGACTGACATCACCTTGTTCCACCTTGTGCAGCATGTCATCTAAATCGTCCATGTTATCTCCTTGATCAATACATTTTTTATCTTTCTACTTATTTGACACGCTCAAACAAAAAAAGTTTTTTGGTAACCAAATGTTTTGAAAGATATCTAATTTATTGTGAAATGCACTTTAGGATTTGATATTCACAAACTCGTTTTCGGTAGACCTCTTGTTATCGGTGGTCTGAGGATTGACTATGGCAAAGGCCTTGAAGGTGATTCTGATGCTGATGTCCTAACTCATGCAATCATCGACGCTTTGTGCGGTTCAAAATGCCTTGGCGACATTGGCTCATACTTTGGCGTTGGTACGCCTGAGGTCATGGGTTCAAAGTCAGCTGACCTGCTTGCGATTCTTTTGACAGTTGAAAACTTCGACATCGAGTTTATTGACGCAACCATCATCGCACAAGAACCAAAAATGTCTCATCTTCGTGATGACATAAGAAAAAGCCTTTCTCTTGTCATGAGATTGCCTGTGGATAAAATATCTATCAAGTTCACCACACCAAAACATATTGGTCATCTTGGATCAGGCGAATGCATAGCCTGCCTTGCCATAGTCACAACAAAGGAGTAGAAAAGATGGACGGAAACAGAATACAGCAGATGAAAGAGCTTATCGATTTCGCACGTAACGAAGGCCTCAAGAGCCTCTCTTATGAAGATGAAAATCTTGCAGTTTCGTTTGAGTTCGCATCCGGCGAAGCACAAACCTGTTCGCTAGACCACAGCTCAACAGCAACAAAAAAACAGCAATTAGAATCCGACGACATCAAATATATCGACAGCCCGTTGGATGGAAAATTCTACCGTTCTCCTTCGCCAGACGCCCCACCATATTCAGACATTGGCACGTTAGTCAACGACGGCGACACCGTTTGCATTGTCGAAGCCATGAAGGTAATGAACGAAATCACAGCCGAATGCAATGGTAAAATTGTCAAAATTCTTTGTGAAAACGGTGATGACGTAAGAGCCGGTCAGCATTTGTTTGTTATTTCTGCGTCCTGAGCAACTCCATAGACAATGCCCTGGCGATGACCTCATCGTCAGGGTTAGTTATTTTTATGTTTGCACTTGAGCCGGGAATGGCTTTAACATGAAGCCCAAGTTCTGAAATCATACTCGATTCGTCAGGAAAATCTGACAGCCTATCTCCAAACTTCTCAAATGCCAGATATAATGGTTCACACCAGACAAGTTGAGGTGTTTGCGCCATCATGAACTTCTTGTTTTCGTGATCCGTCACAAAACCTGATTTGACACTTTTAAGGGCAGAATTACAGGGGATTGTCGGGATAACGCATGCAGCTTCATTTGCACACCCCAACAGATTGTCTATTATTCGCTGGTTCAGAAACGGCCTTGCGCCATCATGCACCAGGACGATATCAAAATCTTTTAGTAACTCAAATCCATTTTTTACAGATTCTTCTCTGACGACACCACCCAATACATAGCTCATATATTGCGATTTTATTCCTATTTTTGAGTAGTATTCAACATCGGAACAAACTGTTACGACTTTTTCGATTTTTTCATGTTTAAGCAAAGCATTTTGAGACCAGGCAAGCACCGATTTGCCATTCAAAATCAAGGCAAGTTTGTCAGCGCCAAACCTTTGCGATGTGCCACCAGCAGCAACAATTGCTCCGATTTTCATTTTTCAATTCTGCCAAAGACTATTCTTCCCTGAGGGTTTTGAAGCAACGATGTGCAAATGATCCTAACAGTCTGTCCAATGGCATTTCTTCCATCTTCAATGACCACCATTGTGCCATCGTCGAGAAATCCTACACCCTGGCTGTGCTCTTTGCCCTCTTTTATGATTTTTACAATCACCTCTTCCCCTGGCACGATAACCGTTTTTAACGCCGATGCGGCTTCATTAAGGTTTACAACTTGCGCGCCAAGCTTTCTGAGTTCAGCGGTGATTTCCATGTCGCAACTTATTATCCTTGCTCCATCTTTTGCCATTTCATAAAGAAGGTCGATTTGTCTTCCTTTGTTCTGTGTTGTCATAACTTCAAGTTTTCCAGCCATCTGATCCTGGATTTTTTCAAGCGTCAGCAAGCCTCTTTTGCCTCTGTGAGCAAGAATCGGATCTGCTGAATCGCTGATTCTCTGAAGATCAAGCAAGACAAAACTCGGTACTGTAAATCTCCCTTGTAAGGTCGATGTAGACAGCAAGTTTGCGACTCGACCGTCAACAAGACATGAGGTATCCAGAATGTAGAGCTCCTTGTTGCCTGTTGGCGCGACAAAAAAGCCTCTTGATGCTTCGATTATCGCATCGCGCTTTGATATGCCAATCATCCAAAATATTATAAAAAGGATTATCGGAGTCAGGAACGTTACCAGTGTATTCAGGTTTTGGTCTCTTATAAGGTATCTTTCTATTGGCTCAAGAAAAATAAAAGTCAGAACCGTAACAAACAATGATATAACCAGGATAATTACGTCTGTCAACTTTGTCTTCTTCATTATCCTAGAAATAATCTTTTGCAGTAACGAGAAGAATTTCACCACTTCAGGGTAAATTGCAAAGAAAACCAACCCAGCCAATGCAGAAGAAATAAATGTCCACACAATGTCTTGCCAATTAAAAATCGCTTTTTCCCGGAATAGCCACTTATGAATCAGCATGGAGTAGGTTCCACCGCCTACAATTGCCCCAAAGAGCGTAAAAATCATCCTATCGAGCATGAGTTTCATAGCAATCTCCTATTATGATTTAATCAATTATCAATATAACATGCGATTGGATTTTTGCAAATCCCAGTTTTTTTAGTACCATGTCTTCATGAAGATCACCAAAAACATGACCTTGGAAAGGTTGCTTGAGTTGCATCCTGAAGCTGTGTCGTTCCTTCAGGACAAAAGCGTTGTATGTTTTATCTGTGGTGAACCGGCCTGGGGGTCTCTTGAAGATATTATAAGTAAAAAAGGGCTTCCCGTTGATGAAATCATCAACGAACTGAATGATCATTTAAAACTATAGAAATTCATAAGTTTCCGTTGCATTGTTCAAAGCAACAAAAAAGGCCACCCTGAAAGGTGGCCTTTTTCTATTTCCTTAGTTAAGGACTTATTTTCTTACGAGTTTTACTGTCTTTGTGGCTTTGTTGTTTGCCTGGTCGATGAAATCAAAGGTTACCGGCAGTTCATTGAGATTCTGTGCAAACTCGATCTTTGTTGTGAAGATGTCGTATGGGCAATCGACTGGTGTACCGTTTGCCTTAACTGTTGAACCTGGCTCAACTCTACCAGAAATCTCAACTTCTGTGGCATCTTTATCAACATAGATGTTGCCTTCTGAGTCCATGTTGTTGATGAAGAACTTCGGTGCCTCTGTGTCGAGAACTGTTGACACAGTTGCTGTTGTTCTGTTACCTGCACCATCGATAGCTTCAATAGAGATAAGGTTTGCACCTTCGACAAGAGCGATCTTGGCTGTGAATGAACCATCAGCTTCAACCTTTGCCATCTGACCGTTGACCATGACTTTGACGCCTGGCTCAGTCTTACCCTTGATTTCAATCGAGTTGACGTTTGTGAATGGGACAACTGGGTTGACTTCAAGCTTCGGTGGCTGTGTGTCCTTGCCGATCATGACATAGGCTTTGCCTGAGATATACTCATCGCGATCTGCGGTGACAATAATCTTGCCGCCTGCATTTGGCATAACTTTGACTTTGACTGTTCCGGCATCATTTGTCATAACTGGTGTCTGGTTGATGCCTGGGCCTTCGATGTTGACTCTTGCGTTAGAAACTGGAGCAAGTGTTCCAAATTCACGGACAGAGATAACAAGCTCGGCCTGTGCATTTGGTGCAAGTTCATCAAGTGAATCGATTACAACTTCGAGACCCTTGCCTACATCGAGTGTGTAAATCTTTTTGAGAACGAACCATTCAGGTGATTTGAACTGATATGGCTGCTTCATGTACCATTCGTTCTTTGACATGTAGTTCAGATAGGCGACTGCCTGACCTGTTCCGTCTGGGGTGTAATGGATGGTTGTTTCAACAGCCTGTGTGTCTGATTCTGATGCTTTGGTTGTTCCATAGATTGCCTGCTGGTGCTTGTTTCCACCAACATAGAGTCTTCCGCCAGCCTTGAGTGGAAGGTCTTCTGTAAATGCTGGGTAGATTTTTGCGATGAAGTGGTTTTCAACGTTATAGACCATGTCGTAGTTGTCAACGTTAAGGAGTGCCTTTTCGACTTCAGTTCCTGTTTCTGCGTAGAACAGATCAATTCTTGGATAGCTAACCTGGGCTACTCTGTCTGGAATTGCTTCCCAGTCAAGGAAGAATGTTGTATCGTTGCTGACGCCCTGTCTGAATCTCTTGGTCATGTAACGTGGGTTGGTCTTGTCGCCATAGTTTGGATAACCGGCAAGGTCAGCCTGTGTCTTTTCGTTGCAATATTTGTTGTTTCCAACAAGTCCGCCGACATAGAGAAGGTCTTCAGCAAACAGGTAGAATGTTGTTTGTGCATTGACATCGAGACCAAGTGCGTCATGGAAATCGAGTTTCTGATCTTTTAAGATATCGTTAAAGAGGAATCCGCCATAGTACGGCCAGTTGTAGATTGCGCCAAGTCCCCAACCTTCTTCTGGTGGTGGGAGCGTCAATGTGATGTTTTCAACTCTCTGGCTGCCTGTTTCGCTGAGGATTGCCCATGTGTTATCGTTGGTGTAGTACTTGTTTGTTGTGTTATAGAAGACTTCGCCAACACCTTGTCTGTCGAAGCATGTATTGGTGTTCGGATCAAGGAAGAATCCGCCAGCCGAGAAGACTTCCTGGTCTTCCCACTTGATCTGGCTGTCAGCATTGAAGTCGAATCCAAAGTGCGGATAGATAACTTCTGCACATGGCGCATAGTCGCAGTTGAGCTTGAAGAAGTCAAATGACTGTGGTCTGGTTACGAATGGTGTGAATCTTGCTGTATTCTTTACGCCACCACCGCAGACGCTGACACCCTTTGTGACACCTTTCACAAGCTGTCCCTGGGCGTTGCTGACTGTTACCTTAACCTGATAGATTCTGTTATCTGCGGCTGTCATGATGAAGTCTGGTTCACCCGGAACTTCGAATGATCTCAGCTGTGGATCCATTGTATTGGTTATCGAATACGTAACTTTTGGATTTATGATCTGGATATCAACAAATCCTCTGTGTTTTCTGTCTGGGGTATAGATATAAACACGGAACTTGTGGTTCTGTTCCCATGCTTCTTTGTCTGGGTTGTCCTGATCCTTCATCCATGTGTTGTTGTCGTTTGCACAGAAACCCTTGAAGATGTACATGCCTGATGGAGCATCGGCTGTAAATTCGATTGGTTCGAATCCCTTTGCAATTGTTCCTCTGCATTCTGGTGCTGTATATGTTCTGGTTGAATAAAGTTCTCTGTTGTTTACTTCGCTGCCGTCGTAGTTATGAAGGTCGGTTCTGAGGAAGTAGTATTGTGGAAGCATTGCATCAGCGCCATAGTAGTAAACATTGTCTGGATGAGGATCTTTGAAGAGCATGTTCCAAACATTATCAAGTTCAACTTCATCCTGACCCCACATGTCTGCGATGCCCTTTGTAAGATCATACGGCTTGCCGTCTTTATCCTTAACAACGAATGTAAGAGGCTGGTCAACCGAGATGAGTTCCGGTGTAATACCTGCTGTAAGTGGGTTTGGAGTGTAAGAGACAATCAAATCATCGAATGGTTCGACTGAGATTGCAACCTGACCGGCAATGTACACTTCGTGGCTGTAGCGTGTTCTGTCATACTTGTCTGTGGAACTGTTATACTGAGTATAGTATGGATCGTAATCCCACCATGGTCCGAAAGATCTGTCATTGTTGTCATCGCCATACTTATAGGCTGTTGCATAGACTGGGAGAATTTCCTTGTCGGAGATGATGTGGTCTTGTGGGTCGCCAATTCCTTCTTCGCCACCAAAGTCGAAACCGATTGTGTCAATCTGGCAACCGTTGTCCTTTGTAAGGTCGAAGTCATAGCGGCCGTTATTCCTCTGGAATGTTCTTGCGTCAATAATACCGGCTCTCCATGTGTTGGCAGCCATGCTATATTTGCCCATGATTTCAGTTTCAAAGTCATTGAAAGAGATATATCCGTCGCCATTGATGTCGTTTTGTGGGATGAACTGTGTTGCATAATTCTCTGCTCTTGATGATGTTGGAGCAAGTGTAATCCAACCATCGCCAGCGCCAAGTCTCATTCTTGAATCACCAACGTTGATGGTGTCGCGTGTGTCATAGACACCGCGATCCTGCCACATGAACATCACTGCATCGTTACAAAGCTGTGGAATATCTTTGCCCCAGTCTCTTGCTTCCCATTCGTGTTCTTTGACGATGAACGAGACTTTTGCTTCCTGACCGAGTGTGAATTTGTCGATTGGCTCATAGCCTGAATCGATTGATGTGTCGACCTGCCTGATCTCAAGTGCTCTTGAGTCAATACCGTCAACTGGTGGTGCTGTGCAGCAGTCCTGATACATCTTGAATGTGCCGTCTGAGAGTGTGACATAGAGATAAATCTTTCCATAATTCCATGGAATGATTTCATCGATGACAAAGACGTTGTTGAGTGAGCAGTAGTTGAGTCTCTGTGTTCTCTTGATCAACTTGTTCTGCCATGTTCCGTAGTCGACACTGCCGAGTGCTGATTTGTTGAGATAATTATCTGCTGGTGAGAATTCGTAATACTTCCAGTTTGTTTCGTCGATGACGAGTTTTCCACTGTAGTCATAATTGATTGGTACATTTGTCAAACCGTTGTAGGAATAGTTTGTAAGGACTGAGTTTGTTGTTGTGTCAACAACTTTTGGTCTTGCGTATGGTCCAACAATTTCGATTCTCTTGATCTTCTTGTCAACTTCGGAGTTAGAGAAGCTAAGGTGATTCCCTTCGCCATCTTTAAGGATGAAGTAGATGCCGTAGTCTGTAAGTGGGAAGAACTCTGTTCCGAGCTTATAGAACTTTTCGGCTTTTATGTTTCTCTGTGTTTCTTCTGACCAGATTGCCGGGTAGGCGTTCCAACCAAATGCTCCACCGAGCTGGTTGAAGTTTTGCCCATCAACACGACCTGTATGGGTCTGACCACCTGGGTAGCAGCGGAAACCGCCATGAGAAGTACGAAGAATTGGCCAGTATGGTGACTGGATCTGTGGTGCTGGTGGTGGAAGCTGTGAGAGTGGTGGGTTGCTGTTTGGTCCTGATGTGTAATTGGTCTGTGAGTACATAAGACCCTTATCAACAATGAGCCATTCTGCAAAGTTAACGTATGGATCTGGTGGATAAACCTTCATGTCGACTGAGCCAGCGTAATCGATACCATCAACCACTGTGCCAAGATTTACGGCTGCATTGTTTCCGGATGGAATTCCAGTTACGACATCGGTTCTGAAGTACGGTGAACCTGTGATTGGATGAGCAATTGTTGAGTTGTAGTCAAAGAGTGCATGCTGAAGATAAACGTATATCTGCATGTGTGTCTGTCCATCTTTTGGATCGACAGTGATCTGGCATGATCCACCCTGGTCTGTTTCTGTCAGATCTCCAAATGGAGTGACATATGTTGGTACGCCGTAGGAAACGATCCAGCCATAAGAACCATCAAAAGCCCCGAATGTGTCAGATGACTCTGGTCTGCCCCACATGCCTGTTACGTCGCCAATTTCTTTCATGCCCTGTGGGTAATTGAGATTTGGACATGTTTTTGCTATTGACGAAGAGCAATCGTTGTCGTCCCATGAAGATCTGCTGTCAACATATATGCCCTGTCTGTTTACTGTTTCTGTGCATTGAATTGGGAATGAACTATTCCACTGTTGTCCGATAATAACGTCGTTCGGATCAATTGCATTTGGAATCTGTGGTCCAAGATCTGGATCGGTGTTGATTGGTTCATACCAGTACCAGTACTCAAACGTACCATCTGTATTTGCTTGGAAGATGATCTTTTCACCATTAATCGGGTTTGCAAGTTCTGCAACGGCGAGCCAATCAACTCCGCCACCATGGCAGTTGTATGTTGCGATAAGTGGTGAGTCTGTTCCTGGAACCGAGAATGTTACATCGTGTGGATCGTTGACATCGTCAGGATTGTCATAGTTCTTCAGTGTGAGGGTCATGTTCGGGAATCTCTGGTCAAGTGTTGTGATACATGCAACGTTTGGTTCGATATCAAGGATTTCTGGTTTTACTTCAAACGATGCTTCGCCATAGCAATCATATTGCTCTGCAAGCATTGCCGGCATTGGTGGGCTTGGGATAAGATCCTGATTGATGTTATCGCTCTCTGGCATAAAGAATCCTGGAACTTTCAAACCTGAAACCTGGTTTGTCAACTTTTTGCCCCAGTGATTGCCTCTACCCATGATATATCTCCAGTCACCGGTATAGAACAAGTCACGATAGTAGTGTCTTGTTTCGAGTCTGTTGTTGCCTGGGACTGTTGTTGACTGGAATCCTCTGTGCTGATCTGGTGGTACCATGATGGTTTCTGCACGAAGAACCTTGTTCGGGAATACGCCTGAAACCGACTTGAATGCCTGGATTTTAAGCTTCATTGCGTCGGTTGCTGCTTCATTTTCTCTGAATCTATTCGGTGAGCATGATCCCCTGTATGGAGTCACTGTGAAGATTGCCTTTGGTGAGTCTGCTGTAAGAACCTTGAACTGACCCCAAAGGTTTGTGTCGCTCTTGCCTAATGCTACTCCGCCTGGTTCTCTGAGAATGACATAAACCTGTTCGTCTGGAACCCAATCCTGACGATCGCCCTTGTCTTCCCAGTAACCTTTCCTTGGTGGTGGGTCAACTGTTACGACGATATCTGATGTCTGCTCAACCTGGAGTTCCTTGTCGAGTATAACATTAAGTCTGATGTCTCCTGGAGTGACTTCCCAGTCAAGGAATCTTGCATCACAGTTGAGGCCTGATGTGATTCCGTATGGGGTTGACGGCATAAGGTAGAAGTCAAATGGCGGTACGATTGAACCGCATTCGTAATAAGTATCTCCGACCCATCCTGATGTCATTCTTGTGAAACCCTGCTGTACATAAGCCGGGAACGTATCCGGAATTATGGAATTGTCACTAAACTGCAGATAGTTTGTGTCATAAATAATTTCGCCAACATCGTATGTTCCGTTTGGAGGAACAATTGCTGATGGGTTGTTCTTGTCTGCATGGAAATCATCGTAGAACATGCAATACTGATATTCGCCTGTTGCAATCTGTCTTGGGACAAATCGCGTAAGGTCGTTGTTTGCGCCTGGCCAGGCATTGACGTCAACATCACCGAAATTGACTATTGAACCAGCTTCATACGATATGATGGCACCGGCTCTGTTGAATGTTGCGGCTGTAAGTCTTATGTCGCCTGAATTGATTTCGTTGTCATTGTTGAAGTCTGCATAAACTGTCATTCCGCAACCAAACAATCCTGTATTGCTGAGCGGATTGAGATACTTGACTGTTGGGTTTGTCAGGTTATCGAGTCTTGTAAGTTTTCTGCCAGCGTCCTTGGCATTTGGTCCCCTCATGTAATAGTCAAGGGCTGCACTAGGATCGGCAAACTGACCGAAATTGATCATTGCAAAGTTTGGATCTTGTGCGCCAAGGAAAACTTCGCATGTCTTTCCTGGTCTATAGTCATCGCTGAGGTTGTTGTTGTAAAGTCTTTCCGTGTCCGGAGGAGTGCTTGACTTGTCAGTAAAGTGCTGTACGCCAAGGTTATTGTCTCTACCATTGTCAAAGAATATTTCAACGCCAAGGTACTGTCTGGATCTTATTTTGACATCCATGAATGTTGTTGCTGGAACAGCAAATGAGGTACCTGTTGGTCCAAGAACCGTGCTCTTGTTGACAACTTGTGCTCTTTCCTGGAGCTCGCCAACCTGTGAGCGAAGGACGGCCGTTGTCTGGGATGGAATCATGCCTTCCCAAAGGTCTGTCTCGACTGAAAGGTTGTAGAAGTCCTTGTCATTGCAAACAGCGGTAAGTGTTTCAGCCATCACAAGTACGTCACCGACCCAGAGTCCACCGAGTTTGTTTGTATCTGAACCTGTGAATCCCTGGATTGCCCATGGATGTGCATTGCTGTTTACATTTGTAAGTCTGAGGTCACCGTACTGGACTCTCACGCCTGTGTTTGGAAGGCGGCCGGCTGTGGTTTCTCTATATGACTTAACATATATATGTTCATAAGGGTCATAGATTGCATGTCCAAACTGACCGACTGTTCTTGATGAGATGTTGTCTGTATGAAGTTCGTCATTGATTGTTGGTGTGATTGCCGGAGCAGGGTCGCCAAAATTTGATGGAGAAAGAACAAATCTGATAAGAGGTCTTGGGTTTGTTGATGGATCCGGTTTCAGGTTGTTGTCAAGTCTATCCATCTGACCGATGTCATAGTCGTCGCCTGAGTTCCAAACTCCGAGTTGTGCAGAGGCAATGCCATGGTCAACAGGTGATGTACCTGGGCCATAGTTGTATGTGATGCCTGAACCTGTTGTGCTCTTTACGTGGATTGAAACTGGGGTGAGTCTTTCGTCACCATCACCAAGATCTTCAAGCTGACCCATTTCAGAGGCATAACCCATGATGAAGTTTCTGGAACCGGCTGCTTGTGGGAAACCGGCCCTGTTTCTACCACCACGATAGATCCATTCACCTGGATCATATTTTCCATTTACCGCAATATTTTCTGCGTGCCACTCTTCTCCCCAATGGAAAACGTTGTCATTTACGTCATAGAAGAACTGGGAATCGTCACCGATCTCTGCCGTTCCTCCGATTCCATCACGGAATCTGTAGAGAGGCATGTCGTAATCCCAATCGTTGTATGTGTGACCCCATGTGTTGGCTGTGATGCCCCAGTATGAAGCTGTTGTTGTCCAGGTAGTCTGATTATGGGATCCACCGACAATTGTTGAGGTGGCTGCGCCAGCAATGGCATAGTCGTATGGTGTTGCAGAACCTGTGTAGAGCGGGAAGTCAACCATATCAACCCAACCGATTCTGAACAACCTCTTGACATTTTTGCCAACAAAGGTGTCTAGTGCCATCATCCACATTGGGGTTGAACCCATGCCTGATGAACCAACGTTACCAGAGGCTGCTGGTGTTGAGATGAAGTAATCAACATAACCTGGGTTGACTGCTCCGGTTTCAGTTGTTGGCATGATTGGGTATGGTCCCTGGGTGTTGTTTGCGGTGATCGGGTCAACCATTGCCTTCGGGTTCCTTGAACAATCGTCATTGTTTGACAGATCGTCAAGTCTGTAAAGAACGTCTGCTGGATCGGCATATGCGTAATATCTGCAGTCATGGAAGTAACCATCTTTGTCGAACCACAGGTTTCCGTAGTTGTCAAGAATTGCGTACATTGGATCGTATTCCTGAGAGTCGCCGCCATTTGGATCAACGGTCAGGTAGAACTGTGTCCAGAATCTTGGTTCTGAATCTGTTGCAGTTGTTGCCGGAACGTTATAGAGTGGCGACCTTGGTGATGGCTGTCTGACGGCTCCGGTAAGTGGATCATCGGTGCATGCCGGCATCCTGTAGCCTTCACGACCCCAAGATGAGTAATTTCCATTGACTTCGAAGTTTTTTGTCTTGTCCTCGTAAAGCTTTGTTCCGGACCAGTTATATCCGACCGGAGCAAACCTGACGGCAATGTAAGTTGCATTGCGACCAGTTGAAAGGTCTTTCTTATCTTCGGCACGTGTAATACCGACACCAATGGAAAGAACCATGAGTGCGACAACGAACAAGGTTACAATTTTCTTCATCAACCTTCTCCTTTCGAGGTTCGTGGGTCAGTCTTTATCAAATTGACCCGATGATACAGATTGACTCACATACGACCAATCTGCACCAAGCCTCTTTGTGCCCACAATCGGGCAAGCGCAATCGCTACAAATAAAAATCAAACAAACCACGTTCCGCACAAATCTACACACATCAGACGCGGTTGAAAAAAGTCCAGCACAAAAATCAATTTATAGGTAACTGAACTGTACCAATTCCTTTATATGCAATTCCTATGCCATCAATTGAATCCCATGAAAACCGCATATTTTTTCCAAACGATAGTTTACATGCTTTTCTAAAAGAACCTCAAAAATATATCTTAATGAGCATCATTCACACCTAATGTGTTTATTTTATACTTATTAAAATATATGTATACAACATTGTATATTATATTGACAATCTAGCCTGCAATGCTACATTCATTGGCAAGGAGTAAAATGATTGATATAAAAAATATTGAAACAACAGCCGACCAGCTTCGCGCAGCACTCAAGAACAGAAGTATGGATTCCTCAAGTATTGACAGGATCGTTGAGCTCAACACGCAAAGGAAAGAGCTTGTAAAAAAAGGCGATTCAATCAAGGCTGAAAGGAACGAGATTTCAAAAAAAATCGGTGTTTTAAAGGCATCAGGGCAAGACGCATCCGAGCTTATGACAAGGTCAAGCACGCTTGCCAACGACGTTGCCTCAATCGACTCACAACTAAATAATATAGAGATTGAACTCAAATCGCTGGCATTGCTTGTTCCCAACACGCCCCTTCCTGATGTCCCGGTTGGTTTCTCTGAGGACGATAATGTTGTTGTAAGAACAAGTGGCACTCCGAGAACATTTGATTTTGAGCCAAAACCACACTGGGATATTGGCACACAGCTTGATATCCTCGACAATGAGAGGGCAGCAAAGCTATCTGGCGCAAGATTCAATATTCTAAAAGGTGACCTGTCAAAACTTCAACGCTCCCTGATATCCTACATGATAGACATCCACACCCAAAAGCATGGATTTAAAGAGGTTTTTTCGCCAGTTCTTGTGTTGTCAAAAACATGCCAGGGTTCTGGCCAGCTGCCCAAATTTGCTGGAGACATGTACAAAATTGAAGGGGAGGACATGTTCCTCGTCTCAACAAATGAGATTACACTTGTAAATCTTCATTCTGATGAGATTCTGCCTGAGGAGAGCCTGCCAGTCCGATATACTGGATTCGCGCTTTGTTTCAGAAAAGAAGCTGGCGCTGCAGGTCGTGACAACAGAGGTCTGATAAGGGTTCACCAGTTTGAGAAGGTTGAAATGGTCACCCTGTGCAAACCAGAAGAATCTGAAAAAGAATTGCAGCATCTTATTTCAAGCGCAGGAGACATTCTCGATGGACTCGGACTCCCCTACAGGGTGAGCTTGCTCTGCACAACCGACATGTCGGGTTTCTCGTCAGCAAAAACCTACGATCTCGAGGTCTGGATGCCAAGTTATAATAAGTATGTTGAAATAAGCTCCTGTAGCAATTGCACCGATTTCCAGGCAAGAAGGGCAGGTATTCGCTTCAAAGAAAAACAGGGCAAAAAATCTGAGTTTGTACACACGCTCAACGGCTCAGGTCTAGCCGTTGGCAGAACCATGGCCGCCATCATGGAAAACTACCAGAATGCCGACGGAACAATCACCGTTCCTCAGGCTCTTGTTCCGTACATGGGGTGTCAGGTAATAAAATAACTTTTGTTATTAAAAAAGCCCGGTTTAAACCGGGCTTTTTTAATTGGTACATTGCTAATATATTTTTTTGCCAAAATGTTTCACGGAGTTGTCGAAAATTTCAGCAATATCGATTACATAGGCTGGGTTTTTTGCGATCTCGACATTTTTTGAATGGTATATGTCATGAATGGCGTTGGCAAACTTCGAATACTCATCATCACTATGTATTGTCGCCAACCCTCTGACTTCGAAAGAAATCGCTGGAGGTTGGTAATAAACAAGCGTACACGAACAACATCCACTATTCACATTCTCCCAGGTGTGTTTTTTTGCCAACTCAAGGGATATCAACTTTTCAAAATCAATCTTCTCTTGATTATTTTCCGAATACACAGTGTCAATCAGCGCTTTAAGTCTGTCATTTTCTGAAGCGCTCTCACCAAGACCTATGACCTTCATCAGTTTGTCAAATATTTCACCGATAAATTCTTTCTTTGGTACAAACCCAAAACCTTTCACAGAACCATTCAGACCTGCTGGACCATTTGTTATCATAACCGGAGTATGCCTGGTGAACTCAACAAACATTTTTGAATTGTCGGTTATTTTCTTGTTGTATATATCGTCAAGCAGAGCTCTTCGACCATTATAAGCCCAGGCCAGGAAAGGGTTTGAGCTGTCAATCATCGGATCCTTTAAGTTTGACTGAATCGAACAGATTGTTTATGTCATCACGATACGATGCAATCTTTGCTGAGTTTCCTTTTATTGTCAAAATCAGGAGGCCGTCATTTACTATGCAAAGCTTCAACATTCCAACCCAGTTGCTTTCAGATTTTTCTTTTGAAGCCGTTATTATATCAACAAAGGTTGAGATGCCCTTGAGTTCTGATTTTGTTTCTTTTTCATTGAGTACTTTCTCAAATGATGATAGGAAGTCAAGCTTTGCGGTGTCGTAATAATCCTCAAACGTCACGTTTTTATCAATGTCTGTTGGCACAAAGACAGTCAGAAATGCTTCGAAATCTTCTTCAATCGCTTCGATTTTAATCTGATAGTCATCTTGCATTGTTTCTTTAACATTGAATAGTTTCTCGTTATATGAGAATTCGTATCTTGGTTTACTCACTGTTTTTTGCGAAACAATGTTGTTTCCGCAACCAACCATTGAGATTCCGAGTACCGCTACCATCGCGAAAATGACAAAACCCCGCAATAAATGCGGGGTTTTGCATGAATATTTATTTGTTATCATTACTGGGCTGACTGTGGTGCTGGTGTTGTGATGAGCATTTCCTGGAACATGTACATCATCTTGCCAAACTGCCAAGCTGTGTCATAGTCCTTCTCTGGACCTTCGGCCTGAGCATAGACAGCCTGACCATCGGCAAATTCGGTGTCACTTATTCTGTTTCCTCTGAGTGGGTAGTAAAGAATTCTGCCTTTCCAGTTTGCGCCGTCTTTTGTGAAGGCGTATTCAACCCATGAGCCTTCGGCATCTGACATTGTATGCTTGAAATGACCCTTCTGTGATATCTTTACATCCGGATACTGCGTTTTGAGTTTTGCTTCAATCCCATTTTCAAAATAATCAAACTTTTTCCAGTCGACTTCCTTTTTAAGTTCGAACCACATCCACCATGAAACTGTTGGGGCTTCGTCGAATGTGAACTTGTGCATGATGCCGTTCTGGTACATATCCATTGTCTGCGGAACCTTTGTCCAACCATCAAAATACTGAATGTCTACTTCGAGTGGCTCGAGGTTTACTGGTTTGCCGCTTGAATATGTCCAAGAAACTGTTTTGTCTGGTTTCGATGGATCGGCTTCTTTGTAAATGTTTGTTGCATCAAAACAGGTGACATGACCAGCAGCATTTGGCGCAATAAAAATATCGCCAACAAGGTCAGTGTCAGTTTTTGGCTTTAAAGACTTTTCGCCATCTTTTGGATTGTTTGTGACAAGGAGACCGGCAGATGGATTTTCATCGGCAAGATACGTGACCTTCACTTCGGCTGTTTCCACAACTGGAGCGTTGAAAGTGATAATGCCTTTTGCATAGTCGATTGTGTAATCAGAGTCCTTTGTAAGGTCTTTCCCATCCACATTCACAAGAAGTTTATCGTTGTCGATGATCTTACCAAACTGTGTTCTGTAGATTGTTTCAGAAATTCTGAATGCCTTTTCGGCTTCAGCAAATCTGCCACCTTTGCTAAAATCAATCTGTCCTGGATATTTTGACAGGTCGCCAGTTGGTTCTTCTGTACCGCCGCCACATGCAACAAGGGTGAAACCCACGGCTAAAACCACGGCTAAAATTATGAATTTGCGCATTTTGTTCTCCTTTCAAACTCAATGCAAAAAAACATTATTTCATGTGTTAGCAGTATAGGTTAAACAGTTTTGGCTGTCAATCAGTCTAGTTTTTTGGTGAATATAACTTGAAGCTGTCCATGATGTCTGAAACTTTTATTTCATAATATTTGTCATCCTTGGGGTAAAAACCAGTCACATATACAGCTTTGTAATCAATTGCGTATATATTTTGCACAATTGTGTATGCCATCCCGTCAGAGATACCTTCAAAAACTACAACCAGGACTTCTTCATTCCTTGCATTTTCTTTTTTTACATACTCATTGTGTATCAGTTTATAGTTGTATTCTTTATATTTCTCGACGGCATTTCTCGGATAATCAACTGTTGCTTCCCTGATATGACCCCATTGCATTTTTTCGTTGTATTCATGTGAAATTCTTACTGAAACATTTTTTTCGGCATCAGTCGGATTCTTGAGATCGGGGTATATGACAACGTCGATGCTGTCTTTTGGTTCTTCGTATTTTACGGCTTTCCATCCACTCCAGTAGGAGATTTCATAATCAACATTTTTAATGGTGTCCAACGGTGCTCCACAGGAAGCTAAAAATATCGATATAACAATCATGATTGCATTAATTCTTTTCATACACAAACCTCCTCCAAGGAAATCATTTCGATAATCTTCTGTTGTATGCAGATTATTCCCTTGTTCTTTCTTGGGTTTTACGAATTATTCTATCAACATCATAACACTTATATATACAGCAATGTTTTGTCAAGATACAGTCTGGTATTCTAAAACAAATACAATCATACCTGTTCTAAAGCCACATTCACAACAGCTTACAACATCACAGGAAAAATTCAAATAGAGGGGCAATTGCTTGAAAACATTGACAGGGTATTTTTGGATTTTCTGGCGGAAGGAGGGGGATTCGAACCCCCGCGGGTGTTAACCCTCTGCATTTCAAGTGCAGCGCCATAGACCACTCTGCCACCCTTCCGTACAGGCAAGCATTTTATATTACTTGATTTGAAATTCAACTATATTATATAACCTTTCAATAAGAGCTTCAATATAGCATTTTTACTATAAGGTGGATCCATGGATTATGATGTAATAGTTGTTGGCGCGGGGCATGCGGGTTTCGAAGCAAGCTTGGCCAGTGCAAGAGTTGGAGCAAAAACACTTCTGGTGACCATTAATGGTGACCAGATTGCCTATATGCCATGCAATCCAGCCATGGGTGGTTCAGGAAAAAGCCAGGTACTCTCCGAGCTCAACGCTTTGGGCGGGTACAGCGCAAAACTTGCCGAACTGTCAGCAACATCCATCAAAGTCCTTAACCGTTCCAAAGGCCCGGCTGTTCAAGCTGTCAGGATTCAATGTGACAGGCACCTCTATAGCCTCCTTGCCTGGAAACACTTGAAAACAATAGACAACATCACGCTTATTCAGGCAATAGTGACTGAGCTCATCATTGAGGATGGCAAGGTAAAGGGGATAAAAGTTCAGGATGGGAGAACGTTTTCTGCCAAATCCGTCGTTCTGACCACTGGTACCTATATGGCTGGAAGAGTTCATCTTTCACTTGACAGCTATGATGCAGGTCGCTGGGGACAGCTTTCAAACGGCAATCTAAGCGCACAGCTCAAAGAACTTGGACTTAACATCAGACGATTCAACACCGGCACCACTCCAAGGATCGATGAAAGATATGTCGATTACTCGGAACTAAAAAGACAGGACGGCGAGACTGAACCAATCAATCTCGTGTCAGAACCCAAAATCTATAACGATCAACTCCCGAGCTGGCTTGGACATACGAATTCAAAAACGATGGATGTAATTAGAAAATACATGCATCTTGCGCCATCTGTACAGGGACGCATGGTCAAAGTTGGCCCAAGAACGTGTCCATCGCTTGAAGAAAAAGCCAGGTGGTTCCCGGACAGAACTGAGCACATGTTCTTCCTTGAGCCTGAGAGCAGGTATACAGGAGAATTATATCTTCAAGGTCTGTACATGAGCATCCCTCCAGAAAACCAGATAGAGGCATTAAAAACCCTTCCAGGATTGAAGGATTTTGTCCTCATAAGGCCAGGGTATGTTATAGATTACGATTTCATCGACCCAACTGATCTCAATACAACTCTATCCACTAAGAAATATCCAAATCTATTCGTTGGTGGACAAATTGCAGGCACAACAGGCTATGACGAAGCAGCAGCGTTGGGCTTGATTGCAGGAGCAAACGCAGCGCTATTTTCAAAGAACTCTGAGCAACTCTCACTTAAAAGAGAAGACGGCTACATAGGCGTCATGCTGGACGATTTGACCCACAAAGGCGTAACCGAGCCATATAGAATCACACCATCACATGTTGAAAACAGGCTTTCTGTAAGAGGAGACAATGCAATCTTCAGGCTTGGCGATAAAGCTCAATCGCACAGTCTTCTTACTGACGTTCAGCAGCTTGAACTTATATCACTCAGGCATGACAGGGACGAATTTCTTTCAGTTATTAAAAGTTTTAAATACTATCCAGACAGAGAGACTAATCGCCTCGTTAGGCTAATCGGTATTGAGGAATTGGACAGCCCTATGACTTTGGAGGGTATGATTCGACGGCCAAATTTTGACTACAATATGCTGATTGCTCTTGAACCAGGTTTGAAATCCTTATCTGTTCGAGCAGTAAAAAGTTCGATGATCGACATCGCCTATGAGGCATACCTTCAGAGAGAGAACTCGCGACTCAAGACAATACAAAAATGGGATCAGCTTGAGATTCAAAATGATATCGACTATCTCACTGTACCTTTACTTTCAAAGTTAGCTCGTGAGCGTTTATTGGTAGTCAAACCAAAAACTCTCGGAGAAGCTATGAGAGTCGATGGGGTTACTCCTGCTGATATTGACGTGATTGCCCGATATGTTTCACGTGAAACATCAAATTAGAGATTTTGGAACCATTATTAAATAAATATAGGTTTTTCCAGTAATAGATCGATTATAGTATTATTACTATATTATCAATGGTCTATTGACCTTTAATTTACTTCACTTATAATGCGGTCGCTAAATAAATATGTTGGAAGGATGTTTCATGGAACAACGGGTAATGGGAAAGAAGGATGTCAAGACCTTCATTTCAAAGCTTATGGAGCTTTATCCGGTCTATGGCCCAGCAGCGAAAGGCAAACACGACGTATTTAAAAAGTACGATGATGCCAGCCAGGCCAAGTTTGGTTACACCCGATCTATTCTTCCACCAAAAAAATACTTAATGCCTCAGCATGAGTTGCTGGTAAAGTATAGCCTTGGTGAGAATCCATCGGTTGAAACAGTTGTTGAATCTGAAGATCAGGTAATAATCGGCGTGCATCCCTGCGACATCAGGGCTATCAGCCTTTTAGACCTAGTTATGTTGAACGGCAACAAGGATGCAAACTATTCCAAAAAGCGTGAACACACAATCATCATTGGAATAGACTGTGTTCCAGACCAGTACTGCTATTGCAGTTCGGTCATAGATCTCAAGCCAACAGAGGGTTTTGATCTCTTCCTCACGGACCTTGGCGATGAAGTTCTTGTAGACGTCGGTTCAGCAAAAGGTAAAGAGTTGCTTGACAAGTGCATTTCCACAACAGCAGCGTCAAAGGATCACGCCTCACGCCAGGAAAAGCTTCTTGTCGACAAAGCTGGTCAGTTCAAAGCAAAGATCAATGCTCCAGCCTCGATGATTCCATTGTCACTTGAAGGCCAGTGGGAAGCCCCTGTCTGGAAAGAAATGGGCGAGAAGTGCCTTTCTTGTGGTCAGTGCGTTCTTGTCTGCCCAACCTGCTATTGCTTCGATGTTCAGGACGATCCGGACATCAAGCTTACAAAGGTTGAACGCTCCAGAAAATGGGACGGTTGTCAGCTTGCAGAGTTTGCCTCTGTTGGTTCAGGTGAGAACTTCCGCGAGGAAGCCTCAGGCAGAATAAGACACAGATACAATAGAAAGTTCAAATACCACGTTGATTCTCTCTCAAAGACATTCTGCACCGGTTGCGGCCGTTGCTGGGAATATTGCCCGGTAGAGATCAACCTCGTGGAAATCAGCAACCGCATCCTAAACAAGGAGGCTGCGTGCAAATGAACGACTACAATTTTGACATTGCAACAATCAAGTCGGTCGTTGAACTCACTCCGACCGAAAAAATGTTCACTATATCCCTTCCAGGTGGAAAGCCTCTTGGCCAAAACCCAGGTCAGTTTGTTGAGATGACGGTTTTTGGCGTTGGTGAAGCTCCAATCTCTGTTTGTTCCTCACCAACCGATGGCCCGGACTTCCAGCTTACCATCCGTAGGGTCGGTGATGTTACAAATGCCGTCCACCAGCTCAAAGCCGGTGACAAACTCGGTATCAGGGGACCGTACGGTTACGGCTTCCCGGTCAATGACCTCAAGGGTCAGGACATTCTCATCGTTGCCGGCGGCATCGGCCTTGCTCCGCTCCGTTCGGTAATTCGTTACATTTTGGCAAACAGGTCTGACTATGGCAACTTCACCATCCTTCACGGTGCAAGAACACCAGCCGACAGACTCTTCAAAGATGAACTTGCCAAGATGGCAACCGACAAAAACGTAACACTCATCGAGACAGTTGACAAACCAGGTGAAGGTTGGTCAGGAAACATCGGCGTCATCACAACCCTCTTCAAGCACGCCACAATCAATCCGGACACAACCTACGCACTCGTTTGCGGCCCACCGGTCATGTACAAATACGTCATCCTTGAGTGCAAGTCGAAAAGCATTCCAGACAGCCACATCCTTGTTTCACTTGAACGCAGGATGAAATGTGGACTGGGTAAATGCGGTCACTGCCAAATCAACGGCATGTACTGCTGCCAGCACGGTCCAGTATTCACATACAACCAGGTCAAGCACCTTGAGGAGGCGTTATGAAACCAAGAATCGCTTTCTTCGACTTTGCCAGCTGCGAAGGCTGCCAGCTTGAGTCAATCAACTTCGTCTATGAATTCCTCGACCTTGTTTCAATGGTCGACATCGTGGAATTCAGGGAAGCAATCACAGACACAGCTGCAGACTACGACATTGCCTTCATCGAAGGTTCAATCACCCGCGAGAAGGATATTCCAAGACTCCAGGATATTAGAAATCGTTCAAAAGTCCTCATCGCTCTTGGCGCTTGCGCTTGCACGGGCGGCGTCAACGCAATCAAGAACAACAGACCTCTCGAACAGGTTAGAAAAGACGTTTACGGCGACAATTACCAGTGGTACGAAACCGCTCCGACACGTCCAATCAATGCTGTTGTAAAAGTTGACGGCTACATCCCAGGCTGCCCGATTGACAGAAATGATTTCATCAAGTCAGTTAAGGCAATCCTTGCTGGTAAAGCTTGTCCAAAGCATGACTACCCGGTTTGTGTTGAATGCAGGCTTAAAGAAAACGAATGCCTTCTCACCCTCGGCAAGCCTTGTCTTGGCCCAATAACACAGGGTGGTTGCGGCGCAATCGACCCAACCTGGGGATCCTCATGCACTGGTTGCAGGGGTTTTGTCCACGAAGCAAATGTAGATTCAGAAAAGCTGATGCTCCTGAAGAAAAACTGTTCTGAACAGGACGTCAAAAACTACATGACAATTTTCAACTCCTACAAGAAGGAGGAGAAATAATGGCAGACTATGATATCCACGTTCACCATCTCACTCGCGTAGAGGGGCATGGAGACGTTGTCCTCAAAGTAAAAGACAACAAGGTTGACAGTGTTGCCTTTAACGTCGTCGAAGCCCCAAGGTTCTTCGAGGCTATGCTTGTTGGCAGGGCTCACTATGAAGTTAGGGAAATTGTCACAAGGATCTGTGGTATTTGCGCCTGTGGCCATGCTCTCTCTTCAATCCGCGCCTCAGAAGCAGCAATGTCAATTGAACCATCCGAGCAGACTGTAGATTTCAGAAAACTTGTGCTTCACGGCGAAAACCTCTCCTCGCACTACCTCCACTATTATTTCCTTGCTGCTCCAGACTTTCTTGGTGTTGGCTCAGTGCTCCCGCTTGCCTCCTCACATCCTGACGTAGTTGTCAGAGCTCTCAAGCTCAAAAAGCTTGGAAATGACCTCTCTGAAGCATTCGTTGGCAGACACGTTCACCCAATCTCGATGAAACTTAAAGGTTTCACGAAACTCCCCGATGCAGCCAACTTAAAGTCCATTCAGGCAAGGCTTGTTGACTCAATCAAGGATATCGAAGCAACAATCGAGCTGTTCAAGACTCTCAAGGTTCCAGACTACACCCGTGAAACAGAATATGTTTCCCTTGGCCCAATCAATGGTTCAAAGGAATATCCGTTCTATGATGGCAACATCATCACCTCAGGTGGTGAAAGCCTACCACCACTCAAATACACAGAGATCACCAATGAAGTCACACACCCGGATCACACAGCAAAACTCTGCGCTCACAACGGCAAGCCATACCAGGTTGGCGCGCTTGCAAGATTCAACAACAACTACAAACTCCTTCGTCCAGAAGCTCAGAAAGCCGCGCAACAGCTTGGCATCCAGCCAGTCTGCCACAACCCGTACATGATCACAATCGCCCAGATTGTTGAAACAGTGCACATCACTTACGATGCAATCGACCTTATCTCAAAGTGCCTCAACAGGGGACTTATCGATGAGCCGATCGAATACAAAGTGAAGGCCGGTACAGGCGCAGGCGCTGTTGAAGTTCCAAGAGGAATTCTCTTCCACGGCTACACATACGACAACAACGGCTACATCACAAAAGCCGACTGCGTCATCCCGACAACCCAGAATGTTTCAAACATCAACGAAGACTTCAAGGCGTTCGTCCCGTCAATGCTAGGCAAACCAGAGAACGAAATCTCGCTTCTTCTCCAGATGCTTGTCAGAGCTTATGACCCATGCATCTCATGCTCAGCACATCTTCTCGACGTGAGGATAGACAGGGAATAATGCTTGTTATTGGTCTTGGAAACACACTTCTGACAGACGAAGGCGTCGGAGTGCACATCGTAAAGGCACTCTCCAACCTTCCTTTGCCCCCGGGCGTCAGCCTTATGGAGGGTGAAACAGCAGGAGTAGATTTGCTTTCAGACATACTAGAATCCGACAGGGTGGTCATCATCGATGCCGCCCTTATGGGTTTAGACCCTGGCAAAGCCAAAACCTTCAACTCGGACGAACTCAACCCTAGCAGCAATTTCATGGCTTCTTTGCACGATTTGGCATTGCCGGAAGTCATCAAGCTTGGCTCCATATTGTCACAACTGCCCCCTATGCTTATCATAGGGGTAGAGCCTAAGACCGTGGAACCAGGTGTCGATTTGTCAGCAGATGTTAAGGGCTGCATGCCCGGCCTGATCGATTTCTGTTATCAGGCTGTCCTTGATTTTGCCAAGGAGGTAGTGAATTGAAAAAGATACTGATAATTGATGATGACACTGATGTCGTTGATGCAATGAAGATTGTGCTTGAATCAAGTGGATACAAGGTTTTCTCAGCCCCAAATTCCAAAAACGGACTCAAGCTCTTCACCGATGAAAAACCAGACCTTCTGATTCTCGATGTCATGATGGACACCGACACCGAAGGATTCGAGGTTGCCTGGCAGATCAGATCCGAAGACCCAAACTCTCCATACGCCCAGCAGAGAAAAACCCCTATTCTTATGATCACAAACGTCGGTAACGAGAAGCACATGAAGTTTGACCCAAAGAAAGATTCAGAGTTCCTTCCGGTTGATGATTTCATCACAAAGCCGGTCAAACCGGTTGACCTAATCGACAAGGTTGGCAAGTACCTGAATTGATATGACGTCCGTCGAAGGTTATTCCACTAACATCGACGATTACGAACATGAGGCAAAAAGGCGAAACAAGTTTCTCATATTTGTGCGCTGGATTGCCTCATTTTTGCTTTTTTCGCTTTCCATATTCTCATTATATTTTAACATTGGTTACTATTGGGTTGAGCTTTTATCGATTTCCATTTTCATTGCTACTTATAATTTTATATTCTTTAAAACTTGTGGACACATAAAGAACATCGAATCCTCACTTATTTTTCAAATTATCCTGGATTGGCTTGCTTTGTTTCTGGTTTGTATTTTCACAGGCGGAATAAACAGCCCGTTTCTCTTCCTATACCCAATCCACTCCGCCCTTGCGGGTTTCCAGACAGACGACAAAAAAACATTTCTGCTTGCCGTTTTATCATCAATACTGATAATTATACTTGGTTTTTTCAGTTTCTTTTTCGTATCAATCCCGATTAACACTTCATCAGTGCTGCTTTTTGCAATTGTTTTAATAGTCAACCTCTTTATCATCTTCATCGCCAGATACGCTTCAAATCTTATGGTTTCTAGACTTAAAACCGAATCAAACCTCAAAGACAACCTCATGATCGAAAATCAGAGACTTCAATCGGTTTATGAATTGACACTGGACATAAACAGTACACTCGATGTCTCAAATGTTTTATCAGTTATTTCCAAGGCAGTAACTCGCATCAAACCAATTGTTGTTGGTGTTGTCAGGCTTCTCTCGGATGACGAAAAGACAATCACCATTATGAGTGTCGCTGGTCTCAAATCCGAACCGGATATGGGATCAGTAGCCCTCGAACATGACCTTATTGATTTTGAAGCAGTCGAGAAAAAGGTTCCTGTCTATGTTCCTGATGTCATTGACGATTCAAGGTTCCTTTACAAGGATGAGGCTTTGCGCGAAAACCTCGTTTCTCTTCTGGCAGTACCAATGATCCACTACGGAAAAGTGCTTGGCGTTTTAAGGTGTTACACAAACAAGTTCTATGATTTCTCAACCGATGAAATCGAGTTTCTCAAGCTGGTCGCCAGTGAATCTGCACTTTCGATCACAAATTCGGTCAATTATCAAAAAATTCTCGATTTGGACAAGTCCAGATCAGCATTTATCAGGTTTGCCACTCATGAACTACGGGCTCCAATGGCGGCCGTTCAATCCATTCTCCAGCTTGTTCTGGATGGCTATACAGGAGACATAAACGCTCAGCAGAAAAAATTATTTGAACGTGCAAACCTACGAATTGAACAACTCCTTCGTCTTGTCAAAGAACTCTTGGAGCTTGAAGGTGCAGGGACAACGTTTAATCTTGATTTCAAAACGGCAAACATCAGAGACATTCTTGCTCGCATAATCAACGATCTTTCACCAAAGGCCGACATAAAGCATATCAGGCTCAAGCTGTCAATTCTTAAAAATCCAATCAACATAATGTGCAACACCGACTCACTCTGCCGAGTATTTGAAAACCTTGTTGACAACGCGATAAAGTATACAAATCACGGCGGAAAAGTTGATGTTTCAGTCATCGACGACGATTGCCAAATTACAGTAAGCATCAGTGATAACGGTATCGGTATCCCGTCTGATCAGATTGGAAACCTTTTTTCTGAGTTTTTCAGGGCTTCAAACGCGAAAGAAACACAAGTCGAAGGAACAGGTCTGGGGCTATCAATCGTAAAAAGGATAATTGACAACCATAAAGGAACAATAAATGTCAGTTCTGTTGAAGGGGTAGGAACTACATTTATTGTTGTATTGCCAAAATAACTTCAACAGAGCATTATTTTGGCTTCAAGAACTTTTTTATCCACTTGACATTTTTAGTATTAAAAATTAACATAAACCCCAGTAGAAAGTATAGGAGGTTCTATGCGTTTTATTCCAAGGGGCAAACCTTTGTATGAAAATCTACCCACTGTTTTCCTCAACTGGGAGGAAATGGCGGCAAAACTTCGCGGTGACAAATTCTCCGGTTACATAATGGTCAGTTCTGAATCTAAAACCGGAATTATTCTTTTTGTTGATGGTCGCATAAATGGTTCTCTGTTCCACACTCAAAACCTACCTACCGTTCGTGGACAGGAAGCGCTTTCTAAAACAACAATAACAATTCAGGAACGCAACGGAAACCTCAGCATCTATTCCACATCCAACGACATCTGCTCGCTTGTAGAGTGGTACATTGACGGTCATTCCAAATACTCCCCGATGGAGTCGTTCTTCATTGATTATGAAAAGTTCCTCACCGTTCTTGGAGAGAAAAATTTTACCGGCCTGGTAAGCATTTCAAACGAAGATTTTGCACAGTTCATTTACATCCTTGATGGCAAGGTCAAAGGTCACTTTGTCGACACTCAACCAGAACTGACCGATGAGTCCGGGCAGCTCAAAGACAAACTGACTCAAAAAGGAACTCTCATTGACGTCTACACCAAGATTGATGGCTCAAAACAGGTAAAACTGGAACAGCCACCAGCAACCCCACCACTGACATCATCAAAACCCGAAAGCCCAGCACAAACACCAGCCTCATTTGAAACACCCAAACCTGTTAGCCACGAACCAATAAAGTTTTCACCCGAAATAGATGTAAAAACGGAACAAAAGTTTGAAGCACCAAAAGTTGTTGAGCCCATCAAACCTGCGGCCGCACCGTATGCAACGCCTCAAAAATCAGGCAGACAGGCAATAAATATTCCTGAAGACGAGGTCCCTGATCCATTCGCAATCAAAAAACCTGAGCCAACTCCAATTGTGGAGCCTCAAAAATTCACACCACCTGCAGCCACACCACCAATGCCGGCCAAGCCTCAGCCTGAGAAAGAACCAACAGTAGTTCCAGGTCAGACCATTGTTTCACCGCCGTCAGGCAAGGTTGCGTTCCTTATTGACGGTATCCGCAAAGTTGCCCAAAGCAACATTGGCGAAGATATGCTTCCATGGCTCGATGGCCAGATTACCAGAATGAAATCAATCAACCCAACTCTTTCCAAACGCGACCTCATGCTTCTGGTTGATGAAATTGAACGTTATGTCAGAACCGTCCGACAGAACCCGACCAAAGCCACAAAACTCAGCTCCCAGCTTCGACACATCATCGAAAGTTTTGCATCGGATCTCGAATAACAAAAATAACAACTACCAATATAAAAACCCCGAATTTGTCGTTCGGGGTTTTTATATAGGGTAATTCTCCAAATGAGCCACCAAATGCATTACAATGGTGGTGACTATGAAAACATGCCCAAGGTGTGGCAACACAAAACTGTATAAAGTAAGAAGACAGAAGCTCAAGTGCAGCTCCTGCAAG
>JAGNLA010000009.1 GCA_017999835.1 Caldisericia bacterium
CGCCCCATTCCTTATCGAAGGACTTTTCTACGGCACTATCGGTGGTGGGCTCGCTGCCACAATGGTCTTTTTTTCATGGAAGTACATCACAGCTATGTTTACCTCAAACTTGCCATGGTTTGACCTTGCAGTGCCAAACATGACTTTTCTGCTCATCATCGCTGGCACCGTAGGCTTCGGACTGCTGACCGGATTTTTTGCCAGCCTCTATTCATCAAGAGGCAATCTTGCGAGGATTCAGGCATGAAGAAAATCCTTCTCCTTTTGATGGTCACCGTAATCGCTGTGCCAAGCTTTGCTCGTGCCAGCACGCTTGAAGATGAGCTCGTTGCTCTGCAAAAGAAAATAAAAAACACCCAGAAAAAGATAGAAGAAGAGCGTTCATACAGGAAAGTGCTCGAAGGTCAGTACAAAGACGCCTACAAAAACGTCCTTGAAGCAAAAAACGAAATTGATCTCATAAACAACAGAATCAATGAGATAAATGCAAACATAACTCAAACCAAAAAAGACATTGCTTCAACAAAAAAACAAATTGCCCAAAAAGGCGTTGATGTTGACAAAAAGCGAAAAAATATTGGCCAGCTGTTGACCGTCATCCACAAATACCGAAACACCCGTTTTGTCGATTATGTTTTCTCGGCTAATGATTTTTCCGAACTGCTGACTCGAAACCGGCTGATGAACCAGCTGCTAAAAGGCGCAATCGAAGCCGTAAACGACCTTCGGGATGAATCTGCAAAACTCCAGAAACTTAGAGACGATCTCAAGAACAAGGAGAAACAGCTCAAAGAGCTGGTTGCTCAGGCAAAGCTGGAAAAACAAAGAACCATTGAGCTGCAGCAATATCACGAGAATTTGATGGCTAGCATCAAAAATGATCAGGTTCAGAGCAAAGCCCTGGAAGACAGCTACGAACGCCAGCAACAGCAAGACAACGAAAACGTCAAAGTACTCATCAGAAGGATTGCCGAAGAGAAAAAAAGACCCGCCATTGTATGGAGCGGTGCCTTCATTTGGCCACTTGCCAATGGCAGAGTTGTAGGTTCCCAGGCAGAGTATGGCTGGAGAATTCATCCAATATACGGTGACCGACGTTTTCACCATGGACTTGACGTAGATGCTCCTCTTGGCACTCCTGTGCTTGCAAGCGCAACAGGCTACGTTGAATGGGCTTCCTGGAACGGTGGATACGGCAATTGCATTATCATCAGACATGGCAACGGAATGTTCACTCTTTACGGTCATCTTTCGGGTTATAATTGCAGAGTGAACGACAGAGTGGAACAAGGAAAAACCATTGGCTATTGCGGCTCAACCGGGCAGTCGACCGAACCACATGTTCACTTTGAGGTAAGACTTCAAAATGGCGAGGATGTTTCTCCTAGAAAATACCTTCCGCCAAGGTGATTTTATCGCAATAAACTTCTTAATCAAACGGTAGCCAAAACACTGTTTTTTTAATTTTTCAATCCATTATCTGGCTTAGAATAGATATTTGCACGTTGAAAAGAGGTCACAAATGGAAGAAATGATGATCGAACCAAATCCACCACAAGAAAAGAGCAATGGTGGCAACAAATTCCTAACTGCAATTATAATCATTCTGGTAGCAATTTTCGCATTTGGCATCGGAATTTTTTCTGGCATTCTAGTCAATAATTCAGGCACAGCCATACAAAACGGCAAATCCTATGGTCAAGATCTAAGCCAGTATAAGCTCCTCAATGAAGTCATCGAAAACGCCAAGAATTACTATATCAAACCTTTGACTGAGGAAGATCTCTCAAAATCTGTTCTACTTGGCCTTGATCCATACTCGGTTTATTTCAATGCCAAAGAATACCAGGCTTTTACTGAACAGACCACAGGCGAATACTCTGGCATCGGTGTTATCATCCAGCTTGATGACAACAAGCGCAGCATCAGGGTTGCCCAGGTTTTCTCACCATCTCCAGCCAACGATGCTGGTGTTCAAGAAGGCTGGATCATTCACGCCATAAATGATGAAGTACTCAGCACAACAGATCTCGAAATCGTTTCCTCAAAGATCAGAGGTGAGATAGGAACCAAGGTCAAAATTGATTTCCTAAGTGACGGAAAGACCATCCAGAAAACAATAACCAGAGCAAAAGTTGAAATTAACTCGGTTTCTTACAAGATGATAGGGAATGATGTTGGATATATCTATCTTTCAAGCTTCATGACCAACAGCGCCCAGGAGATGCGAGAAGCTATCAACAACCTCGAACTCAAAGGCGCCAAGAAGTTCATCCTCGACATTAGGCGCGACGGTGGTGGATTGTTAAAGACCTGCCAGGACATCGGAAACATTTTCATCAAGTCAGGTGTCCTAGTTACTGTGGAAGACAGAAACAAAGTGAAAAGAAACCTTGAATGTGCAGGCCCAGGCTTTGATTACCCGCTTGTTCTTCTGGTTGACAAATACTCGGCATCGGCATCGGAAATTCTTGCTGGTGCTCTGCAAGATCACAAAATTGCAACATTAATTGGTGCCAGAACCTACGGCAAAGGTCTGGTACAAAATGTCATCCCAATGAGCAATGGTGGTGCCATGAAGATTACAGTTCAACAGTACATGAGACCTTCGGGCAAGCCGGTTGACTACATCGGAATCACGCCAGATATCGAAGTCAACATTGATGAAAACAAGCCTCTTCCAAAAGATTACAAGCAGGATCAGGCTATTATGAAAGCCCTAGAGGTACTAGGAGGAAAAGGGGAATGAAGTTTTTTGCCAAAAGCATTGACGAAACGTTCAAGCAACTAGGATCAAACCCGAATGGACTAAAAAAAGAGGAAGCATCAGAAAGACTTAGCAAATTTGGCCCAAACCTGATTGAAACAAAGGAAAGAACGTCACTTCTATCAATGCTCCTCGAGCAATTCTCATCACCACTCGTACTTATTCTTGTTGCTGCCTGTGTTTTCAGTTTCATCGAAGGCGAATACATTGATGCAACCGCAATTGTCATCATACTTGTTGCAAACGCAATCCTTGGCATCGTCCAGCAGTTCAAGTCTGAAGGTGCTCTTGAAGCATTGCGCAAGCTTGCAGCACCGAAAGCCCAGGTTCTCAGAGGCGGAGCCATGAGTACCGTTGAGGCAGCCGACCTCGTCCCTGGCGATGTTGTCGTGCTCAATGCGGGCGACCTTGTTCCAGCAGACATCAGGCTGTTTGAATCAGTAAAACTGAGTACCAAGGAAGCAATTCTGACTGGTGAATCCAAACCAAGCCAGAAGGATGCCAACCTTGAACTCAAGGAAAATGCAGTGCTAGGCGACCAACTGAACATGTGCTTCATGGGTACGGTTGTTACAACCGGTCGAGGCAAGGGTGTTGTTGCCGGTACAGGTAAAAACACCGCCATGGGCGAGATTGCAACCTCGCTTGCCTCAGTAAAACGCGACAAAACACCGCTTGAGCTTCAAATAAACCAACTCGGCGTCATGCTCACAATCATCTTTGTATCCATCTGTCTGCTCATTTTTGGATTGTTCATCTTTGAAGGCATCGCTCTTGAGCATAAGGTTTGGAGCGAAGTTTTCTCGGCAGCCCTCATGACATCGATATCCCTGGCTGTTGCCGCCATTCCTGAAGGTTTGCCGGCAGTAGTCACCATCGTACTTTCAATCGGCGTTTCAAGGATGAGCAAGGAAGGTGCCATCATCAGACGCCTCTCATCAGTTGAAACTCTTGGTTGCACAACGGTCATTTGCACCGACAAAACTGGCACGCTTACAGAAAACAGCATGAAAGTCGAAAGGGCGTTTGTCGACTTTAAGGATATAGACACAACAATCGCCTTGCCAAATATGGCATCTCTTACAAAAATTGCAAAAATCGCCGAAGGCTGCAATGATGCTGCCTACAACGAAGAGGGTTTGCTCATCGGCGACCCAACCGAAACCGCCCTGGTTGATTTTGCGAGACTTCTAAACATTCCACTACATTCAATCCCAATGAGAGTTGACGAAATCCCGTTTGACTCTGAAAGAAAAGCCATGACCACGGTTCACAGGGAAGACGGAAAGATTTTTGCCTACTCAAAAGGCGCCTTCGAAGTCATCATCAACATGTGCAACCGCGTTGAGATAGACGGCCAGGTAAAACCACTCGACGCGTCGTTGAGAGCCAAACTTGAAGAAGGTGGACGCCACATCACTCACGAAGGCTACAGGACAATGGGCTTTGCTTACAAAGAAGCCCCAACTCCAGAACCTAAAGATAAAGTTGAAGAGAAAGACTGTATTCTTGTTGGTTTCCTAGGCCTCAAAGACCCAATCAGACAACAGGTTCCAGGAGCAGTCAACGACGCCACGTCAGCAGGTATCAAAACAGTCATGGTCACAGGCGATCACCCTGAAACGGCTATGATTTACGCAAGAAAACTTGGCATCGCTTCAACATCAGATTCACCAGTCACAGGCAACGATTTCATTGAAAACAAACCCGATCTTGACGACAGAATTCTTAAAACTAGAGTCTTTGCAAGGGTTGCTCCACATGACAAACTTAGAATTGTAGAAGTCTTCCAGCGCAACAATGAAGTTGTCGCCATGACCGGTGACGGTGTAAACGACGCCCCGGCACTCAAAAAGGCAGACATCGGCGTATCCATGGGCAAATCTGGAACAGAAGTTGCCAAAGACGCCAGCTCCCTGATCCTCACCGACGACAGTTTTGCAACAATTGTACGAGCCATTCACGAAGGCAGAGTCATCTATGACAACATAATCAAGTTCATATGGTACATGTTGGGCGCAAACATCGGTGAAGTGCTCATTGTTCTTCTGGGATTGCTGTTTGTCAGGATATCCCCGCTTGCTCCAATCCAGCTTCTGTGGATAAATCTGCTAACTGATGGACTTCCAGGACTGGCTCTTGGTGTTGAACCGGCCGAACCAGGCATCATGGCAAGAAAACCAAGGAACCCAAAGAAAAAACTCCTTGACGGCAAATTCATGCTTTCGTTGGTCGTACGTGGATTTATCATGGGTACTGCTGTGTTCATTTCATATATGATCGGTAGAGGTTACGGTGGCCATGAACTCGGGCAGACCTACGCCTTCCTGACATGCATCATTTCAGAACTCCTGATGGCTTACGTCGGCAGATCCTTCACAAAACACATCTGGCAACTCAAGCCAATGGGGAATCCACAACTTCTGCTTGCAATATTGATCTCCTTTGCTCTATCAGCCATTTGTTTCATCCCTGGTCTTGGCGAAATTTTCAAGATCCATGCTCTTGATCTGATAGACTTTGCCATAATAATTGGTATCAGCTTTGCGCCGGCAATTATTGTCGACATATTCAAGACAATTGGAAATAAATGAAAAAAGGAAAACTTTTCGTTCTATCTGGGCCGTCAGGCGTTGGCAAGACGACGATAAGGAAAGAGATACCGAATCTTCTTCCGGATATTCACCTATCGATATCTTGTACAACCAGAAAACGCAGGGAAGACGAAACAGAAGGTCACGACTATTTCTTTGTGAATGAAAGCCAGTTCGAGGACATGCTCTCAAACGGCAAGCTTCTAGAATGGGCTAATGTTCATGGCAACATGTACGGCACACCGTCTGAGCCCATTGAAAAAGTTTTATCACAAGGAAAAGACTCGCTGCTTGTCATCGATGTTCATGGTGCAGCTCAGGTTAGAGATGCAAAACCCGACTCAGTTCTCATCTTCCTCATGCCACCTTCCATCGAAGAGCTTAAGCGAAGGCTAATGGGCAGGAACACTGAGTCAGAAGAAAGCATTAAGATACGCCTTGACAATGCCATGCATGAGATAGAATTATCATTGAAATATGATTACAAGGTAATCAATCATGACATCGGGCAAGCAACAAGGGAAATAGTAAAAATCATAGAAGAAGACCGAATTAGGAGAGAATAAATGATAGACAGAGCAAAAGTTGAGCAGTTCATCAAGAAAATGGATGGAAACAAGTATCTGGCAACAATCTTCCTTATCAAGAGGATTAACCAGATTCAGGCAAACCAGGCAAAACTCATAGCTGGTTCGCAAAGATTCATGGTTGAACAGGCTATTGATGAATTTTTGACGGGTAAATCTACAATGTCGTTTGAAGACCCAAATCCGGATGTCATCAATGCCCAACCGGAAAAACCGGCACAAGAAACAATAGCATAAAAACAAAAAATGGCTCCTGACGTCGGTTTATTGATAATCGGTTCGTATATTTGCGGGTCACTCCCATCAGGGTTTGTTGTTTCAAAACTCTTTGCCGGAATCGACATCAGAAGCAAGGGGACAAGTCAGATAGGCTCCGCAAACGTAACAAGACAGCTCGGAAAATCGTTCGGTGCCTTGTCACTTTCACTTGATCTGCTCAAAGCTCTCATCCCAATGGCAATAATCAAATACATCCTTATGATGCCTGACTGGGTTGTTGCTGTTTGTGGTTGCGCAACGGTATTCGGCCATGATTTTTCAGTCTTTCTAGGACTAAACGGTGGCGAAGGCTTGGCAACCTCGATGGCAGTTTTATTCTTCCTTGCACCTTTCCACTTTCTGGTTGTCGGACCGTTTGCACTTGCCACAGGTTATCTTACAGGTTATGTAACAATTGCCGGTGTGGTACAATTCTGGGCTTTTGGCGTGTCTGCATGGGCAACAGGTGTCCCCATGCCTGCAGTCTATGCGACCATAGCCTTGGTCTGTCTAGGGCTTATCAAACAAATTCCATGGATGTCAAAATATCCAATCGGAAAATTCATGAATCAGAATTTTGTGGCGCCTTCGACTGAGACAGTCGCATCATTTGTGAAAGAGCATCTTCCAAGGAGATCCCGCTAGTCTGCTGAGAAAAATCCAGCCATACCAGAAATTCCCTGTTGCCGTCAGCACCTTTTATTGGTGACAATGTTACTCCCATTATTGTAGCAGGAATCTCGGTAATCCTTTCAAGCGCCGATCTAATTGCCTCTTCGAGATTGTGGTCATTTCTGATGACGCCACCTTTTCCAACTTTTCCGGGGCCAGCTTCAAACTGCGGTTTTAGCAACCAGACCACCCATGCTTTTTCATCAAGAATTTCTTTGAGCGGGGCTATAACTTTGTCACCAGTTATGAATGAAACATCAACAACAGCTGCGTTTAGCTGCTGAGGAAACTTGTCTTTTGTCAGATATCTTGCGTTTGTTTTGTCCATAACCACGACCCTGGGGTCGTTGGCAATTTTTGGTGCTAGCTGAGCCGCGCCAACATCGATGCAATAGACCTTTACGGCACCTTTCTGTAGTAAACAATCAGTAAATCCACCAGTTGACGCCCCTACATCGACCATGACCAAACCTTCGGGGCTCAAGCCAAACAGCTCAAGTGCGCCTTCGAGTTTCAAACCACCCCTACTGACATATTTTGGTGGCTGTTCAAGTTCAAAAACTGCGTTTTCCGGAAACATTTCACCAGCTTTTACGACTATGCTCCCATTGATTCTTACTTTGCCAGCCATTATCAAAAGTCTCGCCTGTGAACGTGTTCCAACCTCTGGCATAAGAGCTACGAGTTCATCTACCCGTCTTTTTTTTGTGTGTTCAATTGACTTCATTCTATGTTCCTGTTAATATTTAACATTGATTCTATGCGCGAATACATTCCATACCTTTCGAGTAAGAAATTTGCCAGCTCAATCGGACAGCTTGTCAGTGGCAAAACCAGACAGCTTGTCGTGGAAGGACTGGGTAGTTCTGATCTTACCATAAACATAGCTGGTCTTGCAAGCCAGATTCCTAGGTTTGGCGTGGTGCTTTCTGATGAGCAGGCAGCGCTGAGGTTCCATCAGGAACTTGACGCAGTACTTGGCGATGCACCAATAAACAGAATTTTCTTCCCGACAGGAGACTCTATTCCTCTTGACAAAACGACCAGCTCACTATCGTTAACAAGTTGGCAGATTTCAAGTCTCTACCAGATAGCAGCCAACCAGGGAGCCACCATCACAGTCACAAGCCTTCCGGCTCTCTATGACTGTTTAATACCTCAGTCTAACCTGCTTGATGAAGCTGTTATTCTCAACAAAAGCGACATCATCCCGATGAGCACTCTCAAGGAAAAATTGATACAGCTCGGTTACGAAAAGCAGTCCCAAGTAGAAAAGGTCGGTGAATGCTCAATTCGTGGTGGAATAATAGATTTCTTCTCTCCATCATCGGAGTATCCATACAGAATTGAATTTGATGTCGACATCATTGACACAATAAGACAAGTCGATCCTGAAACCCAACTATCAATAAAACAGGTCGAATCCTGCATGCTTCTTCCGGTATCGCACCTTGTGATGAACGAGAAAACCATTGACAACGCAATGTCGATGGTCGAAATGTTCCTCCTGACCGTAAGAATGGACAACCCGACACTTCGTGAGCAGATGAAGCATGACGTTGAGTTTATAAAAAACAACGTCAGGTTCACAGGTATAGAGCATTATCTTCCGTTCTTCTACGGCAAGGCTGTCAGGCTTCTGGATTACATGAAAGATATTCTGATTATCTGGATTGACCCTGACAGAATCAGCGAAACGTATAACCGTTTCAAGACTGACACTATGGAAGTCTACATCAATGGCATCAAAAAAGGAGAGCTTCTACCACAAAAAGAACTCGATGACATCGAAAGGCTGGAGTTTCCACACATCACAAGGATCAATCCATCAATCCTGACATACAGCCTCAAAGCGCCTGATTCTTCAATCAAATCCAAACCTATCACCATTCAGCATGCTCAACCTGACCCAATGGTAGGTAAGCTTGAAGACATCGGAAACTTCATAAAAAGCAAGCACGAAGCAGGTTTCTCGGTCATTATCGCCACCAAGCAACCCCTAAGGGTCAAAGAGCTCATCGACATCCACACCACGGAAAAACCGGAAAATCTGCCTAAGGATCCCAACGATCCTGTGGAGATTTCGCCGTTTGTTGACATCATCAACATTTCGCTCGAAAAGGGTTTTGAGGACAGACGCAGAAAAATCCTTCTCCTTACAGATAACGAGCTGTTCGGTTGGAGACGAAGAATAAAGGCTACCAGAAGGTTTAAAGGTGGCAGCCCTATCATGTCGGTCGACGAACTTCGCCCTGGCGACCTTCTCGTCCATCTGACCTTTGGCATTGGAATCTACCGAGGACTCAAAACCGTATCTGCTGCAGGCATCACCAAAGAATACCTTCAAGTTGAGTACGCCAAAGGCGACAAGCTCTACATCCCGCCTGAAAGATTGTCACTCATCCACAAATATCTGGGCAACCCAGAAACCGTAACCATCAACAGGCTTGGAGGCAAGGAATGGCCTGAAGCTCTGGCAAAAGTTGCCAGGGGAACCAAAGACATTGCTGCCGAACTGCTTAAACTCTATGCACGCAGGGAGATTGCAAAAGGCGTTAGCTATCAGGAAGACCCAATCTGGCAGCAGGAACTTGAGAGTTCGTTCCCATATGAGGAAACCCCTGACCAGCTCAAGGCAATTTCTGATGTAAAAAGAGACCTCGAACGTTCAAAACCAATGGACAGGCTTGTGTGTGGCGATGTTGGCTATGGCAAGACTGAAGTCGCCGTCAGGGCAGCTTTCCAGGTTATTGTCGGCGGTAGGCAGGTTGCGCTCCTGTGTCCTACGACCATCCTTGCCCTTCAGCACTACAACACCTTCAAGGAACGCTACGCGCCATTCCCGATAAAGGTTGAGCAACTCTCACGATTCAAAGGTAAGACCAGCCAAAAAAAGGTCATCGACGGACTTTCTGATGGCACGGTGGAGTTTGTTGTTGGAACTCACAGACTCATTCAAAGTGACATCAAGTTTAAGGATCTTGGTTTGCTCATCATCGATGAAGAGCAGCGTTTTGGCGTTGAGGACAAGGAAAAGATAAAGAAACTCAAGGAAAATGTTGACGTTCTCACACTCACTGCCACTCCGATCCCAAGAACCCTTGAAATGACGCTCACAGGTGTAAGAGAAATCTCTCAAATCAACTCCAGCCCCGAGGGCAGGAAGCCTGTCAAAACCTATGTCATGCCCTACTCTGACGATGCAGCCAAAGACGCAATCGACAACGAACTTGCCAGGGGCGGCCAGGTTTACTACGTCAACAACAGAATTCAGGGTCTTGGCGCAATCATGTGGAAGCTTAAAAAGCTCGTTCCAAAGGCAAGAATTGCCATTGCCCACGGCCAGATGGATTCAGATGAGCTTGAAGACATCATGCTTAATTTTTATAACGGCGACATCGACATTTTGCTGTGCACAACCATCATCGAATCAGGTCTTGACGTTCCAACGGTAAACACAATCATTGTTGACAACGCCCAAAACCTCGGTCTTGCCCAAATGTACCAGCTGCGTGGAAGGGTCGGAAGATCCCAAAAACGCGCCTATGCCTATTTTATGTACCCGGAGGACAACCCCCTGACTGAAGAAGCAAGGCTAAGGCTTGAAGCGATCAGAGACTTCGTTGACCTTGGAAGCGGTTTGAAAATAGCTATGCGCGACTTGGAAATCAGAGGCGCAGGAAACATTCTTGGCGCTGAGCAGTCAGGTCACATTTCAGCCGTAGGGTATGACTTGTACCTTCGAATGCTTGAAGATGCAAAAAAACAGCTCCAGAATGCCCAGGAAGGTAAACCTTACAGACCCGAACAGCCGAAAATGGAGTGCAACGTTGACCTCCGCGTCAGTGGATACATCCCAGACCTGTACGTGCCTGATGAAGCGCTGAGGATAGACTGCTACCAGAGGCTCCTTGATGCTGAAAACGTCAACGCCGTAGAGGTCATCGAGGAAGAATTGACCGACAGGTTCGGTCACCCACCTCCAGAGGTTGAGTCATTATACGAACTGGTAAAACTCAGAGTACTGGCTCAAAACATGGGTATCATGAGCATTGTCGAGGACAACCTGACCATCAACTTCAGCTTTGGACCAAACGCAAAACTCAGGGAAGATTTCCTGGACAGACTTGTTTCAAGGTTTGGTGACAGGACAACCGTCAGGCCAAACATGATAAGAATCAGAAAAATGCGCGACGACACCATAAAGCTGTCAATGGAATTCATTGACCTGGCATGTGAGGATACAAGATGAACTTTTCATGGATAATCGATAAAGAACTTATGCTTTCATCGGCACCGGAGTCCAACACCATGCTTCGGGCTCTCAAAAGCGCTGGAATAAAAGCAGTGATTTGCGCAACTCAGAATCCATTTCCAGTTGAAGCTTACAACCAACTCGGGATGGAAGTATTTGAGCTGCCACTTACCAGCAACAATCCTCCATCACTTGAGGAGCTAAAGCGTTTTGCCCAGTGGACAGCGCTGATGATCCACGCAAAACAGCCACTCATGATTTTCTGTGAGCAGGGGTTTGATCGCGCCGGAATGCTTGCTGCCTGCTACCTGATCATTCACAGACATTTCAGCTCCAGGGATGCGTTAAAAGAAATCAGGGACATCCGTGGAGAGAATGCGATCAGTTCAGCAAAATTCCAGGAATTCCTCATCGATTGTGAATATGTCAGGCCATTGCTGGTCGATTCAAAGGATCAGGCGTTTTTTAACGCAGTAACCATTACCGACATCCTCAGAAGACGTTGCCCCTGGGACAGGGAACAGACACCTGAATCGATGCTGCCAAATTTACTTGAAGAAACCTACGAAACTTGGGAAGCAATACTAAAAAAAGATGACCCAAACATCGCCTCCGAACTTGGCGATGTGTTGCTCCAGGTTCTGATGATTTCCAGAATGAAATCTGAAAGCTCAGATTTCAACATTGAAACAGTCATCTCGGCCATGACTGAAAAACTCATCAAGCGCCACCCCCATGTGTTTGCCGACTCGGACACCGACACGCCAGACACCGTACTCAAACAATGGAAGAGCCTCAAAGAAACCGAGGCAGGTTCAATTGCTGACATCCCAACCACCATTCCGGCAATAGGCAGAGCTGACAGAGTCATGTCTTTTGCCAAGAAACGTGGTTTTGATTGGCCAAAAATTGACGGCGTCATCGACAAAGCTCACGAAGAGCTCAATGAGCTCAAACATTCTGCCGAAAACGAATCACACGAGAGGGTGGAGCAGGAGTTTGGCGACGTGATGTTTGTCATGCTCAACCTTGCAAGGTTTCTCAAGGTCAACCCTGAACTGTCACTTCACAAAACATTGGACAAGTTCGTGGCACGGTTCTCAAAAATCGAAGAGACGGCAAAGACACTCGGCATCACCATTGACAAGATGACACTTGAGCAAATGGACGACATCTGGAACGAGGCGAAGAAACATGAGTGAAGCAATTACTGAAACCCTCAAGGGCGACACTGGCTACTACGCCATTGGCAACAATCTCGAACACAAATTTGGCGCAAACCTAATTTTCAACACCGACTTCAAGGTGTGGTCATGCAACATGGCAAGGGATCTTGACGATGCGACCGATATCGATTCCATCATCAAATTCTTTGAGGACAAGGGCATTGATTTTTGCAGAGCTTTTGCCCTCACCACACAAGAAAATTTGCTAAACAAACTGACTGCCAAAGGCTTCAGGCAAACCAGCTCCCAGATCGGCTTCTGGATTGACAGGTACGAACCGGTCATCGATCCTGTATTCAGCTTCACCCTTGTTGATGACGATGCCAGCAAAAAAACCTATCTTGAACTTCACAAGCTTGAAGCGCTTGAACACAACACTCCTGCTGAAATCGTCGATTCCATAGGGCAGCAAAGGCTTGATAAAAACAAAGACAGTCACATGAAGTGGTTCCTGGTCAATCGTGAAGGTAAACTGGCCGGTTCAGTTGGAATACTGCTACTGGATAATTCTGCAAGAATCAAGAATCCTTACACTTTACCGGAGTTCAGGGGCAAGGGCATAGGCGCAAACGCCTGTCATTTCGTAAACAAACTGGCTTTTGAAAACGGGGCAAAGGGCATCAGTGTCTACGCCCAGCCAAACTCAGGCGGATTCAAACTCTACACAAAGATGGGATTTGGTCAGGTCTTGGAACATAAAATATTGATGAGACCTTGATATTACCATTAACAGTGCTACCTTGAACTCTATGGAATGCAACATCGAAACCAATATCAAAAAATGCAATTGCACGTATGAGCCGTGCTCAAAAAAAGGCAAATGCTGCCTCTGCATAAGTTACCACAGGTCGAACGGAGAGCTTCCGGCATGCTACTTCACGGCCGAGGAGGAAAATACCTATGACCGGTCAATCGAATTCTTTGTCAGAAAACACAAATAGCTGGAATCCATCACCATCAAAAAATGAAGGCACCTTCGGCTATGAAGCGGTAAACCGCCTTCTACTCTACGGTTTTTTGGGATACCTTCCGGAAGACGCAGGACAAGTGCTCATAATGCACGGCCCAAAGCAGGCTGAAACAGCTATTCTGCTTGAACAAAACGGATATGACGTCACCATGTTGTGTGAACCTGATTGCGATGACCCTGGGTGTCTGGCAAAAAACCTCAACCAAATGGATAGCGAGTCCTTTGATGCCGTGGTTTTCCCGGGCTGGCTTACCGATTATGGTCAGACAGAAAAACTAGCAAGGCAAGCCATGGACGTACTTAGGGACAAGGGGTTGTTCGTTGGTTCATTTGCGGGAAGATATGCTGCATCGATTGACTTTGCCTCAAAATCAATAAGCATGGCAAGAGACATCGCTGGCAGTCAGCAAGATGTAAGTTGGCATGGGGCAACAGAGCTCTACTCTCCCAATGAAGCCATAACCATGCTTGAAGCGATCGGTTTTGAAGTTCTAGATTTGTTTGGCTGGCAGCTATCTCTTTCAAAAATACAAAAAAACAAACTTGATTCCAGTGACTGGACTGACGATGAAATGGATGAGATTTGCGATCTTGAGTTCAGACTGGCACAGGAAAGATCACTTCTGGGTTGTGCACCGACAATCCAGTTCATTGCAAAAAAGATAACTGCTCAGGAAGAACCGGAAACTACAGAGCAACCATAATCCGTTCAATTGAACGGCACTTGCCTGATTGACTGTCGATGTCGCACACAACAGCACAAAGCCTTACATCTTCAGTTGCAACGTCAAATCTTTTTCTCTTTTGAGTCAGGAATTTTGCCAATGGCCCTTCCTGCTTCATGCCAATAATCGAGTAAAAAGGTCCAGTCATTCCGACATCAGTGAGGTATCCGGTTCCACCTGGCAAAACCCGCTCATCAGCTGTCATGACATGAGTATGGGTTCCGACAACAGCAGAAACCCTGCCATCAAGATAAATACCCAACGCCTGTTTTTCTGATGTTGCCTCGGCATGAAAATCCACGAATATACATTTGGTAAATCTCGACACTTCCTCAATTATTGAATCACAAACCCTAAACGGACAATCGATTGGACTCATAAAAACTCTGCCCATGAGATTGATAACAGCCAAAGGTCCTGCTGCGCCATCGATCATTATCCACTGTCGGCCTGGATTTCCAGGTGGGAGGTTTGCTGGTCTTGCCACCAATGGGTTGACCTCAAGCAATGTTTCGGCGTCAACCTGGTCGTAAATGTGATTTCCAAGCGTCAGCCCATCACAGCCGATCATAAACAGTCCAGCTGAAATTTCCTGAGTTATTCCAAATCCACCTGCTGCGTTTTCAGCGTTGGCAATGACGTAGTCTATGGAATACTGTTTCTTCAAATTTTGAATGTGTTTTTCAACGGCCTGGCGTCCAGGTCGACCAATTATGTCACCAATAAAAAGAACTCTCAAAATTTTTGACCTTTCTACGTCAAAACCCCCGATGAGTATCGGGGGTTTTGGTTTTTCTCACTGGGCGTTTTCAGTGAATCGCACTTCCCTTATGACCGTAACCCTGATGGTTCCAGGATAAGTAAGCTCTTTTTCAATTCTGTTTGCAATGTCTCTTGCTGTCTGCCAACTCAAAACATCGTCAACTTCTTTTGGCTCAACGATTACCCTGATCTCGCGACCTGCCTGAATGGCATAGGTTTTCTCGACACCCTTGAAGCTCTTGGCGATGGTTTCAAGCTGCTCGAGACGCTTGATATATGCCTCGAGGCTTTCGCGTCTGGCGCCCGGTCTTGAGGCTGAAATGGCATCACTTGCCTGAATAAGGACTGGATAGACGCTGCTCGGAGAGATGTCTGTGTGGTGGAGTCTTGCCGATTCAACAACCTCAAAGTGCTCGTTGTAGCGCTTGAGAATATCGGCACCGAGTTCATCATGGCTGCCTTCTTTTTCACGGTCGACAGCCTTGCCGATGTCATGGAGAAGTCCGGCACGCTTGGCGAGATTGATGTCAAGTCCGAGTTCTCTTGCCATGTGTGCTGCAAGCATGGCCACCTCGATTGAGTGGGTAAGCACATTCTGGCCATAGGATGTCCTGAACTTCAGTCTGCCAAGGAGTTTGACCAAATCTGGTTTCATTGACGGAAGACCAACATCGAGCAGTGCCTGTTCGCCCTCAATTTTGAGTCTCTCTTCAAACTCTTTTGTTGCTTTTTCTACACATTCCTCGATGCGTCCAGGATGGATTCTGCCGTCGATGATCAGCTTCTCGAGAGCTATTTTTCCAATTTCTCTTCTGATTGGGTCAAAACATGAAATGGTGACAACTTCTGGTGTGTCATCAACAAGAAGGTCGACGCCTGTTGCTGTTTCAAACGTGCGGATGTTTCTGCCTTCACGGCCGATGATCTTGCCTTTGATCTCTTCTGATGGAAGCGGAACAGCTGAAACAGTGACTTCTGAAGTATATTCCGAAGCAATTCTTTGAACTGACGAGAGAATGATTTCCCTTGACTTTGAGTTTGCCCTTTCGATGGTCTCGTCTTCCATGTTTTTTGCTTTCTGGGCAAGCTCATAGCTCATCTTCTGCTTCATGTCTTCAAGGATGACGTTTTTGGCTTGTTCAGGTGTAAGTCCTGCTATTCTTTGAAGTTCTTTTGTTTGGCTTAAAACTATTTGGTCTATCTTTTCATGCTTGAGGTCGAGTTCTTTCTCTTTTGATGTGAAATCCTGTTCGCGCTTGTTTTGAGCTTCGTTTCTCTGTTCGAGTTTGTCTTCTCTCTGGGCAAGCCTGCGCTCCATGTCGACAAGTTCCTGCCTTTGGGTGCGGAACTCAGATTCACGCTGGGCGACAATCTTCATCGCCTCATCCCTTGCATTGACAAGGATTTCCTTCTTTTCGGTCTCGGCTTCCTGTCTCACATCGTCAAGAATCTTCTTGGCTTCAGCTTCGGCCTTTTTAACAGTGCCGTCAGCCTTTTTGCCAAGAAATTGCGAGCCAAAGTAGTAGCCTGCTACTGCTCCGACAATCAACGCAACAACTCCAATCAAAATCTCAATCATTTTCATCTCCATTTATAAGGTAATAAGGAAATCCAAGTCGGAACAGCTTCGCTTTCAGTTGGTCGCCTTGCAGTTTTGTTCCAAGCGACTCTCGTGCATGTCGGATAACTGCGTTCCAATCTACAGTTTTCATGGTTTCCTCAATTGTTTTCCCAGAAACCCCAAGTTCAAGCAGTTTTGCTTTTATCCTCAACGGTCCCCAGAACTTTTTTGTTTTTGAAGTTACGAAAGCCAGAGTGAACTTCTCGTCATCTACAAGCTTGTATCGTTCGAGCTTGTCAAATGTGTCGTCAATCTCTTCCTGGCTATACTGCCTTTTCTTGAGACGGGTCAGAATTTCATGCTTCGACCTGTCTCGGTAGCTAAGCAGCCTGAACGAATAATCAAGCGCCTTTTTTTGCTGCTGTTTCGGCCTTCTTGCCCAGGCCATAGGCCTCCATTATCTTTGTTTCAATCTGGTTCATTACTTCTGGTCTCTTGGAAAGCTCTTCTCTGGCGTTGTCTCTGCCTTGTCCAAGCCTGTCGCCACTATAGCTGAACCATGTTCCACTCTTTTCAATGACTCCAAGGTCAACACCCAACGAAAGCAGCTGCGATTCTCTGCTGACACCATGTCCAAAGATCAACTCAAAACTGCAACTGTGGTATGGCGGTGCAACCTTGTTTTTGACAACCTTCACCTTGACTTCAGAACCATAAATCCTGTCGCCGTCTTTCATGGACTCGCCACGTCTGACCTCAAGCCTGATGGTTGAATAGAACTTTAGGGCTCTTCCGCCTGTGGTTGTTTCAGGGTTTCCAAACATAACACCGATTTTTTCACGGATCTGGTTGATAAATATTCCGCATGTCTTGCTCTTGCTCATGGCGCCGGTGAGTTTTCTCATGGCTTGACTCATCAGCCTTGCCTGGAGGCCCATCACTGAGTCGCCCATTTCACCTTCAAGTTCCGCTCTTGGGACAAGGGCAGCAACCGAGTCGATGACAAACAGGTCAATTGCTCCAGACCTTGTTAGGATTTCTGCGATTTCAAGCGCCTGCTCGCCTGAGTCAGGCTGCGATATGATCAAATCGGCAAGATTGACGCCGAGTCTTTCGGCATAGGATGGATCAAGTGCGTGTTCGGCGTCTATAAACACTGCCTTGCCGCCCTGTTTTTGACAAGCAGCGATGGTTGTCAGAGCTACGGTTGTTTTACCCGAACCCTCGGAGCCGTAGATTTCAACAATTCGACCCCTTGGCATACCACCGACACCAAGCGCAATGTCAAGTGAGATAATGCCTGTCGGGATGATCTCGACTGCCATTCTGCCATGACCATCGCCAAGCTTCATGACTGTGCCTTTGCCGAACTGCTTTTCAATAGAGGCAATCGCTGATTCTAAAGCCTTTTCCCTTTCGGTGTTGGCGGCGGCAGCAGCGTTTGATGCGTTTGTGCCTTTCTCCATTAGCATTCTCCTTCAAGATTCCTCTGCCAGAGAGGAGTATATATGGACCCTGACGGGTTCAGTTCAGATTTTATTAACTCCAAAGAAATAAAATGTTGGTTTTGCGGTGGTTTTGGAAGACTTTCAAGTGTTTGTTCCAAATTGCTTGGCTTGGAGTCTTTAATTCTTGCCAAGGTCAAATGACCGACAAAAGCTTTATCCTCTAACTCATAACCAAATGAATTTGCTATTTGGTCAACATTTTTAGCTAATTCGGCAAGATTGTTTGATTCAACGCCATACCAGACAACCCTTGGGTTTGCCATTTTGGGGAAAACACCAGGTTTTGTAAACGTAAAAGGCATCGATTTAAGAGATAAAGTTTCTAGTTTTTTTGAAATCTGCGGCACTAATGAATCGTCGGTGTCGCCTAAAAATTTTAGTGTAAGATGAAAATTTGTCGGTTTGGTAAACGATGCTTCCATACCGGATTTTTTAAGTTTCAAAACACAATCTGAAAGGAACTGCCTCGATTCTTCCGGCAGTGTGAGGGCGATGAAGGTTCTAAGCTTCAATCCTCTCCCCTTCCAGATCGTAGCCGTCAAAACCTGTGACCTTCACAAGCACAATTTCACCGTCGGAAACTTCCTCGGCATCAACCTTGATTGTGCAGTCGATTTCGGGAGCGTCAGCCTGGGTGCGACCGATTGAAGAACCGACATCGCTGTAATCGATGATGGCTGGAATAACCTTGCCAACTTTTGCCTTGTTGGCTTCAAAGACAATTCCCTGCTCAATTTCAAGGATTTCCTGGCTTCTCAGTTCGGCAATCCCTACCGGTGGGTAATCCATCTCTTTTGCCTTTGTGCCTGGCTCTGGAGAGAACGGGAATGCGCCTAATCTGTCGAACTTGACATTGCTAATGAAAGTTTTGAGCTCTTCGAATTCCGTGGTGGTTTCACCAGGGAAACCGGTAATCAGTGATGTCCTTACCGTTGAATCCGGGAATTCGGTTCTGATGGTTTGAATGAGTTTGTAAATCTCATCACGGTTGGGTTTTGGTCTTGCCATGTTTTCAAGGATTTTGTCCGACACATGCTGAATCGGAATGTCAAAGTAGGGCAAAACCTTTGGTGTCTTGAAGCCATCAATGATTTTCTGATTCAAGTGCATCGGGTTCAGGTACTGAACCCTTATCCAGTCAATACCATCAATCTTTGAAATCTCACCAAGCAATTTTGGCAGATCGTAGTCAAGATCGAGGCCAACGATGGATGTGTCCTGAGCGATGATGATCAATTCACGGGTTCCGTTTTGTGCAAACGCTGCAGCCTCGGCTACCAAGTTTTTCAGTGGAAAGCTGTGGTACGGCCCACGAATCGACGGTATGGTGCAAAACGAGCAAGCGTGCGAGCAGCCTTCGGCAACCCTCAGATATGCAACATGAGGAAGGGTAAGCTGTAGTCTTGGCAGGAGAGATCCTTGAGCAGAATCTTTGACTGAGGCCTTAAAAATCTTTTCCTTTGCGGCTTTTGTGGCCATGTCGTTTATGCCGGTGCCAAGCCAGGAATCAACCTGCGGGAACTTTTCCTTGAGTGTCTCTCCGAGCATTTGAGGCAAACAACCGGTTACAACTATCTTTTTTACTCTTTTTTCATTCTTGAGCTCAATGGCATTTTCGATGACTTCGTAGCTTTCGTTCCTCGAGGATTCAAGAAATGAACAGGTGTTAATAAAAAGCGTGTCGCATTCTTCAGGATCAAAAACAATTTCGTACCCATCATCAGCAAGCTGTGCCATGATCTGTTCAGCATCCACCAACGCTTTTGGGCAACCAAGGGCAATAATGGCTACTCGCTCTTTTTTTCATTTTAAAGCCTCTTTGAGCACTTCATCGATTGTTTCGACAAAAACAAAAGTCATTTCGTTTCTAATTTGTTCCGGAACTTTGGCAACATCGGGTTTGTTGTCTGCTGGGAGCAAAACTTTCCTGATGCCATAGCGATGGGCTGCCAATACTTTTTCCTTGACTCCACCTATCGGCAGAACCTTGCCACGAAGCGTTATTTCACCGGTCATGGCCACGTCAGATTTTACTGGAACCTTGCGCAATGCAGAAACCAGAGATGTGGTTATCGAAACGCCGGCCGAAGGGCCATCTTTAGGTGTGGCGCCTTCAGGAACGTGGATATGGATGTCAAACTTGTCGGCTTTGAAGTCGTCGCCAATGCCTATTTCCGACACATGTGACCTTGTGTAGGAAAGCGCAGCCTGCGCCGATTCCTTCATGACATCGCCAAGTTGACCGGTAAGAATGAGTTTGCCATTTCCTTCCATGACGGTGGTTTCAACAAACAGCACTTCGCCACCCATCTCGGTTACGGCAAGACCAGTTGCAACTCCAATTTCATCTTTTTTTAGATGAGCTTCAGATTTGAAAATCGGGATGTCCAGCCAGGTTTCAACGTCGTTCTCATCGATTGTAATCTTCTTCCAGTCAGATGACTCGACTTTTTTCTTGGCTATTTTTCGCATAAGTGAAGCGATCTTGCGTTCGAGAGTTCTGAGGCCGGCTTCCCTTGTGTAGTTTTTGATGATCCTGCTGATAGCCTTATCAGTCAACCCAATATCTTCAGGTTTTAGACCGTTACTCTCCATCTGCTTGGGGATGAGGAAGTTTTTGGAGATATAGACTTTGTCAAACTCGGTGTAGCCTGGAATAAAGATAACTTCCATCCTGTCAAACAAAGCCCTTGGGATGGTGTGAGTGACGTTTGCCGTGGTGATAAAAAGTACCTCGGATAAATCGTACGGAATCTCAAGGTAGTGGTCTGAAAAGGATGTGTTCTGTTCAGGATCAAGCGCTTCAAGCAACGCTGACGTCGGGTCACCGCGGAAATCCACTCCTACCTTGTCGATTTCGTCAAGCAGGAAAACTGGGTTTGACGAACCGGCAGTCTTCATGCCTTGGATTATTCTGCCTGGAAGGGCCCCGACGTATGTTCGCCTGTGTCCTCTGATTTCTGCTTCGTCCTTGATGCCACCAAGCGAAATTCTGACAATTTTTCTACCCATGGCTCTGGCAACTGATTTGCCAAGCGAGGTTTTCCCGACACCAGGAGGTCCAACAAGGCAAAGAATCGGACTTTTGACTTTTGGCGCCAGTTTTCGGACAGCCAAAAACTCCAAAATCCTCTCCTTGACCTCTTCAAGGTCATAATGATCCTCATCAAGAATCTTTTGTGAGTTTGCTATATCAATAGAGTCCTGGGTTTTAATCTCCCACGGCAGGTCAAACAGCCAGTCAAGATAGTTCCTTGCAACCGAAGCTTCGGCTGCCATTGGAGGCATTTTTTCAAGCTTGTCGAGTTGTTCGTTGATTGCGTCCACAACGTGCTTTGGAAGATTTTTTCTGTCTTCCATTTTTTTCCTGTAAACGCCAATTTCGGACGAGAATTCTGAATTCGACTCGCCAAGTTCCTTCTGGATTGCACGGAGCTGTTCACGGAGGTAAAACTCTTTCTGGCTCTTGTCGATTTTAGTTTTGACTTCGTTTTCTATCTTGTTTTGCAGGCTCATTATCTCGAGTTCTTTGCTCAGAACCTCGATGATCATTTCAAGCCTGTCGGATATTTTTTCTGTTGCCAGAATCTGCTGTTTTGCCTGGATGCTGATGTTGATGTGTGAAGAAACCACGTCCACAAGCAGATGAGGGTCGCTGATGCTTTCAAGACCAAAAAGCAACTCAGGGACAAGCCTGCGGTTGATTTTGATGTACTCTTCAAATCTTTCCATGAGCACTCTGGTCATGGCTGTGATCTGAGGAGTTATCTCGCTTTTGTCAACAATAGGTGTGATGCTGACCGTTGTAAGCTTTTCCTGGTCATTGAACTTTGTGATTTTTACCCTCTGGAGACCCTCGATAACGATGCGCAGATTGCCATCCGGCATCTTCTGCTGGATTTGCATGATCTCGCAGCCAACACCAATCTTGTAGAGTTCGTCTTGCGTTGGCTCGTCAATCAACTCGGAGAGCTGTGCTGTACAAACTATGAATTTGTCTGTTTCAAACGCTTTTTCTACTGCATTAATCGATTTTTCTCGACCTATAATCAATGGCACCGTCATGGACGGGAAAAGCACCAGATTGCGCAACGGCAATAATGGAGCTTCTTTTTTTGACCATTTTTTTGTTTTTTGCTGCATATTTGTTATGCTGACCTCTTCATTTCCACTACTTGACCATCTGAGTCGATGAGTGTTGCTTTTGATTCGTTCCTTGCTGCCTTGCCGTCGATTATGCACTTGGCGATTGTTTTCATGGATGGAACGACGTAAAGCACGTCAAGCATTATTCTTTCAAAAATTGAACGCAGCGCCCTAGCGCCTGTTCCAAGTTTTTGGGCTCTTTGGGCAATTTCCCTCAAAGCCTCATCAGTAACTTCAAGCTGGACACCCTCGCTGCCAAGCAACGCTTCGTACTGCTTGACCAATGCGTTCTTTGGTTCGACAAGGATTTTCATCAGCTCATCAACTGTTAGCCCTGAGACCGTGGTATAAACAGGAAATCTTCCGACAAACTCTGGAATGAGACCGAATTTCATCAGGTCGTCAGGTGTGACGTTTGCCAAAAGCTCGCTGTCGGAATAGTTTTCTGTCAGTTCTCTGGTGTAGCCAACCTGCTTGCGACCGATTCTGTTTGCAATGATTTTTGGGAGAGCCTCAAACATACCGCCAACGATAAACAATATCTTGCTGGTATCAACCTGGATGAACTGCTGCTGTGGATGCTTTCTTCCACCTTGAGGCGGGACGTTGCAGACTGTGCCTTCGACCATTTTAAGCAACGCCTGCTGGACACCTTCGCCAGAGACGTCGCGGGTGATTGATGGACTTTCCGATTTCCTGCCAATTTTGTCTATTTCGTCGATGTAAACGATGCCAACTTGTGCAGCGTCCACATCAAAATCAGCGCTTCGAAGCAAACCGAGGAGAACGTTTTCCACGTCTTCACCAACATAGCCGGCTTCGGTAAGTGTTGTTGCGTCAGCAATGGTGAACGGAACATTAAGAACCTGGGCAAGCGTCCTGGCGATAAGGGTTTTTCCCGAGCCTGTCGGCCCAATGAGCATGATATTGGATTTTTCAATATCAACGCTTGAACCCTTCATCCCAAGGATTGACCTATAATGTTTGTAAACAGCTACGCTGATTACTTTTTTTGCCTCATCCTGACCGATAATGTAGGAGTCAAGCTTTTTATGGATTTCAACCGGCGAAGGGATATGACCGAGTCTTTTCCTTATTCTTCTTGAAGCGTCGTCTTCCAAAACCTTTGCAGCTGCCTTGATACAATTCTCGCATATGAAAGAATTGACACCTTCCATGCCCCTGACTCCAAAACCCAGGGGTTGTCCACAGAAAGAGCAGACCTGCTGTTGTTGTTCTTGACCTGGTGTGTTTTCGTCAGTCATTTGACTTTGCGATGGACTCGATTACCTTGTCGGCAAGTCCGTAGGCAACGGCTTCTTGTGCGGTCATGTAGTTATCACGTTCCGCATCAGCGTAAACCTTGTCGTATGGCTGATTTGTATGCTTTGCAAGAATTTCGGTGAGTGTCTTTTTGAGCCTGAGCATTTCTTTAACCTGAATCTCAAGATCGGTTCCCTGACCTTGTGCGCCACCGGAAAGCTGGTGAATCATAACTCTGGAGTTCGGGAGAATGAAACGTCTTCCTTTTTCGCCAGCTGCAAGGAGCACTGAAGCCATTGAAGCTGCCTGACCGATGCAGATTGTTGAAACAGGGGCCGAGACAAACTGCATTGTGTCATAGATGGCAAGGCCTGACGTCACTATGCCGCCAGGGGAATTGATGTAGAGACTGATTTCTTTTTTTGGGTCATCGGCATCAAGAAATAAAAGCTGAGCAATGACCGAACTTGCAATCTGGTCTTCGATCATTTCAGACGACAGGAAAATAATCCTGTCCTTAAGAAGTCTTGAATAGATGTCATACTGGCGCTCGCCCAGACTTGTCTGTTCGATCACCCAGGGAATTGAGTACATGTGCCCTCCTTGTTAAGAGAGCTTTACCTTACCCTCGATGGCCTCGACAGTTTTTCTTTTTCTGAGAGATTCAGCAACATTTTCTCTTACATGCTCTGTGTTAAGGTTGCCGGATTGTCTTCCGGACTGTTTCATGTAATGACGAATCTTCTCGATTTCGCTATCGATTTCTTCATTTTTGACATCAATGTCGAGTTTTTCTGAGAATTCATCGATTATGATGTCAAGCTTGGTTGTGTTTTCAGCCTTCGGGGTGAGTTCGGCTCGAAGTTTTTCTTCCGTCATGTCACGGTTTTTCAGGTACTGGGTCATTGTGATGTTGCGTCTTGCAAGCTCCCTTGCAAGCGAGTTCCATTCGTCCTCTACTGCAGCATCTATCAATGCTTTTGGTATATGAATCGTTGTTTTGTCCAGGAACGTCTTAAAAAGTTCCTGTTCTATAAATTGTTGTCTTCTTTCAACATTTGCTGATTCGAGTTCGGCAACAACGGCTTTCTTGAGTGTTTCTACCGTATCGAATCCTACATTTTTTGCCAACTCGTCGTTGAGTTCAGGCATTTTACGTTCTTTTATCTGTCCAACCACATATTCAATGTCGACTGGCTCTTTGCCTTCGGAAAGCTCGACCGTGGCTTTACCTGTATCATCCTTGGATTTTCCAATGAGGTTTTTGTCGAATCCTTTAACAAAATCGTCTCTGCCAATCTCGACAAGCTCTTCTTTCCATCTGTCGCTGGCGCGTCCTTCATTGATGGTTGCCCATTTGAAATAGACGAAATCGGTATCCTGTGCTTTGCGGTCTACCGGTTCCATGGTTGCATACTGAAGCATGATTCTGTCGATTGCCGAAGAGATGTCTTTGTCTGTAACTTCAAATTTTGGAACTTTAATCGATATTTTTTCAAGCTCTGGGAGTTCAAAATCTGGAACGTGTTCAATTTTTATCTCGAGTTCGAGCGGTCCTTCGCCTTCAAAGCTGATGACTTTGACGTGCGGTCTGCCGACCATTCTGATTTTGCCATCGCCGATGAGTTTTTCGAAGGCTTGTGAATAGGCTAAATCGACATAATCTTCTTTTAATGCATCAATGCCGTAAAATGAAAGGAAAACATTATATGGGGCTTTTCCTGGTCTGAATCCAGGTATTTTAACTTTGGAAACTTTATCTTTGTATACCTGTTCAAACCCTTGGCTCACTTCTTCAGGTGAGAATGTGGCTTTGCCGATCAGTTCGGTCTGGCCACTTGGGCTCGTATCTATATTCATCGTTGTCCTTTAGAAAATGAAATGGAGCGGAAGACGGGATTTGAACCCGCGACATCGACCTTGGCAAGGTCGCGCTCTACCACTGAGCTACTCCCGCTCGTTATACACTCTACACATGCGAAGGGCGGGATTTGAACCCGCAAGGACTTGCGTCCACTGAATCCTAAGTCCAGCGCGTCTGCCAGTTTCGCCACCCTCGCGCACACGCAGGATTTAATATATTAAAATCGAGCCCATTTTTCAAGTATCAAGGTTAAGAATCAGGAGACCAAGAGGTCCCATGTAGTATCAGACGACAAAATCAGCCCATCTGGTTTATGTGCGCTAACGGCAAAACCCATTTCGATGAAGTTGTTTATCGTTTGTGATTTGAACTCAGGAATCAAGACTTTTACAAGCTTTGCCCCTCTAGAGGCTAACCCTTTTACTGCCATCTCAACCAGCTTGGCTTCAATAAGCTTTTCATCGCTTAGTTTTTTAACCTCATCGATGGCAACGGAAATAACTTTTATTTCGCCAAGTTTTTTTTCATCAATGGAGGAAACCACTATTCCGGTGAGAGTGTTGTGAACGTAGGCATGGTAACATAATTCAGGATCGAACTGTCCGCCAAGATCTTCCTTCATTGAAGCCAGCCATCGCTGCCTCGGTTCTCTTTCAGGGAGTTCGCCTTTTGTTTGAGTGTCACCAAGATCAGAAAGAGCAATTACAAGTGCCACTTCTGATTCATTTTCTGGTTTCCACGGTGTAAACTGGTAACCTTCCGGGGTTTTTAAAGGATTGAAATTGGCAACATCGAGATAGAGTATTGCCTGAGGAAGAACCATGAAACCGATGTGTACAAGTGGCTCAGTCATATAATCGCCGTCTACTATGACGTTGGATACTTCGACTGTTTCGATTGAAGTCTTTGCCTTGACGGTCTTATAAATATGTTTGACCATTGCCATGGCGACAGCTTTTCTGTCTGAATCTCTTGCGATAAGTAGGCTTGTCGACCTAAGCTCCTGATCAACAACCTTGCCTGCAATAAAACCAATCATACGTGGACCAGCAATTGCCGTACAGACGATTGAGTCTTCTTTTAATGGTTCTCTTATTTCGTGAAGGATGTGTTCGGCAATATTCTCAGGCAGACCTATGTCTATGACTTCACGTCTTGCAAAATCCATAAGACGCCTTGTGTTACCTTGCCAGATATCTAGTTGGATGTCTTTCATTCCCTTTTTTCTTGAAGTGGTGGGGCGCACAGGACTCGAACCTGTAACCGCCTGATTAAGAGTCAGATGCTCTACCAATTGAGCTAGCGCCCCACATGTTTACAATAAGATCCGCGCCCAGCAGGATTTGAACCCGCAACCTACGGATCCGAAGTCCGTCGCTCTATCCAGTTGGGCTATGGGCGCATTTCCTGAATACTGGTGGGCCCAGCAGGAATTGAACCTGCGGCCTACGGTTTAGGAAACCGTCGCTCTATCCAACTGAGCTATGGGCCCAAGAAGCGAGCCCGGGGTGACTCGAACACCCGACCACCTGCTTAGAAGGCAGATGCTCTATCCATCTGAGCTACGGGCCCATATTGTACAACTACTTTTCAAAGTGGTCGGGGAGGGCAGATTCGAACTGCCGACCTTCTGGTCCCAAACCAGACGCGCTACCAAACTACGCCACTCCCCGCTTTCGCGGAGCCTTTACTGGCAACCGACTTTGGAATTATAGCGAACTGGGGTCAGACTTCAATTAAAGACCGAGCGCTCTACGAATTGCTGATTCCAGCTGCGTCGCTTCGCTACTACCTTCAATTATCGCACCGGTATTTGTAAAATAAACCTTCCCGGTTGAGTCCAAAAGAGTGAACTGTGGAATACCTTGACCTACATAAATGCCGGCAATTTTGCTTGACTGCGGATCATGTAAAACAGGATAACGTATTCCTTCTGAGGAGGCAAATTCCTTTGCCAATGTAAGATTGCCCGGCTCATCAACATTGATCCCAAGCACAACCAAACCATTGTCTTTATACTTGTTGTACATGGCTATCATCGTTGATGTTGAAGCCTTACATGGCGGACACCATTGCGCCCAAACATCAATAAGATAAAGTTTCCCACCACCGTTTGAGAAGTTAACTGTTTTCCCATTTGCGTTCTTCCACTCCAAAGCACCTTCAGATTGCGATACGACTCTTGCGCTCACAACTTCCGTGAACCATTCCTTGTCTATGTTTTCTGTCACTGGCTGGCTTGGCTCTGTTGGTTCTGTCGTTTCTGACGGAGAACTGCCCTGAGAATCTTCATTTGTTGTTTCTTCTGGTTCAGTCGTTGTGTCTTCGTTTGCCTGCTGGTTTTCCGTTGAATTGCCTGCTTTTTTGGGCTCAGACACAACTTGGTTGTTCTGCTCCGAAACCGATTGACCCTGAGAGACCGTTTCAAGATTGACTTCAGTCTTGCCGCAGCCAGCAAACAGCACAGCAACTATCCCAACGATAAGCAACAATGATAGCATTTTTCTCATTTTTTCACCTCAATTGTTTTTGTGTCTTCATAATATTGAACTTGAGCTCCGAGAATGTCGGAGACAAACCTCAAAGGAACCATGGTTGTACCACTGCAGTATATTCTTGGTGGTACACTCGACGGAAGCAACGTTTTTTTGCCGTCGACATAGGCGTATTTGTCGCCAATTTTCAACTCGATTTTTTTGGGACTGGAGTAAACTATTGTGATCTTTTGAGTCGCGGAATCCCAGGTGATTTTCCCGCCCAAGGGTTCCACTACCTGCCTGACCGGAACCAGAGACCTTCCATTTTCAATTCTAACGGGGCAAGATAGGGCTTTTTTATTAGAATTGATTTCATACACATAGCTCCCGACCGTGAATCTTAAAACGGTCTGTTTTTGGGGAGAGAGGACATTTTTCACTACACTCTTCTGGGCTCCCGTGTACGAGAAGGCATAAAGGCTACCGTTATCGGAATTGCTTGCGACCACCACTTCACTTGAGCCAATGTTCACTGTCATTGATGCAGCTTGTGGTACTGAACCAAACTGCCTGACAAAAGTCCCTGAAGGAGTAAATGTTTTTACGGTAGAGCCATCGAGCACAAAAATCATGTCTTCACTCTCTGAAGCAACTATTGCCATTGGATTCGACAATAAGCCTTTACCAAACGAGCCATTTGTTTTTTTGTCATCTCTGTTGGCTGTTTTTACCTGGCCATCATCGAGAATGTAGAGTTTCTTTGCGCTTGAAAAATAGGAAGCTCTGGGGTCAACCAGTCCAGTGACTTCTTTGTTCAATTTACCATAGTCGTCTATTACAACGACCTTTTTCTGGCTCCTGTCAACAATTGACACCCAATAGAGGTCGTCAGAACGCAGATAGCAGATGTCAGTTGGGTTCTTAATCTTGCCTGATCCCGATCCCGAACCCGCTACCTGACGGATGTACTTGTAACTGGTCTTTGTTTCGTACTCAAACAATTTAGAAGCGCCATTTCCAGAAGACACCAGGGCAATTTCGCCTGCACACCAGCAAACCGCAAGCCCGGTCATTCCGGATATCTTGCCACTGTCAAGGACTGAGGTTTCAAAGCTGTAACGTTTGTCAAAACGGTAAACGTTCTGTGTTTTTGTGTTTAAGACGAAAATATTGCCATAATGGTCGGATGAAATGACAATCGAAGCATCTATACCCCTGGCAGGTATAGATGATGTCAGCAAGGACAGAACAATGATTGTCATCAATATTTTCTTCATTTGCTTCTCCATTCTATTTGACTATATTTTTTTGTCAATACTAATGGTTTTAAATTTGTGCAATATTTGTCAATAAAGCAAAACCGCCCTTCATAAATGAAGGGCGGTTTGTATTTTACGTATTCAGCGTCACTTCTGATAAGTGAGTGTTATCTGTTTTGCTGTTGCGTTCCAGTCAACCTTTGCATCAAGATTTTCTGCAAACCATCTAAATGGAAGGCAGGTTTTGTTATTGATGATGGCTGGATACAAAGTACCCTTGGTATTGTAAGTTACTTCCTTGCCGTTGATTTTGCCTTTGGTTTTATTGATCCAGAGTTCAAGAACTTTCTTGGACCCATTTGCTTTAATCTGGGTAAGGGTAACTTTCTTTTCTTTGGCATCCCAAGCGACTTTACAATCGAGAAGTACTGCGATTTCTGCGATTGGCATGTATGTGTTGCCATTGAGCACATTGTGCGGTTTTGCAAAGGATGTTGCTGGCGCAGTTTTGAGAGGTGTTTGCTCAATACCATTGACGGTCCATGCTGTCTTGCCAATGGTCAAAACGATAACAGTCTGCTTTGGCTTGGCGGTAAAGGTGATTGTTTTCTTTGTTGTGTTTCCAGCAACGTCAGATGCAGAAACTTCAACAGTATTGACTCCATCAACCACAGTGTGGTCGAGTGTGAAGATTCCGAAATCGCCTTCAGTTGACTCGAGGTTTGCGATGCTGCCGTTGATATAAACTGTTGCTGTGGATTCGGTTTTGACTTTGATTATCACCACATCATCCGGAGCAAGTACATCGGTTGGGGCAGGAGAGACAACTTCGATGTTTGGAGCAATGGTGTCAAGCGTGATAGTTCTCTTTACAACATTTTCGTTGCATGCCTGGTCACGTGCAATGAACTCAATTACGTTTGGACCTTCTTTGAGATTGTTGACTGTATGCTTAAATTTGAATTCTACTGAACCAGAATTGACCGTTTCATAGATTTCGCCAGCAAGAAGTTGGATTTCTTTGCCATCAACCTTGACGAAAACAGAATCAGTTACCTGATATTTTTCGTTGTCGCCATCGGTGAGCATTTCAGTAAATCCACGTTCGCCTTCGACGGTGAAGGTCTTTTTGTTGGTTACCTTATCAGTTTTTGGTTCCGTGATTGTAATTGGCGGTAAAACTGTATCAAGGTAGAAGTCAACTGTCTGTGGTTCTTCCTTAATACCGTTGAATTCTGCCTGCCATGTGATTTTTGCTCTCTGGGAACCTGGATTGAGTCTCGATTCACCACCGTAGATAACGGCTTTGTCTGGCTGGTTATTAAACCAGAATGTTATCTTTGCTTCTGGGTTGAGACACTCAAAACCTAGAATTGGTGGTTTGTTGAACCATTCACCGCAATTTGGTTTGTCCGGGTCTTTAAAGTAAATCCACGATTTGAGTGGAGCTGGCTCAAGGACGTATTCTTCGGACTTGATAGCTTCATCTTTGTCTGTGGAGACCAAGAGAGTGTACGAACCGTGCTTACGTGGGTTTTTGATGCCAGCGTTATTCTTGAAGTCGACCATTGACCATTCAAATGGCTTGCATGATGAATCGGTTACAAGTGTAACTTTCATACCGTTGACTGTTACCTCTTTGACCGGTTTGTCGCATATCGTGACTGCGTCAGTATTGATCGTTGCCGGAACGACTGTTCCTTCTGGGAATTCGACATAAAGATTGTCCCCTGGTGAGAGTTCGCCGCCTGCTGAGGGCTGATACTTGAACTTGTAAGATGAGACAACTGAGCCCTGGTAATCACCAAGTTCCAGTTCGGTGATGAGCGGTTTGGATTTTACAATTTCAAACGATTCAAAATCGTATTCCTTGCCATCGACCGTGAAAGTAAGTTTGTACGTTCCAGGAACGGGATTTCTGATGCCAGCCTGAGCGTTGATCTTTACTTTGAGTGTGCCAGCGATTTCAGCTGCAGCGGTAAAGGTGAGTTTTGTTTTGTCGATACCTACTGTTCCAGAGTATGCCTTACCATTGATTTCTACCTGTTTTGCATCAATCTTTTCCGGCATCATCGTTGTATCTGGGAAGTTGACTGTAAATGTTGCACCGGCTTTGATTTTTACATCTGCTGGGAGCATACCGACTGCATAATAGGCAGCGGTTGATTTTTCAAAGTTCGGGGTGACCTTAACGGTTGGCTTAACGCCGACAATGTACGCAGCTGACTTGATGTTGTTTGGTTCCGATGATGATGATACCCAAGCAAAGTTTTCGCCTGAGGCGGATGGGTTTTTGACACCGGCTTTTTCAAGGAATGTAATGGTTCCCTGACCAAGGTTGTCAATATCGGTTGGAACGATGATTGTGATCTGGTTGTATCCTTCGCCTGCTGCAACCTGTGGTGAGCTGTTGACGAAAGCACCATTGATTTTGATTGATTTTAACGGGAATTTCTTTGGAAGAGTGAAAGAAGTTGGCAGTCTGAGCATGATTGTCGAGCTACCACCATCGAGTGCTCCGCCTTCACCGGTTTTGAAGTTTACTGAAACGGTTGTGACTGTGTCGTTGTCTGGAGGGTCAAGAACCACATTGACATCAGAAATATCAGAGCACGGAAGCATGAAAGCTTCTGACTCGACTGGTGTTGGTTCTGGGAGTGTTGCCATTGCTACTCTATATCTGCCTGGTGTAGCTGGAGCGATAAGACCTGTTGTTTTTGAGGTGTTAATGTCGATTGAGTTGTAACCTTTTCTCCAAGCTTCGATTTCGAGCGGAGTGTTGACCTGATAAGATCTCTCTTTGCAATTGTTGATAATAATCGGGTATCCCTGGCATTCTGAGCATGGCGAGTAACCGATTGATGTCGAACGAATGATTGTTTTCATTCTGTCCATTCTCTGTGTTTGGTCACGTGGAAGACCAGGAAAGATTGTGCCGAGTTGCCAGCAACCAAGGCCTGATGGATCCTTTATCATTCTCATCTTGCCAAAGCTTGAATCGCAAACACTGCTCCATGCTGGAAGACTGTCTTTGTTGCAGTCATTGCACGGATCGAATTCTGTTGCGCCTTTTTCGTCCTTTACTGCATAGACCTTACCAATATCTTTTTCTTCCTGGTTGTTGTATTTTTTGAAATACGCATCATTTGGAATGAACCTCTGATTTTCCTTCTGGCCTGTGATTGCTGGAAGTCCATCGCAGATAGAGTCAACAACTTTCTGTGGATCTGTTGTTGATGCAGCTTCATCGATGGGGAACCACATCTTGAGCCAGTCGTGTATCTTTATGTTTACATTGTATCTCATGTAAACCTTGAAAGCTGTTAGAGTATTTGCTCTTGCAGCAGAAAGTCTGGGCTTTATCATGTTCAACTCAACGTGAACTGGGCCAAGGGTTGCATTAATCGTTGGAATGGTCGTCAGAGCCAATCCAAAAACTAAAGTCAGAGTGATTGCGATTTTAATAATCTTCCTCATCCGATACTCCTTTCAGGGACAAAAAAACTGCGACAAGTCTAACATGATAACCATTCATTCAAATTAAAACTTGTCACCTGCAAAGATTTAATCAGATCAACTCAAAATTCCATTTAAGAAAGTCCTAAAACGAGTTAATTCAGGATTAAGAATTGTTAGTTCCCATATTGGTTTTTTTGGTACACTCTTATGCTTGGAGGTTTTTATGAAAATGAAAACTTTAATAAACGTGATGATTGCAGCATTGATGGTCGTAACACTGGCATCCTGCGGAGAGGCTCCGCCTGAAGAATTGTCGTTCATAACTGGCACCGTAGTTGAAAAAATTACCAGGGCTCCAATTCCAAACATTGTAATAAATATTGATGGTCAGTCGGTTACAACGTCGTCAGACGGCAGATATATCGTATCCAGGCTTGAAAAAGGCTCAAAGCATGAGATCGAGTGCATCAATAGCAAGTACAATGATTTCAAGCTCACTGATGTCGTTGCCGTGTACCCGAGTGCAACACAAGACATAGAGCTTGAAATAAAAACTCTAGAATCACCGACTATCCCATCGATTTCATCCATATCAACCAAACAGCTCAAGTCTTTCGATTATGTATTAAACTTTGGCGTTGACGCAAACCAGATCACATTTGAAGTCAATGGCAGCTACACTGCTCCAAATTCATACACAATCAACATGAAGCAGTTCAAACAACAACAGATACAAGTCGGACCTGACGATCAAAAGAAGGAAAGCCCAACAATCAAATTGACGGAAATCAATGGCAATCAATGGATTGATGAGGGAGACGGGTACACTGTGGTTCCCAACGATCAATCCAGAGCTGGGTTTAGGGATATGTTTAATATCATTGAATTGAGCAATTCAATGATAACAAAAGCTCTTAAGAATGTGAAAAATCTTACCGAGGATGGCAATTCCCAAATTGGTGGAATCAACTGTAAAAGATACAGGGGAATTACTGTATTTGATACAGAGAGATCAACTGAAACCAAGACAGGAAAAAAAGTGATCACCGATAAAGTCCTGTGTGACTTTAACATGGCTGTGGCAGTAGACCAGCAGTATGGCAATGCCCCTGTCGATGTCGAGCTCATGCTCTACTATAAAGATCTCATGGTCAGAACATACACCCACTTCACTTTGAGCAACCTCAACAACCCAATCGTTATCCAAGTCCCTGAGGTAAAAGATTCTTCAAATAAGATTGAGATCAAGAACGCTCCGTGATCTTGTAGATTGAGAAACAAAAAAGGCCAGCATGAAACTGGCCTTTTTTGTTTGACTAATCAAATTATTGATTCATCAATACAAATTCGATATAGTCATTTTTGCTCGTGCTCATGACAATCTCATCTTCAGCGCTAATTTCACTTGTCAATTCGATTATTGTTTTTATCTTTAATTTTGACATTTTTAAAACTGAAATAGGCGTTGGCACATCAAAAATTAACCTTTGACCATCAACTCTTGCAGACTGAGACAAGACCTGGTCAATTGTAATGTTGTCTGATTTGATAAGATTTGACAACTTAAAGGCTTTTGGAAACCTCAAAGACACCCAGTCCCCAACGTCAAGATTTCCAAATGATGATGGTCTGAATTCAAATTCGATCGAAATTATCATATCGTTCCTTCTGACCACTTTCAGATTGGCAATTCTTGGCTTTGCGGCTTTGATGAAATAATCCAGCATTTCTGGCTTGCTCCCATTTATCGAAACCGCAAAATAATAAAAGCCGGTCGAAGGCGTGGTCAGTTTGGCCGACTCATCGATGTAAATCATAGCAACGCCTGTCAAAACCTCTGGAATGGTGAACTTTAAAATGTCGTTTGAGAATTCTGCTGGCTTTGTTAACGGTTTGCCATCCACCAAAACGCTCTTGCCATTTATACTTCTGTCTTTTGAAAAACCGGTTGGAAATTTGATTGAGATTTCTGAGTTTTTGTCAACCTTGTCCATGGGGGTGGATATCGAAAAAGCCAAAGAGCATGAAGTGAATTCCTCGTTTGGAACTATTTGGACACCTTTGACATCTAGCAGTTTTAAAGGTTCCGATCGCACAAACTCCGGCTCCGACGAGGTCATGACCTCGATAAAAACTTCTCCTCCGGTTGGCTTGATGCCAAGCAGGAACCGTTTGTCAAAAGATATTTTTGTTTCCGACATCGAATTGATGTTTACCGGAACGATCATTGTCAATTCAAGATAATCGCCTTTGTTTTCAACAGTGGGGGAACCGAGTAAAATGCAGTTATTGATCATTATCATCTTTTTATTAGGAAGAACTGTCATTGACAGGTTTTTTGGAAAACGGACGGTAATTGTCGAAAGTTTTGCATCCAAAGCCCCACCTTCACCAGTTATAAACGTAATCTCAGGCGATTTTTCTTCGTCTGTTATTGTGAATCCTGAGCATTTGACATCTGAAACTTTCGAGCAGGGTAAAACATAGGCTTCAGACTCGACGGGTTCCGGTTCAGGAGTTGTTGCCACAGCAAGCCTGTATCTTCCTGGAGTAGCTGGTGAGATGATGCCAGTCTCAATCATTGAATCGTAGCTAAGAGCATTGTAACCTGCTCTCCAAGTTTCGACTTCCATAGTTGGCCTACAGATTATTGAGCGCTGAGCATCGTCGTTGACCAATCCAGGGTAGCCCATCTCATAGCACCAATGATACCCAACTCCTTGTCTTCTGCTTATTTTAATCAGTTTTTCTCCTCTCTTATCCCTGTCAATTGGCAAAGCAGGCATGATCGTTCCCATCAACCACCAGCCCAATCCTGATTCGTCCTTGACGGCACCGTTGCTGTCCTTTTGAAGCAGGTTCTCAATGAATTCATCCAGTTGCGCATCATTGCCAGGTTCAACAGCCCAATCAATGGCTCCGTTTGATCCTTCAATCTTATATAATTTATATATTGTTTTTTCTTTGGACTGGGGGTATTTCTTGAAATATTTTGAGTTTGGAAGAAACCTCGGCGATTCCAATTCACCGTTGAGAGGAGGCAAACCTTCACAAATAGAACTTTTCAGGTTTTCGCTAACAATATATTCGCTTGTTGGATACCAAACCCTTATGGTGTCATGAATCTTAATGTCTTTATTGAACCTAAAGGTAACACTCATTGCGTTTGCTTTGTTTGCCCGTGCAGGTTTGCCCAAATTCCAGTATGTCTTTAGGCTGATATTGACTGGTCCAACAACTGCTGAAACTGAGTTAGATATACAGGTCATTGCCAATAAAATGACAATAATTCTAATTGTCGTCTTCACTGTATGCCTCCTCGGTGCCGAGTGATTCATCAATGTTATCGCCTTTTGAGGTGGAAAGACACATCAGCTCGCTTCCAGTCAGATACTGTGGCAATCTCATGCCAATGCTGATTACATACTTGTATTTGCCAGAAACGACTTGTTTGACCGGTGACTTAAAAATCAGTCTTGTGCCTTCGACTTTTGCATTTTCAACCTTAGCCTTGTCAACCGTAATCCATTTCCTGTCCAATGATTTTGGCAGAATGAAACTTTGAGGAAACTGCAATGAAATCTCATCACCCAGGTCAAGATTACCAAAGGATGATGGCTGAAAATCAAAAGTGACGTTGGCATAAGTATTGGGCTTTTTTGACGACATGACCAGATTCCCAATCCTGGCCTTGGCTGGCTGAATGTAGATGTCATCAAACGAATATCTATCCGAGCCAATCTCAAGCTTTACCAAGTAAAAACCAACCGATGGATTAACGATGGCGCAATTTTGGAGAAGGGCGACAACCAGCTTGTTTTTGATGTCTGAAGGTGCAGACATCTCAATGGTGTTACCCGAAATTTTTGGGTTAGTAGCAGGATGCACGCCGTTTATCAGAATGTCGTTGTTGGTGATTTTTTCGCCATGTGCAAAAGCCTCAGGCAAAATTATTTTGAGTGGCGTTTGAGGAGGATAAGTTTTGCCATTATCAAGCAAAAGCCTTATGCTAATGGTGCTTTCACGGTATTCCTCAGGAGGTTGAATGGCTAAACTCGTTTCTTTCAGTTTCAGCAGCGCCTGGGATTTCACAAAATTTGGCTCGGAGGAAGTAGAAACCTCCACAAAACAATCCTTCTCGTCCGGATTGTAGGTTGTGTGAGTAAAAATGTCAAAAACAACATCGACTTTTGAAGAATTGTTGACATCCACAGGTGAAACAAGTTTTACAACGGTCTGACCATCAATTTTTGTAATCTCTGGATCAGATTCTAGCCTTGTCCCGTTCACCTTTATTAGGCGTTTTGAGAACTTTGGGGATATTGAAAATTGCTCTGGCAACTTGACGAAAATGGTTGAATATTTGTTGTCCAGTGCTCCGCCTTCACCTGTCCGAAACGAGACCGTGAAAGGATTTTTAGTGGAAAAACCAAATTCTGTTGCGTTGCAAACAACATTGCTGACATCCGAGCACGGCAGGATGAATGATTCGGACTCAACTGGAACAGGTTCAGGCCTGGTTGCAACAGCTACACGGTAACGTCCGGGAGTGGCAGGAAAAACAATCCCAATATCTTTTGTCACATTGACATCAGCCACGTTATAGCCTTTCCTCCAGGGCTCGAGTTCAAAAGGATTGTTTACGGAAATTGATCTTTCTTTGCAATTGCTGTTAATATGATAGTTGATGGTTAAGCAAGCACATGGATAGCCAATATTGATGTGATACCTAATCTTTTTCATGAATTCTATTCTTTTTTCTACATCCCGAGGCAAGGCAGGCAAAACCGTTCCAAGCATCCAATATCCCAATCCTGATGAGTCTGATATTAACTTTGGACTTGAAGAATCAAGGTGACATGCATCGCGATTATCCGATTTCTCATCTTCAAGATCTATGAAACTGACTTCATGCATATGTTCTCCTGAAGCACGGTACAACTTACCAATCTCTTTTTCTGGTGAATCTGGGTATTTTTCAAAATAGGCTTTGTTGGGGACAAACCTTGGCGATTCAAGACCACCAGTAATTTTTGGCAAGCCATCGCAGAAGTTTTTCTCCAGCTGTTCCTTAGTTTGATAAGACATGTTTTCGTCCAAAGGCAGCCAAACCTTAACCCAATCGTGAATTTTTATGTTTTTTGTGTACACAAAGCTAACCACGAAATTGTTGGCTGCATTCACCCTTGAAGAGCCAATGGTTTTATACCATCTGCCAAAATCAAGCTTCACCGGCCCAACAGTGGCCCTTCCCAAAGTTTGACTCCACAGAATAATCACCAGCGCAAGAGAAATGAGTACAATTCTATTCATAAAAAACTCCCCCTATTTTGAGTACTTCAACGTTATTTGTTTTGTTCCTGAATCAAAACTTACTATCGTGCCAAGGTTTTCAGCCACAAACCTCAAAGGAACCATCGTCGTTCCATTGATTGCGACAAGACAAATCGAATCATTCTTTCCGATTTTCACCTGCTTGCCATTTACCAATGCGGTGCTTTTGCCCAGCCACATAATGATTGTGTTGATGATTTCATCGCCATTGCGCTGGAGAATTGTGACTGACTTGTCAATTTGGTTCCACTCAACGCTGCAACCAAGGAAAGGCGCCAAAGGCTTGAACGGAACAAATGTTGTGCCATTAAGTGCTTTCAACTTCACATCCTTGAATGTGGCTGTTGGCGCACAAACAAGCTTTGGCTGTTTTTCAAAGTTCACATCCCATGAAGGTTTGTCGAGAGTGAGATTGATTGTGTTTGTACTTGTTGAGGCAAAGACAATTTCTTTGGTTGTGGTGTTACCTGCAAAGTCGGTTACTTTCAAAACAATCCTGTTTTTGCCTTGCACGACAGAATACATTGTGTAGAAAATCGAGGTTTTCCCATCGTTTGACTCCTCGGGTATAACTTTATTATTGCAATAGGCGTACATACCACGCTCAGTTTTGAATGACACTTTCACAAGGTCACCTGGAAAACATTTGTATGATTGAGGACAAGAAACCATTTCGATTTGTGGTGGGGTTGTGTCGAGAATTATTTTCAAGTGCCTGATTGTTTCGTTGCATGCCAGGCTCCTGGCAACAACTTCAACTTTGTTTAATCCAAGGTTAAGTGGGAGTTTATAGGAATAATTCAAATCTCGTTTGTCAAATTCGGTTTTTTTAACCAAACCGCCTTCAAAAACACGTTCTTCATTTCCATTAAACCTTACAAAAACAGAGTCAATCAGCACATACGACTGTTCGTCGCCAAAATAGGAAACAATCCTTGCCTCTGCCTGGCCAGACAAGATTTTTATTGGCTGATTTGTTATTGTAGAGGATCTGTTGGAAAGACGAATATATGGTCTGTCAGTATCCAGAAACAAATCTTGAGATTTTGGCTCTTCTTTGTCACCATTAAAAGACGAACTCCAGCCAATGTTTATAACCTCGCATTCAGGCATAAGATTGAACGCTCCATCAAACAGCTTTGCCTTGTCCAGCTGCCCGTTGTACCAAAAGAAAATATCCGCCTCAGGATTGAGACATTCAAAAGATATTGTTGGTGGATATCCATACCACCCACTTTCGCAGGGATTTGGCTGCTGATTGTTGACAATCAGTTTTGTCACAAGCGGCGCAGGAATCAGCGTCAGTTTGTCAGAAATAGCCTGTATCCCATCCCTTGTTCTGACTTTGATGAAATAGTCGTCTTTTTCACGTGGGTTTGTCACAAAACACTTAAGCTGAACCCTTGCCGGTTTCCAAAAATCAATAACTCTGGTTAAGGTTATCCAGATTGTTCGATCCTCTGTTCGAACTGATTTTGCTTTAGCACTGTCAATACTAACTTCCTCTGCCAAAACCTGATAGGGGAGAGTTGAACCTTTTGGAAACTCGACACCGATTTCTTCTCCTGATTTTATTGGTTTTTGCGATGATGGCCTAAAGATGAACGAAACCTCGGTAGACATTGCAGCTTGCTGTTTTGAAAGCTCAAGTTGATAAATGTGCGACTTTGAGGCGAATATGTCAAACGGTTCGCTGTCGATATCATCATCTCCAACTTTTACTTCGAAATCGTAAATGCCAGTCTGAGGACTGACAATTCCGGCCTTGCTTGAGATCGAAACAATGCATTTCTTTGAAAGTTCAAATTGGGATTTCAATGTGATTGTTCTTTTTTCTTTGTCGATTACAACATCAGAATCGAGACCGTTGACTTGGAAACAACCTAGCTTGGGTTTGTCCGGGAGAACAAATCCATTGTCAAAAGTAATTTCTATCTCGGTTTTTTGCTGATAAACCTTCCCGTCTCTTAGAGGTAGAGTCAAGAATATATCGGCGTTTGCATACTCTTCGGCTGGATACAAAACCATTCTGGCTGTTTTAGAATCCTCAACTTCTTCGGCTTTGATGAAGTTGCCTTCAGAGCTTGTTGAAACCATTATCTCGTTATTGTTTCTTTCCAGAATGGAGAAGAAGCTTGGGTTGGAAAGAAAATCCACCTTCACTTTTCCAAAATTATCAACATCGACAGGCGATGTTATCTCCAATATTTGTTGACCATCACTGGTGTTGGTAGTTTTTGCCTGCTTGACGACAACGTCATTGACGAGAATATTCTTAAATGGGACACTTGTCATGCTAAAACCTTTTGGCAGTTTCAGCTTTATTGTCGACATCCCCTTGTCCAAAGCCCCGCCTTCACTTGTCATAAAACTGACTGAAAAAACCGTAAACTGCTTTCTGATTGGGAATTGTTCAAAAGTAACATCAGATATATCCGAGCAAGGCAAAATGAACGATTCAGACTCGACTGGCTCAGGTTCGGGTTCTGTTGCCACAGAAACCCTGTATCGGCCAGGGGTTGCGGGTGCAACAATGCCTGTATATGAAGAAGTGTTCAAATCAATCGAGTTATAGCCTTTCCTCCAAGCTTCAACCTCTAGCGGTGCAATAAAATTCAGCATTCTTTGAGTACAGGTGCTTGTCATCGAGAATGGCTGACAATCACAGGGGTTGTAACCGATTGAAATTGACATGCCAATCCTCCGGCTCCATTCTTTTCTTTCTGTGTCGTCCACAGGTATTGCCGGCATCACTGTTCCAAGCATCCAACAGCCCAAACCTGAAGGATCTTTTACTATTCTCCGTTTGTTGTCTTTCTCGCCACAAACATCACTCCAGTCGGCAGCACCTGACGGTTCGGGGTTGTCGTAAAGAATCCCAGGTTTGTTATACTCAGCTACTGTAAAAAGTTGTCTTTTTGTTGCCAATTTCGAATTGGGATATTTCTCGAAAAACTTCTTGTTTGGCAGAAATCTTGGATTATCGATGTTTTCATCAATTTTTGGTAAACCATCACAGATGTTTTTGAGCAAATCCTCAGGATTGGCGTATTCAACCGCTTCAGACGACGGAAACCAAACCTTTATCCAGTCATGAATTTTGATGTTTACATTATAACGCATATAAACCTTGAAGCTTGTCACCTGGTTTGCTCTGGCATGGGAATATTTTGGCTTTATCATATTCAGCTCAACTCTGACCGGGCCAACTGTTGCCATCGCAGGAATGGCTGATATTGTCATTGCAACAAGAATCGCAACCGCCAAAAGTTTCCGCATGATTCCCCCCTATTTTGGATAAGTCAGCGTTATCTGTTTGGTTTTGGCATCGAAGACGACACTGGCGCCGAGGTTTTCAGCCACAAACCTGAGCGGAAGCATGGTTTTGCCGTTTATTGACACTGGATAAAGCGTTCCCTTTGGGTCGATGTTGACGGTTTTCCCATCGATCTTAGCTTTTGTTTTTTCAAGCCAAAGCTCGATGATTTTCTTCTCATTGTTTCTCAATTTTTGTTCTAGAGTAACTTTCTTTTCTTTTACATCCCAGAAAACAAGGCTGTCAAAGAAAGGTACCAATTGCGCAACCGGCATGTATGTGCTACCGTTCAAATCCTTATATCTGCTGTCTTTGAAAGTTGCAGTTGGAGGAACTGCAAGTGGTGTCTGGACTTTGCCATTGACCATCCATTCTTTTTTGTCGAGTGTCAGGACGATGATGGTTTTCTTTGGCTTTGCTACAATTTTGTAGCTGAGGCTGCGATTGTTACCAGACTGGTCGGTCACGGCAATGCTAACAATATTGTCGCCTTCGACAAGACTTATGTTGGCAGAGAAAACCCCAACTCCATCTTCTGACGAAATGATCTCGGCAGACATTCCGTTTATCTGCACAGTCGCGCTTGCCTCAGTTCTGATAAGAACATTGACATTGTCGCCATCAATAAATATTTCATCATTTTTTGGGCTCACCATTTCAGCTTTTGGCGGTTGTGTGTCTAGTGTTATCTTCTTTTTCACCACTGTTTCGTTGCATGCCTGGTCGCGGCCTATTATTTCAACAATGTTTTCTCCTTCATTCAGTTGGATGACATGGTCGAATTTGTATTTTATTGAGCCTGAATTTTTTGTTTCATATATTTGGCCTTCCAGCAACAAGGTTTCTTTACCATTGAATTTTACAAAGATTGAATCGGTTGCCTGATACTTATTATTGTCCCCATCGGTAAGCATTTCGGTAAAACCGCGTTCGCCTTCAATTTTATAGTTTTTATGGTTTGTCATCTCACCTGTTTTAGGTTTTGTCACTCTTACCGACGGCGGCATGGTATCCAGATTGAAATCATAAGCCCTTGGCTCCTCTTTTACTCCATTAAACTCTGCCTGCCAGGTTATGACTGTTCTCATGGAACCTGGGTTGAGCCTTGATTCGCCACCGTAGATAACGGCTTTGTCTGGCTGGTTATTAAACCAGAATGTTATTTTTGCTTCTGGGTTCAGACAGTCAAAACCTAGAATTGGTGGTTTGTTGAACCAATCACCACAGTTTGGCTTGTCCGGGTCCAAAAAGTATATCCAAGATTTGAGTGGGGCTGGTTCGAGGACATATTCTTCAGAAACCATCGGCTCAGCCTTGCCAATGATAACTTTGAGAGTATATGAACCGTGTTTTCTAGGATTTTTTATGCCAATGTCGATGGAAACATCAACTGGTTTGGCTGATGTAATCTCAACTGGAGTCGCAATAGTCAGCGTTGTTGAGTCAGCCTTGGCCGAAATGGTTTTCTTCCGATTGACGGTTATATCTGCGATATCAAAGCTTTTTGGCAAGACCGTCCCCTGAGGAAACTCCACCATGAAAGTATCGCCAACTGACAACGGGGTTTGCGAAGGAGCCACTAAACTGAAGAAATATTTGGACTCTACACTCCCCTGGTAGTCTGACAATTCGAGAAGCGTTATTAAACCAACTGATGGCTTTATCTCAAACTCTCCGCAACCGTAGCTGCCAGAAGGAGTAGTCAACGTTATGGAGTGTGTGCCAGCTTTTGGGTTTCTGATTCCAGCATTTTTGTTAATTGTGATCTGGACATAGTACTGGATGTTTGCCGGTATCGTGATTTTCAAAGAGTTGCCGTCAATATCTATGTGTTTTGCCCTCAAACCTGAAACATAGACGTTACCAGGTTCCATTGTTTTTGGGAACTTGAAACCTTCAGAAAAATTCAAGCTTATGACCGATCCGGCTTTCAAAATTTCGCCATCCGGAAGAATCGCTCTGCAAAAAATGGATGAATACTTGTATTCGTGATCAGGGGTCACAACGGCCAATGGCGTGGAACCAAGTGCCACCGGTTTTGAACTGATGTAGTTAGGCTCAGAAGTGGTTGAAACTTCTATCGATATTGGTTTTTTTGAAGGTATGACTCTGATGTTTGTTGAGCTCGAAAACTCAATCGAGGTCTGACCAAAGTTCGCCACGTCCGTCGGAACAATTATCTTGATTACCGTTCCGTCTGCGCTTTTCTCGACTTTGGGTGATGAACTGACGAAAGCGCCGTTGAACTTTATCGATTTTTCTGGAAACTTGTCCGGAGCGAATATGCCAGGCGGGAACTTGATATTGACCACTGACGATCCGCCGTCCAGCGCTCCACCCTCGCCAACTTTGAAGCTAACATTCAATATTGTCTCGGCATTATTGTTTGGATAATCCTGAAGCACAACATCGGACACATCAGAGCAAGGAAGCACGAAGGCTTCCGACTCCACAGGTACAGGTTCAGGTTCGGTGGCAACGGCTAGCCTGTACCTGCCAGGAGTAGCCGGGGCGATGATGCCGGTGGTTTTGGAAGTGTTGAAATCGATTGAGTTGTAGCCTTTTCGCCAAGCCTCTAATTCTACTTCTTCAAAATATGTCAATGTTGCTTGTTTGCAGCTATTCTCAAGCAATACATATTCACAACCACAGGAGCTGTAACCAAGCAACACTGAACGGTAGACAGTTCTCATCCTTTTGCTTCTTTGATCCTTGTCATAAGGCATTGGTGGAAATATTGTTCCCAACATCCAACAGCCTAGACCAGACGGATCCTTGACCAATCTGAGATTTTTGGTATCTCCTCCACAAACATCATGCCAATCTTTGACATTATCCAAATCTGGTAATTTGAAGAATTCAGCATTACTGTAGTAGTCAAGAATCTTGTAAAACGTGCTGTAATCTTTGAGTTCTGAGTTTTCATATTTTTTAAAATACTTTTCATTTGGCACAAATCTGGGGTGTTCCCTCACACCGGTTATTGGAGGCAGACCATCACATATCTGCCTGATAACCTCTTCCGGGTTGTCCGACTGGATGCTTTCATAAATCGGAAACCAGACTTTTAGCCAATTATGAGCCTTTATATTGACATCGTATCGTATATATATCTTGAACGCTGTAAGGGAGTTCGCCCTTGCTGCTGAAAGCCTCGGTTTTATCATGTTCAGTTCTACATGTATTGGCCCAAGTACGGCAAAGGTTGCCGCCGTGTTCCCAAAAACAATCACCAACACCAGCAATAGTAATATTTTCTTCATACTCTCAGCCCCCCTATTTTGGATAAGTCAGCGTTATCTGTTTGGTTTTGGCATCGAAGACAACACTGGCGCCGAGGTTTTCAGCCACAAACCTGAGCGGAAGCATGGTTTTGCCGTTTATTGACACTGGATAAAGCGTTCCTTTGGCGTTGTACTTGACCTCCTTGCCGTCAATCCTGGCAACCGTTTTGTTGAGCCAGCATTCAATGACTTTGGCGTTGCCATTTGGAAGATGCTGATTGAGTATCATCTTCTTTTCCTTTGCGTCCCATTCAGTTGTGCAGTTAAGAAGATCTGCGATATCCCTAATTGGCATATAGGTTGTGCCATTTAGGGCTTTGTGCCTTAGATCAGTGAACTTGCTGGTTGGAGGTGTCGTTAATGGGTACTGAGCCGCACCGTTGACTGTCCATTCTTTTTTGTCGAGTGTCAGAACTATGACGGTTTTCTTTGGCTTGGCTGTGATTACCAGGTTCATGGATGTGGTGTTGCCACACACGTCTTTTGCGCTGACTACAAAAATGTTTTTTCCGGCATCGAGTGTGACGTTGGCAGAAAATATTCCAGTATCGCCTTCGGTAGACTCAATTACTGCCAATGTTTTGTCGATATAGACCATTGCGTTTGCTTCGGTTTTCACCCTTATTGTAGTTGAATCGCCTTCGGTAAAAACCTCATTCTCTTTTGGACTGAGGACTTCAAACCTTGGCGGTTCGGTGTCTAGCGTGATGACTCTTTTTATTATCGTTTCGTTGCAAGCCTGGTCACGTGCAATCACCTCGATTACGTTTGGACCTTCCTTGAGAGTGATGGTATGCTGAAATTTATACTCGATTGAATCTTGATCTTTGGTCTCGTAGATTTCACCTTGCAGAAGCTGGGTTTCCTTACCTTCAAACCTTACAAACACTGAATCGGTTACCTGGTACTTCTCATTGTCGCCATCGGTGAGCATTTCGGTAAAACCGCGTTCGCCAGAAACAAAAAAAGAACTTGAGGATGTGCTGGCATTCGATTTTGGGTAATTCAATGTCAATGGCGGAGTGACAGTGTCAATGTTCAAATTGTAGGTTTGTGGCTCTTCCTTAACACCGTTGAACTCTGCTTGCCATGTGATTTTTGCTCTCTGAGAGCCTGGCATGAGTCTGGCTTCTCCACCGTAGGTTACAGATTTGTCTGGCTGGTTATTAAACCAGAATGTTATTTTTGCATCAGGATTCAGGCAGTCAAAACCTAGAATTGGTGGCTTGTTGAACCAGTCACCACAGTTTGGTTTGTCCGGGTCTAAAAAGTATATCCAAGATTTGAGTGGTGCTGGCTCGAGAACGTATTCTTCAGAAACCATCGGCTCTCCCTGGTCAACATAAACTTTCAAATTGTACGAACCGTGTTTTCTTGGATTTTGTATGCCGATGTCGATGGAAACATCGGCCGGTTTGATGGAAGTAATTTCGATTGGTGTGGCAATGGCAAGCGTTGTTCCATTAACGCCTGTCGATATTGCGGTTTTGCCGCCAACTGTCACCTTGGCAAGATCAAAATCCCTTGGTAAAATCGTTCCTTCCGGGAACTCCACCCTGAAAATGTCGCCAACAGCCAGTTGAGCTTGAGATGATGGGGTCAACTTGAACGAATACTTTGATTCCAAACTGCTTTGGTAGTTTGAGAGAACGAGGTTTGACACCAATCCCTTAGTCGGTATTATCTCGATCTGACCACAATCATAAGTGTCTTTTGGAGTGGTTATCGAGAATGAATACGTGCCAGCTTTGGGGTTTGTGACCCCGGCCTGGGCGCGCACGGTTATGGCGATAAAATATTCAACATCTGTCGGGAGCGTGATTTTGAAGGTGTTTCTCTCAACGGCGAGGGCTTTTGTCGGTACGCCCATAACACTGACGTTTGCAGGTATGATGCTTGCTGGAAGCTTGAAACCTTCAGGAAAATTCAGCTTTATGTCTGTTCCGACTTTCAGCTTTTCTCCATCAGGCAGAGGGGTCCTACAGGAGATGAAGGAATTTTTGTATTCTTCGTTGGGAGTGACCACTGTCGTGGGGGTCGACGCAAGGGCAAGCGGGGCAGATTTGATGAAATTCGGTTCTGACGATGTTGAAACCTCAACAACCAACGGATCTCTTGTCAGCTTGCAGGCAATACCGGAATTGGAAAGAAACTCGATTTTTGCCTTGCCAAGGTTGTTTACATCGGTTGGGCAGACAATTGACATTTCAGCAAAACCTACGCTTTGCGTGATCTCAGGAGGGCTTTGTACAAATGCCCCGTTGATTTTGATTGATTTTGCTGCAAATCTCTTTGGAATGACAAATGTTGCCGGCAACTTGAGCATGATTGTTGAGCTACCGCCATCCAAGGCTCCGCCTTCTCCGGTTTTGAAGTTGACCGTCAAAGCATTGCTGGAATTGTTCATGAGGTTGTCCTCAAGTGTGACATCTGAAACATCCGAGCATGGCAGGATGAAGGATTCCGACTCCACAGGCACGGGTTCAGGTGTCGTCGCCACAGCAAGCCTGTACCTACCAGGAGTCGCTGGACCGATGATGCCAGTGGTTTTTGATGTGTTAATGTCAATTGAGTTATATCCTTTTCTCCAAGCCTCGACTTCCAATGGGGTGTAAAGCAACAATGACCTTTCAATACAATTATTGATTACTCGAGGATAACCGGAGCAGATGCCACATGGCGAATACCCAATTGACGTCGATGAGTCAAGAGACTCTAACGCCTTCTTCCTGTCTTTGTCATCAAATGGCATGGCTGGCATAATCGTTCCAAGCATCCAGAATCCTAATCCTGAAGGATCTTTAACAACCCTAGGTATTGATTTACCTATATTGCATATATCGCCCCAATTTGTCACATTTTCTGATGCTGGTATATTGTAGAATTCTCCATATCCTTTCTCGCCAGTTATTGCATACATCTTTCCAGTTTTTTTTAATTCTAGATTGTCAAACTTTTTAAAATATTCTTCGTTTGGGACAAACCTTGGATCGGATATCTTTTCATCGATTTTTTGAAATCCATCGCATATTTTACTTGCGATTTCTTCTGGATTGTCTGTTAAACCATTTTCATCTATAGGAAACCAAATTTTGAACCAATCATGAATTTTTATGTTTACATTATACCTTATGTAAACTTTGAATGCCGTAATCCGATTCGCCCTTGCTGCTGAAAGCCTCGGTTTTATCATGTTCAATTCGACACGTATCGGACCAAGTGTTGCAAAAACCGGTGATACAAAAGCTATCGAAAGAATCAAAGCTGTAACCAAAATACCCAATTTGCCCTTCATATTTAGCACCCCTTTTGCTGTGATGGGTTTATTTTCACCTAATCCGGTTAAATCGAAAACAATTACCGATAAAGCATCTATCGGTATTGTTAAGGTTGGAATCAAAGAATGTCCTATAAATGGTAACTTTACAAAATAAGAAAATGAAAGTTTGTTGCCAGATGCAAACAAATCCTTAAACTATTTCATCAAAATGAAACCCCAGGAACGAGACCTTACAGAAGGCAACACACTCAAAAATCTCTGGCTGCTGGCATGGCCAGGCATCGCAGGAAGGTTTTTTGAAAATCTCTATCAGCTGGTCAATGTAAAACTGGTAGGACTTTTGGGGCCGGTTGCTGGAATGCTTGGACAATCCGCTGTTGTCACCTATGGTATTGTCGGTGGCTTCTTCGGAATCCTCAATAACATCTCGGGGCCAGGTTCAGTTACTGTAATAGCCAGAAATTGGGGTGCAAAGAACTATCCCAAGGCTGCCTGGGCGGCAGAACAGACGCTTATTTATAAATTCCTTGCAGGAGTCATAGGCTCCGTCATTGGTTTGATTTTTCTTCGTCAGCTCCTGTTTCTTGCCGGCGCCTCTCAAGTGGTCAACATTCCGGCAAATTTGCACCCTACATCCGCTGAAATGCCATTTTGCTTGTCAGAGATGACCCTTGCCATTCAATATGGCACAGTCCTCCTGATATCCCTGCCTTTTCAATTCTGTTATTTCACTTTCAACACGATCTTCCGCTGCACCAGTGATAGCCAGACAGGCATGATTCTCAATTTCTCATCAGCAGTCCTCAACCTTGTGTTCGACATAGTCTTTATCCTTGGATGGGGAATCATCCCAAGGATGGGCATCATAGGTGCAGCATACTCAACTGTACTTGCGCAGATGTTGGTCTTTTTTGTTGGTATGGGTCTTATGCTTACAGGCAACAAAATCTCGGCCGAAAGGTACACCCTGCTTGCTCTTCCATACAGAGATGGTGACTCTGTCAGATTCAGGCTGAGATTGCCTTACTACAAATTCAGGCTGGAAAAACGCGGTATAAAAATCAGTTTTCGCGGTCTTTTCAAACCGGATATCGGAATTCTCAAAACTTTTCTGAGAATTGGCACCTCTTACGCTGTTACAAACTCGCTTGGTTCTGTGTCGTCAATGATTTTTATCAATCTGATTTCAGTTTTTGGACCAGCCTACAAAGCTGTCTACGGAGTCACCAACACAATTGCCGGTTTTGTTAACATGCCCTTGTTGGGATTACAACAGGCTGCAAGCGCACTTGTTGGCCAAAATCTTGGCGCACACAAGCCCCACGGAGCATATAAAACAACACTTTACGCAGTACTTATTGGTATAGGATTGTGCTCAATCACAGTATTTGTAGGTTTTCCATTTGGTGGAAGTATCATTGGCATGTTCCAGAGCAATCCTGATTCGATAAAGATAGGAGCAATGGTTTTCGGTTTGGCCATGACAAGCAATATGGTCAATGCTGGGCAATGGATGCTTTGGACGGCTTTCGAAGGTTCTGGCTACACTTTCTGGCCGTCGTTACTTGGGCAGCTTAACCATTGGTTACTCAATATTTTACCTGTTATTGTGGCAATAAAAGTATACAGAGCAGATCTTGTTTGGATTTATTACATCGGCATTTTATCGTCGTCAAGTGTTATGTTTATCAACTGGCTGCTGTTTAAGAATGGCTCCTGGAAATCCGCCAGAGTCTAATCTTGACTACCAAGAGAAACTATTGTTAAATCATTACTGAATGAAACTATTTACCGTAGTTCCAGGTATTTTCTAGAAAAATGAAAAGACTTTGCGCGCTAGCATTGATCCTCGTTCAACTAGCATCGGTTTTTTACTGCGTGAATGCTGCGAAAATAACCAGATGGTGGCTATCAAATTTTATGCCCTCGGTTCTATTGTCCAGTGACCACACGCAAAACGCCCCGATCTTATCGGGCGGGTATCTCAGTTGGCTGGACACCCGTAACAAGTTTCATGACACTGAAGGCAGGATAATGCCACGCATTTTCATGATGGATATCGCCACTAGCGAGGAAAAACCCTGTTCAGCCTTTACAAGGAAAACCCCATACAGGTCGATGTACAGAAACATATCCGTCTGGTCTGAAAATCCATCATCCCAACCAAGTGATGACAACTACAACATCATGTCCTACGATTTTCTAACTGGTACTCGAAAAATCGTTTGCAACGCTAAGAAACGCCAGGACAACCCTCAAGTTTCCAAGGATTGGATCATCTGGAGAGACTGGAGAAACTGCCAATCATCATCAGATGACCAGCAGAATTGTGAGATCTATGGCATTAACATTTCAGATGGCAAAGAGTTTTTGGTTAAAGACCTCAACAGCCAGGGGACAGCGGAACTCTACAATGATTACGTTGCTTTATCACTAAAAATGTCTGACAAAAGCGATTACGACATCTATATTTTTGTCCTTGCAACAAAAAAACTCCTGCCAATCTGTACTGCTCCAGGCGATCAGATATCTCCAAAAATCATTGGCAACACCATCTTGTGGCTGGACTGCAGAACTTGCAGCACAAACAGCGACTCAATGATCACCAACATTTATGGGTATTCATTGTCAACAAAAAAGGAACTGTACATCTCGTCTCTTCCAAACAGGGAGTTCGGCCTGACGGTTGGAGACAGATACGCCGCCTGGTATTATCAACCTTCTCAGAGTTTCTCAGGAACAATAAAAACCATGATCAAAGGTTATGACACGATCGCCGGCAAAACCATCCCAATTACTGAAAAACCTGGAATCTACTCCAATATTTCAATTGCTGGCAAGTATTGTGTTTATGAAACCTCCGATCCATGCTCCGATTTTGGTTCAGACATAAAAATCTATGATTTCACAACAGGAAAAACCTACTGGGTTTTTAGAGGGTTTGGTGACCAACGTAATCCGGTAATCTATGGCGACGTTGTCGCTTGGGAGGATCATGGCAGTTTTGATTCCGAATCCATATCAATATGGTATACAAACGTAAAAAATCCAGTAGAAACTGCAGAACCTCAAACATATGGCTCAAGACCGGCGAACATTTGGTCGACAGCACATGGCAACAACCAGCGAACAAACTTCTCCCCTTCGCAAATTAAAAAAATGTTGGGAAATCCATTCACGATTCAATGGACATTTGATTTGCAGGAACTAACCTACTCCACTCCAATTTTTGACAAAAAAGGCTACGCCTTTTTTGGTGTCGATGACAGCAAGTTCTATTGCCTCAATGTTTTTGATGGCCAAAAGGCCTGGGATTTTCAAACGATTGGCAAGGTCAAGGGATCTGCTGCATTGTACATGGAACGATTATTTTTTGGCGACGACAAGGGTGTTTTTTATTGTCTTGATTCACAGACAGGGCAGGAGATATGGAGATTTCAGACTGGCGGAGCCATAACAGGTTCACCCGCAGTCTTTCAGGGCGATATCGATCATTATGGCTGCGTCGCTTTCTCGTCCTCAGACAAAAAACTGTATCTACTCAACGCTCTCTCGAAAACTCCTTCCGTAAAATGGACTTTTGATCTTGAAGGCTGGGCAGTCGACGCTCCAGCAGTAGATTACAATTCAACGCTTAAGTTGATTGACCGACAGGCAACATCAAAAGTCATTTATATTTGTACATCAAACAACAGGTTGCTGTGCATAGATGCAACGACCGGCAGACTTCTTTCAGAATTGAAGACGAAGAATGCCTTGAACACCTCTCCGACAGCCTATGGTTCCAAGGTTCTCATATCAACATCCGAGGGAATTATTATTGGTTCAGATTTTTCGGCATGGGGCATGAAGCCTTGCACTACATTCAAGGAAGAGACCAATCATCCCCTGAGCGGATCGGTAGTTTACGATTCTATCAACGACCGCATATGCTACGAAGTCGCTCCCGGAACAATCAAATGTGTCAAGGAAAAAGACAGCTGGACCTATAACATCTCTGAACCATTGAAGGCCACGCCAACGCTCTTATTTAACAACACAGACGAATCAACTGTTCTCGCCTGTTGCACTGAATCTGGCAAGCTTGTGATACTTGACACCTCAAACGGTTCAGAAATAGCAAAAATCGCCCTTAAAAGTGCAGCAACCACATCCATATCCATATTTGACACCGGATACCCCTCAATTCTTGTCGCAACAAAGGATAAAAAAATATACTGTATAAGCCAACGCCCCAAGCAAGATGACTGAAAATATTTTCGGTTTTTTGGCAAACAGCAAATATCTTTTTTGTTGACTGTGTTTTTTTCCCATCTAATATAGAACAGATGTAAACATTATCTGGAGGAATGCTATGTACGCAGTCATCAAAACAGGTGGAAAACACTATAAGGTTGCTGAAGGCGACGTTGTAAGGGTTGAAAAACTCGATGTCGAAGCCGGCAAAGAATTCACATTTGGTGAAGTTTCAATGATTGAAAACGGTGGTCAGGTCAAGATCGGACAGCCGTTTGTCTCAGGAGCAAAGGTTGTGGCGGATGTTGTTGATCAAATCAAAGGTCCAAAACTCACAGTCTTCTTCTATCGTCACAAGACAAACCACAAGAGAATGATGGGTCACCGTCAGCCATACTCAGAAGTAAAAATTAAACAAATCATAGGAGGTTAGCAAAAGAAATGCCAAGAAAAGTAATCATCATGGGCGCAGCCGGACGTGATTTCCACAACTTTAACGTCCTTTACCGCGACAATCCCGACTACAACGTTGTCGCCTTTACAGCAACTCAGATTCCTGACATTGCAGGCAGGAAGTACCCGGTCGAACTTGCAGGCAAGCTCTACCCAAATGGTATTCCAATCTACGACGAAAAAGAGCTCACAAAGCTCATCAAGGAACATAAGGCAGACGACGTCGTATTCTCCTACTCCGACCAGCCACACCATGTGGTTATGAACAAGGCAGCCCTCGTTAATGCAAACGGCGCCAACTTCATCATGACCGGTTATCAGAACACGGCAATCAAATCCACAAAACCAATTATCTCGGTCACAGCTGTCCGCACAGGTTGCGGCAAGAGCCAAACAACAAGAGCTGTCCTTGAAGTCCTCAAGAAGATGGGCAAAAAGGTAGTCTCAGTTCGTCATCCAATGCCATACGGCGACCTTGCAAAACAGGCAGTTCAGAGATTTGCCAACTACTCCGACCTCGACAAGCACGAATGCACAATTGAGGAAAGGGAAGAGTACGAACCACACATCGACATGGGCGCAGTCATCTACTCAGGCGTCGACTATGAAAAGATCCTTCGTGAAGCTGAAAAAGAAGCAGACGTAATCATCTGGGACGGCGGAAACAATGACACACCATTCTACCTTGCCGACCTTGCAATCGTCGTAGCTGACCCACTCAGACCAGGTCATGAAATCTCCTACTACCCAGGCGAAACAAACATCGACATGGCAGATGCAGTCGTTATCAACAAAATCGACTCAGCATATCCGGAAGATGTTCAGCTTGTCAGGGAAAACATAATCTCAAGAAATCCAAACGCAGTCATCATCGACGCTGCCTCGCCAGTTTTTGTCAACAATCCAGAACAGATCAAAGGCAAGAAGGTCCTCGTTCTGGAAGACGGCCCGACGCTCACCCACGGCGAAATGACATACGGCGCAGGTTTTGTTGCAGCACAAAAAGCCGGTGCAGGCGAAATCGTCAGCCCGAAACCATACGCAGTCAGATCAATTGCCGACACCTTTGCAAAGTACACCCATGTCGAAGACATCCTTCCAGCAATGGGCTACGGCGACGCACAGGTCAAGGATCTCAAGGACACCATCGAAGCAGTACCATGCGATATCATCGTCTCGGCAACTCCAATCGACATCACCAGAGTCCTCAAAGTCAGCAAGCCAATCGTTCGCGTTGGTTATGAACTCCAGGTCATCGGCATGCCGACCCTTGAAGGTCTGATCAAGAACAAATTCAATTGGTAAAAAGGAGAATTCTCAAATGGCAGTAAACCTCAAAGGAAAATCGCTGATCTCAATCCACGATCTGACACCAGAAGAAGTGGATCAGATCTTTGACGTTGCCAGAACTCTCAAGCTTGAGAGGCTCATGGGCAAGTATGTCAACCCGATCCTTGCAGGCAAGTCATTTGCAATGATCTTCGAAAAGCCATCCACACGCACAAGACTGAGCTTCGACATTGCGATGCACGAACTCGGTGGAAACCCGATCTACCTGTCGTCAAACGACATGCAGCTCTCAAGGGGCGAGTCCATCGCCGACACGGCCAGGGTTCTCTCACGTTTTGTCCACGGCATCCAGGCCAGGGTTTTTGAACACCAGAAACTCGTCGACCTTGCAAAGTACGGCTCTGTCCCAGTAATCAACGGTCTCTCTGACCGCGAACATCCATGCCAGGTTCTTGCAGACCTGTTCACCATCTCCGAAAAATTCGGCATGGTTTCAGGCCTCAAGATGGTCTACATGGGCGACGGTTCAAACAACATGGCTCACTCACTCATGCACGGTTGTGCTAAAGTCGGCATGGATCTTACAGTCTGCGCACCGTCCGACTTCCTCCCAGACCCAGAGGTCATGAAGGAAGCTCAGGAAGACGCAGAAAAATCCGGCTCCGAGATCACAGTCTCCCATGATCCAAAGACAGCCGTTGTCGATGCAGACGTCATCTACACCGACGTTTGGGCATCCATGGGTCAGGAAACCGAGCACAAGGCAAGAGTCCAGAAGATGATGCCATTCCAGGTAAACAAGGAATTGATGAACCTTTGTGAAGGCGCAATCTTCCTGCACTGCCTGCCGGCACACCGTGGCGAAGAAGTCACAGACGACGTCGTAGACGCAAAGTATTCAGTGGTCTTCGACGAAGCCGAAAACAGACTCCACGTTCAGAAGGCAATCCTTGCCCTGTTGATGTAAATCAATAAACCAATCAAAAAAAGGCTGGCAAAAAATTGCCAGCCTTTTTTATTTACGGCTTTCAATGAAAACTGAAAATGATATCATATTGTTCATGCACGAACTTCCAGTCTCACAAGAGATTTTAAAAGTGTTGCAGGACGAGGCAAAAAAAAGAAACGCCAGAGTCAAGGGTGTAAAACTTCGAATTGGCAGGCTCTCGGGCAATGAACCGAACTCTATTGCATTCTTCCTCGAGGTGCTGACAAAAGGCACCGACATGGAAGGATTGAAGGTTGAGTCGGAGGTTATCGACCCGGTACTCCTTTGCAACGCCTGCAAAAAGGAATTCACAGTCGAAGATATAATCTTTATCTGCCCACACTGCGGCAGTGTAGATTGCAAAATGCTTTCTGGTGGTGACCTGGAAATTGTCACAATCAGCCTGGAGGATTAAAATGGATATTGACATCAACAAGAAAGTTGATTATGCACACGAAGAAATTGCTGACAGAATAAGAGAAAAACTCAAAACAAACAAAGTGTTGGCGCTCAACATCATCAGCTCGCCTGGTTCAGGCAAAACTTCTCTTTTGGAGCGAACCCTGGCAAGATTCCGTGAAGAATTCAACATCACTGTCATCGAAGGCGATCCAGAGACCAACCGCGACGCCCTCAGGCTCGAAAAGCTCCGCGTGCCTGTATACCTTATCAACACTGCTGGCACCGGTGCTTCCTGCCATCTCTCGCCTGACCAGGTTGAAGAGGCAGTAGACAAACTTTCTCAAGACAATTCAGACATCATTTTCATTGAAAACGTAGGCAACCTAGTCTGCCCAGCAGCATACGACCTTGGCGAGTTTGCAAAAATCCTGCTCTTTTCAGTGCCAGAAGGCTCAGATAAACCGGCAAAATACACCCTTGCCTTCCGCAACGCAGACATTGTACTGATAAACAAAACCGACCTGCTCCCATACTGCGATTTCGACATGGCGGCATTCAAGAAAGACGCTCTGATGGTTAATCCTAAACTCCAGTTTTTTGAAATCTCCATTAAAACCGGCGATGGCCTGCACGAGTGGTTCGAGTGGATAGAGGAACAGGTGCAAGTGACAAAGAAGTAATTGATCACAAAATAAAAAAGACCTTCTATAAAGAAGGTCTTTTTTATTGGTTTATTTACTCAAACTCCCCACATCGGAATTTTCACGTTCTTTTCCTTTGCAACTTTTATTGCTTCGTCGTAACCTGCGTCAACATGACGGATTACGCCCATGCCAGGGTCACCGGTTAAAACTCTGTTGAGGCGGGTTGCTGCCTCAGGCGTGCCATCGGCAACCGTAACCTGACCACAATGAATTGAATAACCTATGCCAACGCCGCCGCCGCCATGAACTGAAACCCAGGAAGCGCCACAGGATGTGGCAAGCAAGGCATTGAGGATTGGCCAGTCTGCCACGGCATCGGAACCGTCTTTCATTGATTCAGTCTCGCGATTTGGCGAGGCAACCGAACCACAGTCGAGATGGTCACGACCAAAAACTATTGGAGCAGAAATCTTCTTTGACGCCACAAGCTCGTTTACTGCCACTCCAAAACGGTTTCTGTCACCATAACCAAGCCAGCAGATGCGAGCAGGCAAGCCTGGAATATTTGCAAAATTCAGTTTTTCGCGAGCCATTTTTATCCATCTGGCAAGCGACTTGTCCTGCGGGAACATCTCAAGAACCAACTCGTCAGTCCTGTAGATGTCCTCAGGGTCGCCAGAGAGGGCTGCCCATCTGAACGGCCCTTTGCCCTCGCAAAACAGAGGACGGATGTAGGCTGGGACAAAACCTGGGAATGAGAATGCTTGTTTGTGATCCATGCCATTTTTGACAGCTTGCTGGCGGATGTTGTTGCCATAGTCAAAGGTTATTGAACCTTTTGCTTGCAAATCAAGCATTGCCTGGACATGAACCTGGACGGTCCTATAAGATTCTTCAAGGTATTTTTTGGAGTCTCTGCCACGAAGTTCGAGTGCTTCCCTGTAGCTCATGCCGTTTGGCACATAACCACCCAGCATGTCATGAGATGAGGTTTGGTCGGTAAGAGCGTCAGAGATGAAATTGTGAGCCACAAAATACGGCAGCGCATCAGCGCAGTTAGCCACCAAACCAATCGAAACAGCTTCACCTTTTTCCTTGGCTGCAAGCGCCATTTTCATGGCTTCGTCAATTGAGCTGGTTTTTTTGTCCAGATAACCTTCAGCAATACGCTGGTCAATCATTTCTTCGTCGATGTCGACTATGAGGCACACACCTTCGTTCATCGTTACTGCCAGGGGCTGAGCTCCGCCCATCTGTCCGCAGCCACCGGTGACAACTATCCTGTTTTTGAGGGTTCCACCAAAATGTTTGTTGGCGCACTCGGCAAAGGTGTTGTAGGTTCCCTGCAATATTCCTTGAGTACCGATATAAATCCATGATCCGGCTGTCATCTGGCCGTACATCATCAAGCCTTTTTTCTCCAGGTCGTCAAAGTATTCTTTTGTACTCCAAAATGGGACAATCATCGAGTTAGCAATAAGGACTCTCGGCGCATCAGCATGGGTCTTGAATGTTCCTACCGGTTTCCCACTTTGAATAAGAAGTGTTTCGTCATTTTCGAGATTTGTCAAAGATTTTACGATCGCATCGTAAGCCAGCCAGCCACGGGCTGCCCTGCCGGTACCACCATAAACAATCAGTTCTTCCCATTTGCGGGTTTGTTCGAGATTGTTTTGAAGCATTCTAAGCGCTGCTTCCTGTATCCAGCCTTTGCACGTTAGCTTTGTTCCTCTGATTGCCTTTATTGGGGTCTTTGGTGCGTCTTTAGCGTAGGAAATGTTGTAGTTTTCTTTCATTTCTTTAAATGACCTTCTTTTTTGATGTGTATGCAAAATCGCTCTGGGTGAACTTCAAGTCTGTATCGCCAACGCGAATGATGTCGCCATCATTGAGTTTCTGCGGTTCTAAAACTCTTTTTTTATTGAGAAAGGTTCCCATGACTGATTCAGCATCCGAAACATAGAAACCATCTGCTTTTTCAAAGATTATTGCGTGCTTGACCGAAACAGTAGGGTCGTCGACAAAGAAATCTGCCCCGGGGTCTGTACCTATCAAGACCTTGTTTTTTCTTATCCTGAACTGGCTGTCATCGTCATCGGCAAGCGAAATCCAGGCAAGGTAGTGCAAGTCTGCATCGACTTGTTTTTCTACCACTTTCTTGCCTTTAGGTACATGAGTTTTTTTAATCGAGATTACCCAAAATACAAGCGCGACAAGCAAAAGTCCAGCAATAACAAACCACACCCAGACAAATGACGTTTTACCTTCAATAGAAAACTTTACTGGCACTTTTTCAGATGTGTTGCCATTGTCTGCGATCAACACAATTTCATAGCTACCGGAACTTAAATTCGGCAGGTTCGAAAAATCTATTGAATAGAGCGATTCATTCCATTGTTTTAGCTTATTGATATAAGTCTTGAGCTCGTTGTGGTTGAAGCTGCCAGAAGGATAATAGAGGCCATTGGTTTGCTTGGCAATGCTCGTAAGGACATGCACTTTGACGTTTGCAGGTGGAGCAAGGATAATGATTGGGTACTTGTCAGAGATCATATCTTTGTTTTTGCTGCCAGTATCATCTCCATCAGAAAACAAGAAAATAACGCCTTTTCTGTCAGGTTGGCTGTCAAGCAGCTCTCGAGCCTGATCGAGTGCTTCAAAAACATAAGTATCGGTTTCCTTGGCCGCAAGCTCACCCATGAGTACCGCGGCTTCGGATGGATTTGTTGAGAACTTGATCGGGATTTCAACCGTTCCTGAGAACACCATCATTGAAAAGGTGTCATTGTTTGCAAACAGACTTGTGATATCGGCCATTATTGGTTTTAGTGATTTGAGGTTGTAGCCTACTGATTGCGAGATGTCCACGCAGAAAACAACATTGATCGGGTCGCCCTGATCCTCAATCTTTGAGGTCTTGCCCTCAAACTGTTCGCCATAGACATCCAACAAGAATTTTGGGTTGGATATGTCTTTGCTCAAACTGACGGTTGCTCTTGCATTAGGCCAGGTTTTGGATTCAAATGACTTCAGCTCTAAACCGATAACCATCGTTGGTACAAGACAAACGACAGCTATCAGTAAAGCAATTTTTTTCATTTTGTCAATTTCACCAGTTTCACGTATCTTCTCTTGCCAACCTTAACGATCACAGGATCGCTTGGTTCATCGATGTTTGCCAGCGGATCTGTCACAATAAGTTCATTAATCGATACTGCGTTTGATTGGATAAGTCTTCTTGCCTCTGATCCCGAAGGCGCCATGCCAAGTTTCTGGAGAAGTTTTGCAAGCTGAATAGGGTACTCCTCATGCTTTAGCGAGACTTCATTGATATCCGTAGGGATAGCATGTTTTGAAAAAACTGAGATGAACTCTTCCTTAGCCTTCTCGCCTTCCCCGTCTCCATGCCAGATATCAATGACCTTGACAGCCATGTCCATCTTGAAGTCTCTCGGGTTTGCGCCATTTTCCATGTCGGCTTTTGCCTTCTTGCAAACATCCATCGACGCATGTGCGGCATACTGGAGATAAGTAAGGATGAGATGGTCTGGAATGCTCATGAGTTTTCCAAACATCTGGTTCGGTTCGTCGAGGAGGTCAACGGTGTTGCCGATTGACTTGCTCATCTTGATAACACCGTCTGTACCCGGGAGAATTGGCATGGTGATTATTGTTTGAGGTTCCATGCCCATTTCCTTCTGGAGTTCACGCGCTGCCAGGAAATTGAACTTTTGGTCGGTTCCACCAATCTCGATGTCAGCCTTGATTGCGACTGAATCGAATGCCTGGCAAACAACGTAGAGCAACTCGTGCAGGTATATTGGCACCTCTGCCCTCATCCTGTTTGTGAAATCATCGCGTTCCAGGATTCTTGCAACGGTGAACTTTGCCATGAGCTTTATGATGTCGCTTGCGTCGAGTTTTCCGAGCCATTCAGAGTTGAACCTGAGCATGCCTTCGGTTGGATTGAGGACTCTTGCCACCTGATCGATATAGGTTCTGGCGTTTTCCTTAATCGCTTCCTCAGACAGGGGTTTTCTTGTCTCTTTCCTGCCAGAAGGATCACCGATCATTGCCGTATAATCGCCAATGACAAAAATGACCTTGTGGCCCATGTCCTGAAACTGCTTGAGTTTCTTAAGAACAACCGCATGACCGAGGTGCAAATGAGGAGCGGTTGGGTCGGCTCCAAGCTTGATAACCAAAGGTTTGCTTGACTTAAGCTTCTGCTCTATTCCATCTTCCGGAATAATTTCAGCGCAACCGTATTTCAATTCTTCAACTGTTTTGTCCATGATTCACCCACATGTATAAGTATGACAGAGTTCCTGATAAGTACAGGATTGACGATGCCAGTATCCAGATTTCGGAAAACTGCAGTCTTGCTGCAAACGCAGCCATTGCATAGAAGAAAAATGTGACCGTCCAGAACATGTAAGACGACCTCAGCCTTGAGGCAAAAAATGAAGCAAGCCAGATGCAAAAAACGCCGGCCGTTGCTATCATATTCAGCCATATAAGCTGTGTATTGAAATTGATGTTAAGTGGTGCCGTAAATGACCACCGCACAAGAAACACCAGAAATGGTGAAAGCGGAACAAAGGTGATCAGGTAAAGGATAATCTTGTCGGCAAGCCCAGGCACGGAGACATCGGAAAACTGAATCCAGATGTTACCGATTGCCCAAAATGTGGCCATGAAGAAAGCCGTTGAAACCACATAGCCAAGAGAACACAGGTAACCAACTGAAAAAACAATCATGGCAGCGGTGAGCAAACAGCTCATCAGAAGATACGAATACATCCTGAAAGAGTAACGTTTTTTGAAATCCCTTGCCACAACGACAACTTTTACCAACCCAGCGAGTGCGGCCAATATAAAAAACAGACCAGTCAGAAATCTAGTCCAAATCACAACTTTTCTCCGATTGCCGCCTTGTCAATGGTCAATTCCTTGCCATGGATGTCTACCAGGCCGATTAAACCTTGTCTGTGGAGTCTCGTGATTGCCTGAGAGATATTCTTTTGATCAAGGTGCAACTTTTTCATTATTCGGTCAAGGTTTGTCCTGCCATCGACCTGCTGGTATATCATGTCCTGGAGTGCAGTCTCAACACCAATCCTTGCCCCTTCGATGGTTTCTTTTGGAACAAACAGCGATTTGCCTCTTGCAGGCATAGGTATCACCTGGAGGTTGAGCATTCTGAACTGAAGTGATCTGATGATGTTGGCTGACTGGAGATCGAAGAGGATTTTGTAGACAGCAAGATAGCCAAGTCCAGATTTCTCGGCTACCTGTTTGGCTGAAAGTCTGCCATCGATGAGCCTGAGGATTTTCCAATCTTTTGGGGCCATGGCAAAATCGCACACCGAATCGGGATCCTGCGAAGCAACTTCGAATACTTCATCAGACATGTTCCTTCCGGCTACTATCACATTCCATTCTTCCAGGAGTTTTGACCCCTCTATAAGAAGCGAGTCAAGCGGTTCATAGACCGTTCTAAGATCAATTTTACCTCTCTCGTCAAAAGTAAACTGACCTTCGTCCCAGATGAGCAACTCATAGAAAGCCTGGGCACCTGTGAGCTTGGCCAGAGAACAGTGATAGAGTTTACCATGATTGAAATAACACTTAGCCTGCCTGGTGCCGTCGTCAATTTTGAGGGCGCCAGATTTGCCTTCCATAGTTATAAGCTGAAGAAGTGAATGCAGCTTGAAACTTTTTATATCACCTACCAGAGCCATACACCCTCCAATCAAGGTATTTTCAATACAATTCTAGTTTGGGACTCGAGTTTGTCAACCTCACGCAGTCATTTTATTGGGATAGCTGTCATATATCCTATTTTACCATACAAACAAGACAAATAATACCAGCTTGAACCCACAAGATAAATGATGTAGATTTGTTCCATGACATCTGGAAGAATAAAATTCAATCCTGTCTTAATTCTGCTCTACACCTTGTCTGGTGTCATCTGTGCGTTCGCTTTTCAAACATGTATCGCCCCTGTAATTGATCAGGTTGCGCAAACAAACAATTTATCATTTTTTCTACGAACAATCATCATGTCAGCACCATCGCTGGGTTCTATGGCGTTTCTAATTCCAAGTGGAAAAATGCTCGACAAGGGCAATCCGGTAAGGTTATCCCTGCCATTCTTGTCGGCGGCGCTGATTCTCTCAATTTTGAGCATATTCACGACCAACACTGTTTGGATGCTCGTGCTGAGACTTTGCGCTGGCCTGGCGTTTGCTCCATTATACATTTACGGTATTCAAATAATCTCGCTTGTTGCCCCTCCCCAATCAAAAAACACTCTTTCAACCATCCAGACGCTTGGCGCACCAATGGCTTATCTGCTAACGTCACTGTTATCTTCGGTAATTACAATAAACCTTGGTTTCAATTTTACGTATTTAATACCGATACCATTTGCAATAATTGGCATTGTTGGCTCAGTTTATTACTGGAATCTTGAACTCCCGGAAAGGAAAACTCAAACGCAAACAAGAGGCTGGCTTTCGAAAGAGTCGCTTGTTCTGGCTGCTTGCTGGTTTTTGTTCTCAATGTGCACCAGCGTGTTCATTTTCCTGGGACCGAACATGGCCAGGACGCTCTACAATTTTTCACCGATTGCCGCCGGTTTTACTAACCTGACTTTTGCAATCCCAGCCATGATTGTTGGGTTTATCATTGGTTCATTTGTCGACAAAAAAGTAAAACGTTTCACTCTCATATCCTATCCTTCATTAATTCTTGGAATTTTGATTTTTTCAACATCCCTGGGGCGAATTCCCTTTATTGTGTCCATTTTTATAATGGGTTTTGCCGCATCGCTAATTCCTCCAATGATTTTCACCACACCCCCAAGAATTGAGCCTCCATCAAAAATTGCTCAATCCATCAGCTTTATAAACATGGCCGGCACCTTTGCCATGCTCATCTCGTCACCAATTGCCGGTCTGCTTAAAGACACTCTCCAGTCCTGGGTGGCTCCGTTTGCCTACGCTGGACTGATGGGTATCTCGATATTCTTTGTGGCATTGACTATAAAAAGGAGTCTTTCATGAAACAAGTTAAGGTTGTTATCGCAATTCTTGTCGCTGTTGCAGGCATCAGCTCGATTTCAGCTGAAGACGGAAAAAAGTATGACCTCTCGGCAACTCTGACAATCGAACCAGGTCAAACGGCAACAGTCTCGGTTGTTGATGGTTTGCTCAAGATTGGGGGGCAAACAAGGCCAGAGGTTCCGGCAATAGTCAACTCCTCACCAGAATGGCTCAGGTACGACCTTGAGCTAGCGTTCTCGAAACTTGCCAAGTCACCCGAGAGGGTAGGCAAAGGCGCCTATCTTGCGTTTGCAAAGATCGATGGCAAGGAAGCCATCGTGCTCTCATCATCTGGCAAAAAACCGTTCATAGTAGGTCTACCAGGTTATGATGATATGTCATCGATGTTGCCGGCAAACATTGACCCAACTGCAAGAATAGCCGTTACCGATATTGACTCTGACGGAAACGCTGACCTTGTGGTTTGTCCAAAAACCAAAGGCTACTACTACCTTCTTGGCCCGGATTTCTCAGTCTCCACCAAATCCGGCAACATTAGCATTAATCCTGAAGACGCAAAAAAGCCGCTCTACCCAATCGGTTTTGCCGATGACACAGTGCAGCTTGTCACCGAACCAAAAGAATTTGGCTTCTGGGATATGGCTGGCAGCTACAAATCCTGCAAACAGGAAAACTTCGTCATGCCGTTGCCAAGAGCGTACGGCGTCATGACTTCGATGGGCTTGTTCTACATCGACGGTTCTGGAGATTTGAGACTGTTTGATGCAAGGCTTACAGGTGTAAAAAATGAAGTGCCGACCGGCTTTTCAGGAAAAACTGAAGACGGCTTGCCAGGTTTTGATGGTGAAGCTCATCTGGCTTTTGACAAAGGCAAGATTTATGCAGGCTTACTTGACGGCAGCGTCAAAACAATGGAGTACACAAAATCAGGCTGGAAAGTTGAGCCACTCAAAACAAAACTGACTTTTGGTACAAAACTCTCAATTCAGATTGCCGACGGAAATCTTTATTTTGCTGACTCAAAGTCAAAAAACATCCAGCTTGCAAAGGGTTCGGACTGGTCAAAGGCAGAAAAACTGAATGCGACCTCAGACACGCCGTTTGCAGCAGCAGACGTCAACGGTGACAAAAATGCAGACTTAGCCGTCATCCAGGGCAACAAACTCGCGATTCTTGCCGGCCCAGAGTTCAAAACTTCAATTAAAAACATCGAACAGTGGGTCGAAAGAAAGAAAAACGACAAGGAAACAGAAAAAGTTTCACTCATCGACAACGGATGTTCGCCAGCTTTTGCCGACTTCAACTCCGACGGAAAGACCGATCTTCTTATAGGTTTGCGTGATGGCAGAATCCTCTCGTTTGCCGGGCCAAACTTTGACAAAACCGATACCTTCGACTGGCTCGACGCAGGCGACTTTGCCGCCCCCCAGTTTGGCGATGTTGACCTGGACGGAAAAGACGATCTGCTGGTTTCAAACGTTGACGGCAGGCTGTTTTGCTACAGGAAGGTTGGAGACATATGGCAGGAGTGGAAATCGTGGTCGTTTATACCAACCCCAAGCCAGGCAGTTGTTTCTGATTACTTCAACTCCTACATGCACGATGCGCCGCTTGTTCAGTGGAAGAACGATCCGGACACGGTAAAAGCTTACTCATCCCAGCTTGAAAACTGCGATCCGAAGATGTTTGACGAGATAGCATTTGTCATTGCCGAAACCTCCCCCGAAATCCTGCGTACAATGTCGCGAATGGGTCAGGCTGACATAGTAACCAGAAACGCCAAAACCATCTACGAATACGCGCCAACGCTGCCATACCTCAAGTTGGTAGAAAAACCTGATTTCACAACCATCTCATACAAGGTTGCCGGCAAAGAAGTCGAGCTGCCAAGGGATGATTACTACTGGTATGTCGTGCATCCAAGGATTCTGTTCGAGCTGCCAATCGGCGTTGACTGTTCCTGGTGGGACAAGTCAGCTCAGGACAGGGACATGGGCATCGAAGACTGGTGGAAGCACGAGGAGAACATCTATCTTGCCAAGGACAAAGCCGTTTTCTGGAGGGAAGCTTACAAGACCGACAAGACCTACGGCGAATCCGTGCTTGAAGCCGCGCAAAAATCGCAAACCTACGAAGACGCTATGAAAAACGTTTTCTGGCTCAAGGGTTTGGGCAAGGAAAGACTCTTCACATTTGGTTATCTCACCAATGACCTTTTCCCGTGGCAGATTTTCAAAAAACACTACGGCTCATGTGGCGAAAATTCCATTGTTTTTGCCTCAATGGCAAGGGCTGCTCTGCTTCCATGCTACGTTGCAATCGACCAGGGCGAGGATCACCAGTGGAACGAAGTCTGGATGCCAGACGGCTGGAGACACGTTGAGCCAAGTTCTGAAACTCTGACCTGGGATGTCCCGTGGATTCCACCAAACGAGGGCTGGGATCACAACAGTAAAACAATTTCAGCAATCGTTGGCTGGAGAGGCGATGATTATATGTTTGCCACCACAGCAACAGTCCACAATGGCAAGCCAGGATTCACAAAGAGTGGAAAAGGCTACACCGACACAGCCGATGTCTCTTTCAAAATTCTTGATTCAGAGGATAAACCAGTTGAAGGCGGTCTGGTCATTGTCAGGTCAGGTTGGAACAACTCCAACAACGTCGCCATCTGGGGCTACACAAACACCAACGGCACAACCAAGTTTGACCTTGGCTACGAGCCATATTATGTCATCGACGTGGTCACCCCCTATGGCATAACCGGACTTTCTAGATTTGTCGTCAAAGAACTTGAAAAATACGAAGTTACACTCAAGATTCCCGGCAAAGCGCCAAAAAATGGCAACCCTCTCTACAACGAACCCACCCAAACAGGCACAAATGTTTTGTTTGAGTCAGTCACAGATGAGCAGAGACCGATGAATTTTAGGACAAGCCGAGGATACAGGCTTGGCGGTTACCTGTTTGAAACCTACGGCCACCACGGTCCGTTGTTCTTCAGGCAACAGGTAATCTCCACACCTGCGACAGTCAAGATTGGAACAAACAATTATTCCATTGCCCAGGGCAGAGGTGCGACTCTTGCCGAGGGTCAGTCGATGACTTTTACAAACGATTCGTTGTTCACCTATAAAATCGTGAAGATCAAAGTATCAATTCCAGTCAAAGAGTACAAACTCTCCATCTCGGCCAAGTCGGACAAAAAAGAAGTCAAGAGCGGCGAAAGCTTCACGGTTTCAGGCAACATCGACCACTCAACACCACTTTCAAAATTTGAATATTCGTGGGATGGCAAGATTTGGAACAACGTTGAAATCCCACAAGGTAAGTGGTTTGGCAACTTCGACATCAAGGTTGAGACAGGCGCAAACGGCCCAATGAGTCCAGGAGACAAAAAACTGACATTGCGCTGCCAGTCAAACCTCCCAGACGAAACAAAAACAAGCGAAACCACTGTTCCAGTAAAGATTCTTTCAACCAACCTCTTCCTCAACCAGCCGCTAACACAGGACGGACCTGATCCAGTAACTGACTCTAAGTGGAGACTTGTAGACTTCACCATCCCCGAAGGAGAAAAATATCTTCTTATACAGACAACAACAGAGTTTGCAGGACTCGACCTTGATATGTTCCTTTATCTGGATGCAAACGGGAACGGCAAGGTTGACAAGGATGAGGAGATTGCAAACTCAGCTGGTGGTTCGGCTTTCGAAAGAATTCTCCTGAACAATCCAAAAACTGGGCCCTATATCCTTCTAATCCACGGCTACAGCGTGCCAGATCCGGACACAAGGTTTGACCTGAAGATGTCAGTTGCGCCCAACTGGTAGGAATTAGCAGTAATGAATTTAAAAAAGCCAGGTGATACCTGGCTTTTTTAAATATTCCAGTTCAACATAAACGATAATTGACTGGACTGGTTTTGGATTTAATATGATTAAACCATATGCGCTCGTAGCTCAATTGGATAGAGTGGTGGCCTCCGGAGCCGCAGGTTAGGGGTTCGAATCCCCTCGAGCGCGATGAGCCCAGGATTTTATGTTCACAATTTGATCCCGAATTTGGGCTGCATCCTCATAACGCTCTTCCATTATGGCTTTGTTGAGATCGTCAATGAGCGATTCCAATGTCATGTCGCCAGCATCAAAATCATCGACCAGTTTCCCAAGAGAGAGTTTGAATGTTGAATAGCAGACCTGGCATCCCTTGTACCCTGTCTGGACAAACTGACTGAACCTTTTGCCACACTTCGGGCATATTGATTCCGTGGAAGTCTTTTTTTCTAACATGTCTGAAACTTTCTCAAGCCAGTCAGGAACGTCCTTGCCACCAAAAGCGGCAGTGTTCCTTCTTGATTCAAGCATTTTCTTGGCGCAGTCATCACAGACGTATAGTTCAAGAACCTTGTAGGCTCCGAGCACTTGTATGTAGTGACCGTTTGCTTCCTTCTGTTTACAAATCTGACACAGCATCTTATAATTCCTTACTCAAGATTATACATAAAGGAGATAATTTGTCTATTAGATTGGGTTTTGACCTAGAAAGTTCACATCGCATAAAATCAATCTGCGTTTCGAGTCCAAAAATTTTGGTAAGGCTCTTTACTCAAAATGAGGTTTCCTATTCGAAACAATTTTCGGACTGGCACGTTCACCTAGCTGCCGCTTTCTGCGCCAAAGAGGCCTTTTTTAAGGCTCTAGGTACAGGTCTTGAGGGTCATCGCTGGGTCGATGTCGAACTGTGTCATTTCCCCTCAGGAGAGCCATTTTTGACGTACAAAGGAAAACCGATTTCCGGTCAAATTTCTATTTCCCATACCAAGGAGACCGCAGGAGCAGTTGTGCTGCTTTTTGAATAAGTCAATTTTATATAAAAAGGCCACCGTTACCGGTGGCCTTTTCGATTGTCAGTTACGTTTCAAGGTTTTTTTGGTGTTGGTGGGTAGTTGATGGTAATCATCTTCTGGTTTGCATCCCAGTTTACTTCTCCACCCATTTTCTCTACAACAAACCTGAATGGAAGCATTGTAGAACCTTTTATGATCAACGGTTTAAGTGTTCCTTTCGCGTTTATCAACACTTCCTTGCCATCAATCTTTGCTTTGGGGTTATTTATTTCAAACGCTATGGTTCTCGTTTTTCCACCCGGAATGGACTGGATTACTGTTGCAGTTCTGGTTTTATCATCCCATTCAATCTTTGCAAATAACATCTCAACAACGCCCCTAAGAGGAATATAAGTGTTATTTCTGGCTTCTACTGGCAAAGGAGGAACTGTGTTAACCGGAGCTGTTTTAAGTATCGAACGCTTCCCGTTAACCATAAGTGTTGTTTGGTTAATCCAAAGATACATATCAATCGGCCCCCAAATTGTAAATGGAGAGGTTTTTGTGTTTCCTGCTGGATCAGTTGCTTTTACTTCAATCTTATTCTCACCTTTATTGGCAACTTTCACAAAGGATGAGAATATTGCCTTGTCCTCGCCAACCTGCTCGATCACGTTTGCGATAGTGTTGTTTACAAACAACGAAGCGTCCACATCTGATTCAAACCTGACCTCGACCTCGTCATCAACCTGATAGATATCGCCATAGACAGGGCTGAGCATCTTTACTTCAGGTGGGGTAATATCGTAGGTTACAGTGTAAACCTGTTTTGATGACAGCCAGCCAGCCTGATCCTCTGCCCAAACTTCGAACTTGTAGACGCCTTCTTTTGGAAGGGTGATTTCTTTTTTAAACACACCTGCGTCAGAGTTGAGGATTGCGCCTGAGTCCTTCATCTCCACAACTTTTGCCTGGACAACGTCAACTTTTTCACCATTGATAAACACATCTGGGACAACATATGGTGAATTGTTCTTGTCTTCGTACTTTAGAAGCTCTGTCGGATCAGCAAGACCGACGATGCTGAATTTGTTTGTTTTCAACGACACGTTTTTCTGGGCTGGTTCGGAAATCGAGATTGTTGGTGAGTTTGTGTCGATCTTGAACTCATACGATCTCACTTCTTCATTGCCATAGGCATCGATTGCCTGCCAATGAAGGATATCAAGTCTCTGTTGGTCGGCGATGCCAAGCGGTTTGCCAATTGTCCAGTCGATGGCTTTTTCGGTTGCATCGTTCCACCAGATCTTGATTTTTGCAGTTGGTGAGTCTACCTCAAAATCAATTGACGGCGGGGTTTTAAACCAACCGTTTTTACCATCAGGACTGGTCTTTATCCATTTTGGTTTTCCATTTTCGTCGAGCTCCGATGAGGGCTTTAGAATGAGCAGTGTTGACACAGGAAGTGATGGAGCGATGAAGAATGGGTCAGATACGCCACCATCAGGATCTTTTGAAGTTGAAATCTTTATTATGTAATTATCGTTGGCTACTGGAGGGTTTTTTATTCCACAGGATTTCGAAATGTTGATCTTGAAATCCTCTCCTGATTCAATTTTCTTGGGAATAGTCACTTCTAGTGAATTTCCAGAGCCTTTTGCGGTTGTAGAATTTCCGCTGACAATTATGCAATCTGCCATAGTTTCCGGGATGACTGTGCCTTCGGGGAATTCGAGGAATATCTTGTCACCAATTTCCAAAGCGCCATTGTAGGCCAGCGAACCACCAAGTTCCCAGGATGAATTTTCTTTGGCGTTGAGCGGTATAACTTTTATCTGGTCAATCGTAAGTTTCTTGATAAGAATCTGGAATGGGTCAGTGGTAAAAACCCCATCAACACCCTGACCAGAGAACTTTATCTGGTATGTGCCGGGGTTTTCAGGATTCTTTATCTTGGCTTCCTTTGTAAATTCAATCATTATTGAGCCAGGCTTAATTTCAGTTGGAGCGTAAATTCTTACCCTTTTTTCATCTCCAATAATGCCGGGTCTGAGTGAGCAAGGGGTGTCATTGATCAAAACTGCATCGGCTTTAATGTACTGTGGGATGGCAACTTCCTTTGGGAAAAGAATTTCAATCATGTCATTGGCGCTGAGGGTTTTGGGGAAATCTACACTGAACTTATACGATGCATACTGATTCGCATACGGCGGAACGACCTGAGGTTTCTGGCCTGCACGAACAATCTGGAACGGCAATGATTCTACCGGCTCAGGTTCAAAATCTGTTTTGATTATTATTGAATAATTTCCTTTATTGGGTGTATTTTTTATCCCAGCTTTATATGAGATATCAACCACAATCTCGCCAAGGTTATCGATGTCAATTGGGCAAAGCATCGAGAGTGTGCCTGAAGGTTGATGGACCTGGGGGTCAACCGAGAGTGGCTTGCCATTCATTTTGACCAGAGAGGCATCTATGGATTCCGGAAATACAGTACCTTTTGGGAAAACCATTGTTATTCTCGACGTTGTCCTGTCAAGCGAACCACCTTCACCGACATGGAATTTAATATTATAACCAGACACTTCATTGATGGCTGGATTAGTAAGTGACACGGTAGCTTGCTCAACCTGTGACTTAACAACTGTAATTTCATTGCTCCAAACGGTATCTTGCTCAGAATGAGTTCTAACACCAATCCTATACTTTCCGGGATTCATAGAGTTTCTGAATCCAGCTCTTGAGGCAACGGTGATTGGTATTGGATCATACGGTCCATTTGGTTCCAATTCAATATGCGACCAGAATGTTATAGAGTTTTCCGAATCAAGACCAAACTGTTGCAGGTATTTCGGATTTGTTCTCTTGTTTGTTTTGATCTGCGGAAGACCTTGGCATTTCGTGCATGGTGATGTGGCAAGATAAATCGAATTCAGGATTCTCTCAAGCTCATTGGATTCGGCTTCGGTAATACCCGCAACTGGCTTTGGCACATCAGGCATTGTCCATTCATCGGGGAAAACAATCGTAATCCAGCCATGAATTTCCACTGTTTGATTGATGTCTACATCAATTTTGTATGTTGAGGTAACACCAACCTGAGGAGGCTTAAAATAAACCACCTTAACAGATGTAAGTTTTGCTTGTGCATCCTGTCCAAT
>JAGNLA010000025.1 GCA_017999835.1 Caldisericia bacterium
ATATTCATGCTATATTATAGAAGGAGTTTAGGAGACAGGCTGATTATCTAGCCTAAGCCCGTAAAAAATATCATTGCCTCTGGAGGACTCATGCAATCTTAATCTCCCCATGGATTTTTTGAAAAAAATCTTTGTCTTTTATTGATCTCAAAAAATATCCTCAGGTCTTGCTTAGTTTAGATTGAAATGCCATTACAAAACTGTTGCAAAGTTCACATTTATTTTTTAGAATCAGTTTGTGAATTAACATTTACTCAACAATATCTAAAACATTCATTTAAGATGAGAGATTGACAAACGTCAAATAAGAATTAGAATTCCAATTTGGTAACATGAGATTATTATGCGTTTGTTTTTGGAGGTTGTGATGAAACAGTTCAGAATTATGATTTCAGTTTTCCTGCTTTTTGCATCTGTCACGTTCGCGCCGGCAGCTGAGCCTGCCAATGCTCTTGTTGGCTGGGTTGGGGCAAATAAATTGCAGTACGATCCTGTAAGTGGATTAAATGCAAGAGTGTCCTATACAAATGGATATTCAATTGAAACATCAATGGCTATTGATACAAATGGTTATCCGCATTTAGTTTGGAGTGACCGTTCGACTGGCGTTGATCAAACCTATTACGTTAGGTGGCAAGGAACGCAGTGGGTTGTTGCTGATGGTACAGCGTTTACAGGCAACAATGCCAATGTTAGCAATAGTGGTTATAATTCTTCTGATCCTGTTCTTGTGCTTGATTCGTCAAATAACCCACACATTGCTTGGAGTGATCATATTGGAGCTAATGATGAGATAGTGTATGTGAAATGGAATGGTACAAACTGGGTCAACATAAGTGGATCCGTGTATAATGGACTTAACGCTTCTGTTAGCAATAATAACGGTGGTTCATATTTTGCAAATCTCGTTCTCGATAAAAATGGGTATCCTTGTCTTGCGTGGTCAGACAATACACCAGGAAATGGAGAGATTTTTTATGTACATTGGAGTGGTTCATCTTGGATTACTGCAAATGGTAGTGCTTATGATGGGCAAAATGGCAACATTACTCAAAATACTTCCAGTTCATTAATATGTTCTTTAAAACTTGATTCAAATGATAATCCATCAATAGCTTGGGAAGATCGGTTTTCAGGAACATTTGACGTTTACTATATCCATTATAACAATATTTTAGGTCAGTGGCAAAATGCACTTGGTCAAACTTACCCAGCAAACCCCTGTCTTGTCAGTCAAGCTGACGGCAGAGATTCTGGACTGCCCTGCTTAATGTTTGATAACTCTGGCTATCCCTGCATTTCATGGCAAGATAACAACACTCCAAGTGGCAATTCCAACATCTTTTTTGTCAGATGGAACGGTAGTTCATGGGTAAATGCAAATGGGCAGATTTTCCCAACTAACTCAGCTAACGTAAGCAACAGCAACAGCGGATCAGGAAGTTCATCTCTTTATATTTTCAACAATAATCCAGTGCTGGCTTGGCATGATTATTCGTCTGGAAACAGTGAAATATTTTTAGTTAAATGGAGTGGGGCAAGTTGGGTTAATTACTCTGGAGATGCTTATGCTGGTAATAATGCCAATGTAAGCAATGATAACGGTTTATCTTATGCGCCTATTGTTATATTGAATAATCTAGGAAGTCCTATGTTAGCCTGGGAAGATGATACAGTTGGCAATTCAGAAGTTTATTTTGTACAGTTTGCCAACTCTTTTGACGGGACTTTTGACATTTCCAAATCAGTTGACACAGATGGCGACAGCGATTTCACCGACTCCGGCACAACTGTCGATGCCGGTAGTACGTTGGACTACAGGATCAACTGGCAGTTCAACCCGGGTCAGGATCCGCTTGAAGATCCATATCTTTACGACACCATCCCTGACGGAACCACCTACGTTGCCGGCTCTGCCTCACCGACAGCAAACATTGAATACTCGCTTGACGGCGGACTGACGTGGACTGCAGGAGAACCGCCAGACGGTTCACCTGCCGGAACAATGCTTCGCTGGGATTTGTCATCCCTTTGGGTCGGCGCAGCCGGTTTACCCTACATCGGTTCAGCAGCCACCCAACCGATGGATATAAATGTGAGTAGAAACGTTGGAACAGACAACAGCTACGTTGGCGGAGTTCAAGTGAAAGTAGATAACCTTGGAAACCAACATATTTGCTGGTCGGATAACACATTTGGCAATGGAGACATATTCTACATCAAATGGAATCCTGTTATATCGAATTGGGTGTGTGCTGATGGGGCGGTCTACTTACCTGGAACGAATGGTAAACAGAATGTCAGCCGTAATAATGGCCAGTCAGGCCAACCAAGATTGGTTCTGGATAAGAATAACAATGCAACTATTACTTGGATGGATGACAGCTATGCCGGAATGAGCTGGGAGATTCTGTGTGTCAGATGGGATTCTTTTGAAAATGACTGGGTTTGTGCCAATGGGAATTTGTATGTACCACTTGCAAATACAGGCGAAAATGTAAGCAGGAATAACCATCAGTCTAGAAATCCTCAAGTAGAGCTTGATAGTATTGGAAACCCAAACATTGCTTGGAATGACGGTCACAACAGTTCCAGTGAAAACGATGTTTATTTCGTCAAGTGGGATACGTCTAAAAACGACTGGGTAGGAGTAGATGGCTCGAATTATGTTCCAGATTCTAATGGAAGTCATATCGTCACAAATACCACGATTGACAATGACTTCGAGAGTCTTGCTGTTGATATAAATAATAACCCACATTTGACATGGAATAACGTGATGGGTTCACCCCGCAACAACATCAGTTATGTCAGATACCAGCCTGGAGTAGGTTGGGTTTGTGCTGATGGTTCGCTTTATACGCCAGCTAACAATTCCCAGTTCATTAATACATTAAACGAAAACTCATATTATTCTTGCGTAACAACTGACAAGAATGGATTTCCACATATTGCATGGTGTCAATCCAAAACGAGTGGATGGGGGTTGTCCCCAACATTTGACATCAACTATATTGAATGGGATGGCAATAATTCGAAATGGGTAAATGTTGACGGATCAGACTATATTCCTTCCAACTTTGCAGATGTTTGTAACGTTAGTAACAATTCAGATGCCTCCCTTCACCCGATTCTGAGACTTGATCCTAGCGGTTTACCAAATATTGTCTGGGAAGACTTTTCTTATAGCGCAGGTGATGTTTTTTATGTCAGATGGAACGAGGCTCTTGGGCGGTGGGTTACTGTAAATGGGTCCACCTACAATGGAGCTATAAACGGGTTTGCAAACGTATCCAACAATGCTAGTGTTGATAAGTACCCTTTCTTGGATATTGATAGCATAGGGGAACCCAATATTATCTGGATGGATAGAAGATTGCCTCAGATGGAGGCAATGTTTGTCCACAGAGCTTCCGACTCTCTTCCCTTCATGTTCTCGGTTCAGGTTGACAGTCCACCAACCACACTGGCTTTCTGCAACACAGCTACGTTCCGTCACAGGTGGGACAGTGGAAAGGCGTTGGAAAGCAACGAAGTCTGTAACACAATAGATTATGATTTCACAGGGACATTCACTCTTGAAAAGGGTGTTGATGCAAATAGCGATGGCAAGTACATCGACAATGGAGCAACGGTTAATCCAGGTACAAACCTTGGTTACAGGATAGACTGGACTTTTACAAATCCAAACAACGACCCACTCTTTAGCGCATATGTTAACGACCAGATTCCTCCAGGAACCAAGTACATTGCGGGTTCAGCCACTCAAGACGGTCTCTCACACTCACTTGACGGTGGCGTAACCTGGATTGCCGGCGAACCACCAGATGGTGCGCTTCCAGGAACTAGGCTTCGCTGGGGATCGCTGACAACCGGCTGGGTCGGCGCGGCAAACTCCCGTTACAATGGAGCAAACGTTCTGCAACCGTACGACATCAACGTCACAAAAGGACAGATGGGTTCATCTTACCCGACGGTGGCTGTTGACAGTCACAATAGGCCTCATATGGTTTGGCTGGGTTACAATACTTCAACTTGGCAACCTGATATTTTCTACGGCAAATGGGATGGTACCCAGTGGGTAAATGCTGCCGGATTGTCATTAACCTATGCAAATTCCAACATAACAAATGATAATCTGTGGGAATACAATGTTACACTGGTTCTTGATGAAAACGACATGCCAAACATCGCCTGGGATACCGAGAATGGCTCTTCTAGAAAAATTGCCTTCACAAAATGGGATGGTACCCAATGGGTGAATGCAGACGGTACCCCGTATTCATATGCTGGCTCCTCGGTTACTGATCCTGGTGACAGTGCTTCTTACCCATCTATTGATACTGACTCAAACAACAGGCCTTGCCTCTCATGGGTCAGCAGCGGTGCAAGTGATCTTATCAAGTTTGCCAGATGGAATGGCTCAAACTGGGTGACAGTGCAGGGTGCCAATGTTACAGCCTCAAATGGCCTCTTGACCCCAAGTTGCACAAATTATCAATATGCTCCAAACCTCAAGATGAACTCGCAGGACAATCCGTGTATAGCCTGGCAGGAATTCGATATTAACACATACATCACTCAAATCATGTACGGATCATGGAATGGTTCAGCATGGGTCAACACAAGCGGTCAGGCTTACTCTTTCGACAACTGGAATGTCAGCCACCTGCCAGGATCGTCATATGTTCCTTCTCTCCAGATTGACAGCATGGACAGACCGTGCATAGCCTGGGAGTACTCATTCAACTGGGACTATGACATTTATTGCATCAGGTGGGATGGCACAAAGTGGACAGACGCCTCTGGCGCAACCTACAATCCTGGGACAAACGGAAACGTAAGCTACCCTTCAAACATGTCAATCACCCCAGATCTGGAACTTGACCCAAGCGGCAACCCATGCCTGTCATGGATTGACAATGGAACTGGAACTGATCAGGCTTATTTTGTCAGATGGAATGGCACAAACTGGACAACAGCAGATGGTCATATTTCGGATGCAACAAATCCAAACGTCAGCAACGCTCCAAGCCACATATATGACCCAAGCCTTGCCATCGACTCAAACGGCAATCCCCACATGGTCTGGAGCGGCATGGCAAATCTCAACCCTGAAGGCCCAAGGGACATCATCTATGTAACTTTCGAACCAGGCAGAAAAACCCTGTATTTTGGTGTCAAAGTCGACAATCCATTCACAAACATGAATTTCTCTCCAATATGCAACATCGCAACTTTCAACCATGTGTTTGACAAAGGTGTTCAAGTAGTTTCAAATTCGGCGTGCGTTGTTCTGAAATCAGAAAAAGTAGAAAATTCAAACCTTGTAGTCAGAAAAGTTGCAAAATCCATGCAATACAACCCAACTGACACCTTTGAGTTCAAAATAACAGTCACCAACACCGGAAACCTGGAAGCCCTAGACGTCGTGCTTGTCGACAACTTCCCCAAAGAGTTTGTCTTCGCAAGCTCTTTGCCATCAGGTCTGGTTGGACTCAGCGGTGTTAAGTTTGCAATTGGCAAGCTTGCGCCAAAAGCGTCAGAAACATTCAGCCTGAAGTTCAAGCTCTCCTCAAAGATCACCATCGATGACTGCATTCTTGCCACCAATGAGGCTATTGCGACGTCGACCACCCAGGTTGTAAAAGACACTGCTATAATAAGGATCTGTAACCCAGCAACCCCTGACCCGTTGTCACTGGAAATCATCTGGCAAGGCATTGACGTAAAGACAAGCATTGGAAAGACAAGCGTTCCAGTCGCACTCAACATCAAGCCGCACGGTGGCACTTCACCTTATGATGTAACAATTGACTGGGGCGACGGCACAACAACCAAGATCTCAAGCAAAAACAAAGAGAACAGGCTGCCGGAGGTTTCAAAGCAATACGAAAAACCAGGCGAATACACTGTAACAATCAAGTGTGTAGACAGCTATGGAGCAACAAGGATTGTGACCAGGAAGATAAGAATTGAATAAAAGTTTCAATTAGCCAAATAAAGTCATTCATTACTACTGCCAGGCGTTATGCCTGGCAGTAGTAATTTGGAAGACAATGATGCTAGCAAACCCGTATAGAACCCCCATGTGTGTGTATGAATTGTGCAATAAGCGTTGCTTTGGGTCGATGGAACATCGCACAGTCAAAACAGTTGAAATTGCACAAAGATATTGCGGGATGATTTTGCGTAAAATCTCCGATGAAAAGTCAGGATATGAAAAAGTGTACCTAGAATAATCTATGGTGAATTGCGATGTGTTTGATAGTGGTAAAAAGCTGAAGATAAAGCGCTGTTGTGAAAAGAAATTATCTGCACAATATCTTTTTGGATGAAGCATAAGCCGATTTGCTTGACTAAAACCAGTTACAATTGCTATCATCAAACAATGCTGACTGAAATTATCAAAGAAAAACTAAAACCAAAAGAGAAAACTCAGAAATTGGCTGAGTATCTAAGAGTTGAGCCCAAGGCTTTCGATGAATTGCTTGAGCTGTGGAACTCTGCAAAGGACGCCGAAAAAGGCACGCTGCTTTCTGCAGTCACGCTGATTGTGTCGGAAAATCCTGAGTTTGCAGGAGACCATCTGGATTTTATCATCGCCCAGCTTGGCCACAAAGCGCCAAGGGTCAAGTGGGAGGCTGCAGAGATTGTCGGCCACGCCTCAAAAGTTTTCCCAGACAAGGTTCTGTCTGCCATCCCGGCATTGCTTGAAAACACAAGCTTTGACGGCACAGTTGTGCGCTGGAGCGCCGCCTTTGCCCTGTCCGAGATTGTCAAAAACGTGCCTGCGTCAAGGGTGCAGCTTATCCCTGAGATTGAAAAAATTCTTGAACGAGAAACAAACAACGGCGTGCGTTCGCTTTTTATCAAAAGCGCGCTTAAAGCCGTTGCCAAAGAAACAAACAAGAGGAAATAAAAATGAACAAACCATCACAGCACGAGTCTAACCGAAAAGCCTGGAACCAGGGTGCAAAATGGTATGAGGCAAAAATCGATGAAACAATAGAATTTCTAAAGTCTGGAAAATCCAGCATCCACCCTGTTGAAAAAGCAAACATTGGCGATTTCTCAAGATTCCAAGGAGCCATTCATCTTCAATGCGCAAGCGGAATGGACACACTTTCGCTTCTCAACGAAGGCGCCAAAGAAGTCATTGGCATCGACATCAGCGACAACCAGATAGAAAACGCTACAAAAACCGCAAAAGCTTTGAATGCCAATGCAAGGTTTGTCAGAAGTGACATTTTGGAAGTTCCTCACGAATTTGATGGAACCGCCGACCTGGTTTATACCGGTCAAGGCGCAATCTGCTGGATCTGGGATTTGAATGCTTGGGGCAAGGTTATTGCCAGGTTGCTTAAAAAAGGCGGTGTTTTCCATGTTCTGGACATGCACCCTGCGCTGTCCTTCATCGACATTGATGCCCAGGATTTCAAATGCTCAGGATTATCCTACTTCAATTATGAACTGGAAGAGAAAAACTGGGGAGAAAACTACATCGGTGATCTCGGGTTGCCCGAGGATAAGAAAGAATCAAAATTTGAGCGTGCCTGGACAATGGCCGACGTGTTCAATGTGCTGACTGATGCAGGCTTGCAGGTTACAAAATTTGGCGAACATATCGAGGATTTCTACAACGGTCTACCAAACATGAAACAGGAGATTAAGGATTTGCTGCCCAAAACATTCTCAATGATGGCAGTAAAACCATGACAGGATTGGAGTAACTATGAACGGACCAAAGCCAACTGAAAAACATCCGATGAAAGGATTCGATCAGGTTTGCTACATCAAAAATACCGTGACAAACCCAAACATTATTGTTGGAGATTACACCTACTATGACGATCCGAGCGATTCGGAAGGTTTCGAGAGAAACGTGTTGTATCACTATCCTTTCTATGGCGACAAGCTAATCATTGGCAAGTTCTGCGCCATCGCAAAAGACGTGAAGTTTATCATGAACGGGGCAAACCATTTGATGAATTGCTTTTCTACCTACCCGTTCCAGATTTTTGGAAACGGTTGGGAAAAGGTCATGCCAAAAATCGAAGACCTGCCAAACAAAGGCGACACGGTTATCGGCAACGATGTCTGGATTGGCTACGACTCACTTGTCATGCCGGGTGTCAAGATAGGCGATGGAGCAATCATAGCCTCTCGATCTGTAGTGGTTGGCAACGTTGAGCCTTATTCAATTGTTGGCGGAAATCCTGCCAAACTCATCAGAAAAAGATACAACGATGAAGTAGTCGACATCCTGCTCAAGCTGAAATGGTGGGATTGGGAAGTGGACAAAATTACTGCCAACCTCGAAGTACTGGTTTCGCAAGATTTGGAAAAACTAAAAAGTCTGCTTTAATCTGACTGACTTTTTTCAATACTTTGTTGCCTTCGAGACGACGAATTTTACAAACTCAGGTGAAGTGTTGAAGTTTGCAGTATAGTTTGGATGAGAGTCATTGCCGTCTGGGCTGTACTCGGGTTTGAGCATGCTGTAGTATGGAGAATTTTGATCTGAGACAGCCAGCATGTTGAACCAGTCGAAAGTGGAGACGTTTGGTGCTGACTTGAGGAAATCCGTCGACTTAAGAAAGTTGGCAAGTTTTCTTGCTCTGAGAGCGTTTTCCTTTGTCGTTGCCTTCCTGTTCATTGGTGGCTGGGTGACAATGATGAAGGTTTTGTCAGGGTATTTTGCCATGTTTGAGATGACAGTTTTGTAGTGTTCTTTTGCAACAAAAAGGTCTTCGTCTGAATATATGTTACTGACAGGGAAACAAGATTTTATGATGATCACGTCGTGGGCAAGCAAATGAGACAAGGTGTTGGTAGGTGGATTGGTTCTCTGTTGGGCAAAGATATTTGTATAACCATCTGGATTGGTATTGTCACCAGGAACGCCGTAGTTTGTTCCGGTGTGGTCTCCTTTTGGGTTTCTGAGTCCTTCCTCGTTGTATCCATGATCCCAGAATTCAAATTCGGCTTTTGTAAGTTTTTCCCTTATTTGTCCGTCGGCAATCCAGTTTGAGCCACATGAATGATGCAAAAAAACAATGTCTTTGAGGATTGTTTTCGAAAAGACGAGTGTTTTGCCTTCGACTTTACCACCGAAAAGCTCAGTCAGTTTTCTGGCAGGAATCTTTAACTTGCCTTTTTCGATGAAAGGGATTTGTTTGCTAGTGAAAGTGCCGTTCTTTCCATCGAAAGTGAAAAGCGATGATTTTGGCTTTATGGTTATTGAGTGGTTTCTGCAGGCAATTGTGTATGAATTGTTTGATGATGTTATTTTGCCGTCCAGAGAGTTGGAAAATAATGTCGCATTGATAAATGAAACACCACTTCTGAGAAGAGTTTCCGAAGCTTTGAGCTCAATTGTGACAATGACGGTTGATGGCTTGGCATAAACGATGGGGGCAAGTATGAGTGCTAAGACCACAAAAACAAACATAATTTTTTTCATTCTCAACCTCCGCTGCTCAATATTGTTTTCTCACTTTCAATATTGGTGGCAAGTCTTATGTTGCCTGACTCGATGGCAAGAAGCCTTGCTTTTTCATATCCTGCGTTTGCCTGGTCGGAAAGTTCCGAAGTCTTGGCCTGGTCTGCTCTCGATTGGGCAAACAACAGTCTGCCTCGTGCCACGCTGCAGTTGATGACAGGCATTTTGAATCCTGACTGAATGGCGGTGATGAAGCCTTCATCGAGCATGGATACGGCCACATCGAAAGCATTTCCGGAGATATAGCCTGTTTTTGCGTTTTCCATGATTGAGGACGCAATGATGTCGGAAATCTGAATCTGGCTGTTGATCAGCGACAGCAACAGTCCTGAAGAGCTGGCCATTTCGTAAGCCTTGAAAGCGTTTTTATAGGCTTGTTGATGATTCTTTTTTAATTGTTCAAGTTTTGAGCAGGCGATGTTGTATCGTATCTCGCCTTCGACCTCAGGGTTGCTTTTGAGCGCTTTTGTTTGGTAATCCTTCATCGATTGTGAAGCCCTGAGCAGGTCGCTTGAGGCAAGAGAAATGTCAATTTCCAAAGCAAGGATTGATTTTAGCATCGTCCAACCGGTTCTGTTCTGAATTTCCCTGGCTTCTATCAGTTTTCTGTTTGCAGTTGCCAAATCACCAAAAAACAATGCTGAACGTGACAGATAATATAGAATCAACGACAGGTTTGGCAGCGTTCCGAAGTCGCGAACCATTTTTTCGCATGAGGAAAAAACATTCATGGATTCTTCGGTTTCACCGTCGTAAAATAGAAGCTGGCCTCTGGTAATGTTGCACATCAACAGCATGCCTGGATTCTGGCATATTCTGGCTGATTCTTCAGCTTTTGCAAGGTTTTCCAATCCACTTCTCTTTTGACACTGATGGATGAGTTGGATTTTTGCAAGTTCAAGCTGTGAGAGGCTTGGCATTTTTGGATCGACTTCGAGCCCTAGTTCAATGGCTTTGTCAAGAATGTTGGATGCCTCTTCAATTGAGCCTTTGCGTTCATAAATCTGCGACAATATTGTCATGGCGTGAACTCTCTCAGAGACGTAGTTTTCAGAAGATTCTATAGCCTTCTGCGCGTGTTTCTCTGCTGCGCCAACGTCGATATGTGCGCCGTTCTGGCCAATAGTTGCCTCTAATCTGGAGACAATCCTGTTGCTTACAGGGCTGGCTTGCTCAATAGCCTTTTCCGCTGTTTTTATGGATTCCGTGTATCTACCAAGAAGTGCCAGCGCTTCTACAAGAACAGTGTCAGCCCTGGCGCGGTTGAGCGGAGAGAGCAGTGGGAGTTTTCCGGCCAGTTCGTCTGCTTTTGTTGCATGTTCATACGCTTTGTTTGCCTGGAGTTGCTGAATGTGAACCTGGGCAAGGCAGATGTGCGCCTCAAAAGCATTGTCTGAATCATCCTGAGAAAGTTCCAAAGCTTTCGCTGCCATTTCGTAAGATTTGCCAGGATTGAAACGTTCAAGATGTTTTCTTGATGATTCAAGCAGATATGGGACGGCTGTCTGGGGCTTTGTACCTGATAAACAGTGTTCGGCAACTTCATCAATATGGGAGCCGATGTTCTTTTCATGAATTTTTATGATGGCTTTTGCTGCCTGGTCGTGCACAACGGCAAGCATTCTCTGGTTCATGGAGCTGATCAGATTTTTCCTGACCCTGTCGTTGCGAAAACTGTAAGATTCAATGCCATCCTCTGTGAATGCCTCAATGACCATGTTGTTGATGGCATCGTCAATGGCTCTTGAGATCTCGGGCATGGGTCTTGCAGAGGCCTCGGCAAGAAGGCTGGCTGTGAAGTTTGAACCAATGATTGCCGCAATTCTGAGCAGTTCCCCCGTTGATTCGTTGAGGGCCGAGATCGATATCCCCTGGAGCCTGAGCAATGATTCTGGAGCCTGGAGATTATCGGTTTTGACAATAAGTTCTTTACCAATTGCCTCGATGGCTCCTTGAGAAACCAGTGACCGAAGAAGCTCTTCAAGATAGAGTGGGTTGCCGGAGCTCTCGTTGAACAGAAAGTTCATCAGATTGTCGGGAATCAGGTCTGTGCCAAAAGTTGACCTGACGATCTCGGTAATCTGATGGCTTTCAAGCGGGAAGAGTTTGATGAGTTTATTGAGTGTTCTGGCTCTTTCACAGAATTGGTTTGGAGCCTCTTTTGGGTTGAGATATTCGGTGTTGGCTGTCAGGATGAACATTATCCTTGACTGCCATTGGGCTTCCATGAGTTTAACAAGAATCTCAAGGCTTTGGTTGTCGGCGTGATGGATGTCATCAATAGTCACAAGCAGGGGTTTTCTGTCCTGATTTGCCATCAGCAGATCCATGAGGATTACCCACATTTCATTGTAAGGTTCTATGTCAAACGGATTTTCTGGGAACATTCCTGATTGTTGTTCGATGGCTGGTTTGTGCTTGAGATTTTTTTCAAGTTTTTGGCTAAGTTTTGCAATCAGTGAAAAAGCATTTTCCTTTTGATCTGGGGTGCAGGTGATACTTGTGTGTTTGAATCCCCATGCTTTGGCAATAGATGATGTTTCGTAGACCAGCCTCGACTTGCCCATGCCAACAGGCCCAATGATGACTCGGCATGTAAAGCTGCCTTCTATCGATTGAGCGAGGTCGTTTTTGAGAATGTTTATTTCGGTTTGGCGACCAATTGATGGAGCCATCTGAGAAAATCTCAAAAGCATTCTAGTTGGGAGAGGACCGGCAAAGTCACTTTCCATAAGACCTGTGAGATCAGCAACAAGTTCTGATGCGCTCTGATAACGTTCTTCAGGGTTTTTTCTCAGTAGCCTGAGTACGATTTTGTCAAGAAATGCCGGAATGGAAGGATCATATACCGAAGGTTTTATTGGTTCGTCAATAAGAATTGAACCGAATACCTGCGATGGCGATTCACCATCAAAGGCTTTTTTGCCCGTAAGCAGTTCGTAGCTGACCAAACCAAGACCATACAAATCAGTTGACGGACTTACCTCTCTGCCGTCGATGAGCTCCGGGCTGACATAATGACAGGAACCTGACATATCGGATAGTGGTTGAATGTTTGAAATATCCACCATTTCCATGGCAATGCCAAAGTCTGAAACTTTGACCCTTGGGTGGTCAGCAGGGCCAAATATTAAAACGTTGGTTGGCTTTACGTCTCTGTGGATGATTCCGAGCGAATGCGAGTATTCTAGTGCCTGGGCAACCTGTAGCATGACTGATACAGTAGATTTCCAATTTAGTGTTGGCTCCCTGAGTCTTTCAATATATTCCAGAACAATATAGGGATTGTCTTTGTCGTAACCGCTGCCAATGATTCTGATGACTGAAGGGTGAATAAGTTGTTCAAGCAGCTGAACCTCTTGTTGCCAGTGCTGACGCATTGCCTCTCGAAGTTGTTCAGATGGCTGCGCTGAAAGGTCAAAGTGCTTGACGGCAAAAATGTTGCCCGATATTGGGTCCATGCACTTATAGACTGAGGATGTCCCACCTCTTCCAATCAATTCAATAACATCATAGCCTGCTATAGATTTGTTCATATTCCTACCGGGAGTTTGCCAGTCTTTAGTGCAAGTTCGAGATTCTGGATTCTGATGATGAGTGTGGACATATTCAACTCATTTGCAAGGGCATTTGCCATCTCCATTAACCTCATGCATTCATCCTTATGGTTTTGCGTGCTGCTTGCATCGATTATCGTCATCAGACAATGATATCTCGCAAGTTCAAAAGCGGCTTTCGGTTGTTGGGTTCTGTCGCCAGAGTAAAGAGTGTTGATGTAGGCGATATCCAATGCTTGTTTGGCTTGACCATGAAGATCCTGCCCAAGCAAGCCATGCTTTGAAAAGAACAGTGTTCGTTGGGCAAGCGTCAACTCGTGGGCTTTGCCGATGATACACATCAGGATGTCAGCCTTGCTAATATTTAGCATGTAAGACATTGCAGGAAGGCCGTTAACCTGTTTGCCAATCAGGTTGTCCTCGGCCAGGAAACTCATGGACTTTCTGTATTCACCTTTTTTGGCGTAAATATGCGCAAAAAGAATTTTGTAAGCAAACTTTTCAAGTGGTGGAAGTTTGATGTAGGATATTGATGAAAGAGTCTCCAGACTTTTTTCCGAATCACCGTCACCGTAATAAATCATTGCCTGTAACAAAGAAATACTGTTTGCAATGCCAGTGTTTTGAATTTCATTGGCCATGTTTTGAGCCTGGAAAAGGCTGTATTTTGCACCATCCATTTTTCCTTGTTCAATAAATATCTGGCATAATCTGATCAGTATTTTTATTGCTATGTACTCTGAATTAATCTGGAGCGCCATTGAGACAAGTTCTTGATAACATGCTATTGCGTCGTCATGTTTCGCCTGTGAAGCAAGGATCTGGGATTTTATCGATCCGACACTAATTTTCAGAGGGATTGAATTTCTTACTGTCGACTCTTTCTCGATGTTATTGACGATCTCATTGGCGTCAGCGATGTTGCCTTCAAGAATGTCGATCTGTGCTTCAATGAGGTAAGTTGCATAGAAAAAAAGCAGATTGGAATTGTTTTTTGAAATATTTTTTGCTTTTTGGACTGACGTTTTGGCGGCTTCAAGATTTCCACTTTGAATTTGGCTGATTGCAAGCATGGAGTATGATTGCCTTGCAAATTCACTCTCGGGGTATTTGTCACACAATTGGACAGCTTTTTGTGCCTGGCGAAGCGATAGATCAATATCCGTGTCAAGTCTGATTGCCGATTCAAGCGAGTGAAGGCTTATCATCCTTTCATCATCACCGATCCTGGAAATGATTTTAAAAGATTCCTGGCTGCATTCCTGGCTTTTTTGGGTGTTGCCCTGCCAATGGCTGATGAAGGCAATATTGTAGAGGAGATCGGATTCAGAGAGTTGGTCGATCCCGATTTTCTTGCCAGTTTTGAGAATGCCTTCCAGGAGCTCGATCGATCTGTCCCACTCCCCTGTCAAGCATAAAAAGTCGCAGTAATTGATAACCGATTTGGCTTCGTAGATTGTGTCTGCTGTTTTTATTGAAAGTGAGTACGCTTCTCTGGCAAGCTCAATGGCGCTATCGATGTCTTGCCTTCTGGCAGTCATCTTTGATGCTCGAATAAGCTGGTCGATTAGCGTTTTTGTGTTGTTGGTTTCCCTTAGGTGGTGGATGAGGTTCCAGATATCAAGATCGTCAGGTTTTTCAAAGTTCATTTTCCTTATTAGTGATTCGTGAATGGCAATCTTCTGCCTTTCGTTCAGCGTTTCAGAGAGGAGTTTGACCATCTCGCCTGATATGAATCTATACCTGTATCCGGAAGGAGACTTGTAGTGGCTGATTATGTTTGCAAGCATGCCCATGTCCAGCGAATCTGCTATCTCGTGTTTTGGTTTTCCGGTTACTGATTCAAGAATATTCTCTTCGAAAGTGCTGCCGATTATCGACGCAACAGCGAGCACATCCTGTACCGACTGACTTAGTTTTGGGAGCTGCCATGAAAGTAGATCCGGGATTTTTTTTGGAATTGTATCCGGATGTATTAACAACTTTCCCGAATCATCAATGCCTTTGTTTGTTGCAAGTCCTGAAATAATCAATTCGAGAATCAGGGGATTGCCCTTTGAAATGTTCAAACAAGCATCAAGGAGTTCGTCTGCATTTGAAAGGAAACCGATATTTTCATGGAGCATTATGGAGACGTCTTTTCTTGTTAGTGGCTCCAGCTCAACTGTGATTGCTCCGTCGATTGCCAGGTTCTTCTCTGAGGCAAACAGAATTGTGACTGGCATGTGAGCTATCTCTTTGAACAAAGATTTGAGCAATTTGTCGCTTTGAGTGTCTATGCACTGGGCGTCATCGATAATTATGAGTAGATGATTTCTTTTTGATAAGGTGTCAATGAGCCACGACAATGCTGGAATAGCTTGTTTTTCAAGTTCGTAAATATCAATATCGGACGTGTCTGCTGTTATCATGCGCTTGCCAAGTTCAGGACTGATACGGGTGAGGATGTTTTTGTGGGGTGATTTTCCTATTGCGCCAATGCCAATCTGGTTGGCACAATCGTAGACGATTTGGCTGATCAAACTCAAATCACGGCTTGCGTGGTGATCATCGCAGCCAACAATGGCGGTTGGGATGTCGGTAATTCTCGCTTGACTTTCGATTTCCTGGAGAAGTCTTGTCTTGCCGATCCCGAGTCCGCCTTTGATGTTGAATATTTCTGCTCTTTCAATAACTTTCAAAGAAGCGGAAATTTTCGTAATCTCTTTCGTTCTGCCCACTATCCTGCCTCTGCCCATGAGCAATCCGGTTCGGATTGAGAACGTTGATGAGATGTTTTCTTGCTTGGCAAGGTCGAGCAGTATCTCGATGACTTCGTCGATGGATTCGTATCTGGTTTCAGGGTCTTTTCGCAGCAGTCTCTTGATTGCGTTATCAAGCGGGATTGGGACTCTTGGATTGATTGATGAAATGGGTGTTGGGTTCATGTGCTGGATTTGCCAGATCAAACTTGACGGAGTATCTTCCTTGTACGGCATTGTACCTGTGAGTAGCTTGAAGCAAATGAGTCCGAACTGATAAAGGTTTGACGAGAGAGTGATCGGATCGTTTCGAAGTGCTTCCGGGGAAATCCAGGAGAGCGTCTTGATGATTTCGTTAGGCTTTATGAGTCTTAACTTTGTTTCTTCGGAAGCGGAGGTGCCAAAATCGAAGAATTTTATCAACAGGTTAGTCTGATCGTATAAAACTATGTTTTCGGGGCGGAGTTCTCTGTGGACAAGCTCAACGCTGTGCATGGATTTGATGGCTTCGGCAACGCGCAACAGGACGCGGATGTTTGATGACATTGATAATTTTGCTTCAGATAATCTTATTCCGTCAATCTGCTCGAAAGCGATGTATTTTCCGCCGTCACAATCGCCCCATTCCTTAATCTTGATTATGCCAGGATGATTGAGCTGACTTATTATCCTCAGCTCACTTTCAAATTTCGTCCAGCGTTTTTGTTCTTTTGGAAGCAACGACACAATTTTAACCAGCACATTTTCCTGGGTGTCGACATCTCTGGCCTGAAAAATATTGTTGCTTTCAAAAAAGCTGCTTGTGATTAAATATCTTTCGCCTAGGATTCTCTCATTCATTAGAACTATATTTTACATCTGCGCTATTTTTTTGCAATCGGACAGCTTGCATTTTTTCCTATATTTTGATGTAATAAATGCGATGATTAGATTAACGGTTTTTGGGGTTTCAGATACAGGATATGTGAAAAGTGCCAACGAGGATCATTTTTCCATCATTCCACCTGATTTTCCAGGTTTGCCTCATCTAATCGCACTATCTGACGGTGTTGGTGGGAGAAGGGGTGGACAGCTGGCTTCTGTAAAGGCTCTTCAAGTGATTGGCAACCAAATCATTAGTGTTACACCGACTCCAGATGATGCCCCAAAGGCGCTTTTTGAATCTTTCAACAAAGCAAACGACATTCTCAGAAAACTCTCAGACAGAAATGAAAGCCTGAAAGGAATGGGAACAACAGCTGTAGTCGCGCTTGTATACGATGATAGGACTGTTATTTGTTCCATCGGTGATTCCCGCGCATATGCGATAACTGCTGGTAGCATAATGCAGATAACCAAAGATCATTCCTGGATGAGCCAACTTAAAGACAAAGGGCTGTTGTCAGAGAAACAAGCAAGGAACCATCCTTACAGGCACCACCTAATAAAAGCTCTTGGGGTGGAAGAAAACGCCAATCCTGACACGTTTATGCTGGACAATAACGATATCCAATGGTTGCTGCTATGCTCGGACGGTTTGACAGAACACGTTCAGGATATCGAAATCCTTGGCGCTATCCTTAAGGAGGGCGATCCAAAACTGGCAGCAAACAAGCTGCTCCAGGTTGCTCTTGCCAGAGGTGGTACCGATAACATAACAATCGTTATTGCAAAATATGAGCGTGAAGAGTAGGTAAGGGTAATTCTCCAAATTAGCCACCAAATGCATTACAATGGTGGTGACTATGAAAACATGCCCAAGGTGTGGCAACACAAAACTGTATAAAGTAAGAAGACAGAAGCTCAAGTGCAGCTCCTGCAAG